>CAZYDF010000036.1:0-36627 GCA_964645855.1 uncultured Occallatibacter sp.
CTCGGCGGCTTTGTCGGTGTGGATCTGGCCGTCGGGTTGCTTCTTGGTCCAGCCAGCGCCGGCCACAAACAGCAGCTTGGCGTCCGGCCGGATGGTCTGCTGGCCCTGCTGAGGCGCGCGCACGCCGGTAACAGTGGTGCGGGTGGCGGGAGCTTCAACGGCAACCGTCTCCACGGTGGCTGTGCCGGGCTCGGCAACGAAGGGCGCGCGGCTGCCCGCGTCGAGCACCAGCACCCAGGGGCGCGAGCTGCGGGAGAGCACGGCCTCAATGCGCTGACGGTAGAACCAGCGGCTGGCTTCCACGGTCGCATCGCCACTGAGAGCGGTGATGTGAGTGTCAACAAATCCACCCAAACGAGCGGCCACGCCAGCGGCCACGCGCGCAAAGCGCGAGCTGCCAGGGGCGAGCACGATGGTGGCTCCGGCGGCGCGGCAGAGAGCTTCCAGCGCGGCGGCGTCGGTGGCGTAGCGGGCCTGGGTAAAGGCCTCGCCCGTGACGGCGAAGAACTTGGCGCCGGTAGCGGCCACGGCGTTCAGCGCCTCAGGCGCGCCAACGATACCGATGGCGAGCGGTGCGGAGAGGCGCGCGGCCAGCTCCTGGCCCGCGGCAACCGCCTCCAGCGAAGCCTTGGTGAGCGCCGAGCCGTCCGTGTGCGTAAGTACGAGGATCGATTCCATCTTTACATTCCTCAGGGGCTAAAGCCCCGGGTGTTTTATTGAGCCCTATCGGCACGACTAAAGTCGTGCCCTGATACAAAGCTCCGTGGATCGTTTATCTGCAGCAGGGAACGACCCACTCATCTCACAAACAACCGTGATTGCTACTCGGCTGCAATCCAGGCTGCGAGCTCGGCGGCAATCTCGTCCGGACTCATGTTCTTCTCCACGCGCGTCTCGCGCACCTGCTTGGGCAGGCTCACGGAGACGTAGCTCAGGCCGTTCGGGTCGAGCTTCACGTTCTTGGCCTTCATCAACGCGGGCATGATCGTCCGCATGTTGGCCATGCCGATCTGCGGGTTGTTGCGCGGCTCGGCGAGCGATCCAGTGGCCCAGCCCAGCACCGCCGGAGCAGCGGTGCAGACTGAAACCTGATGTTTGCCGCCTTCCACGCGTTCCAGCACCTCAAAGCTGCCGTCGTCCTGGAGCGTGATCTGGTCAACGCCCTGGAATTGTTCTGTGATGCCGAGTCTTTCGCCGATGAGTTGGAGCGTAACGCCCGCACCACGCGAGGCCGACTCCCAGCCACCGAAGACGAGGAGCTTTGCTTGATCAAGCCCTGAAATGGCTTCAATAGCTTCCGCCAGAGCAGCGGCGGTGGCGTGCGCGTCGGGGAAGCCGCCGATGGGGCCGTCCACCGGCACCAGTTCAAAGGCAACCTTCTGGGCGACGGTCATCATCACCTGCTGCAGCTTGGCTTTGGGGCCGAGCGAGACCAGCCACAGCTTGGAGCCAGGGTTCTTCGCGGCCAGCGCGGCAGCCTCATACAGCGCGGAGGAGGCCCAGGGATCGAGCACGGCCGGCAGAACCATTTCGTTCTTCAGCCCCGGGCCGGTGGGCGTGGTGACGGGTTCGAGTGTCTGAAGCGGATCGGGAACAATCCCGGCGCAGACCACGATCTGGAGTTGGGTGGGCACGTTTCTGTCCTCTTTGTTTTGAAAATCTCTCTACAGTTTAAATTCCCTGGGGCGGGTGTGGGGCGACTGAAGTCGAATGCGGTGGTGCGGCGCGCGGAAATGCAGGCCTGCGCTGGAGGCTCCCTGCGATCTCCGCGAGAAGCAAACCGCTGCAACAGCCCGGGACTCGCCGCGAGAACAGACCCGGAGGGTCCAGGCGAAAGTAGCCCCGGGTGGATCCTGGCCCCGAGCGAAGTCGAGGGGGAAGGAGGGAACCTGGGGAGAACGCCCATTTCAACGAGTACGCGCCCCGGAGGGGCGCACGAACTGCGCATAAACTTGTCTACGAGCGAACGTTTCGTGTCGCCCTACGGGGCTCCGGGATGAACACGGCGGCTGCACCCAGGTTCCCCTTCCGCCCCGCTTCAGGTCCACCCTGGACTATCTTCGTGCGGCCCCTCCGGGCCGCCTGAATACGGCGCTCACTCGTTACTCGGAAATGCCGGTAACGGTGCATAGCCAGACGGTTCGATCTGGCCAGACAAGTTCATAGACCTGAAACATCGGAGTGCCTTCGATCTTGTGAGAATCCTTCCAGAGTCGAGCCTGAAGATTGCTGCCGGGAACGATCTCGGCCCGGTGCTGTTTGGAAGGCATTCCTAAGTCACCGGAGAGTTCCACTTTCTTGCCGTCCAAGAGTGCGTCGATTCGGAAGACATCCACACAGTCGTTTCTTCCATAGCACTGCGTGAAGAAGTGTATGCCGGAGATATGCACATGAATGGGAAAATCGGTCCCTGGCGCGGCTATTGGCGGCGGCTGGCCGTATCGGGACTTTTGTCCGTGCGCCAGCGACAAGGAAAGAACGAGAAGAAACAAAATGGCGACAGTTTTTTTCATGGCTTACCTCACGCAGTGAGTATAACTGCATGAGTCAGAGCTGACGGCTGAAAGCTCTCAACTAGTTTTCCTCGGAACGCAAGCCGCCGGAGCCAGCCTTGAAGGCGATGTTGGAGTGTTCGCCGCCGCGCGCTATCGGTAGATTTCCCTCCGGTGGCCGACTTCGATGACCAGGATCGTCAGCGCTCGATCTTCCAGCCGGCAGATCAGGCTGAAATCTCCCACCCGGTAGCGAATCATCCCTTCCAACTCGCCAGCCAGCATCTTGCCCAGCAGGCGCGGGTCAGGCGACGCGAGCAGCCTTTCGAACAGGAAGCTGAGAATTCGCTTTTGTGCCGTCCGGTCCAGGCTCTCCAACTGTTTTCGCGCTTTGAGAAGAAAACTCACGTTCCAGGCCAAGGGATTCAACGACCTCCGCGAGAGAGAATCTGGGTTGTCCTTCCGACTCCTTCAAGGCCTGAACGGCTGCCTCGCAATCTTCGCTGTCTTCGAGGAAGCTGAGAACGGCCCGGCGAGCGAATTCGGCTTTGGACTGCCCGGAACGCGCGGCAAAACTCTCCAAAAGCGATTCGGCTTCGGCCTCCAAATTCAATTCGACCATCGGATGCGGTCCTCCTCGGTCCAGTTTACTCCGGATCGGATTTAGGCACAGCCCAGAACGTACGCTAGTTTTCCGCCGAATGCAGTCCACCCGATCCGGCCTTGAAGGCGACGTTGCTGAGTTCGCCTTGGGGCGGGTGGGCGCAGTTCCACAGGCAAGCGCCGCAGTGGATGCACTTCTCGCGCTCGAAGGCGGGGACGTTTCCATCCGCCCGGTAGATGGCCTGGCCGGAGCACATGCTGACGCAGGTCTTTTCCTGGCAATGATCGCAAAGCGCCGGATCGAGGAAGACCACGTGATCGGCGTAGCCGGGCATGGCCTGGACCTTGCCGCCCATCAGCAGAGCGTCCTGGTGGGTGACCAGCAGGCGGCCATCCAGGGGAATCTCCGGCCAGCCGCGAGCGCTCATCAGGGCGTCGTGCAGGGGGCGGGCATCGGCCAGTGCAACCTCGCCGACTCTTTCAGGGCTCAGGGTATCGAGTGTTGCCGCGTGGGAGTTCTTGATCTGCTGGCTGGCCGACGGGATGTGGCCCTTGATGGCCAGCCGTCCGCCGGTAAGGCCGGAGAGCGCCATGCCGATCAGGCCGGGGATGAATCCCTTGTGGAAGCCGGTGCGGGCGTCGATGGCTTCCCGCGCACCCTGTTCCACCCAGCTCGCTCGGCGGCGTTTTTCGTAGGTCTTTTTGAGATTTGCTTCGCTAAAGGGCTCGCCGGCCTTCAGCAGCTCAACCACCGATTCAGCTAGCAGCGTGCCGGTGACCCAGGCCTCGTCCACGCCGGAGCCGGTGAGCATGTTGGTGGAGCCGGAGCCCTCGCCGATGCGGGCAAAGCCGTTGCCGCTGAGTACCGGCTCGCCGTGCTTGCCGGATTCCTCCAGAGACTTTGCGCCCCAACTGCGCAGGGTGCCGTCCTTCAAGTGCTTCCACAGCAGCGGGTGCTGGATGTAGTGCTGCAGGTAGCGGTAGGCGGTGCGGCTGGGCTCGCCCATCCAGGAGGGCACGAAGATGCCTACCGAGCAGAGCCGGTCCGGATGCACGTAGAGGAAGCCGAAGATCTCCGGTTCCGGGAAACCAAAGGTGTGCCATACGGTGCCCGCGGCCAGCTCGGTGTCTTCCGGCAGTTCGATCAGGAACTTCATGCCCAGCGCCCATTCGCGGCGGTTCTCGGCGGTGCCAAATTTGGCGTCGAGGGCGCGGCCGATCTGGCCAACGGGACCGTCGGCCACCACGGTGAGCGCGGCTTTCACGTCCATGCCGGCCATGAAGCCGTCGGACGGCGCGCCCAACTTGTCCACGCCCTGGTCGGCCAAGCGAATGCCGGTGACCGCATCGCCCTCAAACAAGGGTTCTGAGACGGGCATGGAGGGCCAGATCTGGACCAGACCGCTGGACATGAGCTGGGTTCCTGCCCACTGATTGAACTGGCCAATGGAGAGCACCAGACCGCCGCTTTTGTGCAGGAAGCCGGGAGCCCAGGGCAGTTCGTAGGCTGCGTCCTTGACGCCGACCAGGCCGCCCAGGAGTTTGAGCACGCCGTCGCCCATGCGCAGCAGGAAGGAGCGCTTGCTAGCGCCGATGGGGTCGAGCAGGTAAAAGATTTTTTCCTGCTTGACGTCGACCGCCATAGGAATCTCGGCCGGGTTCAGCTCCGGAAAGCTGGCGCGGATGCCCTTGCCCTTGGTTACAACGCCCGAGACGCCGGAGGCCAGATCGTCGGCACGCTCGTAGCAGAGTACCTGCAGCGGCATGCCCGGAGCCACGCGGCTCTCAAAGGCGGGATTGGATGGGTCTGCATTCCAGGCGTTGACCAGGGTGGTGAGGAAGCCGCCCGCGGCGGGGCCAAAGCCGACACAGGCCAGGTCGACCTCCATGGTCTGGCGGTCAATGATTACGGCGGTCTCGGGTTCGGTGGTCATTGTTCTCTCTCCGTATGATGCGGACGGTTCGTGCGCCCCTACGGGGCACCTGCGGTGCGGCCAATCCGCTTCGCGTTGCTCAAGACGCCCTGGTGCGGTGATTCGTGCCGTCCCTACGGGGCACCTGCGGTGCGGCCAATCCGCTTCGCGTTGCTCAAGACGGCTTGGTGCGATGATTCGTGCCGTCCCTACGGGACTACGTTGCCTCTGTGGACGACTATCCCACGCTGAAAGGTGGGGCTAACATGTACTGCGCCTACGGCGCGGGGTTCTTGCTTGCCGTGGTCTCAAAATCAAGACCAAAGCACCCACATCATGCTTTCCCGGGTCCCCAAAAGCGAGGGACCCGGGGCACCCAAAGTTGGTGCGAATGCGGAGCGCATGAAAAACAACCGCAGCTCCTTCGACTCACCACCCCCAGCCTGATGAGAACGGCTGGGGCCCCGTTCGCTCAGGATGACAGGCATTGCATGCAGCAGATGCGCTCGGCGTAGATGCAAGGATGACAGCCATCTTGATCCTTGCTGTCATCCTGAGATGCGAATGTCTGCCACGCGAAGCAGAGGCTGCATATAATGCTTAGCCCGCCGCCGGGTAATCCAGCGCTTCGGGGATCATCACCTTGCTGACGTTGTCGGCGGCGCGATCCTTGGCTAGGCGTGAGCCGGTCAGGCACATGGTCAGCTTGCTCTGCAGGCGCAGGAACTCGGCCGATCCGGCGCAACCGGCGCAGGGGCCGGCCTTGTCAGGATGCGTGCCGTTCGGTGCGATCACGTCCACGGCCATGGCGCTGATGCCGGGCATGGTCTCTTCGTACTCGTCGAGCTCGGTGGCCAGGAAGCAGTTGCGATGCTGCTCCTCCTCCCAGCAGGGATGCGAGGTGTAACCGAAGACCAGCTCGGCGCAGATGCGGGAGACTTCGCCCGCGGCCGCCGCGGCTTGAACGTGGCAGAGGTCGTAGAGGAACTGGAGAGTGCCGTCCAGGCCCTCGGCAGCGACTGGGTCCAGCGGACCCTTCTCTTCCAGCTCCAGAACGTCAAGAATCTGGGCGCGGGAGGCAACCAGCCAGCTGATGGCGTCGGCCAGCGGGAAGGTAACACCCTGGCGCTGTCCGTGATAGAGCTTGGCGCCGGCTGCGTCCTTGTTGTTCTCAAGAAAGCCGAGGGTCCAGAGCCACATGTTCATGGCGCTGGCCAGGGTGCAGGCACCGGAGCCCGGCTTGCGGCTGCCGATGGCGCGCATCTCGCGAATCCACACCTTGAACTCGGCCAGGAAGACCGGGCTGTTCATGCAGACGGTGAGCTGGCGGCGCTGCACGCACTCGGGGCCTTCGTAGGTGGCTTCCAACTGGGCGTCCATCCACTTGTTGGCCAGAAAGCCGGGACAATCCTCGGTGATGCCGTAGCCGCCCATCAGGCTGACGGCTTCGCGCAGGATGTTGGCGCCGTGGCCGGTGTTCCAGAGCTTGGTGGCCGGACAGAGGACGTTGGCTTGGGCGTCCAGTAGAACATATTGGACCAGGGGGTCGGCTTCCAGCTCGGCGCGGCGGGGATCGTCGGCCTTCATCGCCAGCAGCTCAACGGCCTTGTGCTCGCTCTCCTTCAGCGCCTTCATTCCGGCGCGTCCACCGTGGATGCCGCGCTCGGCCATGATCTGGAACTTGGCTTTTTCGATGGGTTCGAGCACGTCAAAGAGGCGCGAGGTGGCAAAGCCGAGCGAGGAAGCGGCTTCGCCGGTGGCCCACACATCCACCAGCCGGTGCAGCGAATCCTCACGCTGCTGGATGCCCTGCTCATAGCGCAAGGTACCGGGCTTGGAGCCTTCCGCGCCGCGATAACGCTCCCGCTGGTAGCGGATGACGGGCTCAACGGCGGAGATCAGCTTGGCGCTGGTCATCACGCCTACCGGAACGCGGGTGCGGCGGAAGACGGCCTCAATCACTTCCGAGTGGTTGAAGTTGGGGACGATGATGCCGTCCTTGACGGTGTAGCCGCCCACGATGCGGTTGGCCGGGACGGTCTGGTTGAAGATGGGGTCGCCGGTGGAGCTGAGCTGATGGACCAGCTTCTTGGTGGGCGTGCCGCGGTCGTAGATGCCGGGGTCGTCCTTTTCAAGGATGACGACGCAGGAGCCCTTGATGCGGGCGTCGTCGGAGAGGACGGCGGCGGTGATGAAGTCGGCAAAGGCGATGCCGGTGATGAAGCGGCCGCGCTTGTCGATCTGGAGGGTGGGCTCTTCGCCTTCCTTCCAGTCCACAATGCGCATCTTGCCGCTCAACATGCTGGCGTCGACGCCGGCGTAGGGGATGGGCTCGGTGAGCGCAAAGGCGCCGCGCCACGGGGCGCGGTCTTCGCCGGCCTGGGCGGGTGCGCAGAGCGTTTTGTAACGGGTGACCTGCTCCTGGGTGCCGCGCTCGTGAATGGGGGCCAGGGCGAGGAAGCTGGCCAGCGAGGCCGTGGCCGCGCCGCCGTCCACCCAGGCCAGTTCAAAGGCGGCCAAGGCGAGGGCCAGATTCTTGGGGCCAACGATGAAGCCGCCCTCTTCCGGTTCCATAAAAGCCGCGGTCACGCCAGCGCGGTCAAACTCCTCCATCATGGAGGCCTTGCCGGGGGTCCAGTCGTGGGTGTTGCGCTCGCCAGCGGCTACCAGCCGGGCCACAGTGCCACGGGCCACGCCGCGGGCAGACTGCACCAGCATCTGGAGATCGAAGCGGTCTGAAAAGCGCCACTGAATCTGGCGAACGGCATCACCGGGAAGGGTGGTCATAACGGGGGTGGGAGCAGCGGTAGCTGGAGCCATCAGTAAATTTCCTCAATTCGCCGCTCTATTGTCTTTGAGCGGGGTGGTGGAGGCATGTGACTCACATCACTCTGGCAGGCCGAGCGTCCGGCCGCGCGGGATACTGGAAGCCGGGCAAAGGCCATCTGGCAGCCAGCGCTGGAGTTGTGCACCATCCCTGGAGCGGCAGCCGAGACGGGCCCTGGCGGAGCCTGCGCACGTTCTATCAAGAAAAAGACCACGAAAAGGGGATGACGATTGGAGTGTGATCCGGGTCACTGCCGCAAGGGACAGAAGAGACGCAGTTTCATAGCAGTGAATCCAACGACATGAGCGGCGTCCTGCCGCCGGATTCCATCCGTGTCCAACCGGAGCAGGGGAGTCGCTGAAGCCCGTGCACCGGAGAAAGTAGACGGCCGATGATGAGTGCCGTACGTGTTGATCGCGCGGAGGCTGGGTTGCAATCTGCTTCCGCGCTACGGCGGAGTGGATGCCGGGTGCTGTTGGCGGCCTGTTTGCTGCTGGCGCTGGGCTCAGGCCGGGTTTGGGCGCAGGCTGAGTGCCTGGCCTGCCATGGCGACAAGACCATGCAGGATGCCAACGGCCACAGCATCGCCGTGGATGGCGACAAGTTTACGAAGAGCGTCCATGGAAGCATGGACTGCAAGATGTGCCACGCCGACATCAAGGAGTATCCGCACCCGGCGCAGATTGCCAAGGTGGATTGCTCCAAGTGCCATGCCGAACCGGCCTCGGCGCTGGCGGGGAGCGTGCACAAGGCCAAGGCCGAGCATCCCTGCACCAGTTGCCACGGCTCGGCGCATGAGATCTTTCCCAAGACCGACTCGCGCTCGGCTGTTTATCCACTGAATGTACCCAATACCTGCGGCAAGTGCCACGCCAACAACGGTATGGCGGAGAAGCACGGTCTGGCCAGCGTCTATCCCAAGTACATGGACTCGATCCACGGATTTGCGCTGAGCAAGGAAGGGTTGCTGGTGGCGGCCAACTGCCAGAGCTGCCACGGCTCGCACGGCATCCAGAGCCGCAAGGAACCCACCAGCCCGACCAACAAGGCCAACATCGCCGAGACCTGCGGCAAGTGCCACGCCAAGCTCAAGGACGACTACATGGGCGGCGCGCACGGCAAGGCGCTGGCCGCCGGCAACATGAAGGCCCCGGTCTGCACCGATTGCCACACCGCGCACCAGATCCTGCAGCCCACCGAGAGCGAATTCCGCATGCAGTCCACGCCCATCTGCGGCTCCTGCCACAAGGACAAGCTCTCCACCTATCGCGACACCTTCCACTCCCAGCTTGGTTTGCTGGGCGGCTATGTGGAGACGGCGCGCTGCTGGGATTGCCACGGAGCCCACAAGATTCTGCCCACCGCCGATCCGGATTCGCCGGTGAACCAGGCCAACCTGGTGAAGACCTGCGGGCGTTGCCATCAGGGCGCCAACATGAGCTTTGTGCAGTATCAGCCCCACGCCAACTCGCACGACCGCAAGCTGAACCCGGCGCTGTTCTACATCCGGCTGTTCATGAACCTGCTGCTGGCCAGCGTGCTGACGTTCTTCATGATTCACACCGGGTTGTGGTTGATCCGGGCCCGCTACAACCAGATGAAGCACAAGGGCAAAGAAGGAGGCGACCATGCCTGATCAGGATGAAGTTGTGACGACCCCCCAGGCAAACGCCACTGGCCAGCGCTTCTACAAGCGATTTACCCCCGAGCAGCGCATGATGCACGCCGTGCTGTTCACCACCTTCCTCGGTCTGGCCGCCACCGGCCTGCCGCTGCGCTTTAGCGAGAGCTTCTGGGCGGTTGGGCTGGCCAAAGCCGTGGGCGGGTTTGGCGCCATTCTGTTCTTTCACAAGCTGTGCGCGGTGGTGCTGACGCTGGCCTTCCTGCTGCACTTGAAGGAGATCTTCCAGCGCGGCATCTTCCGCCGCGAGCGGGGCGTCTTCTGGGGCCCGAACTCCATGGTGGCCAACCTGAAGGACGCCAAGGATCTGATCGCGCACATGAAGTGGTTCGTGGGCCTGGGACCGCGGCCCAACTTCGACCGCTTTGCCTACTGGGAGAAGTTCGATTATTGGGCGGTGTTCTGGGGCATGATCGTGATCGGCTTCAGCGGCTACGCCATGTGGTTTGCGCCCTTCTTTGCGCACATTCTGCCCGGCTGGGCGCTGAACGCGGTGCTGGTCATCCACAGTGAAGAGGGATTGCTCGCCATCCTGTTCATCTTCTCCATTCACTTCGTCAACACCCACCTGCGCCCGGACAGTTTCCCCATGGACATGGTGATCTTTACCGGCGTGGAGACGGAAGCGGAACTGAAGCACAAGCATCCGCTGGAGTATGCGCGGATGGTGGCCGAAGGCAAGCTCGAAAAGCGGCGCGGCGAAGAACCCCACATCTGGCAGATTCACTTTTCGCGGGTGGTGGGCACCATCGCCATCGCGATTGGTTTGACGCTGCTGGTGCTGACGCTGACAGCATATTTCAGCTAATTCTTTGAGCGTCTATTTTGAACCACGCTTGGGTGCCCCAGGTCTCGATTTTGAGACCTGGGAAGCCGAGTTGCTAACCCACAAATCCATGCTGTCTGAGACCTGGACGCAGCGGAGTTAGCGGAGTCGGCGTTGTTGGAATTGACCATGCCTGCACTGTTGGATGCGATGAGAGGCAGCTGGTCGGTTAAGGAGAACGACTGTGGGATCCCGATTCGGCTTCAAGAAGTCCGGACGATTTTTTCTAGCTTTATTTTTTATTTTTGGCTTGAGCGCCTCCCTTTGGCAGGCCCGGGCCGAGAAGAAGTTGAAGAATGAAGACTGTCTCAGTTGCCATGCCGATGCGGCGCTGACCAAGGATGTGAACGGCAAGCCGGTCAGCCTGGCGGTGGACAACGAGAAGTTCAAACACTCCATCCACGGGTCCATGTTTGCCTGCGTGGATTGCCACACCGATGTCAAGACCCTTGGACACGAGACCCCGCCCAAGAAGGTGACGTGCACGCAATGCCATGCGGAGGTGCACGACGCCTATTTGCAGAGCATGCACGCCAAGCTCGGCAAGAACGGCCACATCGCCGCCAACTGCGAAGACTGCCACGGCGGGGTGCATGAGATTCTGCCCGCTTCCGACCCCAAGTCTCCGGTAAGCCACGCCAACATTCCCTACACTTGCGGACGCTGCCATGGGCAGAAGTTTCTGATGGAGCAGAACGGCGTGAGTTCGCAGCCGTTTGTGAGCTATCAGCAGAGCGTACACGGGCGCGCGGTGGAGAAGGGCTCGGAGAAGGCCGCGGTTTGTACCGATTGCCACGGCGCACACGGCATTGTGCCGGCCACCGATCCCAAGTCTCCCATCTCCAAAATGGCCGTGCCGGAGACCTGCGGCAAGTGCCACGCGGATGTAAGCGGCGTCTTCAAGGCCAGCATTCATGGGCAGGCGCTCGCGCGCGGCAATCAGATGTCGCCCAACTGCACGGATTGCCACGGCATCCACTCCATCAAGTCGCACACCGATCCCAACTCGCCGGTGGCGGAGCAGAACGTGGCCAGGGACACCTGCGCGCGCTGCCATGAGGGCGTGCGCCTGTCGCAGGAGTTTGGCGTGCCTGCCAACCGCGTGCAGAGCTACATGGATACCTACCACGGGCTGGCCTCAAAGGGCGGCAGCGTGGTGGCGGCCAACTGTTCCAGTTGTCATGGCGTACACAATATCCTTCCTTCTTCCGATCCGCACTCCACGGTGAACAAGGCCAACCTGGAGGCCACCTGCGGCAAGTGCCATCAGGGCGTCTCGCAGAAGTTTATCCAGACCAAGGTGCACCAGGAGGGCGGCCTGGCCGGCGACCTGGGAACCCGCGTCACCAGTTGGGTGCGGATCATTTACATCGCCCTCATCTTTGTGGTGATCGGCGTCATGTTCCTGCACAACGCCATCATCTGGCGGCATAAGGCAGTGGCCATCCGCCGCATGCAGAACCCCATGATGACGCGTATGAGCACGCAGCAGCGCTGGCAGCATCTGACGCTGTTGAGCAGCTTCATTGTGCTGGTGATTACCGGCTTTGCGCTCAAGTTCCCCTACACTTGGCTTGCGCAGAACTTCGGCATGGGCGAGCACTGGCGCGGCATCATCCATCGCATTGCCGGCGTGGTGCTGATAGGCGCTGGCATCTATCATGTCTTCTATCTGGCCATGCTGGCGGAAGGGCGCAAGTTGATCCGCGACCTGATGCCGGGACCCAAGGACCTGTTGGACGGGATCGGCGCTATGCTCTACTACCTGGGCCTGAGCAAGAACAAGCCGCAGTACGGCCGCTTCAACTATGCGGAGAAGGCCGAATACTGGGCGCTGGTGTGGGGCACGGCCCTGATGGGCGTGACCGGCACCATGCTGTGGGCCAAGGTGTGGGTGGGCAGCATTCTGGCGCGATGGTGGCTGGATGTGGCCACCGCGATCCACTTCTACGAGGCGATTCTGGCCACGCTGGCCATCATCGTTTGGCATTTCTACCAGGTATTCCTGGACCCGGATGTCTACCCCATGAACTGGGCGTGGTTTGACGGCAAGATGCCTGTTGAGCAGTACAAGCACGAGCATCCACTGGACACCGAAGGTGTGGATGTGGCACTGCAAGCAGACCACTCCGAAAATCCCAAACGAGAATGATCTCGGAAAGGATATCGGACAATGAGGAGAATCATCATTTCGCTGGCTCTGGTGGCGGCATTTTCGATGACCGCATGGTCCGAGGACGGAGCGTTGATCTACAGGAACCGGTGCATGGTTTGCCACGCCGCTGGTGGTACCGGAAAGATGGGCGGGCAGAACAAGCTGGTTGGCATAGCCTTGAGCGCCGACCAGATTGTTATCCTGCTCACCAAGGGCGGCGCACCCAAGGGCATTCACGCCAATCCCATGGCCACCCTTACTGTTGCTGATGCCAAGGCGGTGGCCGCGTACGTGAAGAGCTTGAAGTAGAACCGCGGTGTGCGGAAGACATGGGGCGGCGCGCTTGAGCGCCTTCCCGCTCGATGGAGTGGAGGCTGCGTTCGACCAAGGCCGTCCGCAAAACGTTAACCCGACCAACCCTGCAAAGGACTACGAACCATGAAGAAGACCATGATGTTGCTGGCCATGCTGGCCACTTTCTCGATGACGGCGTTTGCCAGCGATGGTGCCGCAATCTATACCGCGAAGTGCCAGATGTGCCACGGGGCAGCCGGCGTGGGCAAGCCGCCCATGGCTCCCAAGCTGATCGGGACGGCCAAGAGCGCCGGCCAGATTGCGGATCTGCTCACCAAGGGCGGCGCGCCCAAGGGCAAACACGTGCAGCCGTGGGCTGGTTTTGCCGCTGCTGATGCCGCCTCCGTGGCGGCGTATGTGAAGAGCCTGAAATAGCCGCCAGGGAAGTTCCAGAGGGCGCGGAATCCATCGGGTTCCGCGCCCTTTCTGCCTTTGCGGCCCTCCGCGGTGCAGTCGGCGGGATAAGATAGGAGCAACAACCCAAGGGTGATGGAGTTCACCCTGAACCGCTGCCGGCAATAGGCAGATGATGACTCCTGGCAGGCGGATCTCGCCCCGGCGTCATTGTGCGGCTCCCCTGCGAGTTTCCTTGAGAGGAGAGGTTCGTTGCAAAAATATATGCTGATCGCGCTCGGTGGCGCTCTGGGCTCCATGGCGCGCTACTGGGTAGGGTCCACCATCTCTGGACGCTATGGAGTACGCTTTCCGTGGGGCACGTTTGTCATCAACATCACGGCCTGCCTGATCATCGGCTTCACGCTTACCGCGCTGGGCAAACGCGCGGGGTTGAACCCGGCCTGGCGCTATCTTGTTCCCATCGGCTTCATCGGCGCCTACTCCACCTTCTCCACCTATGAGTGGGAGACGCTCTCCACGCTGCGCTCGGGCGCGGTGCTCTTGGCCGCGCTCTACGCCGGCGGCAGCTTCTTCCTTGGTCTTCTTGCCACCTGGGTCGGATCGGTCGTCGCAGAGATGATCTAGGCATTGCATGCAGGCACCTGCGGTGCGGCAGACCCGCTTCGCGGCATGCTGGTAGGGGATGGATGCTGCTGTGGGATGAGACGGAACTCTGCGGACGGGAACGGCTGCGGGATGTGCTGTTGGCTCTTGCGCACTGCTAGCGATTGGTGCTCAAATGCCTCGGTTGGGGTTCGGCTGCGCGTTGTCGGTTGCACGCCGCGGATCGGACCCAAGGAGCGCGCATGCTGACCAGTGGCAAGGCTGTGAAGGTGACCCTCTATCTCTCCGACGGCGCCAAACATCACGGGGTGCCGGTGTATGCCTCGGTGCTCGACTTCCTGTTCAAGAGCGGCATCGCCGGGGCCACGGTACTCAAAGGCGTGGCCGGATTCGGCGCTAAACACCGCTTCCATTCCGCGCACATTCTGGACATCAGCGACCACCTGCCGGTTCTGGTGAAGTTCATCGATACCCGCGAGAAGGTGGAGGCGGTGCTGCCGCATCTGGAAGAGCTGACCGGGACCGGGTTGATGGAGGTCGAGGAGGTCAACATCGTGGTGCCCGTGCGAGACTAGGCACCCGCGGTGCGGGCATTGCATGCAGGCACCTGCGGTGCGGCAGCGCGCCTCGCGGCATCGCACGTGACCGCCACGCTTCGCGGCATTGCATGCAGCAGACGCGCTTCGCGCCGGGCATTCGAAAGAGCTGCCTTGCGGAAATCGATCGGACGGCAAGGTGCGTCCTGCTGTTTCTGCCCGGCTAGAGCACTTATCTTTTGCTACAGCCTTCCGTGCCCCATCCATTTCCGCGTTTTTTGCGGAAATGCGTGGGATACCAATGGGTGGGATACCCATGAATTTCAGGTCTACACCATTTCAGAAAGATGAAGATCAAGGTAGATCCGGCAACTCTTCAATTTACCGATCAGATCGCATTACCGATCAGCCTGCATGCTTTGTAACAGGGCACGACTTTAGTCGTGCCGAAAGCAGCACAAACAAGGGGTGGGCTTTAGCCCCTGCGGCATGCTCTCTGGGGTTTTCAGCTTGAATTACCGAGTTATTCCGCAGCCTGTGAAGTTGATCCACGAACAGGTTGTGGTTTAAACAGAATGTGGCGTGAAGGAGAAGAACGATGCAGAGTTGGTTGCAGGGCCTGGCCTGTGTAGCGGCAGCATTATTTTTGACCAATGGAATCCCGCATTTTGTGAAGGGCATCTGCGGCGACCGCTTCCCGACCCCCTTTTCCAAGCCGCCCGGCAAGGGGCTCAGCTCGCCCCCGCTGAATGTGGCCTGGGGTATCTTCAACTTCCTGCTGGGAGGGTCGCTGGCCCACTTGGGCCAGCTCTGCTGCGGCGCCCCGGGTAATCGCTGGCTGGCGACATTGTCCGCTGCGGCTTTTGCACTGTTCACCAGCTGGCAATTCGCCAAGAAAGACAAGGAGTAGCAAAAACATGGCGATGACCGCGCTCGACCCAGTGGCGGCACTGGTGGTGATCGATTTGCAGAAGGGGATTGCTGGGTTGCCCTCGGTGGACCCCATGAGTCAGGTGGTAGCACATACCGTGGAGCTGGCGCGGGCCTTCCGCAGCCGCGCCCTGCCGGTGGTGTGGGTCAACGTGACGGGCAGGCCGACGGGCCGCTCGGACCAGTCTTTCAGCCGCCGCATCCCGGCCCCGGACTGGAATGAGCTGCTGCCGGAGCTGGGCGTTGAGCCTGCCGACCTGCACGTGAGCAAGCAGACCTGGGGCGCTTTTACAGGCACCGGGCTTGACCAGAAGCTCCGCGCGCTGGGCGTGACGCAGATTGTGCTGGCCGGGGTGGCCACCTGCATGGGGGTTGAGTCCACGGCGCGCCTTGCGCATGAGCTAGGCTACAACGTTGTACTGGCCCGGGACGCCATGACGGATCTGGACGCCGAAGCGCAGCGCATCAGTTTGGAGAAGATCCTGCCGCGCCTGGGTGAAGTGGATTCGACGGAGAATATTTTAAAATTCTTGAACGGATGAGCCTGCCCGCGAACAGCGTATTCCGGAAAGGCTTCAGGCTTCTGGCCGGATGATTTTGAACCAGTTCCGTGCCCCATCCTTTCGCGTTTTTTAGCGAAAGGGTGGGAAGCCTCAAATCTCAATGAGACTATTTCACGCGGTCAGAGACCTACCGCCGCAAGTGCAGCAGCGCGTCGCGGTCCACCGTATTGCCGTCCAAAATCAGTGTGGAGATGCGGCGGGCGTTCCACACGTTGGCTGTGGGGTCGCCGTCCAGCACCAGAATGTCGGCCCGGCGTCCGGGAGCGATGAGCCCCAGCTCGTTCCAGCCAAACTCCAGCGCGTAGTTGTTGGTGGTGGCGGCCAACGCCTCACGGGGCGACAAGCCCAGCCGCACCAGCAGTTCCAGCTCCGTGTGCAGTGAGATGCCGGGCATGGAACCGCGTGAGCCTGCGCCGCTGGCCGCCAGATAATGCGGGAAGGCGGCAAACAGCGCCTGGTTGATGCGCCACAAGCGCATGGCGCGCTGCTCGGCCTTTTTGCGCAAACTCTCTTCCAGCCAGCGTTGGCTGCTGCCGGGCAGCCTGCGTTCCCATTGCGGCAAGGGGTAGTCGAACTCGCCCGTCTCAGGGTTCGACGGTTGATCCATGCTGGCCGGATCAAAGAGCTTGGCCACCGGCTCCTTCCACAGATTCCGGTGTGCGGGCAGTTCTGTATAGAACAGACTGAAGGTCGGCATCAGCGCCGCATGGTGCGCCGCAATCGTCTTGGCGTAGTTGCGCAGGTGCAGGTCGGTGGGCGGAATGCGCTCCGAGTAGTCGGCGGCCGTGGACGAAGTTGAGCCGTCCGGGTCTGAGACCAGCGGCCGCAGCAGCTCGTCTGGGACCACGCCCAGCAGATAACGGTTCATGTGCAGCAGCACATCCACGCCGGCTTCCAAACCCACCTTGTAAGGCGTGGCCGCAAAAACTCCGTAAGTCACCAGCCCCATCTTGTGGGCGTGGTTCACAATCCATTGCGTGTTGGCAGCGGTAATATTGCTGTCCAGGAGCAGCACGCGGGTGCCCAGCCGGGCGGTGTCGGTCATCTGCCGTGCTGTCTCTTCCGGGGTCAGCTCGGTGGGATGCGGCCCCTCGCGCAGCGTGCCTGCCCACTCCGGACGCCGGGCCAACAGGCTCCAGGTGTCGGTGGTGCCAATGGAATCAATCAGGTAAAGATGCGGGGTGGGATTCGCCGCGAGGTCTGCCGGGCCACGCTGGGGGTCGGTTACGGTCACCACCGTGGTCACGCCCATGTAGAGGTTGGCGTTGGCCTGGGCTTGGGAGTTCATCCCGGCAAAGCCGTCAATCAGGCCTGGAATCAGGAACTTGCCCTTGCAGTCCAGAACCCGCGCGCCTTTGGGGATGGGCGTGGACCCAGGTCCGACTTCAGCGATCCGGCCTTCCCGGATAATCACCACCGCGTCGTGCAGATCGTGGGCGGACTGGCCCCATGCCGTCACATCCACCACGGTGCCGCCTACCAGCACCAAGGGTGTTGGCGCTGTGGGAGTGGTCTGTGCCGCAAGGGCAAAGGCCGCCGCCAGAACGATCGCATTGAACGCAACGAAAAATTTAACCAGTCGCATGAGTTGGCCGGGCCTGTTCAGGATTTTCGCACAATGTGGCGCGGCTTTCGGTAAAGAACGGGTTTAACGGCCAAGCAGCTTGGCCAGCTTTTCGCGCTGGATCACCACATCGTCCAGCGTCTCCTGCACTTGTCCAAGTACCTTCTGCACCTTGCTGATGTGGCCGGGCAGGCTGTCCCACCATCTGAGCACCACGTCCTGCTGGTCCAGCAGAGCCAGTGAAGTGCCGGCGGTGGCAGCCACCAAACCGGCCTTGCGATTGCCGCTCAAGAGCAGGCCGCCGCTGGCAATCAGCGTTCCCGCTGCAGCAATACGGGCCCAGGGTACGGAAGAGCAGTCCGTGCGGCGCTTGGCGGGCGCGGTTGCTGCGACGGGATCGGGCTGCGGCGCAAACGGCATGGTTTCTCCTTCATGCGGGCCACGTGGCCGGAGCCACGGTGCAAACGGTGTACTGAGTATCGCGCGAACGGGTGGGGGATGCAAAGCCCACAAAAGGGGCGGGAACCAGCACCGTAATGAGCAGCATACGCCTTCGGCCTGGCTTGCGGCTGCTCCCGCGCCTCCAGCAGGCGTTCAACGCCTGCTCCTCAGTCCAGATCGAAGACGCGCAGCGGCTTTTCGTCCGGAGCGTCCTTGGCCTTGCGCAGCGCCTCGGCAAACCGCTTCTCCAGCAGGTCTTCCTTGTTCTTTTCCGCATCCATTGACTGGCGGAAGATGGACGCGGTGCGTTCTTCCTGGTCGCGCAGTGCCTGGGCAGCCGTCTCCAGGTCTTCAAACATGCGTTTGCGCGGAGCTGGGGTGTGGCTGACCACTAGCCCCGTGGCAGCATCGATCCTCAGCATCGCGCCGCAGTCGGGACAAGCAACTTCAAGAATCTTTTCTTTTGCTTTGGCCATTTCCAGTTGATTGTAAGCGGTCCGCTCGGGCTTGCACAGACCCTTTGGTACTGCCGCATGGGGCGCGGGGTCTTGCAAACTGGACGGGCGCCGTTCGCTTACTGAATGTCGACGCGCAGCGCGAATTTCTTGTCGGTGGTGGGGCTGTGCTCCCAGGAGCGCGCGTACTCCATGGACAGATTGCCGGAGCCCTTGGCGGTAGTGATGAAGCGGAATGTGCTCATCCCCGGTGCGCCCAGCTGGCCGCCCGGAGAGCGCTTGGAGGTGTGCGTCTGCAGCTTGAGCAGGGTGGTGGAAGCAGGCAGAATCGTCCAGTCGTATCCGGTGCTGGCGTTGGTGGGCAGGGTCAGCTCAACGATGTCGCCCTTCTTCACCTTGATGGCACCGCCATTATCACTGGCGCCCACCTGCACCACGGCGGCGGAAGCCAGACCGAGACCCAGCACGGCGAGCATCGCCAGCAGAAAAACCGAGCGCAGAGAACGAATCGACAGGGGATTTTGCATAAAGTTGCACCTTTCGCCCAGCGGTTTGCCGCTGTGGTCCTTCAAGGGAACGATAAGACTTCTGGTCGCGGGCGGCAAGTGGGGCGCAGGTTACCGATTGATCCGACCCTCCGATCGGGTCAATCTATCCCACCCATCCCGCACAAAACGCGAGATGGATGGGGTACCCCATTCTCAGTATTCAGGGGCCGGACCAATAAGAGTTTGAGCAACGCAAAGCTTGACAGGAGGGGGGCTGGAGCGCGGCAATGGGAACGCGCGTCGAGGCCGGTCCTGGGCGACCGCCTAACGCCGGACAAAGGATGAAGAGATGAAGATTGGATGGCTCGTTGTTGCCTTTGCGGTTGTTGCTTCTGCCTCTGTGCCCTATGGGGTGGCGCAGTCTGGCGGCGGTGATCGCGTGCTTGCCACCTCCCCGGTCAAGCTGGACCGGCTGGATGCGGCCGTTGATCGCGTTGTGCCGATGGACGCGGTGATGGAAGAGGTGGTAGAAGGATTTACCTGGACCGAAGGGCCGGTGTGGGTTGAGGGTCGGCTGCTGTTTGCCGACATTACCAGCAACAGCATGCGCCAGTGGCAGCCGCAAAAGGGCGCCAGCATCTTTCTCCAGCCCAGCGGATGGAAGGAGCTGCGGGCGTACAAAGGACCGGAGCCGGGCTCGAACGGCATGACGCTGGATGTGCGTGGACGGGTGACGGTGGCAGGCCATGCGCAGCGCGACGTCTACCGGCTGGAGAAGCTGGACCCGGCTGGCCCCTTCACGATCCTTGCGGACACGTATGAAGGCAAGCGGCTGAACAGTCCCAACGATCTGGTCTACAAATCCGACGGCACGCTCTACTTCACCGATCCGCCCTATGGGTTGGAGTCGCACAGCGATGCTGACCCCGAGAAGCAGCTGGTGGTGAATGGCGTTTACCGGATCAAGGGAGCGCTCACCCACGCCGCCGGCGCGCCGCCGGAGCACGAGAAGCTGGAGCTGCTCATCAAGGACCTTCCGCGGCCGAACGGCATCGCCTTCTCGCCCGATGAAAAGTTTCTCTACGTGGACAACTCGCAGCCGCAGAAGACCTGGATGCGCTACACCGTGCAGGCGGATGGAACCCTTGCCCAGCCCCGTTTGCTCTACGATGCGACGGCCGATCCCCGTCCCGGCAACCCCGACGGCATGAAGGTGGATGTGGAGGGCAACATCTACTCCGCCGGTCCCGGTGGGGTGTGGATTTTTACGCCGGAGGGCAAGCCGCTGGGCACACTGGTGATGCCCAACCGCACCTCCAACGTGGCCTGGGCCGGAGCCGACCGCAAGACGCTCTACATTACCTGCAGCGACAAGGTATTTCGCGTGCGGCTCAAGATTGCCGGCGCGCCCATGACCATGCAGCGATAGAGCAGGCGGCCTCTACTCAACCGTCAAATGCAGCGTGAATCGCGTCTCATTGTCTGCGGGCGGCTCCCAGGAACGGACGTAGTGGAACAGCAGATCGCCCTCGCCCACTTTGATTGCCGTGAAACGGAAGATCTGAAAGACGGGCCGTCCCACACCGGATTCTGTGGGCTCGGTTGTGGTCTGGCCGGCAAGCTTGAGCAACGAGGTCGATTTGGGCCGGATAAACCACATATACCCGGTCGACGGGTTCGCCTTGAGCTGCACTTCAACCGTGTCGCCGGTCTTCAGGTGAATCGTGGTCCCGTTGTCCGTGTCGCCGATCTTGACGGTAGCTGCACCGGCCATTCTGCCGCCGCAGATTGTTGCCGCAAGCAGCAGCAGCCAAAGTGGGAGCATAAAGAGACGAATTCCATAGGTCTTCATTGTGGAGTTCCTTCCAACTCAGGCATGCGAAACACCGGCACGCCCGTGCACCGTCGAAGATAGTGCCGAAGGACGCGCTCCGCAAGCGTCTTTTTGAGAATCGTTGAGACGGCGAGGCTCTGGGGGCGTCCGTTCCAAAGATAGTCGTCTATGTTTTGAAAGAGCACGACTTTAGTCGTGCCGCAAACAGCCTGAAATGAGCGGGGCTTTAGCCCCTGAGGGGGGCAGGCGATTCCCTTTCAACTTGGAATCGCCTGAACATGACAGTATTTGCGGCGGACACCTCTACGTCACCGGCCCCGGATTGAAGAGCACAAAGTCGTTGTGCAGACCCCAGTGGTCGGCCCAGGTTTGCTTCTTCCCGCTGGCCACGTCCAGAATCAAAGAAAAAATCTCCCAGCCCACTTCTTCCACGGTGGCGTGGCCGGTGGCAATGCGGCCGGCATCCACGTCGATCAGGTCGTGCCAGCGCTGGGCCAGGCCGCTGTTGGTGGCCACTTTGATGACCGGCACCGGCGACAAACCGTAGGGCGTGCCGCGTCCGGTGGTGAAGATGTGCATGTTCATGCCCGCGGCCAGTTGCAGCGTTCCGCAAATAAAATCGCTAGCAGGGGTTGCGGCAAACACCAGCCCCTTCTGGGTCACGCGCTCGCCTGGTCCCGTTACCGCCATCAGCGCGGTAGTGCCAGACTTGGCCACAGAGCCCATCGCCTTCTCCACTACGTTAGCCAGCCCGCCCTTCTTGTTGCCCGGTGTGGGATTGGCTTCGCGATCTACGCCGCCGGCATCCAGATAGGCGTCATAGAAGGCCATCTCCCGCAAAAAGTCCTTGGCCACCTCGGGCGTAATGGCGCGCGCCGTCACCTGATGTGCGGCATCGCGTACCTCGGTGACCTCGCTGAACATCACGGTGGCGCCAGCGCGCACCAGCAGGTCAGCGGCAAAGCCCACGGCCGGGTTGGCGGTCACGCCGGAGAGCGCGTCCGATCCGCCGCACTGCGCACCCAGCACTAGGTCAGCGGCGGAGCAGGTGACGCGTTGGCGCAGGTTCAGTTTGGCCAGCTTCTTCTCGGCGTGCTCCATGATCGTGGCCACCATCTCGCCAAAGCCATGCGTGGCATCCTGCAGCACGAAGAGCGTGGTGGGGTCTTCCAGAATGGGCAGGGCACTGTCGGTCATCAGCTTGGCGGGCTGGAGCTTTTCGCAGCCCAGACCCACAATCAGCGCATCGCCGCCAAAGTTGGGGTTCAGGATCAGGTTGCGAATGGTGCGGATGGGAATGGCCGCCATGGGCGAATCCTGCGCCATGCCGCAGCCGTAGCTGTGGGTGATGGCCACCACGCCATCGACGTTCGGATACTTGGGCAGCAGCTCCTCGCGAATTTTTTTGGCCGCATACTCCACCGTGGGCGCAACGCACTGCACCGTGGTGCCAATGGCGAGCAGATTCTTGGTGCCTACCGAGCCGTCGGCATTGCGATACCCCTCAAAGGTGTAGCCTTCGAGCGGCGGCAAGGGCGCGGGCACGGCCGTGGCCAGCGGAGCGGTGCTCAAGAGCGGCGCGGCCGGCGGCAGGATCAGCCCTTCATGAATCCAGCTACCCCGCGGAAGGTCTTGCTTGGCGGTGCCGATGGAGACGCCGTAGCGCACAATCGGGTCACCCGTGGCCAGGTCCACCAGCGCCACCTTGTGCGCTTCAGGTACGTCTTCGCGCAGGGTCAGGCCATCGGCCAGTACCGTGCCGGCTGCCAGGCCTCCATTGGTGACGACCACCGCCACGTTGTCGATGGCGTGGATGCGCAGGACGCGGGCTTCGGGGGTAGATTGGGTCATCGGGGGTTCCTTCTTTTGATCAGGGATCAGCGCACCAGGCAGGGGCGTTTGGGGTCGAATGTCCAGCCGGGGAGGAGAAACTGCATGGCGGCTGCGTCGTCGCGTGCACCCAGGGCATGGCGGGTGTACGCGGAGTGGGCGCGTTCGATTGCATCCAGATCAACTTCAATGCCCAGTCCCGGCCGCTTGGGCAGATCGATTTTGCCCCCCGCAATTTGCAGCGGCTCACGGGTAAGATGCTGGCCATCCTGCCAAATCCAGTGGGTGTCAATGGCGGTAATGCGGCCCGGCGCGGCGGCGGCCACTTGCGTGAACATGGCCAGCGAAATATCAAAATGGTTGTTGGAGTGCGAGCCCCAGGTCAGGCCTTGATCGCGGCAGATCTGCGCCACGCGTACCGAGCCCTGCATGGTCCAGAAGTGCGGATCGGCCAGCGGAATATCCACCGAGCCCAGCCGCAGCGCATGGCGCAGTTGCCGCCAGTCGGTGGCGATCATGTTGGTGGCCGTGGGTAGCCCGGTTGCCTGGCGGAACTCCGCCATCACCTCGCGCCCACTGAAGCCCTGCTCCGCACCGCAGGGATCTTCGGCGTAGGCCAGCACATTGCCGCGGCCCTTGCAGAGCGCGATGGCTTCGGCCAGCGACCAGGCGCCGTTGGGGTCGAGCGTGATGCGGGCCTGGGGAAAGCGCTCGGCCAGTGCCTCCACGGCGCGCATCTCTTCCGCGCCAGTCAGCACGCCGCCCTTCAGCTTGAAGTCCTCAAAGCCGTAGCGCGCATGGGTGGCCTCGGCCAGTCGCACAATAGCTTCCGGCGTCAACGCCTCCTGGTCGCGCAACTGGGTCCACGCATCGCCCTCTGTCGCACGGCGATAGTTGAGCGTGGTCTTGCGGCTGTCGGCAATATAAAACAGGTAGCCCAGTACCGGCGCCTGGGTGCGCTGCACGCCCTCGCCCAGCAGCGCCGCAATGGGAAGGTCAAGGTGCTGGCCCAGTAGATCCAGCATGGCCGCTTCCACCGCGGTCAGCGCGTGGATGGTGATACGCAGGTCGAAGGTCTGTTGCCCGCGTCCCCCCGTGTCGCGATCGGCAAAGCGCTGGCGCATGGCGTTCAGCACCGCGTTGTAAGCCGCCACCGGTTGTCCGACAACCAGCTCCCGCGCCTCTTCCAGAACCGTGCGGATTTTTTCGCCGCCCGGCACTTCGCCCGCGCCCGTGCGGCCGGCTTCATCGGTGAGCAGCACCACGTTGCGCGTGAACCAGGGGCCGTGTGCACCGCTCAGGTTGAGCAGCATGGAATCCTGCCCGGCAACCGGGATCACCCGCATGGACGTGATGCGGGGCGTGGGCGATGTGATGCGCGGCGTGTGGAGAGTTTCTGTGGTGGTGTTCATCGGGTCCTCGCTTCGGTGGCGGCGCGCTGTTCGGCGGCCCGGCGCATGCGTTCGCGGCCGTTGCCCAGGTGGTTGCGGACGGCGGCGCGGGCGGCGTCCGAATCGCCCCGGCGAATGGCGTCAAAGATGTCTTCGTGCTCGTGATGCACGCGCGTCAGGTACACGCGCGGAGCCTCTTCGTTCTCGTTGATCCGCAGCCGCGAGCGGGGAATCGCGCTCGGGCCCAGCGAGGAAAGTATCTCCATAAAGTAGCGGCTGTGGGCAGCCCGGGCAATGGCCAGGTGGAAGAAGAAGTCCGGATCGATGCCGTCGCCTCGCCCCTCGGTCTCTTCGGCAAAGTCGGCGAGAGCCCGCTCCATGGCTTCCAGATCGCCCTCGGTGCGGCGCTTGGCGGCCAGGGCAGCGGTCTCGGTTTCCAGTCCGATGCGCAGCTCCAGAATCGCCATCAGGTCTCGGGCCACGGCGGGGTTGGCTGGCTCCAGCCCCAGATGGTCGCGGTCCAGGTCCTCGCGGACGAAGCTGCCAATACCGTGGCGCGTCACCACCAGGCCCAAGGCCTGCAGGCGCGACATGGCCTCCCGCACCACCGTCCGGCTTACCCGCTGCTGGCGCACAATCTCCGCCTCGGGGGGGAGTTTTTCGCCCGGAACCAGGGTGCCGTCGTTGATCAGCCCGCTAATCTGGGCGACCACTCTGCCGGAGAGGCTGCTCGAATTGGGGGCTATGTGCAAGGACTCCACAGCGCAACTCCTGAAGGTGAATTCATAAGATGTCATATCACCTTGGTTCGAGTGTAGGCAAGATTAATCCGGTTTTTCTTGACAATCGAGGTTCTTGACCGGTAAAAACACAACCTGAGAGGGAAGATGTCATATCTCTTGACCGGATGGACCACCTGTTGCCTCGGGGAGGGGCTGGAACCATGAACCGTAGACAATTCCTCATGAGCAGTGGCGCTGCCGGGCTGATTGCCGCTGCCCCAGCCACCAGCCAGGGCGATGTTGTGGGCAAGACGCCGTTGCCTGCTGCCAAGATGAAGCTGGGCGACCAGACTGCCCCCACCAACGACGTGCATCTGGCCTACCTGGCCCGCTATGGGGTGCGCAATGTCTGCGGCTATCCGGAGATTCCAGGCGACCGCCTCTACGCCACCGTGGACGAGCTGAAGCGGATGACGGATCTGGCCGCCAAGTACAAGATCAGTGTGGACTGCACCGCGCCGCCCTTTCTGGAGTCGAGCCACATTGACAAGGAAAAGCATCCGGCCGTGATGCTGGCCCAGAGCCCGGAGCGCGATCGCGACATTGAGCAGCTGCAAATTTTTATTAAGAATTGCGCGGCCGCCGGCATTCCTTCCATCAAGTACAACATGAGCCTGCTGGGCGTGCTGCGCAGCGGACGCAAGCCCGGCCGTGGCGATGCCATGGACCATGTGTGGAGCCTGAAGGACGCCAAGCCCGAGACCCCGCTGACCCGCGCCGGACACGTGGATGGCGACACCTTCTGGGAGCGCATCACCTACTTTCTGGAGCGCATCATCCCGGTGGCCAACGAGTACAAGATTCGCATGGCCTGCCATCCGCAGGACCCCGGCGTGCCTCCCGAAGGCTATCAGGGCATCAACCGCGTGCTCGGCACCATTGACGGGTTGAAGAAGTTTGTTGCCATCCACGAAAGCCCCTATCACGGCCTCAACTTCTGCCAGGGCACAGTCTCAGAAGACCTCCAGAATCCGGCCGAAGAGATCTTCGATGTGATTCGTTACTTTGGCACACGCAAGAAAATCTTCAACGTACACTTCCGCAACATTCGCGGCCATCGCGACGACTTCGAGGAGGTCTTCCCGGACGAGGGCGACATCGATTTCGTGCGCGTCATCCGCGTCTACAAAGAGATCGGCTATGAGTACATGCTTATGCCCGATCACGTGCCCATTGCCGAGCGCGATCCCGGTTCGCTGCAATCGTTCGCATTCTGTTACGGCTACATTCGCGGCCTCATTCAATGCGTGAACCACGAAGCCTGAAGGGAAAAGGAATCCAAGTGGAAGAGACCAAGCAGAGCCGGGTTCGCTATCTGATTATCGTCATCCTCTTTGCGGTCAGCTGCTTCAGCTTTGCTGACCGTTCCGCGCTCTCGCAGGCCGTGGCCGCCATGCCCAAGGACCTTGGCATGAATGCCGGGAAGCTGGGCCAACTGCTGTTCGGCTTTGGCATTGCCTATGCGCTGGGCCAGTTGCCCTCGGGCGGCTTGCTGGATCGCTTTGGCTCCAAGCGCGTCTATGGCATCAGCATTGTTCTCTGGTCCGTGTTTGCCTTTATCACCGGCTTTGCGGGCAGTCTGCCAGCGGCCGGTGCCTTCACCATGATCTTCGTGCTGCGTTTGCTTTCGGGGCTGGCGCAGTCACCGGTCTTTCCCGGCAACGGACGCATCGTCGCTTCCTGGTTTCCAACCTCGGAGCGCGGTCGCGCCTCGGCCATCTTCAACAGCAGCCAGTATTTTGCGTTGCCTGTGTTTGCGCCCATCTTCGGCTGGCTGATTCAGGCCTGGGGCTGGCAGAGCTGCTTCTGGTTCATGGGCGTCCTGGGCATCTTCTTCGCCGTGCTCTGGTACACCAACATCTTCAGCGTTAAGGATCATCCCCGCATCTCCAAGTCTGAAGCCGAGATGATTGAGCGCGGCGGAGGGCTCGTCTCCACCGACTCCGGCAAGGCTGCAGGCAAGAACACCCTCAACTGGGCCACGGTGCGCATGCTCATGGGCTATCGTATGTTGGTGGGTGTTTATCTGGGCCAGTACTGCATCACCACGCTCACCTGGTTCTTCCTCACCTGGTTCCCGCTCTATCTCTCCCAGGCGCGGCACATGTCGGTGGTCAAGGTGGGTCTGGTGGCGGCGGTGCCGGGTTTGTGCGGCGGCATCGGCGGCCTTCTGGGCGGCGTGATCAGCGACAAGCTGTTGCGTTCCGGCTGCTCGCTGAGCCTGTCGCGCAAGCTGCCCATCATGGCCGGCATGGCGCTCTCCATGACGATCATCGCCTGCAACTACGCCAGCTCGCAGACCTGGATGCTGGTCTTCATGTCGCTCTCCTTCTTTGGCAAGGGCATTGGCGCGCTGGGTTGGACGGTGATCGCCGATACCTCGCCCAAGGGCATGATCGGCATGAACGGTGCACTGTTCAACTTCTGCGGCAACCTGGCCGGAGTCACCACACCGCTCATCATCGGCGCCATTGTGTTGTACACAGGATCGTATAACTTTGCGTTGATCTTTGTAGCCTTCATCGCCTTCTGCGCCATCGTGAGCTTTGGCCCGATCGTGGGCGAGATTAAGCGCATTGAGCTGCCAGCACCTGCGGTTCGGGCATTGCATGCAGCAGACTCGCCTGCGGCGCAGAACTGAGACGCCTGGGTGCCCCATCCTTGACTGCGTTCTTTGCAGGCAAGGGTGGGATTGAGCACCTGCGGTGCAGCAGCCGCGCTTCGCGCAGGGATGAGACGCAGCGCGCGTCTCGAGACGTAATCTAATAAGGCGCATGGCACCAAGCGCCGCATCAAGGAGGAAGACAATGTCCGAGTGGCCAGGAAACATGCCGCGGAATCGCTTCAAGCAGGCACTAGCCGCACATGAACGCCAGGTGGGATTGTGGAGCGCACTGGCAAGCCCCATCGGCGCTGAGGTGATTGCCGGCGCAGGCTTTGATTGGATCGTGATCGATGGCGAGCATGGACCGAACGACATCGTCACGCTGTTGCCGCAATTGCAGGCCATGAAGGGTGGCACGGCAGAGCCCGTCTTCCGCATTCCGTGGAACGAGCCGGTCATCATCAAGCGCGCGCTGGACGTGGGCGCTCGCACGCTGCTCATCCCCTTTGTGCAAAATGCAGAAGAGGCGCTGGCAGCGGTGGCGGCCACGCGTTATCCGCCCCTGGGCATCCGCGGTGTGTCCGTAGCTCCGCGCGCCAACGACTACGGCCGCGTGAGCAACTATCACGCCAACGCCCATCTGGACATCTGCGTGATTCTGCAGATCGAGACCCGCGTGGCTGTAGAGCAGATTGAGGCCATTGCGGCCATCGACGGCGTGGATGGCTTGTTCATTGGACCCAGCGATCTGGCCGCCGATATGGGCCATCTGGGCAACGCCAAGCATCCTGAAGCGCGCGCCTTGCTGGCCGCCGCGGCCAAGCGCATCCGCGCCACAGGCAAGAGCGCGGGCACCCTGGCCGGCGGTTTGGACGATGTGGAGAGCCTGTTTGAGATGGGCTTCAACTTTGTGGCCGCGGGCAGCGATGTGGGATTGCTGGCGCGCAATGCGGAAGCTGTGGCGGCGCGCTTCAAGAAACTTTGATGCTTACCTAACTGATCCAGCCTTTATGAATTGCAACACGGTCTGGGTGCCCCACCCTCGCGACGTTCTTGTTTTTGTCGCTAGGGTGGGATCGCACGATGCCGTTCGTCTGGGCCGGGTCAAAAAGAGCATGGCCTGGGTATTGTTCGTTCCCACCCTTCGAACAAAGAACGTTCGAAGGGTGGGGCACCCAGGCATTGCATGCAGCAGACGTGCATGGTGAGCAGGAGTACTAGAAATTGGCCGGTGTGATCTGCAGCGCAGGCATCTCCGGCTTGATGTAAGTGGGGTCCAGCAAACCTTGGACAGCCTTGTCGAAGGCGGCAAACGGGCAGAGGCCGGTCTTGGTACAGCCCGGCGCAGTCAGTTCCACTTCAACGGGCTTGTTGGCTGCGGTAAGCGCCGAAGCGGAACGTAGTTGTTCAATGCTCTGCGCGCGGTAGACAAGGCGGACCGAGTACTGTTTGGAGCGCCGGTTCTGCCACAGTTCAAACGCCAGATGGGAATCGGGCGGGGTGTCGTTGGCAATGCCTTCGGCCATCCAGTTGAGGTTGAGCAAGCCGGCAATGTTGAAGAGGTTGGTGTCGTGACCGCTGATGTAAACCAGATGCGCGTTTGGGGGGCCAATGGCGCCCGCCACCGGTACGGTTCCGGCGGCCTGCTCCAGCGTTGCGAGCATGTGCGCCATCAGGTTGGAGACGTGGCTGCGGGCGGCCAGCCGGGGGCGCGCAAAGAGGGCAAATCCCTTGGCGTGCAGCACCATCAGGCGGTTGAGGGTGGCGGCGTCCACGCGTCCCCAACCCACCTGGGTCATGGGCTTGGCGTCAATGTACTCGAGCTGGAAGTCTTCCACCAGCGAGACGGCCAGGGAGAGCGGCATGGCCTCCGCCAGCAACGGTTTGGCGGCTGGATGCGCGAGGTCGGGAGCCAGGATCTTTGCGAGCTCGTTCAGTTCGGGATTCTGCGCGGCCGAGGTATAGGCGGCCAGATCCATACCGGCATAGGCCCGGCGATCTGCGGCCACAGCCTCAGCCGGTGGGGCTGCGGTGGGCGAAAACAGCGGGTCGCGCGGGCCCTTTGGAGCCACGGTGTGGATGGGCCGCGGCGCGCATCCCGGTTCAAAGCCGACAAAGGTGTGGAACGAGCTCATGATGTTGCGCTCGTCGGTGTCGGAGTAGATGTAGATGTCGCCCTCGGCAGGGCAGCCCTGGGCGGGGATCAGGCCGCTCATGCTAGCGCGCAGGTAAGCGCCCATCGGACGGATCGCCTCGGCCCCGTGGGGCGTGAGATAGCCGAGAGGAACCTCCCACTCCGGCCAGGGTTCGGCGGCGCGCTGGTTCAGTATGGCGGTGGGAGCCAGCGGCGGACGAATGCCGTGGCGCGAAAGTATCAAAGTAAGGCGCAGTTGGTCTGTACCCTGCGCTGGGGAAGTTTTTTGGGTTTGAGCGGGCAAGAATGCGGCGGAAAGTAGCAAGGCAACAGCAACGAATTTGACCATGTCGAACAGTATTCCACGCGCCAGCGGCTGCAGGCAGCAACCGGGGTTTTCAGGCCTGTCCCTGCGCAATGTTTTTTGACTTTGAATCTCTGACCTTCAACCTTTGAACAAGAACCTTTGCAACTGAACCAAGGAGAAACGAAATGGCAACCATTGGATTTATCGGACTCGGCATCATGGGACGCCCCATGCTCGCGAACCTGCTGAAGGCTGGCTACCAGGCTGTAGTTTTTGACTGTAATTCCGCGGCGGTTCAGACCGCGGTGGCTGCTGGCGCTCAGGCGGCCAGCTCCAACGCTGAAGTGGCGAGCAAGGCCACCATCATCGTCACCATGCTGCCCGATGGGCCGCAGGTGGAAGAGGCCGTGTTGGGCCCGGGTGGAGTGCTGGAAGGCGCGGCTCCGGGCACCCTGATCATCGACATGAGCTCCATCAACCCGCTGGTCTCGCAGAAGGTGGCCGCGGCCTGCGCCGCCAAGGGTGTGGACTTCATCGACGCACCAGTCTCCGGCGGCGAGCCCAAGGCTATCGACGCCACGTTGGCCATCATGGTCGGCGCGAGTGCGGAGCTCTTCGCCAAGGCCGAGCCCATCCTCAGCAAAATGGGTTCCACCGTCACGCTGACCGGGCCGGTGGGCGCGGGCAACATCACCAAGCTCGCCAACCAGATCATGGTGGCCATCAACATTGCCGGCATGGCTGAAGCGTTGACGCTCTCCTCGGCTTGCGGGCTCGACCCTGAGGTCGTCTTCAACGCGGTGAAGGGCGGTCTGGCCGGTTCCACCGTGCTCAACGCCAAGGCTCCCATGCTCTTCAATCGCAACTTCAAGGCGGGTTTCAAGATCAAGCTCCACCAGAAGGACCTGCGCAATGCCTTGCTGACGGCCGAGGCCAAGCAGGTCTTCCTGCCGCTCACCAGCCAGGTGCAGCAGATGCTGCTTTCGCTCATGGGCGACGGCAAAGGCGAGTTGGATCATTCCGCCATTGCCAACTTCATTGAAGAGGCTTCGCATGTTGAGGTGAAGAAGCTTGGTTAAGGCGGCTGGGTAACCAGATTGAGCTACGAAAGCAGTTATCTCGGAGAAAAATCACCTGTTTGCCTCGGAAAATAACTAACTTGTGGGCGGACTTATGGTGTAGCTGTGTGCTAACATGCGGGCGACGGGGGAAGAGGCTCGTGAAAGCATAAAGAAACCAGCCGTTCTCATTGTGGGGTTTGGGGTCGCGCTGTTGTCCGCGACTCTATCGGTCTACTTTTATGGCCCGAGCACGTCGGCCCCCATCCTCGCCCTCATCGCTTCGCTTCTTGGGTATTTCGTAACATCGGTTGCGACAGCGATCAATAAGGAGCCTCCTGGGCCCGTTGGACCAACGGGCCCGGACCCCAAAACAAAGGTTCCGAAATCCAAATTTAAGCGTTTTCTCACATTTTTCACCATTTTTCTTGTCGGGGTTATCGTCGGTATTCTCTTCCTCAAAATCCTCATGGGAATGAGTTCTTCGAATCCTTGGGTACGGATTGACGCGCCCAGAGAAGTGGGAGAATTTGATCGAGTTCGGTTGATTTGGAGAGAAATTCCGAAGGGCGACGAAGTTTGGATTCTGGTGTTCGATTCTTCCAGCGGTTGTTATGGTTCCGGACATTGCTATTATCCGCAGAAACACTTTGAACTGGGCCTTTCAAGAGGCGACGAAATGGTAGATGTGCTTGTGGGGCGGAAAGATCAGCGCGGGAGGGAATTTCAGTTGATCCCGGTCCTGGTCAAGCCCGATGCGCAAAAAGCACTTCGGGATGGAGCCTTTGCCGGAATGCCCGACATACCGGCTGGTGTTGTCATGTTTTTGCCGAGCGTGGTCAATAGAAGAACGGACTGAGACATTCGAGGTCGAGATTGGCGAGGAGGAGACTTGTGAAAATCAGATTCAGTAGATCCGCAAAATTTGTTTTGATCAGCTTGTTGGCGCTCGTTTTTGGCGCATGCGGTGCGGTCGCTCAGCAGGAGTGTCTCCAGCAGGCCTTTAAGGCGTTGGACGATGGGAATAATGTTGGTGCCATCGCAGCCGCAGACCGCTGCATCGATGACTTCGGACCCAAGGCGGAAAAGGAGCAGATAGCAATGGCAGCAGCTTCCGTGCCCTTGCCTCCGACCGGAGCCGTTGATAGCCCTGCCGAGCGCAGCGTTATTTTCGGACGATGGGCCGTTAACGACGTCGCGGCGGCGTACTTTGTCAAGGGCCGGGCAACCGAACGGCTCTACCGGGCGGGGCAGAGGAAATATAGAGTCATAGCCGAGCAAGCATATCAAGGGGCAATTCGGCTCTCCTACGGAAGGGTCTGGGATCCCAAAGGGTCGTTTTGGAGTCCGAAGGAAGCATCCGAAGTGCGCCTGCCGCTGCCATAGCGAGTGGAAGCAACTCTGGCCGGGTGCCCCATGTCTCGATTTTGAGACATGACAAAGAACCATCTTCGCTTGCCACTCCACCCCAGCTCAGATACCCCGGAAGGGCGGGGGAGCGGCGAGTCTTCGCACACACAACAGAGCCCCGCATCCGAAGTGGTTGTGGGGCTTTGTTATGTCTTTTGCTTGCGTGGCGCGAGTTTTGCTAACTCCGCTAGCGGCGCCAACTCCGCTAACCCCGCTAGCTCAAAAACTCGGCAATAGCGTTCACCACCGTCTCCTGCTCGTCCTCGCGGATCTCTGGGAAGATGGGCAGGGCCAGAACCTCGGCGGCGGCCCGTTCGGCCTCTGGGAAGTCGCCTTGCTTGTAGCCCAGGTGCTCGAGCGCCTCTTGTAAATGGAGCGGAACGGGATAATAGATCTCTGAACCGATCTTTCGTTCGGTCAGGAAGGCGCGCAACGCGTCGCGCCGTTGGGTCCGGATCACGTACTGGTGCCACACGTGTCGTGTGCCAGGCACTTCGTGGGGCAGGATGACCCCGTGGGCAGGATAGATACCGCTTTCGGCCAGTGCCGCGTTGCGGAATAATGTGTGGTAGCGCTCCGCCACCGTACGCCGCGCCTGGTTCCATCCGTCAATGTACTTTAGCTTCACGCTGAGCACCGCTCCCTGGAAGCCGTCCAGGCGCGTATTCCAGCCCATCTCGTCGTGATAGTAGCGGCGGCGCATGCCGTGCTGGCGCAACATGCGGGCGCGCTCGGCCAGCTCGTCGCTGTTGGTGGCTACCATGCCGGCGTCGCCCGCGGCGCTCAGGTTCTTGGTGGGATAAAAGCTGAAGGCTCCAGCCAGTCCCAGTCCGCCAGCCTTGACGCCAGCCGACTCCGCGCCCCAAGCCTGGGCGGCGTCCTCAAGGACCGCAACCCCGTGTTTTGATCCAAAATCTGAAAAAAACTCGGCCGTCTGGCCATACAGGTGGACGGGAAGCACGGCCTTCACATTCTTGCCCTTCTCGCTGGCCAGCACCTGCTCAACCGCGCTGGGGGCTAGGTTGAAGGTGGCCGGGTCAATGTCGGCCAGTAGCGCTGTAGCTCCGGCGCGCAGGATGGAACTGACCGAGGCAAAGAAGCTGAACGGGGTCGTCACCACGGCTGCGCCGGGGCCGATCTTGGCTGCGGCCATCATCAGCCAGAGGGCGTCGGTGCCGGACGAGCAGCCAATGGCGTGGGCCACACCCAGCTGGCTGGCGGCCTCCTGCTCAAAGGCTGCGGCGGGCGCGCCCAGGATAAACTGCTGCGTCTCCAGAACCCGGCCAAGCGCCTCGTGGAGCTCCTGATGGATGGGCTGATATTGCCGCTTCAAGTCCAGCATGGGTACCGGCTGGGGCGCGGCGGAAGCATTGCTGCTATTGGCTTTCACCCCCACATGTTAGCAGCGCGGAGGGGGGCGTTGTCTCATGCCTTGGGCCTGCAATCCGAGATTCTGAACCCTCCCTGCGTTTAAGGCTTGAAAACTCCAAGCCATCCGGGCTATTGTGTTCACATTGCGGGGAATCGCGGCTGCGGAGTTCCGCGGGCCGTTCCCGCTTCTTTGTGTTTTCACAGCAACGCATTTTTACTCAAACCTCCCCCTCAGTGGATAGCAGGAGATCGGCACATGGAAAGCAAGCCGGCACAAAATATTCAGGATACTTTTCTGAACACGGTCCGCAAGGACAAGACCCCCATCACCATCTATCTGGTCAGCGGTGTCAAGCTGACTGGCAAGATTCGTTCCTTCGACAAATACTCCGTGCTCTTGGAGAACAACAGCCAGGAGCAGTTGATCTTCAAGCATGCGATTTCGACAGTAGTCAGCAACCGCAGTGTGTTGCACAGCGACCATCGCCCGGCCATGGTGCCGCAGGCCGTTGGCGCAGCTCCCGTGGGCCTGCCGACTGTTGTCCCCACTCCTTTGGACCAGCGTTAGCAGGCGAGGAGCGATCACGATTGGAAGTTGAAGGACTACGGACGGGCGCGGCCAACCGGCGCGAACGTGCCGTCCTGGTGGGGGTGGATCTAGCTATCCGGCCCTCCATCAGCCGTGCGGGCGCGGTTGCCGCACGGCAGGCGGCGCTATGCCTGGAGGATGATTCTGCCTCCGCCCTCTCTATTGTTGAAGAAACTTTGCCGCCCGCGCCTCAGGTGAGCGGCTTGCGGACGGATGCGCCTACTGGCCGCGGGCTTGACGCCGAGGAGTCGCTGGCGGAGTTTCGCGAGCTGGTGGAGAGCGCCGGCGGCGAGGTTGTCGCGGAGCTGATGCAGCGTCGCGGTCGGCCCGATCCCGCCACCCTGGTCGGTTCCGGCAAGGTGGAAGAGATCGCCGGCGTTGCCGCCTCGGTTGAAGCTGACCTGGTGCTCTTTGATCACGATCTTACCCCCACCCAGTTGCGCAACCTGGAAAAGGCCATGCCTTGCCGGGTGTTGGACCGTACGCAGCTGATTTTGGATATCTTTGCCCGCCACGCCCGCACCAGCGAGGGCCAGTTGCAGGTGGAGCTGGCGCAACTGGAGTACATGCTGCCCCGGCTCACCGGCCATGGCAAGTCCATGAGCCAATTGGGCGGAGGCATCGGCACTCGCGGCCCCGGCGAAACCAAGCTGGAAACCGATCGTCGCCGCATTCAGCGTCGCATTGATCAGGTGAAGCTGGATTTGGAAGCGGTGCGCAAGGTGCGCCGCCAGCAGCGCCAGCGGCGGGAGGCGGTTCCGGTGCCCACGGTGGCCCTGGTGGGCTACACCAACGCCGGCAAGAGCACCCTGTTCAACGCCATCACCGGCGCGGGCGTGCTCCAGTCCTCGCGCATGTTCGCCACCCTTGATCCCAAGCTCCGCGCCGTGGAGCTGCCCAGCCGCCGCAAGATCTTGCTGAGCGACACGGTAGGCTTCATCCGTAACCTGCCCCACACCCTGGTCACCAGCTTCCGCGCCACGCTGGAAGAGGTGGTGCAGGCCGAGGTGCTCATCCATGTGCGCGACAGCTCGTCCAACTACGGCGAGGAGCAAAAGCTGCAGGTGGAGCGCGTCCTGGGCGAGCTGGACGCCCTGGCCAAGCCCCGTATTGAAGCCATGAACAAGACCGACCTGCTCAACAGCGAGGAGCGTGCCGGTCTTGCCGAGCGCGCCGGACTGGCTGAGCGTGCAGGGCAGGGCGGCGTGGTCAGCGTCTCCGCGCGCCTTGGCGAGGGGCTGGAAGGCTTGCTGGAGGCCATCGACAAGGCGCTGCAGTCCGATCCGGTTGTGGAGGCAGAACTCGACGTCCCGCAGCAGGAGGGCGGCGTGTTGGCCGCGCTGGAGGCTGGTACCGTGATCCACTCCCGGGAGTACGTGGGCGAAAACGTGCACCTGCGCGTCAGCGGCCCGGCCTCGCTCATGGGCCGTCTGCGACGCTACAAGGTCCGCACCGAGGCTGAGCTTCCAGAACTGCCTGCTTAATCATCCCCGACGGGAAGTTCGATTGCGTACATCTTCGCTTCTCATCCTTCGGAGCCGGGTGCCCCATCCTTGTCTGCGTTCTTTGCAGGCAAGGGTGGGAAGGAAGCCGCACCGTCTTCGTCGTCCAAACGCAAAAAAGCCCACGCCAAGCGTGGGCTTTTCGCGTTTGCATCGGCAGTCTTAAAACGGAATGTCCTCGTCGGAGATCTCGGACGACTGCGCGTACTCGTCGCCGCCGCCTTTGGCGGCCACCGGGCGCTGGTCGTAGGAGGTGGCCGAAGCGCTGCGGGTATAGCTGCCGCCGCCCGCGCCGGACGTCTCATCGCGGCCTGAGAGCAGCGACATGTCGTTCACAATGATCTCGGTCCGGTAGCGCTTGGCGCCGGTTTCCTTGTCGTCCCAGCTGCGCGTCTGGATCTTGCCCTCTACGTAGAGCTTGGTGCCCTTCTTCACGTAGTCGCGGACAATCTCGGCGGTGCGCTTGAAGGCAACCAGGTTGTGCCACTCGGTGCGGTCCTGCCAGGCGCCCTGCTGGTCCTGAAATCGGTCGCTGGTAGCCAGGGTAAAGCTGGCGACGATGGCGCCCGCGGGAGTGGAACGAATCTCGGGGTCCTTGCCGACATTGCCGAGAAGGATGACTTTATTAACGCTCTTCGCCATAACGTGCTCTCCGGTTCAGGCTTCAGGATACCAAACGCGCGACGGGCCCAAGCCGAGTTTTGTACCGGTTTCCCTCAGTTTGCGGACATTTTTTTGAATTTTTGGGGCTACGGTTGCCCGTTCCACGGGAGAATCGGGCTCTGATCGCTGCCGTGCGACTGCTTCCGCGACCTGTCTGGGGGCACAAGGATGTTCTTTTCCCCGGTTCATCCCAACGGGGTTTACCCAAAGAAAGGCGACTTTCCAGGACTGATCGATTTTTCGATTATCGAGGGTGTCGTGCTAGACGAGAAAAATGATCATCGAATTGAAGGTCTAGAATAGCTTCGTATTATTGATCCGGCCCTGAAGTATTGCTACGCAGCGGCATAGTAGACATCTTTC
>CAZYDF010000037.1:0-36509 GCA_964645855.1 uncultured Occallatibacter sp.
AAGTCTTCATGGCCTGGTACTCGGCCTCGCACTGGGAAGCGTTCATGATGTGGAATCGCATGTTCGGACCCATGGGCTGGAGTTACTGGGTGCTGATCGCTTGCAACATCGTCATTCCGCTCTCCACGCTGTGGTGGCGCAAGCTGCGCACCAACATCGGCTTCATGTTCTTCATCTCCATTGTGGTGAACGTGGGCATGTGGTTTGAGCGCTTCGTCATTGTTGTGACCAGTCTCTATCGCGACTTCCTGCCCAGCTCCTGGGGCACGTATCGCGCCACCAAGTGGGACTACATGACCTACGTCGGCACCCTGGGCCTGTTCACCGCGCTGTTCCTCTTGTTTGTGCGTTTCCTGCCCATGATTCCCATGTCGGAGATCAAGATGATGCTGCCATCGGCAAAGATCAAGAAGACTGCGGAGGCTGCGGACTAACATGGCCCAACGCGAAGGAACTTACGGCCTGCTGGCCGAATTCGAAACGCCGAGCGAGCTGGTACATGCTGCCGAGCAGGCGCACAAGGACGGCTGGCGCAGGATGGACTGCTATACACCCTATCCGGTGGAAGAGGCGGCTGAAGCTATCGGCTTTCATCGCAATAAGGTTCCGCTGCTCACCTTGATAGGAGCCCTCATGGGCCTGGCTGCTATGTTCGCGCTGGAAACCTGGATCTCAGTGCTCGCTTATCCGCTCAACATTGGCGGCAGGCCCACTTACTCCTGGCCCGCCTTCATTGTGCCGGCCTATGAGTGGACCATTCTGTTTGCAGGTTTGTCGGCGGCCTTTGGCATGTTGGCGCTGAACGGATTGCCGTCGCTCTATCATCCGCTCTTCAACGCGCGCAACTTCCGCGATGGCGCGATGACGGACAAGTTCTTCCTCTGTCTTGAAGCGCACGATCCCAAGTTTGACGTGAGCCAGACACGAGCTTATCTGGAAGCCTTTCATCCCAATTCTGTTGTGGAGGTGGAGTACTGATGCACAGCAGACAGTGGATAGTATTCAGTGATCAGATCCTCCGCGTTTCGGTGCTGGCTGCGGCGACAGTGGTTCTGCTCCTCGCCGGTTGCCGGCAAGACATGCATAACCAGCCCAAGATCATCCCCCAGCGCGGCTCGGAGATCTTTGCCGACCATCGCGGCGCGCGTCCGCAGGTGGCTAACACTGCGGCGCGCGGTCAGCTTCATGCGGACAGTTACTACTACTCCGGCGTGGTGGAAGGCGTTGCAGGTTACAAGATGGAAAAGGAGCTGATGCCTTTCCCGGTGACCCTCGACGTGCTGCATCGCGGCCAGGAGCGCTTCAACATTTACTGCACGCCGTGCCACTCGCGGGTGGGCAATGGACTCGGTGAGATTGTGCAGCGCGGTTATAAGCCCGCTGCCAACTTTCACGATCAGGTCAGGCTTTCGCAGCCGCTGTCGCACTACTTCTATGTGATGACCCACGGCTACGGCGCTATGCCGGATTACTCCGCGCAGTTGAATGTGGAAGATCGCTGGGCGGTCGCGGCCTACATTCGCGCGCTGCAGTTGAGTCAGGCTGCCACGCCCGCCGATGTACCGGCAGGGGCGAAAGTGCAGGAGTTGAAGGCCATCGCCAAGGCGCATGGGCACGAAGAGTTTGCCGATCCGTGGCCCCGGCCGCAGACCGCGGTGCAGGCCTACAAGCCTATCGCGAGCGAAGGCACTCCGGGCATGGCTCCGGCCTATCCGGCAGATCCGGCGATCAAGACACAGACGGCGAAGTAGGGGATAAGTGGCTAAGTGAATCGCCGGCCTGGCACTAGGAACTAAGTGACTAGGGACTGTCAGAGTCCGAGGAAAGAAACGAATGGCGCACGAGACACACGCGAAAACACTTCCGGCTGACCTGAGCGCTCCTGCCTTTGTGGGCACATGGCGAACGCGCGCGCTGCTGGTGGCGGCGGTTGCCACCGCTGCGGCTGCCGCACTGGCCGTGGCCGATGGATCGCTGGACCACGTTCTGCGGGCCTGGGTGCTGGGCCTGATGCTCACCTTTGGCTTTGCGGTGGGCGGTCTTGCGCTGCTCATGGTGCAGTACTGCACTGGCGGCAAGTGGGGCCTGTTGTTACGGCGTCCTCTTGAAGCCATGAGCCGCACGCTGCCGCTGGTCTTTGCCTTCTGGGTAGTGGTCGCTCTCAATCTGAAGCGTCTCTATCTCTGGGCGCAGGTCACGGACGTGGAAGCGGCCTTCAAGAGCGGCTTCATCAATGAAGTGCAGAAACACGCCATTGAGTTCAAGCGCCCCATGCTCAACCCCACGGCCTTCATCGTCACTGGTTTGGTGTGCTTTGCCATCTGGGGCCTGTACACCTGGCGTCTGAACACGCTCGGCCTGGCGCGCGACAACGACTCTGCAGAAAACACACCTTACTGGATCAAAAAATTTGAAAACATCTCCGGCCTGGGCATCGTGATCTACTCGCTGACCATGACGGCCGCGGTCATCTACTGGGTCATGTCCATGGACCCCACTTGGTACTCGTCGGTCTACGGCCTGCTCTTCCTCGTAGGTCAGGGTTACACGGTGCTGGCCTTCGGCATTATTGTTGCCATTGCGCTCTCCAAAGGTGAGCCCTTCAAGACCATCCTGCGCCAGACCGAGCAGCACGACCTGGGCAAGATGACCTTTGCCTTTGTGATGCTCAATATCTATCTGGCCTTTGCGCAGTACCTGATCATCTGGAGCGGTAACTCGCCGGAAGAGATTCCCTGGTATCTGGATCGCATTCGCGGCAACTGGGGCATCATCATCACGCTCGACTTCATCTTCCATTGGCTCATTCCGTTCACGCTCTTGCTCTCGCGCGATCTCAAGCGCAACAAGAAGCGGCTCACGCGCGTTTGCCAGTGGATGATCTTCGCCAAGGCCTTCGATCTGTTCTGGCTCATCGAGCCCAACTTCAAGGATGCGGCGCGCAACCTGCACTTCAGCTACGGCATTCTGGAGTACATTGCGGTGCCTGTGGCCATGGTTGGAGTTTGGGTAGCGTTCTTCTGCACCCAGCTCAGCTCACGCGGTCTGGTGCAGATCAACGATCCGCACGTCGAGGAGATTCTGGAGGCCGAACATGCACACGCCTGATAACGGAGAACGTGAACCGGTAGACGCGTCGGCCGGATTTGAAAAGACAGATGTGCGCGTGGGCGGTGTGACCGTCTTCATCGTCTCCATGGCCATCTTTGTGGCGGTGGTAGCCATCGTGGCCTGGGGCCTGGGCAAGGCGATGAACGCTCATATGGCCAGCGTCGATCCCAAGCTGAACAAGTGGTCGAAGACGGTGGACGTGCGCGAGTTGGGCAACATGCCCAGCAGCACTGACTTGCAGAACAAGATGGGCGAGCTGACCAGGAACTTTCCCTCGCCGAGCGTGCAAAATGACGATGGTCTGCAGGACGTGGCCGATCTGCACGCGCGCGAAGATCTGCTGCTCGATAACTACACCTGGGCCAATGCGGATCATACCAAGGTGAGGATTCCCATTGAGCAAGCCATGCAGTTGCTCGCGCAACGCGGATTGCCTGTGGCGCCGGCCGTTGAACACGCCAAGCCGATGGCCGGTGACGGCGCGCCCCACGTCACCGCGCCGCAGACCAACGGATTTGCTCGCACCGCCTACGAGCAAGGCCAAAAGTAATTCCTCTGCTGCTGGAGGTGATAACTTCAGCAGCCGCGATCTACGCGCCGTTACCAATGGGGAGCATCACGCAACGATTTTGGAGCAATCAAGTCCTGAGTTTCATCCATTGAGATGGGAGAGGAGAAAGCAGTCATGATGAGTAAAAAAAGATCGATCCACATCGCGGGGTATCTTCTTTGGACTGCGATCTTCTCCCTGGCTTCCGCAGTTGCATGTGCGCAAGTGTCCAGTTACGGCGAAAAGCAGATGGGACCCACGCAGGACAAGCCTCCGGCCATTCTGGACAAAGTGGGCATTGCGCAGCACCTCAATCAGCAGTTGCCGCTGGAGCTGCAGTTCACCGACGAAGCTGGCAAGGCCGTCAAGCTGGGCGACTACTTTGGCAAGCATCCGGCCATTCTTGCTCTCGTCTACTATCAGTGCCCCATGCTCTGCTCGGAAGAGTTGACTGGACTCACTGGCGCTCTACAGATGGTGAACTTTATCCCCGGCAAGGACTTTGAAGTGGTGGTCGTCAGCATCGATCCCAGTGAGACGCCGGCACTGGCGGCTGCAAAGAAGCGCACCTACGTGAAGAAGTACGGACATGCGGAGACGGCTTACGGCTGGCACTTTCTTACCGGCACGCAGCCCAACATCGACGCGCTGACGCATACCGTGGGCTTCAACTACGTGAAGATCCCCGGTCCCGATGGAAAGCTCACGCAGTATGCGCATGCAAGCTCCATCCAGATTGTGACCCCCGAGGGCCGATTGGCGCAGTACTACATGGGCGTGGAGTACTCCCCCAAGGATCTGCGCATCGGCCTCAATGAGGCTTCGAATAACAAGATCGGTTCGCCGGTCGACAACATTCTCACCTACTGCTACCACTACGATCCGGGCATCAACAAACACTCGCTGATCGTGGCGCGCGTGGTGCAGTTGGGGGGGCTTCTCACGGTGGTTATGCTGGGCGGTTTCATGCTGGTCATGTTCCGTCGCGACGTCAAGAGCGCCGCTGAACCAGTGCCTGCAACCCAGCCGTCGAGAACGGCCGAATCGACAGACGAGAAAGAGAACGGATAACGGAATGGATCATATCAGTCCAGTACTCTGGCAGTTTCTCATCAAGTGGCTGACGCACTTTGCGGTGTTCCCACCGGAAGCGTCGCGCATTGCCCCGCAGTACGATGCGCTCTACTTCTTCATCGTGCTGGTCAGCCTCATCGGGCTCACCATCGTGGTGTTGTTGGTCGCGGGATTTTCCATCCTCTACAACAAGAAGCGCCACCCGGTTGCTGTACAGATCGAGGGCTCCACGCTGCTTGAAGCTACGTGGACCATCATTCCGCTCGGACTTTTTCTGATGATGTTTGTCTGGGGCGCGCTCATCTACTTCCGCGTCTTCACTCCGCCTCCGAACGCCATGAACATCTATGTGGTGGGCAAGCAGTGGATGTGGAAGGCCGAGCACGAGGGCGGACAGCACGAGATCAACACCCTGCATGTGCCCATCCATCAGGCCGTGCAGCTGACCATGATCTCGCAGGATGTCTTCCACTCGCTCTCGATTCCGGCCTTCCGCGTGAAGCGCGAAGTGATTCCCGGCCGCTACACCACGGTGTGGTTTGAGGCCACGCAGTTGGGCACGTTCCATCTGTTCTGCACGCAGTACTGCGGCACCAATCACTCGGTGATGACCGGCGACGTGATTGTGATGACGCCCGGCGATTACAAGGCATGGCTGGAGAGTTCAACCAGCGGCATGAGTCTGGCGCAGGATGGCGAGCGGTTGTTTGCGAGCTTGAGTTGCGCGGCCTGCCACAATACGCGGCCCGATGCGCGCGGCCCTTCCTTGGCCAACGTCTACGGCGCCAAGCTGACGCTTGCCAACGGGCAGAAGATCACCGCCGACGATGCGTACTTGCGCGAGGCGATTCTGAATCCCTCGCAGCACATCACCCAGGGATTTGCGCCGATCATGCCCACGTATCAAGGGCAAATCAGCGAGGAGGGCGTGGTGGCGCTGGTGGAATACATCAAGCATCTGGACTCGGATTACCGCGTGCAGCAGACCACAACCACCACCGTTCTGCTTCCTGAAGCGGAAGGCAAAGCGGCGTCGGCGCAGGGCAAGGCGACGCAGGGGCAGGTGAAACCATGAACGACGCCACCATCGTCAATCTTCCCGATCAGGCCACGGCCAAGATTCCGCGCGATAACTACATCACGCGCGAAAACGGCATCCTGAGCTGGTTGCTCACGCAGGATCACAAGCGCATCGGGATTCTCTACCTGATCTCGATGACCTTCTTCTTCTTCATTGGCGGCGCGCTGGCCGGGCTCATTCGCCTGGAGCTGCTCACCCCGCAAAGCGACCTGATGGCGGCGGACACCTATAACAAGGTGTTCACCATGCACGGCGTGGTGATGATCTTCTTCTTCCTGGTGCCTTCGGTGCCGGGCGCGCTGGGCAACTTCTTTTTGCCCATGATGATCGGCGCCAAAGATCTGGCGCTGCCGAAGATGAATCTGGCCAGCTGGTACATGTACATGATCGGCGGCATTCTCACGCTGTGGGCCATGATCACCGGCGGCGTCGATACCGGCTGGACCTTCACCACGCCGCTCTCCACGCACTATGTGAACACCAACGTCATCACGACAGGCCTTGCGATTTTCGTCGCCGGCTTCAGCTCCATCTTTACCGGGCTCAACTTCATCGTTACGATCCACAAGATGCGCGCGCCGGGCATGACGTGGTTCCGCTTGCCGCTGTTTGTGTGGGCCAACTACGCGGCCAGCATCCTGATGGTGCTGGGCACGCCGGTTCTGGGCATCGCCATTGTGCTGGTGGCCCTGGAGCGGACCTTCGGCATCGGCGTCTTCGATCCCACCAAGGGCGGCGATCCGCTCCTGTTTCAGCATTTGTTCTGGTTTTACTCTCACCCCGCGGTTTACATCATGATCCTGCCCGGCATGGGCGTGATCAGCGAAGTGATCTCCACCTTCAGCCGCAAACGCGTTTTTGGTTACACAGCCGTTGCGTTTTCGTCAGTGGCCATCGCGGTCTTTGGCTTCTTTGTGTGGGCGCATCACATGTTTATCATGGGCATCTCAAGCTACGCGGTGCTGGTGTTCTCGTTGCTGACCATGTTGGTGGCCGTACCTTCCGCGATCAAGATCTTCAACTGGGCCTTCACCCTGTACAAGGGCTCCATCACCTTTGAAACTCCCATGCTCTACGCCTTCGGCTTCATGGGACTGTTCACCATCGGCGGCATGACCGGCGTCTTCCTGGGCGTTGCGGGAACCGACATTCACCTCACCGAGACGTACTTCATCGTGGCGCACTTCCACTTTGTGATGGTGGGCGGCATGTTGATGGCCTTCCTCGCGGGCATCCATTTCTGGTGGCCCAAGATGACCGGCCGCATGTATCCGGAGAAGATTTCGCAGCTGGCCGCGGTGATCACCTTCATCGGTTTCAACTTCACCTTCTTCCCGCAGTTCATCCTGGGCACGCTGGGCATGCCGCGCCGATACGCATCGTATCCGGCGGAGTTTCAGGTGCTGAACGTGCTCTCCACGGCGGGCGCGACCATTCTGGGCGTGGGTTATCTGCTGCCCATACTCTATTTGCTCTGGTCGCTGCGTTACGGCAAGATCGCGGGCGACAATCCCTGGCAGGCAACCGGGCTGGAGTGGCAAACACAGTCGCCGCCATTGACCGAGAACTTTGCTGTCATGCCCATCGTGGATCACGAAGCCTACGACTACGAGTGGCTGGAACAAAAGACGGCTCAGCAGAAGGAGGCGGCCAATGTCCGATAGCTCCACCGCAGCAGCCCACCAACACGGCAGCGAACACGCGCCGTTCCTGCGTCATCACTTCGAATCGATGGAGCAGCAAAAGGACGCCACCAACTTTGCCATGTGGCTCTTCCTGCTCACCGAAGTCATGTTTTTCGGCGGCCTGTTCACCGTCTACATGATCTATCGCAACTGGTACTACGAGGCCTTTGTGGCCGCCTCGCATCAGTTGAGCGTGACCCTGGGCGGCGTCAATTCCTGCGTGCTCATTACGTCGAGCTTCACCATGGCACTGGCCGTCTGGTGTGCGGAGCGGAAGAAGAAGGCCGCGGTGGTGGCGCTGCTGGTTGCGACCTTCCTGATGGGCGTTCTCTTTCTCGGCATCAAGGGCGTGGAGTACCGCGAGAAGTTTGCCAAGCACCACTTCCCGGGCACGACCTACAGCATGGAGGCCTTCACCAATCCGGCCAGCGACGCCGAGGCGACCGAAGCTGGCGACAAGCCGCTACCTCAGGCCGTGGCCGAACGAACCGAGCTTTTCTTCTCCCTCTACTTCGCCATGACCGGGTTGCACCTGCTGCACATGCTCATCGGTATGGGTCTTCTGCTGTACATGGTCTTCCGTGCCCAGTCCGGTGCTTACACCGGAGGCCATTTCTCCTACCTGGAGTACTTCGGCTTCTACTGGCACTTTGTCGACATTGTCTGGATCTTTTTGTTCCCGCTGTTGTATCTGATTAACAGGCATTGAAGCGGGGTTAGCGGGGTTAGCTAGTCAGCAAGTCGGCGCGATTAGCCGCGCAGGAACACTAATTCTTCAGGGGATCTATCCGGTGTGAAGCTCCCACGGCTATCCGATGAACGCGCGCCGTAGGCGCAACACAATGTAGCCCCAGGTTTCAACCTGGGGAAGGCGATTCTCAGAACGAAGACAAAGTCCCGTAGGGACGGTACGAAATCCGTAGAATTCTAGCCTCTGAGAACGCGAAGTGGATGGCTGCATGCAATGCGTCCCGCAGCGACAACGCAAAGGGCTCTGCCTTTCAAGGAGTGGTAAATGAGCGAACAGAACACACAGGTCACATCGAGTCCCCTCGTCTACTTTGGCGTTTACGTGTCGTTGCTGGCCGGTGTGGGGCTCACCATCCTTGTCTCCCACATGAATCTGGGCAAGCTGAATGCCGTGCTGGCGCTGACCATTGCGCTTACCCAGGTCACGATGGTGGTGCTGTTCTCCATGCACCTGAACAAAAGTTCGAAGCTGGTGAAGCTCTCTGTTGGGTCCAGCATGTTTGTGCTCGGCATTCTCTACGCCATGGTGCTGCTCGACTACTCCAGCCGTGCCTGGGGAAGCTGGTAAGAGCAGGGACTAGAGACTCGGGACTAGGGACTAGGAACTTTGCGGGCCGCCTGAGGGCGGCCCTCTCTTTTGTCTCCCCTACGCGCTATGCTGGATTCATGGATCTCTCGGACCAGATCGCGCAAATCGAAGCACATCCCCACGTCACCGTCCGCCGCGCAGGTGATCCCCGCAAGGGCGCCAAGTGTGTCGTCTACTGGATGCAGCGGGCGATGCGCGCGGTGGACAATCCGGCGCTCGACGTGGCGATCGAGGTTGCGAATCTCCTGGCTCTGCCTGTAGTCATCTACTTTCAGGTGATCCCCAGCTATCCGAATGCGAACCTGCGCCACTATCACTTCATGCAGCAGGGGTTGCGCGACGTGGCGGCCGATGCGGCGGAGCGGGGCATTGGCTTTGTGCTGCGGCGCAAGATGCCGAATGGAACGGGCGCATCGCTGGAAGTCTTTCTCGAAGAGGTGGAGGCGGCGCTGGTGGTGGGCGATGAGAATCCCTGCCGCGAACCGGAGCGTTGGCGGCAGGTGCTGGCGAAAAAGTTAAAAATACCTTTTTGGACCGTGGATGCCGATGTTGTGGTTCCATCAAAAATATTCAACCGCAGCTACGTGCTTCTTCATCACTTCCGTCCCCACCTGAAGCGCGCGCTGGCGGATTTTCTGGTTGCGCCCGCGAAGATGGAGCCTGTCAAATGCTGGGAACCTGCAAAGTTACAAGAAAATTACTCGCTCGATGAAGACATTACAGCCGGCTACACCAAGCTCGACCGTACGGTGGGCCCTGTGGACAGCTTCACGGGCGGCCGTCATCGCGCCATGGAGCTGCTGGCGCAGTTCCTGCGCTTGAAGATTGCGGAATACGACGAGAAGCGCAATTATCCTGAGGTGGACGGCACCAGCTTGCTCTCGCCCTATCTGCACTTTGGCAACATTTCGCCGTTGACCATTGCGCTAGCTGTGAAGAAGACCGCGGCAGACGGTAGGATCAGTCCAGAAAAGACCGAAAAATTTCTGGAACAAGTCATTGGCTGGCGTGAGCTGGCCGTGCTCTTCGTTCGCCACGAGCCCAACTACGACAACTGGGCGTGCGCGGCGGACTGGGCCCGCAAAACGCTTGTTGAACACACTGGCGATTCCCGTCTCCGTTATACCAAGGAAAAAATGGAGCGGGGAGAGACGGGCGACGACTTGTGGAATGCCGCGCAGTTGCAGATGGTCCACACCGGCTGGATGCACAACTACATGCGCATGTACTGGGCAAAAAAAATTCTGGAATGGGCGCCCGATCCCGCGCGCGCATTTGAATGGGCCGTGGAGTGGAACGACCGTTACGAACTGGACGGCCGCGACCCGAACGGCTATGCGGGCATTGCCTGGGCCATTGTGGGCCGGCATGACCGACCCTGGTTCAACCGTCCCGTCTTCGGCTTGGTGCGGCCCATGAGCGGAGCCGCGCTGCGGAAGAAGTTCAATGCCGAAGCCTACATTCGCCAGCAGGAACTGGGCTGACGGCAAGGCCTCGACGGCTCTGCAATTGCAATTTCCTCGCGCAAGCCGCCAAGCCGCGGGTCCGTACTGGGAAACTTCGCGGCAGGGAAGTGACAGACAGAAAGAGTCTTCCGCCTGGCTTGTGAAAAGGCGTGAACCGGAACCCAAAATCATCCTATAATAGGCCACGTTCTCCTTCCCGGACGCTGCTTGTTTCGCACCAACGAATACGAAAGTTTCTGGAAAAAGTCCCTCCGATGAACAGAGAGAGGGAGTCCGGAAACGGACTGTAGACACGTGTGAAAAACTGCATCTTGCACCAGAAGACGGGGAAGAAGGGCGTTCGAAGCACCGGGAGCGTGCGGGCGCTTGGGGCCATGCTGCTGGTGGTCGCCATGGGAACCCCGCTGTGTGGGACCAGCCAGCAAACAAGCTCTCCTGGTGAGCCCCCACAAGCCCGGGCGGCGCGGCAGTTTCTGGTCCGGCGTGGCTGGACACCGGAGCGGGGCATTGTGCCCCGAACGGCAGGATTGCGCCGCGTGGCGCGCCCCATGAGCCAGATTGCGCCGATGAGCGGAACCAGCGCCAGCTGGGCAGCTCTGGGGCCGACCGCGGTGCAGAGCACCAGCTTTGGTCTCGTCACCGGCCGGGTCACGGCGTTGGCGCTGGACCCCGCGGACGCCACCGGCAACAAGCTCTACATCGGCACCACCGGCGGCGGCGTATGGGTGGCGCAGAATGCGGCCACGGCCAACGCCGCAACGATTACGTTTACCGCGCTCACCGACAATGTGGCCGCGATGAATGGGGCGCCCGATGCCTCTAACTCCATTGGTGCGCTCAGCGTGCAGCCGGGCGGGACCGGGGTGCTGTTGGCCGGAACCGGCGACGTGAACGACATGCTGGATTCCTACTACGGCGGGGGCATTCTGCGCTCCACCGACGGTGGCGCCAGCTGGAGCCTGATTGCATCCACGAGCGACGTGGCCAGCGGCCTGGGGGTCATGGACTACGTTTTCAGCGGCGAGGGCTTTGCCGGTTTTGCCTGGAGCACGCAGAACGCGCAGCTGGTGGTGGCGGCCATCTCTGAGGCCTATGAAGGCACGGCGGTGGGCGCGCAACAGGGGGGCACCAGCTCTCGGGGACTCTTCTATTCCAACGACGCCGGAGTCACCTGGCACATGGCCACCATTCAGGATGGGGCCGCCTACGTGCAGGGACCGCTGGCGGCCTTTGCCGCGCCCAATGGAAACGCCGCCACCTCTGTGGTATGGAATCCGGTGCGGCTGATTTTTGAAGCGGCTGTGCGCTATCACGGCTACTACCAGTCGAGTGACGGCGTCACCTGGGCGCGGATGAGTTCGCAGCCGGGAACCGGGCTGTCGACCGGCAACTGTCCAGCGTATACGGGCCGCACCGGATCGACCGGCTGCCCCATCTATCGGGGAACGTTGGCCGTAAATCCCAAGACCGGCGACACTTTTGCCTGGACGGTGAACGCGGCCAACGCGGATCAGGGGCTGTGGCAGGACCCCTGCGGGGCGCTGGCCAATGGCGGCGTCTGCGCCAGCCAGACCATCAACTTCTCCAAGCAGTGGTCCACGGGACCGCTCGAGTCCAGCGTCTCCGGCAATGCCAACGGGATTGCCAACGGTACCTACACCCTGGCGCTGGCGGCGGTGCCGGTGGATCAGGACACGGTGCTGCTGGCTGGCGGCAACGATCTGTGGCGCTGCAGTCTGGCCAACAACTGCGCCTGGCGCAATACCACCAACACCAACACCTGCATGAGCGCTGGAGTTGCGCCCTATCAGCACGCCATTACTTATAGCCCTGCCAATGCGCTGGAGATCTTTGTCGGTAACGACGGCGGGATCTGGCGCTCCATGGATGCCATCCGTCAGGGCGGCGCGGTGTGCGCGGCAACCGATGCCACTCACTACCAGAATCTGAATGGCGGGTTGGGGTCGCTGGCCGAGGTGGAGTCGATTGCGCCGGTCTTTACCACGCCGTACACGCTGCTGGCGGGACTGGGGGTGAACGGAGCGGCAGGCGTCAAGGCGGCTATTACTACCGCCATCTGGCCGGAGATTCTGGCCGGCTACGGCGGACCGGTTGCCATGGACGCCAGCAGGACTCGGGTCTGGTATGTGAACGACCAGTCGGGCGTGGCCATCTACTCTTGCGCCCAGACCGGGGCCTGTACCCCGGCGGATTTCGGAACCACTCCAGCGGTGAGCAGCGCAAATGTGGGCGGCGATGGCTCCACAATGGACGTGCCGGCGCCGTTTCTCATCGATCCCCTGGACGGCTCGCAGCTGCTGATTGGCACCTGCCGGGTGTGGCGCGGACCGGCCAGCGGGGCGGGTTGGAGCAGTGCCAACGCGTTGAGCGCGGTGCTCGATGGCGGCTCGTCCACCGGCGCGTGTTATGGCGATGGGTTGATTGGAACCATGGCCGCGATGGCGCTCACGGGCGGCGGCGAATCCATCTATGTGGGCATGCGTGGCACGGCGGACGAAGGCGGCCTGCTGGCCGGTCATGTGCTGAAGGCGCAACTGACGCCCCCCGTGAGCGGTACCGTGGCGTGGACAGACGTCACCGGCAATACGGTCAGTAATGATCCCGCGGGAATGAACGTCTCCAATTTCGGCATCTCCAGCATCTTCCTGGACCCGCACGATGGCACCGGCAATACGGTTTATGTGTCGGTGGCCGGCATTGAAACCGTGGTCGGCAGAGCGCGGACCGTTTATCGCAGCATCGATGGCGGTACAACGTGGACCGACATTACGGCGAATCTGCCCGCGGCCCCCGCCAATGCAGTGATTGTGGACCCGCAGGATGCGGGAACGGTGTATGTGGCCACGGATGCGGGCGTCTATTCCACTTCCAATCTGCCCAGCTGCACAGTGTTGCCCTATGCCTGCTGGAGTTTGCACGGCAGCGGCTTACCCCTGGCTCCAGTGGTAGCGCTTGAAAGTACGCCGACGGGCGTGAGCGACGGCGTACTGGTGGCGGCTACCTACGGACGCGGCGTGTGGACCACTTCGCTGGCCACCGCGGGCAGCACGCTGACCACGGCCACCGCCTTGCCGGTCTCGCTCAGCTTTGGCTCCATCGCGGTGGGCGCCTTCAGCGCCACCCAAACCGTCATCGTGACCAACACCGGCATGGAGGTGCTCACGCCCACCTACCTCACCGTGCCCGGCGCTTATACAGAGCAGGACAACTGTGTGGGCAAGGCCTTTGCGGCGGGCGTCTCCTGCACCATTCAGGTGGCCTTTGCACCCACCGCTACCGGCGCGCAGAACGGCGTTCTGACCATCCAGGCCAACATTCCCGGCGGCCAGTTGACGGTGCAGTTGACCGGAACCGGGCTGCCGGCGGCTGCCATGGCCATGAATCCGGTACGGCTTGACTTCGGCTCCATTGCGGTGGGAACAACCTCCGCTGCGCAATCCACGCTGGCCACCAACACCGGCGGGGTTACGGTGAACATCTCCAGGGCGCAGGCCGCGGCTCCCTTTACGGTCACCTCCGACCTTTGCAGCGGAACCGCGCTCGGCGTAAACGCGGCGTGCCAGATCAAGGTAGCCTTTGCGCCCACCACGGCGGGTGCGGCTACGGCCGCGCTCACGGTCACGGACTCGGTTGGCGCCCAGTCGGTGATTCTTACCGGCACCGGCCTGGAACAGGCCACGGACACGCTGAGCGCTTCCGCCATCCTGTTCCCCGCCACGGCGGTGGGCACGCTGTCGCCCGCCCAAACCGTGACGTTGACCAACAGCGGCGGACTGCCGCTGCAATCCATTGTCATCACCACCGGCAGCACGCCAGCAGGGCAGTTTCAGGAGTCGGACACCTGCGGCGGACAACTGCCCGCTCAGAGTACCTGCACCATCTCGGTGATCTTCTCGCCTACCCAGACCGGCGCGCTCACCGGTACCCTCACGGTGACGGACGCGCAGCGGACGCAGACCCTTGCGCTCTCCGGACCGGGCGTCGCCACACCAGCCTTCAGCGTTTCGCCCACCAGCCTCACCTTCACCAACCAGACGGTAGGCGTGGCCAGCTCCGCGCAGACGGTGACCATCACCAACGCCGGCGCGCTGCCCATGGCCAATATCGGACTGCAACTGACAGGTGCGGCCGCGGCCAGTTATTCGCTCAGCGCGAACACCTGCGGCGCAGCGCTGGCCGCCGGAGCCAACTGCTCGGTGGGCGTGGTCTTTACCCCGTCGGGCACCGGGGCCATCAGCGCGTTACTCTCCATCAGCTCTTCCACGGCCCATGTGGCGGCCGTGGGCGTGCCCATCAACGGCTACGCGCAGGTGACCGGTGGCATGACGGCCTCGCCAGCCGCGGTCAGCTTTGGCACCCTTCCGCTTGGGCAAACTGCTACCGCGCAGACGGTCACTCTCACTAACGGCACCGGCTATTCGATTGCCGCCCCCACCCTCGCGCTCACCTTGCCCTTTACGCTCACCGCCAACACCTGCACGGGAACCCTTGCGGTCAGCGCCACCTGCACCGCCGTGGTCAATTTCCCGGCCTCTCCGGCGGGCACCTACAGAGGAACCCTCACCGCCACCTCCACCACGGTGACGCAACCGCTCACCCTGGCCATCACTGCGGCGGTGTTTGACTTCACCGCCGCCGTTATTGGATCGAACGCGCAGACCGTGGTGGCGGGCCAGACGGCAAACTACGCCATGAACATCGCGGCGGCCAGCGGTCTCCAGGGCGTCTACAGCTACAGCTACAGCTGCGGAACCTTGCCCGCCTATGCGCTCTGCACCTTCAACCCCACCAGTGCGACTACCACGGCTGGAACCGCCGCTTACGTCACGATCAGCATCTCCACGGGCAAGGCCACAGGAGCCCTGGAGGGTGGCCCAGCCAAATGGCTGGAACGGCGGGTCTTCTGTGTGCTGCTGCTGTTGCCGTTGGCCCTGATTCGGCGCAGGCGCCTGCTGGCCATGTTGCTGGTTCTGCTGGTTGCGATGCTGGCGGTAAACGGCTGCGCCACGGCAGGCATCAACCCGACCAATGGCGGCTCAGGCGGATCGGGCGGCGGCACCACCACCCCGGCCGGCTCTTACACCGTCCCGGTAATCGTCACCTCCAACGGCATCTCCCACTCCATGACGCTCACCCTCACGGTGCTTTGAAATCGCCACCTTGAAGCGGATATTAGCCTGCTTCAAGCCGGATTTCAGTCCCTGGTCACAGTTACCAGGCCCCCTTGGGAACCCGGCCGCGCGTCCTTACTTCAAGCCAATGCGTCTAAATGAATGTATTCTTGAAGAGGGGTCGCTGGTTTGCATCTGTTCAGGACACAACGCGCTTTGCGCCGCTCACCGGGTGCTACTGCCGGATGGGCCGTGGTCCTGTGTCTGCTGCTCCTGACCTTGTTGACCGCCGTGCAGGTTGGCCACGTTCACCTGAACGAAGCTGATTCCAGCCATTGCACCCTCTGCCTGATGCTGCAGACTGCTGCCCCGGTTGAGTGTGCGGCAGCAGCCATCCTTATGGTTACGCTTGGCTCCTGCGCCCCGCTGGTGGAGCAGGTTGCGGTGGTCCGCTATCGCTGTACCCGGCTCTATATCCGCCCTCCTCCGCGCGGATACTAGAGCATTTCCCGAATTGCTGTAGACCGAAACCGGGATGCTAAGTGGCTTTTACCTCAAGAAAAAGCCACCTTTCACTCCCCTCAAAAAGGCTATATGTATTCGGGAAATGTTCTAGAGCTGCCTCATATCGATCCTTACCCTCTTGCGCTGCCTTCCCCTGGTGCGGTGCTTGTTCTGTAGTGGGTGGATCGGAAACCTTTGATAGCTGTTTGAGCGTAATCAGGATGCAGTGGTCTTTCCCCCGGTTCAGCCTCCCCGCTTGACCAGGTCGCGCATTCCTGGAGGAGATGGTATTTATGCCGCATTTTTACGGCAAAGTTTTTGGCTCTATCGTTCTTTCCCTTATGATCTGCTCTGCCTGCCCGGTCTTCGCCGCGCAGGGAGGCAACTCCGGCGCCCTGCACGGGTCGGTCACCGACTCAACCGGCGCGGCTATCCCGAATGCCACGGTAAAGCTGGCCAGTCTGGCCAGCGGCGTCAACCGCACTGCAACCAGCGGCGACGACGGATCTTTCGACTTCCTCAATCTGCCCTTCTATTCCTACCGGCTCACGGTCTCTGCAGTCGGCTTTGCTCCGGCAACGCAAATTGTGGACGTGCGCTCCATTGTCGGCATCAATCTGAAGCTGGTGCTGGATGTGGAGACAGAAAGCCAAACCGTCACCGTGGATGGTTCCGCCGATCTGCTGGAGAACGAGTCCACCTTCCACATTGATGAGGATCGCAGCGCCTTCATGAAGATTCCGCTGGAGAGCCAGAGTTCTTCGCTCAGCTCCCTGGTCACGCTATCCACACCCGGCGTCTCCGCCGATTCCAACGGCATGTTCCATGGCCTTGGCGATCACGCCTCCAACTCCTTTGCCGTGGATGGGCAGAACATCAGCGACCAGCAGAGCAAGGCCTTCTCCAATCAGTTACCGTCCAACTCCATCCAGTCCATTCAAGTCATCAGCGGCGCGCCGCCCGCGGAATACGGCGACAAAACCAGTCTGGTCATTGTGGCCACCACCCGCTCCGGCCAGGGTGTGACGCGCCCCACCGGCAGCGTGTACACAAGCTACGGAAGTTTTGGCTCGGCGGCGGCGGGCGTCGATCTCTCTTACGGCGGCAAGGGATGGGGAAATTTCTTTGAGGCTGACGCGCTCGAGACCAGCCGCTTTCTCGATCCGCCGGACTTTGTTGTCCACCACGATCGGGGCAACGAGGAGAACTTCTTTGACCGCATGGACAAGTCGCTTTCTGCGGTGGAGTCGTTGCATCTTGACCTCACTTACTCGCGTTCCTGGTTTCAAACCCCCAACGCATACGATAACCTGAATGTGCAAAACATCGTGTCAGGCGGCGCTACGGCCAGCCCCACGTTTGCCTCGGTGGGCAACACCGATCAGCACTCCCAAATCAAGACCTTTAACATTGCGCCCACTTATTCGCTGGTGATCAACAACGAGGCGGTGCTCAACTTGGGCATGTTCATCCGTCGCGATGATTACCACTACTCGCCCAGCACTAACCCGCTGGCCGATCTGGGGCCGGCGAATTTGCAGACCTCTTCGATTGAACAGGCGCGCACCCTTACCAACACCGGCGTGCATGGCGACATCTCCTACGCGCACACCGTACACACCTTCAAGGCAGGCGTGCAGTATGCGCAAACCTTCCTACGGGAGAGCGACCGGCTGACCGTGGTGGATGCGCTCCTGAATGCGCCTTGCGTGGATGCCAACGGCAACGCGGTGGCGGGCTTGGCGGCAACCTCGCAGTGCGCAACGGCCGGCTACAACGTCAATCCAAACTATGTGGCCGTGCTGGCGCCGTATGACTTTACGCGTGGCGGAAGTTACTACGGATTTGCAGGCCGTGCCGACGTCAAGGGGCTTGCCTCTTACGTGGAAGACCAGATCCACGCCGGAAACTGGATGCTCAATCTGGGCATCCGCGGCGACGTGTACAACGGCCTCACCACGGCCACCCAGGCGCAGCCCCGGCTGGGCGTGGCCTACAACGTGAAGCGCACGGCTTCGGTGTTGCGCGCATCCTATGCGCGCACTCTGGAAACGCCCTTCAACGAGAACCTGGTGCTCTCCGGCAAAGGCTGCGCCGATGCGGTGCTTTCGCCGCTGCTCAGTTGCACGTCAGGCGTTGCAAGCACCATCGCTCCCGGCTACCGCAATGAGTTTCATGCCGGCCTGCAGCAGGCCTTCGGGCCTAACATCGTGGTCAGCGGCGAGTACATCTGGAAGTACACGCACAACGCCTTTGACTTTTCGGTTCTGGGTAACACCCCCATCACTTTCCCCATCAGTTGGCATAACTCCAAGATTCCGGGTTACGCGCTGCATGTGGATGTGCCGCATTATCACGGGCTCTCGGCGTACAGCGTGATGTCGTCGGTGGCGGCGCGCTTCTATCCGCAGCAGGTGGCTGGTGCGGGCGCCACGGTGGGCCAGAGCGGCTACGCCTTCCGCATCGACCACGATGAGCGCTTCAACCAGACCACGCATGTGCAGTACAGCGTGGCGCGTAACAATTGGCTGAAGGGCGTATGGGGCGGCATGAACTGGCGCTACGACTCAGGTCAGGTGGCCGGCGCCGCGCCTTGCTATAACCCGGCCTCCAATGATCCGAACACGGCCTGCGCAGCCACTTCCACCACGCTCAACGGGCAGCCCGCAGTGAACCTGAGCAGCCTTACCGCAGGCGAGGAGTTTGAAGGCGGACTCACCTGCAACGGCATTGCGGCCACGCCTGGCCACCCGCTGCCTTCCGTGTGCCTGGCCAGCCAGTTTGGGTCCACGCTGTTGAACATTCCCGCTCCCGGTACCGGCAACAGCGACAGCAATCCGCCGCGCATCAAGGCGCGCAACTTGTTTGATGCATCGCTCGGCAAGGAGAACCTGTTCAGCGCCCGCCGCTACAAGATGGACTTCGATCTGACCGCCGTGAATCTGCTGAACAAGTACACGCTCTATAACTTCCTCTCCACCTTCTCCGGCACGCACTATGTAACTCCCCGGAGTTTGACGGCCAAGCTGACGTTTAACTTCTAAGCTCCCGAACCTCTTGCAGGACTGCCCGCTGGAGGATATATAGCGTCAGGGCACGACTTTAGTCGTGCCGACACGAGCCACAACAGGCTTAGGGGCTTTAGCCCCTGGGTCTGTTGTGAAGGGCTTGCACTTCCTCAGCGGCTAAAGCCGGGGTCTATTTTGGCCCTTTTGCGGCACGACTAAAGTCGTGCCCTGACGCTTCTTGCCACCGCAAAGAAATTTAGCAGGAGACACTCTCAACAGATCAGGCAGAAAAAGGCGGGCAGAGATCATAAGATCGCTGCCCGCTTTGTCTGCGCTGTGCCGCAACGCTGAGCGCGCAAAAACACAAAGGGGAGACTCTGGAAGAGTCTCCCCTTGGCTGGGAAGCCGGCTGATGTGCAAAAAATTATTTCTTGGCGAGGTCGAAGCGGCGGTTGACCTCTTCCCAATTCACCACGTTCCACCAGGCGGCCAAGTAGTCCACGCGGCGGTTCTGGTAGTTCAAATAGTAGGCATGCTCCCACACGTCGTTGTAGAGGATGGGGTAAAGACCCTGCGACCAGGGAGTGTCCTGGTTGGGGGTGGTCACGATCTTCAGCTTGCCGGCCTCAAAGACCAGCCAGCCCCAGCCCGCGCCAAACTGCTTGGCGGTGGCTTCGTTGAAGGCCTTTTTGAAGGCGTCAAAATCGCCAAAGTCAGCGGAGATCTGGCTGGCGATGGCGCCGTTGGGGTGTCCACCCACGCCGGAGGCATTCACGGGGCCCATCAGCTTCCAGAAGCCGCTGTGGTTGGCGTGTCCGCCGCCGTTGTTTTTCACCACGGTGCGGATGGCCTCGGGCAGGGCGCTCAGATCGCGCAGCAGCTCGTCCACAGGCTTGGCCGCTAGCTCCGGGTAGTCAGCCAGAGCGGCATTCAGGTTGTTCACATAGGTCTGGTGATGCTTGTCGTGATGCAGGTGCATGGTCTCAGAACCGATAAAGGGCTCGAGAGCGGAGTAGTCGTAGGGAAGGGGAGCCAGTTCGTACGCCATGGTGAAAATTTCCTCCGAATGGGTTGTGTTCATTGGTCAATGGCTGCCAAGGGCAGCAGAATCTGCGGATAAGCTCCGGGTAACGCCTGCGGCTGAAAAGCTTGTCCTGGTAAAAAGATGCGGTAGAACGGGGAAGGGTGCGGGAAAGTTTTTGGAGCGGAGGGGTGCAATTCGGCCGCAAGGGAAGTTTTGGGCAAACGGTCAGGGTGCGGGCGCTCTCCAGCCGGCTGGAGAGCCCGATGGAAACGATTCGCAAGTCGAAAAGGCGCGGACCGCTCGTAAAAGTTCAATTTCTGAATTGGAATTCAAAACATGATTCCTGCAACCTGTCGGCCCCTCTCCGCTACAATGGATTCGTTGGCGGAAATCGGTTTATGCTCGCCCTTTGCGCCTATTTGTTGCACCCCGAAAGGAAACATCCCACAGCCATATGACTCCCAGCCTTGCGGATCACTCACTCGACAATCTCTCCATCGATACCCTGCGCCTTTTGGCGGTAGACGCGATTGAGAAGGCCAAGAGCGGACACCCCGGAGCGCCCATGGGTTGCGCGCCGATCGCCTATCTGCTTTTCAATCAGCAGATGAAGCACAATCCGTCGCACTCCAAGTGGGTTGATCGCGACCGCTTTGTGCTCTCCGGCGGTCACGCTTCCATGCTGTTGTACGGCAGCCTGTTTCTGAGCGGCTACAAGCTGACCCTGGACGACATGAAGAACTTCCGTCAGCTGGGCTCCAACACCCCGGGGCATCCCGAGTTTGGCCACACCGACGGCGTTGAAGCCACCACCGGCCCGCTGGGCCAGGGCTTTGCCATGGGCGTGGGCATGGCCGTTGCTGAAAAGCATCTGGCGGCCATCTACAACAAGCCCAGTTTTGACGTGGTGGATCACCACACCTACGTGCTCTGCGGCGATGGCGACATGATGGAAGGCCTTACCCATGAGGCGGCTTCGCTGGCTGGCACGCTGGGCTTGGGCAAGCTCGTCGTTTTTTACGACGACAATCTCATCTCCCTGGACGGCCCCACCGAGCTGAGCTTTACCGAGAACGTCTACAAGCGCTTTGAAGCCTACAACTGGCATGTGCAGAAGGTTGGCGATGGCAACGACGTTGCCAGCTTGACCGAGGCTCTGGAAGCCGCCAAGGCTGAAACCGGCCGCCCGTCGCTGATCGGCGTGCGCACGGTGATTGGCTACGGCAGCCCCAAGGCGGGCAGCAGCAAGGCGCACGGCGAGCCCCTGGGCGCCGACTGCGTTGCCGCCACCAAGAAGTTCCTCGGCTTCCCTGAAGACCAGAGCTTTGTTCTGCCGGAAAAGGCGTTGGCCAAGTGGCGCTCCGCCGTTCCCAAGGGCGAAGCTGCCGAGGCGGAGTGGACCAAGCTGTTTGCGGCCTATGTCGCGCAGTTCCCGGAGCTGGCTGCCGAGTTTGAACGCACCCAGAAGGGCGAGCTCAAGGCTGGCTGGGAAAAGTCTTTGCCCGTGTGGGCCGTTGATGCCAAGCCCCTTGCCACCCGCGTGGCTGGCTATGACGTGATGAACGCCATTGTCGATGCCGTGCCGGAGCTGTTTGGCGGAGCGGCCGATCTGACCTCCTCCACCAAGACCATCTTCAAAACCAGCAAGAGCTTCCGCGTGGACCCTGCCGGCCGCAACGTCTTCTTTGGCGTGCGCGAGCTGGCCATGAGCGGAGCGGTGAACGGCATGGCTTGCCATGGCGGCGTCATTCCCTTTGCCTCCACTTTCTTTGTCTTCTCGGACTACTGCAAGCCCTCCATTCGCCTGGCTGCCCTCATGGGGATTCATGCGCTCTACGTCTTCACGCATGATTCCATCGGCGTGGGCGAGGACGGCCCCACCCACGAGCCCGTGGAGCAGTTGATGGCTCTGCGCGCCGTGCCCTTCCTCACCGATCTGCACCCGGCGGACGCCAATGAGACCGCCGCTGCGTGGCGCATCGCGCTCGAACGCAAGCGTCCGGCCTTCTTTGCGCTGAGCCGCCAGAACCTGCCCGTGCTCGATCCGGCCAAGCTCGACATCTGTGCCGGCGTCAGCAAGGGCGCCTACATTGTGGACGATGTTGAGAATCCGCAACTGGTGCTGATCGGCTCGGGTTCGGAGCTGTGGCTCGCCGTGGAAGCCAAGAAGCTGCTTGCGGCTGAAGGCATCCAGGCGCGCGTGGTCAGCTTCCCCAGCTGGGAGATCTTCGACGAGCAGACGGCCGAGTACAAGGCCATCATCCTGCCCGCGGGCGTGCCCAAGCTCGCTGTTGAGGCAGGCTCCTCCCTGGGTTGGTGGAAGTACGTGGGCACGGATGGCGACGTGATCGGCCTCGATCGCTTCGGCATCTCCGCTCCCGGACCGGTGGCTATGAAGGAACTGGGCTTTAGCGCGGAGAATGTGGCCGCGCGGGCCAAGAAGCTGGTCAAGTAAGAACAGTAGTACAGCTTTTAGCTCTTAGCTTCTAGCTCCTAGCTCTTTGTGCTTTTGGGCAGTTGTTTGGCTCCCAGAGGCAGAGAAAGCTGGGAGTTAGTTGCGAGTAGACACAAACTGAATTTCACCCAAGGACTTGCTCCTGCTTTCCAGCTCCATCGTCCTGCTGGCGGGCTCTACGGCTCCCAGTGGCATGAAATAGCTAGAAGCTAGGAGCTAGCAGCTAGGAGCTGCCCTTATGAAACTCGTTATCGGTTCCGATCATGCAGGTTTTCCGCTGAAGGAAGAAGTGCGCGCCTATCTGGCCAAGGCCGGCCACGAGGTTGTGGATCTGGGTGCGTACAACACGGAGCCCTCCGATTATCCCGATTTTGCGGAGAAGGTGGGCCTGGCGTTGATCGCCGGCCACGCTCCGCGCGGCATTGTCATCTGCGGCTCGGGGGTGGGCGTTTGCGTGGCCGCCAACAAGATGCCCGGCATCCGCGCCGGCATGTGTCACGACACCTACTCCGCCCATCAGGGCGTGGAGCACGACGATATGAACGTGCTGGTGATGGGTGCGCGCATCATTGGCCCGGCCGTGGCTTTTGAGATTGTGGACTCGTTTGTGAAGGCCAAATTCGAAGCCACCGAAGAGCGCTTTGTGCGCCGCTTCAACAAGCTGATGGCCATTGAAGCCCGCTATATGTGCGGCGACGGCAGCGCGAATAAGTGCTAAGTGACTGGCACCCTGAGCGCGTGGTTTTGTGCCTTAACATCTCGGCTTCCCAGGTCTCAAAATCGAGACCTGGGAAGCCCACGCGTGGTACAAAATCAAACGGTCCGAGACCTAGTCACTTAATCACCGCACTTAGCACCCAGCCCCCTAGCACTTAGCCACCTATCCCAGGAGTCCCCCTGTGCATCCGTTCAAGGTGATTTTGTTCGACATTGGTGGCGTGCTGCTGACCAACGGCTGGGACCACGCGGATCGCGACCTCCTCTTCAGCCGCTTCGGCATTGATGCCGCGGAGTACGGGGAACGCCAGCGCACGGTTTATGAGGCATGGGATCTGGGCAAGATCAGCTTCCGCGAGTTCTTCGACCACACCATCTTCTATACCCCGCGCTCCTTCACCTTCGAAGAGTTCTGGCAGGCGATCCTCGGCTGCTCCCAACTGCTGGAAGATGGCGCTATGGGAATCCTTGAGGAGATTGCCGCATCGAACAAATATTTGGTGGGCGCGCTGAACAACGAACCGCGCGAGACCAACCAGTACCGGTTTGAGCATTTCGGGCTGGGGCGTTGGCTGCGGGTGCGGCTCAGCTCCTGCTACCTGGGATTGCACAAGCCCGATCCGGCCTGCTACCGGCGGGCGATAGAGATTCTGGGCGTAGCGCCGGAGCAGATCCTGTTCATCGACGACCGCATTGCGAATGTGGAAGCCGCCCAGCAGGCAGGCATTGAGGCATTGCACTTTACGGGCGAGAAGAAGTTGCGGCAGGATCTCGAAGATCTGGGTGTGCTGGCGGTAAAGTAAGAAAATCGCGCGCAGGCGCGGAGGGCAGCAATGACGAATTTGAAGATGAATGTGCGGCCGGAAGATCTGTCGCAGGTGCCCCACGGGCAGGAACGCATTCCCGAGGGCGGGATTCTGGCCATCTTCGGAGCTTCGGGCGACTTGACCAAGCGCAAGCTGCTGCCGGCGCTCTTCCATCTGTTCAAGGCTGGCCTCATGCCGGCGAAGTTTGCCATTGTGGGCATTGCCCGGCGTGCGCTGGGTGCGGAGTTTGCCGCCGACATGCGCGCCGGCATTCTGGAGTTTGGCGACGCCACCGCGGACGATCCCAAGCTGGACGAGTTCGTCAGCCATATTGAGTACTACGCCCTCAACTTCGATGATCCCAACAGCTATACCGGCCTGAAGGCCGACTTGGCGCGCATCGACCGGGAGCGTGGGCTCTCCGGCGACCGGCTCTTTTATCTGGCCACCGCGCCGGAGTTCTTTACCGGCATCATTGAAAACCTGGGGGCACAGGGTATGGCGCAGTCCGAAGGCCATCGCTCGGCCGTGGTCATTGAAAAGCCCTTTGGCAACGACCTGAATTCGGCGCGCGAGCTCAATCGCCACGTGAACGCCGTCTTCCGTGAGAGCCAGGTCTTCCGCATCGACCACTACCTGGGCAAGGAGACGGTGCAGAATCTGCTCGTCTTCCGTTTTGCCAACGGCATCTTTGAGCCCATCTGGAACCGCAACTACATCGATCACGTGCAGATCACCGCGGCGGAAACCCTCGGCGTCGAGGGTCGTGGACCGTTTTACGAGAAAGCCGGCACCTTGCGCGATGTGGTGCAGAACCACATGATGGAGCTGCTGAGCTTGGTGGCTCTGGAGCCGCCCTCCAGCTTTGAGGCGGAGAGCGTGCGGCGCGAAAAGCTGAAGGTCTGGCAGGCCATTCCGCCCATTCCTATCCGCAACGCGGTGCGTGGCCAGTACGGTCCCGGCGTGGTCAACGGCCAGCGCGTGGTAGGTTATCGCGAAGAAGACCGGGTCAACCCCGAGTCGGGCACCGAGACCTATGCGGGCCTCAAGCTGGAGATCGAGAACTGGCGCTGGGCGGGCGTACCCTTCTATCTGCGCGCGGGCAAGCGGTTGCGCAAGCGCGCCACGGAAATCTCCATCCAGTTCAAGCAGCCTCCCCTGCTCATCTTCAACCAGATGCAGGGCGCGGGCGTTTGCCCGGTGATCGAGCCCAACCTGCTTACCATCCGCATCCAGCCCGACGAGGGGATCTCTCTTCGTTTTGGCGCCAAGGTGCCCACCACCCCGCAGATGGCCGTCTGCCCGGTGAACATGGATTTTGACTACGCGACCGCCTTTGGCGCCTCCACCGCCAACGGCTACGAGCGCCTGCTGCTGGACGCCATGCTGGGCGACCAGACCCTGTTCTCGCATCGCGACGGTGTGGAGACCACCTGGGGCCTGTACACGCCGATCCTGGAAGCCTGGGTAGCCAAGAAACCGGAAGTCTTCCCCAATTACTTTGCCGGTAGCTGGGGACCGGAGTGTGCCGATCATCTGCTGGAGCGCGATGGCCGTGTCTGGCGCAACGATTTGGGCAAGCGGGGATAGCGGAGACCGCCGCGACCCCTGATCCCTGATCCTGTTTTTCGTGATAACATTGTTATTCCTCAGGGGTCACAATGGAGATCACGATTCGGCGTATGGGCAACTCGCAGGGAGTGCTGATTCCAAAGCCCTTGCTGCAACAGCTTGGGCTTGAGGATCGCGCTGAGATGCGCATTGAGGGCGATGCGCTGGTGTTGCGTAAGCCGCGCCCTGCGTTGCGCGCCGGTTGGGCCGAAGCCAGCCAGCAGATTGTCGCCAGTGGCGAGGATGCGCTGCTGATGCCCGAGTTCCCGAACGAAGCTGACGAGGATTGGACGTGGTGAGCGCGGCATCGGGCCAGTCTGGAGAGGTAAAACGCGGCGAGATCTGGCTAGTGAATCTGGACCCGACTGTCGGGAGTGAGATTCAGAAGTTCAGACCCTGCGTAGTGGTGTCGCCCGCTGAGATGCACGACCACCTGCGCACCGCCATTGTGGCTCCCATGACCACCAAGGGATTTGCTGCGCCCTTCCGCATTCCGGTTCGCCACGCGGGGAAGACGGGCCTCATCCTGCTGGACCAGATTCGCACCGTGGACAAGACCCGACTGGTCAAGCGCCTTGGCCATATTGCCCCGGCAACGCTGGCGGCGGTCTTGTCAGTTTTGGTGGAGAGCTTCACCGAGTAGGTTACTTCGAGCGTTAGCCCTCCCCTGCCAGCGGTCATCCCAGCTACAACTCCGGCCTCAGCAGCGATAGCGGCGCCTTGCGTGCTTCATCGTGGATCTGCCTCTGCTCCCAGAGGCTCTGATCGATCAGAGACCAGATCGCTTACTCGCGCACAATCTTCACAAAGATGCCGTCGGGCAGCTCACCTTCCAGGAGATGCACGACGCCGTTCTTCACATATCCCTCAAGAATCTGCTTCTTGGGCTGGTCGGGCGTAGCCGGGCGCACCTGGGCAGGGCCGGTGGTCTCCAGCTTGCCGTAGGGCCGCGCCGCAGCAGCGCGAAGGGGGTTGGGGGCGGCCTGACCCCTGATCCCTGACCCCTGATCCCTGCTCTTCCCCATCCCCCGGTCCATGGCCTCGTTGGCCAGCTCATCGGCTTCCTTGTTGCCGGCGCGCAGGGTGTGGCGAATCTCAAAGCCTTCCAGTTGGCGGGTCATCTTCTTGGCCTCGTCATAGAGCGGCCGGATGGCAGGGCTGGAGACCTTGTACTTGCCCTGCAACTGCTTCACCATCAGCTCGGAGTCAGAGACCACGCGCACCTGTCGCACATTGTTTTCAATGGCCCAGCGCAGAATGCCCAGCAGGCCGGAGTACTCGGCGTAGTTGTTGGTCTGGACGCCAAGGAACTCGTTCAGCCGGGCCACGGTGTGGCCTTCGGGATCCTGGATTACGGCTCCGTAACCGGCCGGGCCGGGGTTGCCGCGTGAGCCTCCGTCGCAATGGCCGGTGTACCAGCCGGTGGCGGAAGCAGAGGGCGGAGGGTCAAAAAGATTCGGTGTCATCGTGTTCCAGTGTAAAGGCAGGGAGTAGGGAACAGGGAACAGGGAATAGGGAGTAGGGACTTGGGACTAGGGACTTTGGGGCTAGAGGCTGACGGCTAGGAGCTGGAAGCTGTTCTTCCGGGCTCACCAAACAGGGGCAGGATGCGTCTATTGGGACACGGGGCCTCTCGAGCTCGGGGAGCAGGAATGGCGATCGCTACGGACGCTGCAGAATGCCAGATTCCCATGGTGCGGGGCCCGGCATCTTTCGCATGGCCTGCCCGGAGGGTAGAATCCTCAGCAGGTATGGCAGCTACGAGAGCAATGGATGATGCCGGTGGCAAGTTGAGCGCCGAAGAGCGGGAACGGCTGGAAGTGCGCGCGCAGGAAGCGGAACTGATCCGTGCGGCGCAGGCAGGTTCGCGTGCGGCTTTTGATGCATTGGTGCGGCAGTACGAGCATCAGGTGCTTCGTCTGGCGCTGCACTTGACCGGCAACGAGCACGAGGCGGAGGACATCTATCAGGAGGCGTTTTTGAAGGCCTTCCGGTATCTGGGCAACTTCAGGTTTGAGTGTTCGTTTTACACCTGGATTTACCGGATTGTGACCAACCTGTGCCTGGATCAGATGCGGCGCAGGAAGACCCGGCGCGAAGACGCCGCGGTAGTAATTGATCACTCGGGCGACGAGATCGACGTGCTGGCTTCGGTCAGCGACAACCGGTCCTTCTCCAACCCGGCCCGTGAGTTGGAGCGCAAGGCGCTCGGCGAGCGGATTCAGGCGGCGCTGGAAAAACTGACGCCGCGGGAAAAGATGGTTTTTGAACTCAAGCACTATCAGGGCCTCAGGCTGCGCACGATCGGCGAGATGTTGAATACGACCGAGGAAACGGCGAAAAACACGCTGTTCCGTGCCACCAAAAAGCTGCGGGCTCAGTTGGCTGAGTTGCGGTAATTTTCCTGGCCCCAGGGGCCGGGTTGACTTGGTAGAAAGTTGAACCCCGACTGCAGGACTTTTTGGATTGAGGCTGGAAGGACGTAACACGATGAACTGCGAAGTAGCACATGAACGGATCGTGCTTGCCGTTTGGGGCGAGCTTGCGGACGAACAGGTGCACGAATTGGAACGGCACCTGGCCATTTGCCCGGAGTGCGGGCGGGAGCGGGAGCAGGTAAGGGCGTTGAAGACGCTGACCAGCGTCTATGCCGTTGCCGAGCCCGACGCCAACTTGGTGGCAAGAGCCCGGCTCAAGCTGGACGAGGCGTTGGACGCGCTGCCTGCCAAGATCTGGCTGGAGCGAATGTTTGCGCGCGTAGGCGGAGGATTTCATGGCCTGCAGGCGGCTCCGGTGGCCGCGGCCCTGCTGCTGGTGCTGGGCGTCGGCGGCGGTGGGTTGGGCGGTTACGAGCTGGCAGTGCACCGCGCGCTGCAGACGGCTCCGGTGCGATCGGTGGCGCTTGCGAACTCAGCCGCAACGCCGGAGACCAACTCCGGTGCCAAGACGGTTCTGCCGGCCTCCACGCCGGAGATGGACAAGGTCGCCAACATCTCTGAGGTTGTCAAGGTTCCCAACAGCCGCATGGTGGAAGTCCGTTACAACCAGATGGTGCCGCAGCAGGTGCGTGGTTCGCTGGACGATCCGGCCATGCAGCGGCTGCTTTCGCTGGCCAGCCAACGTGCCGTTTCGGCTGGCGTGCGCGACAACAGCGTGGGTCTGCTGGCTGCCGAGTGCCGCGCCGGACGCGGTTGCCGCGAGCCCGGCGTGCGCAATGCGCTCATGATGGCGCTACGCTACGGGCCGGACGAAGAGGTTCGCGAGAAGGCTCTGCAGGGTCTGGAGCCGCTGGTGGCGGAAGACGTGCAGGTGCGCAATGCCATCCTGTCCACGCTGATGAACGACAGCGACCCGCGTATACGAACCATCTCCATCAACGTGCTGGAGCCGGTGGAGGGCGACACCAGTGTGCGTGAGGTGCTCTACTCCATCTCCACGTCGGATGAGAACCAACAGATCCGGGATGTCTCGCGGCAGATGCTGAACCGCGTGCCCGAGATTCAGTAGCAAGCAGAGGTACCGGGCGGGCGCGCCGCACGGCCAGAGCGCGTCGTCTGACAGGGAACCACGGAGAACGAGGATGAGGCACTTTTTGAGGCCTGTTGCGGAAAAGAAAGGATGGCTGGCCGCAGGGTTGCTGGCGGCCTGCGCTCTTTGCGCCGGCGCGCAAAACGCCGGGCTGCGGGTGGTGCTGGATGGGCCCATGCTTTTGCTGGGCAACACGCAGGGCTATTTGGGTGTTGAACTGGGAGATTTGGATGCGGCCAAGGCCCAGACGCTCAGGCTGAAAGATGCGCGCGGCGCTGTGATTACTCTGATTGACCACGATGCGCCGGCAGGCAAGATCGGCCTCAAGCTGAACGACGTAGTGCTGGAGATGAATGGTCAGCCCGTGGAAGGCGCGGAGCAGTTGCGCCGCATGTTGCGGGAGACTCCGTCCGGCCGCAAGGTGAGCCTGTTGGTGAGTCGCGACGGCAACACCCAGACGCTGTCCGTGGAGCTGGCTGACCGCAAAGTGGTGGAGCACGACGCCTGGAACCACATTGACAACGGCGGTGACCTCACCTATCCGGGCCCCGGCATGGGCATTCTGCCCGGCGGTGAAGGCGCGGGCGATGCGCCCACCGGCAGCAGTTGGCACATTCCCTTTTTTGGGCCCAGCCTGAACGTGGGCGTGCTGGTGGAGCCCCTGACCCGGCAGATGGCTGAGGTGCTGGGCGTAAGGAGTGGTCTCCTCATCAAGCAGGTTACCCATCGCAGCGCCGCTTCCGTTGCGGGACTCAAGGCGCTGGATGTGATTCTCAAGGTCGGCAATGAGCCGATTACCACCATGTCCGGATGGGACCGCAACCTGCGGGCCAGCCAGGGCAAGAGCGTGCAGGTCACCATTCTGCGCGACAAGAAACAGCAGATGGTGACGCTCCAGGTGGATAGCAAGCGGCACGGTTGATGCAGATCGCGCCGGGAGGCCAACCAGGGGTGGGGAGCCAGGCTCTCCACCTCTTGCTCATTCCCGCGGCGTCAGACAGCGTGGCCTGAAATGAGCGAGGGTTTTGAAAAGGCACGACTTTAGAACGAAACCAGAGTCGGTGTGTCCTGGCAATTTCCTCAAAGGTCGCCGCTCCCTGATGGTCGCGTGGACATGAAGCCATTGGCTTCGAGAACCAGCAACTCAGGTTTGGCTTTAGAGCGGTTCTCCAATCGATGTAGCCCTTGCAGAGATCGTGCTGAGTGGCTTTTCTTAAGGCAAAAGCCACTCAGCGGTAGTGGTTTCGGTGTATAGCCATTGGAGAACTGCTCTAGTCGTGCCGTAAATGCCACAAAAGAAGGCTCAGTGCTTTCGCCCCTGATGGGTATGGCATGCGGCAAGACGAATCAGGATCAGTCTTGCGCTGCCTTCAGCCCGATCCCGGCCTGCACCACGGCCTTGAGCGCTCCGGTGTGGGCAAACACGCGCACCAGATCGCCGCTGAGCGTGGGGCTGGGCTCCGCGCCTTGCCGGTGTTGGGCCGACGCGGCCATCTGTGTGGCCCCAGTGCCCTGCGCGTCCAGCACCAGGCCGGTGAGCTTGAGGGCTACAACCGCGGGGAAACTCTCGGCGATGAAGACCATGGCGCCGCGCTGGGTGATGACCACCGGCCCCTCGCTGGTGGAGTAGGTCTGGCGGTTCTCCTGGACATCTTCGGCTGGCTTTTCCAGGGTTACGTTGGAGTATTTGCGGCCCAGATTTCCGCCGTAGAGCTGAGCGAACCGCGCGGCGGAAGCTGAATTCCTCCACACGGAAAGATAGAACAAGCCCAGAGACGCGGTGGAGGCTTGCGCGGCTGCGGTTTTGGCCGTCTTCAGCTGGCCGGCCCAGTAGATGCCGCCGTTCCAGGCTGGGGTCAGGCTGTTGGCGGCCGGCTCACCACCCAGAATGCCGGTCAAGATGTGCAGGTCCAGCTGGCCGATCTGGCCAATGTCGTAGGGCTTGTAGAGCGGGTCCAGCAGGGGATGGATGTTGGGCAGCAGGGGCACGGGAGCCATGTGGCGGCGCTCGTACTCGCGCGGGTTCATGATCTCCCAGCTGGAGTTGGGCGGAGTGTCGAGCGCGCCGGCAAAGGCGGCCTTCTGCCCCTGATCCATCCACAGATCCTGCTCAAAGCTCAGCCCCTCGCGGTAAGGGAAGAGCATGGACTCGGCAAGCAGCAGCGGGGCGCGCCCCATCACGGGAGAGTCGGCGCTGCTGCTGCTCATCTGCAGCCGCATCTGCTCCACCATCTCCGGGTCGGTGAGGATGGACTTGCCCAGGGGCTTGAGGATGTAGTCGGTCATGACCGCGGTGGCCTGGCCCTCGGTTACCGCCTCGCGGGCCGTGTCCCACTCGTCGCGGGTCAGGTGGTCGGTGTCGGCCGCTGTGTTGGTGGAGACGTTCTGCGGGGTTTGCTCGCCCCACTTTGCCAGGCCCACCCGCTGATCCTGGAGCGCGTGGGTCAGTTCGTGCGCCAACACCGGCTTCTGCTCGTCCACGTCCACCCAGTCCAGCAGATTCACGGTCTTGGTCTTCTCATCGTAGAAGGCCTCCACCTGCTCCTTGAGCAAGGCCAGCAGGAAAGGGCCCAGGTTGAAGTCCCGATCCAGCAGGCCGAACTTCTTGAGCACAATCTCGTCGCGTTGGAGCCGCTGGGCTGACTTGTCCTCCGCCAGCTTGGACTTCATGTACTTTTCCACCGCGTCGCGGGTGGTGATCTGGCGCTTGACGGGGGTTTTGATGGCCAGGCCGGTATCGTCGGAGGAGAACTTCATCAGCTCGTCTACCAGCACGAACAGCTGCTTGGCCTCAGCGGGCGTAATGTGTTTTGTATCCTGCGCCGCGGCAGGCGTTTTGCTGGTCCCTGCAGTGTCCTGGGCGGCGGCAACAGCGGCCCAGCTTGCCACCAGCAGAAGAGATACCACTGCCAGCCAGATGGCGGCGTGCGGACGGGTGAAGGCGCCGGGATTCCGGTCTTGCTTCATGTAATCAGCTCCTGATGGGACGCGATGACGTTGAGACGGCGGCCCGCCCAAAAGGCCATCTGCGGGTCAGCAACATTGTCGCAGAGCGCAGCGGGAGCTTTGGACCCCTCTTGATCCGTCCCAGGAGATTCGGATCGTCCTATCCCACCCTAGCCGCAAAAACAAGAACGCGGCGAGGGTGGGGCACCCAGACCGCGTTACCGCCCTGGCCAAAGCGCGTTGGGCAACGCTGCAGCGGGCTCCGGAGCAAGGCTATAATCATTAAGCGGTCCGGGGCTTTGGGCTCCTGCTGGAGGCTTCCGGGACCCCACGGTGAACCCCATGACGCAGACCGATCTTTCGGAAACGCTTCAAACCACGCCGCTCTCGGCCCTGCTGGCCCCTCGCATTGCCCTCACCCTGGCCAACTATCGGGGCGTTCAAACCCCCTGCAATCTGGACACACCGCAGAACGAGATGGAAGCGCTGTTGCACGGCGCGGCCCTGCACGATCTGGGTTGGAAGCGGCGCGTGGCGGTCCGCGGGGAAGACCGGTTCCGCTGGCTCAGCGGCATGGTGACCAACACCGTCAACGACCTGTTTCCGAACTCTGGCGCATGGAACTTGGTGCTGAACGCCCAGGGCCACATCCAGGGCGACTTGACCGTGTGGCGGGGTGTAGAAGAGCTGAGCCCGCAGCGGCGCAAGCCGGGTGGCGATGGCAAGATTGCACCCCATCCTGCTAATCCCCAGGGCGGTACGCCCTTTGCCGGCGAAGGCAGCATTGAGCTGGAGATGGAGATCTGCCAGTACGAGAAGCTGATCGTCCACCTGGAACGCTTCATCATCATGGACGATGTGGAGCTGGTCACGCTGGGCGCGGAGCCCCCGGGCCAGGCTGGCTCTGAGACCTGCATTGGACTGACCGGCCCGCTGGCCGACCAGGTGCTGAACCGCGTAGGACTGCCCCAGCTGAGCCTGGCCATGCAGAGCGCTCACGTGGAATGGAACGGCATCGATCTACTCATCCAGCGCTATTGGGGCACGGTGGTGCCGCACTACCAGTTCTGGCTGCCGGTGGCCAACCTGCAAAAACTGTGGAGTTGCCTGCGCACCGGCGGTGCAATGCCGACTGGTTTTGAGTCTTTTGACCGCTTGCGCATTGCCGAGGGCGTTCCCCTGTACGGCGTGGACATGGCCGAGCGCGACCTGCCGCAGGAGACCGCGCAGAACCGCGCGCTGCACTTCAACAAAGGCTGCTACCAGGGCCAGGAGATTGTGGAGCGCATCCACTCCCGCGGTCACGTGAACCGCCATCTGCGCTCGCTGGAGCTTACCGGCCCCGCACCCGCGGCTGGTACCGTGCTCCAGCAGGCATCTGGCGAGGAAACCGGCGTTCTTACCAGCGCGGCGCAGCTGCCCCTGGCCTCTGGCGCGCGCACCTTTGGCCTGGCCATGATCCGCTCCCAGGTTGAAACCGGCGAGCCCACCTTCACCTATTCCGTGCAAGAGGGCAAGGGTACGGCCCGAATTCTTGCCCTTCCGCCCGCTTTTTAATTCCTGGCCGCTTGGCCAGCAGATACGATTGGAACAACAACCATGAGCGATACACCGAAGTTTGAAGTGATTGACCGTCGGCGCATGAAGGCCGCGGAGGAGCAGGAACAGCAGTCGAGCGCAGAACCTGCGGAAGCTCCAGCGCCTGTGTCGAGCGGCCACCCCGCGCCGGGTCCGCGGCTGGTGGTGAACGAGAGCGGCCGCAACGTCGCGCACGAGCCGAAAAAAGGGGACCTGGAGGCTGAAGAGCCGCAGATGCCTCCCGCGCCCACCGCTGAAGAGAGCGCCGCGCAGAAGGCTGCCTACGACGCCAGCACCCAGCGGCTGGACGAGCTGATTCGCGCCCAGAATCCCGCCGTGGGCGCGCAGCCGCCCATTGGCTTTGAGCACCTGGTACAGCAGTTCTATATGTCCGCCATGATTAACATGGGAGCCGGCACCCAGGAGGGCCAGCGCCCTCGCGTTGACCTGATGGGCGCGCGTGGCGCCATTGATCTGCTGGGCGTGCTGCTGGAGAAGACCCGCGGCAACCTGAGCGAGGTGGACAGCGGCATGCTGGAGACAGTGCTGTTCGATCTGCGCATGGCCTTCCTGGAGGTGACGCGCGCCCTCAGCATGCAGGCCATGCAGACGCCGCCGGCACCACCGCCGATGAAGAATTAGTTTTTTGTCTGCATGAATTCGGGCTTTGGTATCTCAGTTTCCCCGGCCTCAACATCGAGACCGGGGGCACCCAGCTTGAGGTCAGGCCTGGAAACAGAAGTTCGAACGCAATTCCAACCAGCGGTGTTTTTCCGGGGCTGAAGCCCCGAATCTCCTCTCCTGGGCGCATGATTCAGGGACCTGAAGGTCCCTGCTCCTTCCGACGGGAAGTTACATCGATCAAAGCCGGAAGCGCCTGAGGGAGACTGTTCCAGCGCAGGTGGCGCCGCGAAGAGGGTCTGCGGCATGCAACGCCGCGAAGCGGGTTTGACCCCACCTGCGGTGGCTGCATGCAATGCCCCCACCGCAGGTGGCAGGTGGTGGTGATCGGGAGGGTATGGAAGGACGGCTGACATTCCTGGGTACTGGCACCTCGATGGGTGTGCCCACGCTGGGCTGCAACTGCGGCGTCTGCACCTCCACCGATCCCCGCGACCAACGGCTGCGCCCTTCCGTGCTGCTGAACTGGGCAGACGCAGGCCGCGAGCGCACCGTGGTCATCGATACCGGCCCGGACTTCCGCACCCAGGCGCTGCGCCATCGCATTACGCGCGTGGATGCGGTGCTTTATACCCACTCCCACGCCGACCACATTCTGGGCCTGGACGACCTGCGCCCGTTGAGCTTTGCCGCCTTCCGCGAGAGCGGCCCCATTCCGCTCTACGTGACGGCCGAGACCGAGAAGGTGCTGCGGCACGTCTTCGACTACACTTTTGCGCCCAGTGCTTCCTACCCCAATCGCGCCAAGGTGACGCTGGAACCTATGGACGGCGAGGCCCGCGTGCACGGCGTCCGCTTTGTGCGCGTTCCGGTGCTGCACGGCAGCCTTGAAATTGCCGGCTACCGCTTTGGCGACACCGCTTATCTGACCGATGTGAGCGGCATTCCTGAAGAGAGTTTCGCGCTGCTCGGAGGGGTTCAGAATCTGGTGATCTCCGCGCTGCGCCATCATCCCCACCCTTCGCATGCAACCGTGCAACAGGCACTGGGCTGGGCCGCGCGCATTGGCGCGGAGCGCACCTGGTTTACGCATATTGCGCACGAACTCGGCCATGAGGCCACCAACCGCATGCTGCCGGAGAACGTGCAGCTGGCCTACGACGGCCTTGTTCTTCCCCTACGACCCGCATGAACGATACCGCATCCATCGCCGTCTTTCGCTCGCTGGCCCAGGTGCCCGCGGGCTTTGGCCCTACCGTGGCCACCATCGGCAATTTTGACGGCGTACACTGCGGCCATCGCCAGATTCTGGCGGCCGTGCTGGCAGAGGCGCAGAGCCTGCGCGCGCGCGCCGTGGCCATCACCTTTGATCCGCACCCGGAGCAGTTCCTGCGCCCGCTGCACGCGCCGCAGTTGATTACGCCCTTGCCGGAACGCATTCGCCTGCTGGCGGAGACGGGTATCGATGCGGTGCTGGTGCTGCCCTTCGATGCGGCGCTGGCGGCCAAGCCCGCGCGGGAGTTTGCGCAAAGCATCCTGGCCGATATACTGCACGTCTGCTCGCTGCATGAGGGCGCCAGCTTCCGCTTTGGCCGTCGCGCGGAGGCGGGAATTGAGCAGTTGCACGCCTTGGGCGAAGAGATGGACTTCACGCTGCGCCTTCATCCTGCGGTGAAGGTGCGCGGGCTGGAGGTTTCAAGCTCCGCCATTCGCGAGCTCGTGGCCGCGGGCGACATGCGCCGCGCCCGCTGGATGCTGGGCCGTCCCTTTGCCGTGCTGGCCACGCAGAAGCGTGATCGCGGCGTGGGTACGGAGCTGCTGGTGCCCACCATCAACCTGAGCGATTATGTGGGCCTGCTGCCAACCTTCGGTGTGTATGTGACCCGCATCCGCGTGGGCGAGCGGCTCTTTGAAGGCGTGACCAACGTGGGCAACCGTCCCACCTTTGCCGGCGCGGGCTTCAGCGTGGAGACCCACATCCTCAACTTCGAGCCGATGGAGATGACTGCGGAGACGCCCATCGAGCTGGAGTTTTTGCTGCGCCTGCGCGGCGAAATCCAGTGGCCCTCGCCAGAGGCGCTCAAGGCGCAGATCCTGCGCGATGTGGCTGAGGCAAAGCGGTTTTTCCGGCTGGCGAAGTAAGCTGTACCCGTGGGAAGTGGCCTACCTGTTTCCGATTCTTTCCAAGCAAATATGCCAGGGTGCCCCTGGTCCCTCGCTGTTCAGTACCATGACATCCTTTACACATTGTCTCCGGACATCCTTTACACTTC
>CAZYDF010000038.1:0-36494 GCA_964645855.1 uncultured Occallatibacter sp.
CCCCATGCAACATTGTCTCCTTCAAACGTTGCACTTGGAACTGGAGCGCGGCCTACCCCAAAACATCGAATTGCTTCCAGACCCTTTTACCGCCGCGCTTTGCCGCTGCGACAGACCCAAAACCGTCAACTCGCCAACCTCCGGACCGGTCGCCTAAAGCGGTTCTCCAATCCCTATACCCCGAAACCACTACCGCTGAGTAGCTTCTTGCTGAACAAAAAGCTACCTCGCGCGATCTCTGCAAGGGCTATATCTATTGGAGGATCGCTCTAATTCACCAAGCCGAACGGAGCCACCGGCGCGAAGCTTCCATCACCATTCCCACCGGCCGAGACATAGTTGCATTCTTCAGGGCAACGGAATTGTAATCGGGGACTCACAACTGTCCGGCCACACCAACGCGCTGCGCCGTAAAGGACGGTGCTGTGAGCGAACACCACGTGCATATCGGACCGAAAAAATGGATCCGAACTGACTCAAATCATCTACGCGACAAGCAGGAAGCTACCGCTCTTGTCCAAGACGCAAGCTATTTTCAGACACACAATACCCCATGACTTAGGCCATCCAAATACCGCGACTGCCGCGCCCGAACACAACAACAGCGCGCCATCCACAGCCGGACAGCATCGTCGAAACTAGCCCTTTATCCCTATGGCACAAACCCACGCGCCGATTATCCCAGACCTCGAAGTTACAATAAAGAGAACCGACAAGGCCGGTTTTTTTACTGCGGACATATTATGAAGATGAATTTTCAAAGTCAAGTTAAATATGATAACTATAATTCCCGCGCGTCAGCTTGCCCCCACACGGACCCGCATGACTCCCACGCGCCATCGGCATAACCCCATTCACTTCAAAGCCATAGGCCCAGGCAACCGACACGATTCCCGCCCTCGCCCCGGTGCGCCCCCCCACTTTCACTCGCACTCGTTCTTTTGGTTTAGATCTACTGCGCGTGAGAGGCGCACTGTTTGGCGGCATCCTGAACACCCACCCAAAAAGCGCCAGAATCCGGTCGATCCGCAGGAATCTTTGACCTGAGGGGAAAGGAATCAGGTCCGGCTGAGGATGGCCGAATGGCTCTATCGTGTTTTCCCTTTTCCTATAGACTTCCGTGCACCATCCATTTGCGCGTTTTCTGCGAAAATGGGTGGGATATCTATGAAATTCAGGTCTACACGATTTCAGAAAACGCTCCGGCGCTCGTGAAGAGATGTGCTGCCAGGGAAGCAGCACGAGCTAGAGCGGTTCTCCAATTGCTCTACCCCGAAAGCACAACCGCCGATTGGCTTTTCCCTCAAGAAAAGCCACCTTGCACCATCTTTGCAAGGGCTACATCTAATGGAAAATCGCTCTAATTGCGGGAGTCGATTGTCCAGCTATTGCCCGTCTTCTTCAACTTGAAATGGATCTGCAGGCGGTTGGTCATCGGCTTGCCTCCGGACTCGATCGTGGTGGTCTCAGTGCAAGTCCAATTGGCGCTGTTTCCGTTGATATCCAGGGCGTTGGTGGGGCAGTTCCGGTCAACCCGCATCTTGGTCTGATCCTTGAAGATGCTGTCGTACGACTTGGCCTGCGCCGCGGTCATCCCTGTCCAATAGCCTCGCATTTGCACCACGCTGTGGGCGTTGAAGGCGCCATAGAAGCTATTCATCAGGGACTGGATTGCCGGCGTCTGATCGATATTGTCATGAGGAGGCGGAGGCGGGATGATCGTCTGATTTGCGGGAGCCTGTTTGGGGGTCACGATGATGGTGACCGCGCGCTGCACGGAGCCGCCATTGCCCCGCGCGGTGAGCGTATAGGTCGTGCTGCCAAGGGGTGGAGTCACCGTAACTCCCCCGTTGGCTTCCTGGCGGCCCAGGCCGGGATCTACCGAAACCTCGGATGCATTCTGCGTATTCCACCCCAGGTTGACACTCTGACCCTGGGTAACTTGCTGGGCTGAGGCGTTGAAGACAGCCATGGGAGGATCCACCTTGGCCACCTCAATCTTGGAAGGATAGACGTTCATGCTGCTGTGTTCGCCCGGCTTGGCGGCAAAGTTCTGGGTAAAGTTCTGATAACCGGGTTTCGTGATTCCTAGCACGTGGGAACCGGCATTCACCTTGACTTGCGCACTTCCCTGCGGATCGGTGCTTCCCTGCTGCACGCCATCGATGATAACCAAAGCTCCCGGGACCGAAACAATCGAGATGTAAGCCGAGGTATCAGGCGGCGCGGGCACGCCGGTTGACTGCAGATTGTAGGCGATCTGCGCGCGGTCGTTAACTGCCACGGTGAGGTTGGAAGTTGAATCGGAGAAGCCCGACTTACTGATCCGAACGGTGTGGGCGCCGGCAGCGATGGAAACCTGCTGCGAGCCATCGCGTAGCGTCAAACCGCGGAAGGAGTTATCGACATAGACCTCGGCTTCGCCGGGAGTTCCATGAATAAAAATTTTTCCGAACGCCTGCTGCTCCCCTGAGGCGGGAGCCTGAAGCTGCGAGTTGGCGACTCCAGCAACCTGCGGCTTGGTCCCCGCGCTTCCCTTTGTACTAAAGTGCGTGGACAGGCGGATGCCACCCACAACAACAAGCAAGGCAAGTACAGCTCCGCCCGCGATAGAGAGGAGGCGGGTGCGGGCGGCGGCCTTTGCCAACTCCGCGGTGGAGGGCAGAGAGTGCTGTTTTTCGCCTTTTTTGCGGGGTTTTACGGCCTCTTTGCCGAGCCGCGTCCAATCTGCTTCCAGCGCGGGGCCGGCGAAGCCGACCCACTGCTGAACCGCGCGCAACTGCTCCAGGGCCAGCTTGGAATCATCGGCGAGCATGGTGGTGCGAGCGGTTTCAATGGCCTGAGCCACCACCAGAGCCGCATGCTGGCTGCGCTCGGCCTCCAGCTCACGGATCGCATTGTTGAGCTCTGGCGTGTGTCCCCAACCGCTCTGGACCTTCTCAATGCAATCGATGGCCGCGGCAAAATCCTTCTTCTCCAGCAGCGCCGCGGCACTCTTGCGCGCCTCGGTTCGCCGCTGTTTGCGCTCACTCTCGTTGCGCAGCTCCGCCAAAGCGGCGGCCACTTTGGAGCCCGGCTGCGCCACGGCAGGATGGCCCTGGAGTAACTCGATGGCCTCGCCAAACTCCTCCTGTTCACGCAGCCGCGCCACTCTGGCCAGCATGGCATCGGTGCGCCGCTCCATGCCATCCAACTGGGTGTGGCACTCCGCCAGCAGGCGCGCCAACGAAGGATCGTTCGTTTCGGCAATAGCTGGCTCCAGCACGCGAAGGGCCTGCTGATAGAGTTCCCCGTCCATCAGCGTCTTGGCCTGAGCAGCCGCGCTGGCAATGCGCTCGCGGCGTACTTGCTGGGTCAGCTCACCCCGCGCCATCTCCAGCAGCGATTCCACCCCCGCCGCATCGGAAAACTCGTACTGATAGGACTCGAGAATTTCAACGGCCTTGGCAAAATCGCCGCGATCAATAGCGGCCTGCGCATCGCGCATGTAGCGACTGCGGATCTCCTCTTTCTCAGCCGACTGCATGCGCTCCCGCAGCGTGGCTTCCAGGGACAGCAGGCGCTCGTCGGTACCCAGCTCCTGGATGCCCCGCTGCACCACCAGCAGAGCTTCACTGGGCGCACGGGCATAGAGTTCCTGGGCCTGCGCGGATACGATGTCAATCTGATGCTTGAGGCGAATCCTCTTGAGTTGCAACGCGACGGTGGCCTTTTGCCGCAGCAGCGTTGGCTCAGAGGGGAGCTTCTCGAGCGCACGATCCAGAAGCTCAGAGGCGCGCGCCCAATCGTCGGCGTCCATCAGCTTCTCAATCTGCTGCTGAATCTGATCCAGAATCTTGCGCCGTCGATCTTCTTCCTGATCGGCAATGGCCTTCTGCATCAGCCGTTGCGCGCCGGTATTCTCCGGATCGACGGACTCAATTTCCTGCAGAAGGGCGATGGCACCCGTGAAGTTGCGCCGGGAGTATTCAGCCTCCGCCTGCCCGAGCAGGAGTTGCGACTTCTTTTGCCGCTCCGCGATGCGGACTTCACGGGAGAGTTCGGTAAAGATGGAACGAACGTGCGTATCCTGCTCGTTGAGCCGGTAGGCCCGCTCCACCTCGCTCAAAGCCCCGGTCAGATCGCCACGCTCCCGCAACGATTCCGCCCGGCTCATGCAGCCGTCAATCTCATCCTGACGCTGCTTGCGAGACTTGGTGTCGTCCAAGCGGGCACTGATCTCTTCATTGTCGGGATTCTCGTTGGCCGCCGCCTTGAGGATGTTGAGCGCATCAATGTAGCGGCCCGAGTCGGCCGAAGCCTCCGCCTCGCGCAGCGCCTCACGAACCTGCTCTGCCCGGCGCAGACGCGAGATATTCAGGTTGACCGTCTTCAGCAGGCTGCGGGCGTCCTGGTAAAGCGGGTCGATCCGAATAATCTGATTCAGTAGATCCCTGGCCTGGCCAAACTGCAGGCCCTCGCTCAGCCGCTGGGCATCGGCATAAAACTCTTTGACCTGATCCTTCTTCAGAACGTCGATCACGCTGCGCAGGTCAGCGGAGAACTCTTCGGCGGTGCTATAGCGAAGGTCAGGGTCTTTGGCGAGCGAGCGTTCAATCGCGCCCTCAAGGAGTGGATGCGGATCGGGCATGAACTGCCGGAGCGGAGGGTATTCGCCATAGAGAACCTTGTGGTCGATGGTTTCAGTACCAGCCACAAAGGGGAGATGATCGGTGAGCAGAAGGTAGAGCATGACGCCGGTGGCCCACAGATCCACTCTGCCGTCGCCACGCTGGCCGCGGAAGCGCTCTGGAGCCATATAAGCGGCGGTGCCAAAGACCGCCGTTGTACTGGTGATGCTGGTTTGGTCGCCGCCGGTTTCAATCTTGGCAATGCCGAAGTCGAGAATCTTGGCCAGGATGGCTTCGGACTTGGAGGAATCGCGGCGCACCATCACGTTGGCAGGCTTGATGTCGCGATGGACCACACCCTTTTCATGGGCGTATCCGAGCGCCTGGCACACCTGATTGATGATGGTAAGTTTCTCAATCAGAGAGAGCTTGACGCCATTGTCGATGAACGTCTTGAGTTCTTCGCCTTCCGCATACTCCATCACAATGAAGGGAATGCCGTTCTCTTCGCCCGCGCCATAGACCCGCACAATGTTGGTGTGGTCCAGGAACCCCGCCCGGATGCCGCGCAGGAACTGCTTGCGCAACGTCTCATCGACACAAAGATGACTGGGTAGGATCTTGATAGCCACTTCGCGGCCAATCAAAGGGTCGTCCCCGAGATAAACGATACCCATGCCACCGCGACCAAGGAAGCGCTTGATGGGATAGCGATCGATTTTTTCCGGTAAAGTGTGTTCCACAGTAATCGCTTTATGCGGCTGAAGCCGTCCAATGGGGCAAGCAGAAAGACTGTAGCCTGAGCTATTAGCTCGGGCTACGAAACGAAACACCCTTGCGCACGCCCGAAGAGCACAACACTCCGAGGATGAGTCACTGTGTGTTTCAACCGGCACCCACACAGTACCATAACCCTCTGCCACGGGCAACCTGAACCCCTAGGACGTGATGCGGTTGGTTCAGAAGCTTGCTGGGACGAGCTAGGGGCGGCACTGTTATTTCAAGCTTTTCAATTAGTTAAGAGTTTTTCTGCAAACTGGCGTGTTCGATCGGGTGAACTGGGCACAGCCCGGCCGCCACGGCCGGGCTGTGGCGGTGGTCACAAGGATGACCAAAAGCAGGCCTTCCAGTTTGCACATGGCCCCGAAATATTCCGCTAACTCCCTACCCTGAAACAGGTCGGATAGAAAGCTCCCCGGCCCCAGGACTTTCTCCCACATTGCGCATTCCGGTGTATAATTTCGGCCATGAGTACGATGCCCTTCAGCCATGGATTCCGTCCTAGCTTCCAGTTTTCTGGCAGCACGATCAATGGTGCCGTAGAATTTAGGGCCGCGGCGGCCAGCTCACTGGCACGTAACGGCCATTCGCCGGAGAGTGCCGCGGCAGTTTCGGCGTTTTACGAGCAATCCTATATCTGGACCAAGAATAACTGGGGATCCATCGTGGCAAGTTATGGGTTGGCAGATAAGACGAAGACCTTCTGGGAACTTGACGAGAGCGCAGTCAGGTTCCAGCAGAGCAGCCACTTGTTGCAAGGCGCCCTGGCAATGGGGGCCTCAACGCGCGTAGTGGAAGGACTTTCCGAAATCCAAATGGTTTCCGGAGCCGGAGTACTGTCCGGCCTGATTGGTGTCTGGGAGATGGTGGGAATCAAGAACGCCACTCCGGCCAGCACCTGCGCGCTCTCAGTAGCCAAGGTCAGCCTGGACCTGGTCGGCGTAGTGGGCGGAGGTCTAACCTTTGAGTTTGGAATTGGTGGCGTCTTGGCGGTAATGAGTGCAATCTCGCTGGCGAAAGACAGCTTTGAGTTGGGCGAATCGTGCACGGCCACAGTGATGGAGTGATGGAAAGATAGGGCTGATCCCTGGCAATCGCCGAGTAGCGCTGTTACTCGAGCAAGTGTATCCATCCCCTTCTCCTGCTGGATTGGACCGCCCTAGCAAAATGACCACTTCAGCCAGCCCTTCAACGAGGCGCGGGAATCTCAATGCCCTGCCGGTGCAGCATTTCGATCACCCGTTGCCGCGATTGCGCCTGAACCGACCTTGGATCGAGCGCGACGTCGCGAACACACATTGCCAGCGTTGCGCCGTTCCGGGCACGAATGTGCACGTCAGCGCCTTTTTCCATGAACCACGCAATCCGGTCAAACTGGGCCAGCGGCGCCAGATTCATCATGGTGGTGTAGCCCGATCCGTCCACGGCATTGATGTCCGCGCCGTGGGCAAGAAGAATCTCCACATTGGTCCAGCGTTCATCCCGCGACGCCACCTGAAGCAGCGGCTCGTTGGAGCCGTTGGTGAGATTCGGATTGCCCCGATGATTCAGCATGATCTCCAGAAAGTCGGGATCCTTGGCACGGCTGGCCAAAATCAACGGACATACGCCCTTGCCGGACTTCTTGTTCGGGTCGGCTCCGGATTCCAGAAGCGCCCGCAAGCCCTCCTTGTTCTGACCAAAAGACAACACGTACAGCAGCGGAGTAATGCCCTCAGTTCCCTCGCTGTTGGGGTCGACACCGCTGGCAACTGCTCTCCTGACCTTTGCCACGTCGCCACGTTCAGCCGCCGCAGCCAATTCGGCAACGCGCTCGTCCGGAAAATATTTCTTTGCCTTCATTTGCCCCACTCCACAGCCGGCCATCACGGCAACCACGATCAAGATCAGGAAGAGTCTTGCTCTTTTCGTCATCTTACTACCACGCTGGGGCCGCCTTTACCAAACTTGCGTCCACTGAATCCATCCCATGCAAATCGACGGAGTCGGTCACACCAGGCGGAGCTTCCAAGGGAACGGCGGTTCCGATGGCCTTCGAGATTGGATACGAATTCTGAAGGTGAGTCAAAACCTCTCCATTCACCTGATAGTTCGTCATGTTGTTTGCCAACGCATTCAAATCAGCGCCCGGGACCGTCGCCGGATTCAGTCCCGCCGCATTGAAGGTTGTCCCCTTTACACCGGTCGCAGCTGCCGCGGCCTGGGCCAATCCACCACCAAGCGAGTGCCCAACCACCTCCATGCCGTCCGGCGAGGACTGCTTGACCTTGATTGCCAGCTGCTGTGCGCGTTTATAGTAATCCGATTCGATCCCAAGGCCCTGCTGCGCGTTGTTCAACCAATCGGAGTAACTGGTCATCGTCGTCCCTTTAAAGGCAACGATATTTTTAGGCGGAACACTGTCATCCTGGTAAATGACGGCACGAAACTCCGAGTCGAACGGATGGAACATTTCTGGGTCCAGCCCCAGTTTGCTCTGGATCTCTGCGTCGCTCAAGCGGTGGACTCCAGGGATATCCATCGCATGATCCGAATCGTTGTAGGCATCCTGAGCCATCAAGGCGCGCTGCCCCAACTGATAGTGTTGCTGAGCAGCCTGCGCCCTGGGATCGTTCGGAGGAAGTGCGTCCATGAGCTTCTTGTCGGCGTCGAGCGCACCCTGCAACCGCTTGCTGCTCTCCATCACAGGACATGGTTTTGCAGGCAGTCCCAATTCGCGGCGCGCGAATTTGTCCAGCTTCGAATAGAGCTTCTTAACTCCAGTTTGCGCACTCAACCCAGTGGCCATCCCGGCCGCAAACACATTCGCACCTGCTACTTTGCCACCATGCACGATAGCGTCAGCCGTCTTGTGGACCGCGGCCTCAGTAACCTGTTCAGCCTTCTGCGCCAGAGCGGCCGCTTCCTCCTTGACCGCTTTGGCCGTGTCCGCAATCTCACCGCAAGCGTCCTTGGCCTCCTGGGAGGCTTTGGACCAGGCGCTTTGAAGCCAATCGCCGCCGAACATTATTGCCTCCCTTCTTCAAGGGTGCTGAACATCAACGTGGTCCACTCTTCAAGCCAGGCCGCCTTTTCCGCGCCAGAGAGTCGCGTAGAGGTAAGGACTGGGCCTGCGGCCTTGAAGTTATGATCGAAGTCTTCTCCCAGCAGGAATGCCGTCACCACAAAGCTGGCCGCATCCCGTTCCGTGCCCATACCGTAATGCTGCGCGCGGGTGACCAGGCGTTTGACATCGGCGCGCAACTCGGCTGACGGCACAGCTCGCCCCGCCCCTGGCTGCTCACGCAGCATCTGGGTCAGGTCGTCGATGAATTGCTCGTCCATGCGCTCACTGAGTTTGGCAAGCTGCGCGTTGGCAATGATCATCCGGGTCTCCGTTCCTGCGCGAGCTCACCGCGGTGAGCAGGTTGAACTGCGATTCTGGCGGGAAAACGGTCCGCTCGGCTGCGCTGGGAGTATTGCAGGAGCGCATCGGGCGTCTCAGCCTCCACCATCATGGTGGAGATGGGCCCCATCATTTCCGTCCACTGTATTTCCGTAGCCATGGGCAGAAAAGATCGCGCCACGCGCGGATCGTAGAAGCGGAAATAGAGCAGCCGGTTGGTGCCTTCAATCCGCACCATCAAGCTGCGGCGAAGCTGACGCCAAACGTCGTCGATGATGCCGTTGCAGGTGAGAAAGATTCCCCATGACTGTCCCCAGCCTTCCGCCACAAGCTGTTGCAACAGCGGGTGGCCGGGCGGCAAAAACACCAGGTAGGGCGACACTTCTTTCAATTTGACGGCTGAGTCCCCTTTGTACAGAGAGAAGTGGGGCAGCCTGCTGGCGCGGAGCAGTTCCAGAATCCGTGGCGAACGCGCGGCATCCAGAACCGCAAACAACGGCTCCGGTTGCATGGCGAGAACCGCGGCAGGATCAAGCATGGGCCTGCGCCTCCCCTGGCAGCGGAGTGACACGAATTGAGGTGCCCCAGCCTGTCCGCATCACTGTCCGCACACCTCACAGAATGGCGTGCCATCTTTGGCCGCTGATTGAAGCGCCTGCTCCTGCGCGCCTGGCGGCGGGGGAGCAGGAGTGCTGGCGCCGCGCGCAACTCCAACCCCCAACTTGGAAGCGATGGCCGCCATCATGCCAACGGGAACGCTCATCACCAGGCCTGCCATGACCCCGCCCATCCCGCCACAACCTGGCGACCCGGAGCCGACTTCGCCGATGATGCAGTTGGGAGACCCAAGGATGATGACGCCGCCATGCGCGGTCATATCGCCCAAACGGGCCGCGGGCATGAAGTTGATCATCACCCCGCTCGAGCCTTTGACAATCATGTCCGGCGGCCCCACACAGGTGGCCATCGTCATCACCGTGGCCGCAGGCAGACCGTTGATCAGCACCGTCGGTGCGCCGGGCGGGAGAATAGGCCCGCCCACATGCGGCACAATTCCGGTGACCATCGGGCATGTATGCATATCGGTGATGCGTGCTGCAGGCGGCAAGGTTCATCTCTCCTGGAACATTGATGGCTTCACAAACTGCTTTTCGATTCCCTGCTTGTTCTGGAGCGTATCCACGCTCAGCATCCATTCTGTTTCAAGGCGTGCGGGTCCCATCACTTCCCGGCGGAGGACTCTCCGCGCCTGCCAGCTGCGCTGCTTCAGGAGCAGGCGCAATGTAAAGCCCCTTGAGAAACGCGTCATACTCGGGGCGAATTGCGGGTATCTCCTCGTGAGGCGCGGTGAGTGTAACAATGCCCAGCCACGAACCGGCGCGCACGTAACTTTGCACGTGCGTCATGTTTCCAACCTGCTCCACGTTGTGGCGGGTCAGAAAGACAAAAGCTTCATCGGCGCCTTGAAAGCTGGTAGCCTGCGGCCCCGCAAAGCTGGGCTCTTTCAGCGACTGCTCGAGCAGTTGCTTTTGCTTGTCGATGTACTCCAGCACGGTAGCCGTCGGCTCCAACGCATCGTTTACCAGGCCAATGGTTGCGGCCACGGCCGCGGGATCGGCCATCATGCGCCGCACGCCGAAACCGTGCAGCAGAAGCCAGCCACGGGGGATCGCAGTCACCACCCATCGCCCCACGGTGGGGAACTGGGGAAATTGTCCGGGTTGGGATGGCTGCGAATTCACGAATTCACCTGGGCGCGTTGAATGGACACCTTACAGATCAGCTGTACGAGAGGGCTGATCCACCACCGGATTACATCTTTCCGCCCTTCGATCCGTCGTCTGCCTGATCGGGGGCATCGGGAGGAAGCGGGGCGTCAACGCTGCCAGCTGAGCCCGAGCCGGCGGCTCCGCCGCTGTTGATCAGAACCATGGTTCCAGAGATCGTCACGCCGGATGGACCAATCGAGATAAACCCGCCAGAAGACTTCAGACAAAGCTCCATGCCGCTCTCAATCACAACCATCTGGCCGCCTTTCAGATAGATCTGCGTGCCGGCATCGAGGGAGTAGTTTTGCCCCACCTTCTCCGACTGGTTGGAACCGACCTGCAGCATGCAATCTCCGTCGATCTTCTCCGCCAGATTGCCCATAACTTCCAGGCCGGAGTTACCCCGGATCAGCTCGGCCGCATTGCCCTTGATGGTGCGCCCGTATTTACCATCGACTTCTTCCAACTGGTCGCCCTTGACGATGAGGGAATCCTTGCCGCCAACAAACATGCGGTGGTCCTGCTCCACGCGGTGATCCATGTCGCGCTCGGCGTTCAGGAAGATCTGCTCGCTGCCCATCTTGTCTTCAAAGCGCAACTCGTTGGCATTGGCGGCACTGCCGCCTTTGCTGCTGCGCGTCACCAGACCGGAGCGGGTACTGTGATCGGGCAAAGCGTACTTGGGCACGTTCACGCCGTTATAGACCGAACCGGCGAGGATAGGGTTGTCGGGGTCTCCGTCGACGAACTGGATAATGACTTCGTCGTTGAGACGCGGCCAGAAGAAGGTACCCCAACCGTTGCCAGCCCATGGCTGGGCGACGCGGACCCAGGTGTTGTCCACGGTGTTGGGCTGGCGCTTGCGATCCCACAGAAACTGAACGCAGACGCGGCCGAACTTGTCGATGTACATCTCCTCGCCGGACGGGGCCACAACCCTGGCGGTTTGCGGTCCGTAAACGATGGGCTTGGTGGCCGTGCGCGGAGCAACGTAAGTGACGGTTGCCTCAACGGCCGAGAAGCGATTGTCGTAGCCGCCCGCGGAGTTGTCGCGCGACCGATAGGACGGAACTTGACGGCAGGAGAGATTGACCGCGGTGAGGAAATAGCGTTTGTTCAACGCGCTGCGCGGGTGATCCTTGAGGGTAACCACGTAGCCGGCGCACATGGATCGCGCCGAGGATGAGCCGGAGTAGTTCTCTGACACAGCGTCCGCGGCCAGCTTGCGCACCTGCAACAGGCGGGTCTGGATAGGTTGCTGATTGGAGGCATCGGTCTTCTTCAGGTAGCCTTCCACGCCGACCGGATAGAGGAACTGCTCGGACTCGCCTTTGCCGTAAGGGCTGGAACTGTGCACTGCGCCGGTATCAACGCGCTGGTCCTTACGGAAGTCGAACTCCGCGGTGGAATGGATGCTTGGAACCCAGGTGGCGGAGGCAGAGATCTCCTCAATGCGAGCGCCGTACGATCCATCTGCCCCTTTGCGATTGATGGCGAAGGGAATGCTCGCCAACAAAGGGCAATCAACATAAGCCGAGGTGCTGTCAGCCAGCACAATGGCGTGGTTGCTCTCGGTGTGCTCAAACCAGTAGCAGATACCGTTCTCTTCCAGCAGGCGGCTGAGGAAGTGGAAGTCGGTCTCCGAGTATTGGGTGCAGTAATCCAGCGGCTTGTAGGCGATGGTGGTGCGATCCACGATGGAAAGACCGTACTCACCAATCACCGCTTTGACGATCTCCAGCGCCGACTTGTTTTGAAAGACGCGACAGTTGGCGCGCAATGTGGTTTCCCAAAGCGCGGGAACGATCCTGGCGTGAAACATGTTGAATTCGCTGTCGCCAGTATCCTGCTCAAACGACGCGACAATGCCGTTGATATAGCGGCTGCCCCGGACATCCGTGAGTGCAATGGAGACGCTGACCCGCGCACCGACCATAACGTTCGGATTGACTTCGCGTTGGACCTCGGAGAGCAGCTCAGCATGGAACTCAAACAGGCGCGACACGCCCTCAGAGCCCTGCAGGGACTCAATCAAGAGCGCGTCGTCGCCCAACGGACACGAGAACTTCATGAGTCTGTTGATTTGCGTGATGGATGCCATAGGTTCTCTGCCTGCGATGGTTGATGAAAACTGTTGAGGGAACGAAGCCACTACTCAAGCGGTTCTCCAATTGCCATACCCCGAAACCACAACCGCGGAGTGGCTTTTCCCTCCAGAAAAGCCACTCCGCACAATCTTTGCAAGGGCTACATCTATTGGAAGACCGCTTTAACTAGCGGCTTCATCCCAAGAGTAAGTGAAGTTGCCATCCTTGATGGTGACTGCGACCTTGCGGGCCAGTGTGCCCTCGGCAATGCGACCCAGAATCTGGCGGGAGAGGTCAGGCAGCATGGAGTTGGAGAGGATGTTGTCAACATTTCTGGCTCCGCTCTCAACTTCAGTGCAGCGAGCGGCCACTTCATGGAGCAGAACATCGTCGTAGCGGAGCGTGATCTTGTGGGTCTCCTCCAGACGCTTCTGGATCTTGCCCAGCTTGAGGCGAATGATCTGTTTGAGCGCTTCGTCGCGCACCGGGTAGTAAGGCACAACCACCAGGCGGCCCAGGAAGGCGGGCTTGAAGATCTTGTTCAGCTCCGGCTTGAGCGCTTTCACCATACCCTGGCTATCGGGCGAGGTCTCGGGATCGGCCGTCAGCTTCATCATGGTCTCCGTAGCGGCGTTGCTGGTGAGCAGGATGATGGTGTTGCGGAAGTCGATCTCGCGGCCTTCGCCATCTTCCATCCGGCCTTTGTCAAAGACCTGGAAGAAGAGCTCCAGCACGTCAGGATGCGCCTTCTCCACCTCGTCCAGCAACACAACCGAATAGGGCCGACGACGAACGGCTTCCGTCAGCACGCCACCCTCGCCATAGCCCACGTATCCAGGAGGCGAGCCTTTCAATGTGGAGACGGTATGGGCTTCCTGGAACTCCGACATATTGATGGTGATCATGTTCCTCTCACCACCGTAGAGAACGTCGGCCAGAGCAATTGCGGTCTCTGTCTTGCCCACGCCGCTGGGGCCAACCAGCAGGAAGACGCCGACCGGCTTGACTGGATCGTCAAGGCTGGCGCGCGAGGTAAGGATGCGTTGCGCAATGGTGGAGAGCGCCTCGTCCTGACCAATGACACGCTTCTTCATGTGCTCGGAAAGATTGAGGACCGTTTCAATTTCATCGCGCATCATCTTGCCCAGAGGAATCCCAGTCCAGGAGGAGATGACCTCACCAACAATCTGGGAGTCGACCGAAACCCGCATCAGCCCCACCTCCCCTTGCAATGCAGCCAACTCCGCTTCCAGCCGGGCCAACTGCTCCCCGGCAGGCGCTACGGCGGGATTACCAGCAGCGGCGCCGGGATCGGCGGCCTCAAGCTCCAACTGCAGCTTGCGAATGGCCTCAATGAGCGTACGCTCCTTTTCCCACTGGCCGGAGAGAGCTACCTTCTCCGCCACGGCAGCCGCCATCTGCGCGTCGATCTTCTCCATCCGCTCCGCATGATTGGCGCCGATGCGGGTCTCCCGTTCGAGCACCCGCTTCTGCACCTGAAGCGCATCAATCTGCCGAACCAGATCTTCCAGCCGCGGCGGCATGGAGTTCTGCCCCAGAGAGAGGCGCGCGCAAGCTGTATCGAGCACGCTCACGGCTTTGTCGGGCAGCTGGCGGCCGGCGATGTAGCGGTGCGAGAGCTTGACGGTGGCAATCACGGCTTCATCCAGAATGCGGAGGCTGTGATGCTTTTCAAGTGACGCGACAATGCCGCGCAGCATGGTGCAGGCCACCTCCTCAGTAGGCTCCTCCACCTTGACCACCTGGAAGCGACGGGCGAGGGCGGGATCCTTCTCAAAATATTTTTTATATTCCGACCATGTGGTGGCGGCAATAGTGCGCAGCTCGCCACGGGCCAGCGCTGGCTTGAGCAGGTTGGCGGCGTCGTTTTGCCCGGCCTGCCCACCAGCTCCAATCATGGTGTGGGCTTCATCGATGAAGAGGATGATCTTCTCCGTGGAAGACTTGACTTCGTTGATGAGCCCCTTGAGGCGGTTCTCAAACTCGCCCTTCACGCCCGCGCCAGCCTGCAACAGGGCAAGGTCCAGAGTATGCACCTTGACGCCTTGCAGCACGGGCGGCACATCGCCATCGGCCACGCGGCTGGCAAAGCCCTCCACCACCGCGGTTTTGCCCACGCCCGCCTCACCGGTGAGGATGGGATTGTTCTGGCGGCGACGCATGAGAATGTCGATCATCTGCCGGATCTCTTGGTCGCGGCCATGCACCGGATCGATTTTGCCAGCCTTGGCATTGGCGGTGAGATCGACGGTGTACTGATCGAGGCAAGGAGTCTTGCCGCCAGGCTTTGCGCCGGGAGCCGCATCCCCGGCAGCGGTGGACGCGCCGCCCGCTGCCAGCGCCGTCTGCTCCTCGCGAGAGGACTGGACAATCTCATAAAAGTTGAGGCGCAGACTCTCCGCCGAGATCAGCATCATCTCCTTGCTGAAGTCGCGGACCTGGCGCATAAGCTCATCGTTGCCGACCAGGGCGAGAATGACGAATCCCGACCGGACGTTGCCAGCGCTGAAGTCGATACTGGCCACGATCCACGCCTCAGCCAAGGCTTTGACAAGGGCAGGGCTGAAGGCCGGCGAGCGGGCATTGCCGGTCTTCAGCAGATCGAGACTGCGTTCCAGCTCTGCCGTAAGTCGGGAACGATCGACGCCAAAGTGCTTGAGGATGGCGAGGAAGTCGCTCTCGCTGTTGTCCAGCAGTTTGAGCAGAAAGTGCTCGATCTCGATATCGTAGTGGGTCCGTGCGACACACAAACCGGCGGCCGCCTCGAGCGTGCGCCGTGTGGTCTCATTCAACCTGCCGATCATTGCTTTGAGATTGATGCTCATCGTCTTTCCTTACCTCGTAGCGGATGATTCCTGATTTAAATCCTTGCCTTACTCAACCAGATACATAGCGTCGCCGGGATCGCGCTCGATGGGCCTGGTTCGGAGCCAGCTCAACAGCCCCAGCTTGGGGCCATTCTCCTGATCGGAGCCGAGCGTGCAGTGGGGCACTTCCTCACGTGCCAGAATGAGGCGAACTTCACTTTCGTAACTGCCGTTGGAAAAGAACCTGAGCCAGGCAACCAGATCGCGGTGCGCTCCTTTGCCGGGCAGAAATTCCAGATAGCGGGCCAGCCGCATGGGCCCGATGGTGACGCGAATGCGGCCGTGCTGGTCCCAGACCTCGTCGCCGACGATGGTGCCGCGGCCCAGAACCCCGCTGTCTCTTCCCTGCTCGTCCAGGCAGGTGCGATGCGCCGGAGGCAGGGTGCTCCAGGAGCCGATGAACTGGCTGATCTGGACCGGAACTTCAAAGTACTCTTCCAGCAGTTGCTCCAGCGACATGGAGCTGCGCACCTGGGGCGCAAGGTGGGCAACATAGCTGAGCAGGAAGCGGTCAGGAACCCCGGAACGCTCCCGCATGCCTTCAGTGCCCAGGCCGAGCAGATCAAAGAGCAGGGCCGAGAGCTTGTCTTCGCCGGAGCGCTCATAGGCCACGTAATAGCGATACTTCTCCCAGCCGCGGTAGAACATGGAGATCATGCGATGGTTGAAGATGTTGAAGAACTCTTCCATGGCATGATCGGGTTTGTCTTTCCGGTTGATGCGCTCCAGCATGTGCTCGGTATAGACGTTGGGCAGCACGGAGAGACTGCAGCAGAGCCCCATGAACTCGATGTTCATCCGCGCCTGACCGTGCTCGTCGCGCTCGAGATCGTGAATCTCGCTGGCCGGGAAGGCCAGGCTGGGTCGCGAAGTGAAGCGGACCACTTCACCACTGGGCGGAACAAAGTAACCGACGGGTTTACGTTCCGGGTCCATCCTTTGCAGCAGACGCACGGCCTGGAAGAAGTGGAACCGGTAGGGTTCCTCTTCAATTTGCTGGCGCAAGAGATGAAAGACGCTGGCGTCAGCAATGCCCGTGTATTCAGCTACAGGAGAGCCTGATTGCCCGACCTCGGAACCCATGTGCCCAGTGGCTCCTTTCGTTGTGAACTGTGCATGGAGAGTTGGGAAAAGCTGTTGATGGAAGCATAGCCGCCCAGGAAGCGGTCCAGGATGGATGCAAACAGATAGAGTCCGGAGCCGGCAAAGTGTTGCTCGTCGAACTCCATTCTTACTTTGGTGCCGCGGGCTGGAATCAAGCCAAAATCGGCTGAGTCCACCAGGGCAAAGCCGGCCTCGGACGACAGATGGAGCAGCGCTCCAATCTGGTTTTCGCAAGCCGTGGAATCGCTGCGGTTATGCAGGCGAAGGATCTCCTGCATGGCGGGCTTGCCGCCCTCGACGATGGAGAGATAGTTGAGCGACATCATGGAGACGAGCCGCCACAGAAAGCTGGTCTCGGCATGAACGGGAAACGAGGGCGTGGGACGGCTAAGCGCGGTAATGGTTTTAGCAGCCACCTGCCCTGAGATTTCAAAGTCACCGGAGGGCGAGGCCCAAGGCATGTCAGGGTGCGCGGGCAGGCGATGGTTGGTACACAACGCGTAGACCAGCAACTTGTCGGCATCCGGTTCGGTGAAGACACCGTCCAGATCCACGATGGAGATGCGCATGCGGGATGGACTGTGCTCATCGGCGCTATCGCTCAGCCGATGCGCTACCCAGTAGGCAAGATCCTTGCGCTTGCGGGTCTGGTAGCGGTAGCAGAGCATGGGTTCCAGCGTCATGGCGCGCCCACCCCGATTGCGGATCATGGGCACCACACTTTGAATCTCAAACAGCTCCATGTTGGCGGCGTGATCCACGTTCGAAGCCAACTCGATGGGATACTCGTGGCGGACCTGGTCGATTTGAATGGGCTCAACCTGCTGCTCAAAGATGTTAATGGCCGGCGTGCAACCCAGACGAAACGAGGAGGAATTCACGTTCATCTCCAGCGCCTGCTGGCGTTCCGAACGCTCAAAGGCGCGGAAGAGGAAGACGATCTCGGCCTCGGTTCCAAAGCCTCCCATGGCGAGCGGCTCAAGGCCCTCAAGATCGAAGAAGAGAAACTTTTCCGGCAGCGCAAAATACTCTTCGAGCAGCCGGTGTCCGTCCAACGAGCGCCGCTCAAAGGGCAACAGCGCCTCCGCCTTGGAAAACCCGGCCGGCTTCAGGTTGGAAGGATCGAGGGGGATAATTTTTTGTACGTTCCGCGGATCGCGAATCTGAATCTCAACGCAGCGATCCATCAGCAACTCATAGAGCCAATAGGCGACGCTGGCACCGGAGCGCGCGCCTCCGCCCAGGTGGAAGCGCAGAGACGACAGGGGCAGTCCGGCAAAGCTGGCATCGGGATGGCAACGCAACAGCACGCGGGCCGCGGCCGTGGCGTACTCGCGCGATCCGGAACGGACCGGTTGCTTCATCTGCTCCGGCCTGCTCCACCCCGCCTCCACCACCTGAAAGGGCCACATGGCCACGTCAAAAGCGGTACGGAACTTACAGGCCAGCCCTTTGACGGTGGCCTTGGAGATGAGTTGGGTACCTGCAGGGATCAACTGCCCGACGGTCTGGCGGCCCTGGCTTGGATCCGATTGACACTCGACGATGGTCATGGAGGGAATGGGGCGAAGATAACCGGGGTTAACCAGTTCCATGAGCGCTTCGCAAATCTGCGGGAAGTCGTCGTCGATTTTGCGGTGAACGCGCGCGGCCAACAATGCAAAGCCTTGCAGCAGACGATTGACATGAGGGTCTTCGCAACGATCCGATTCCAATTGGAGGCGATTGGCAATCTTGGGATATTTGCGCGCGAACTCGTCACTGGCCTGACGCAGATAGGTCAGTTCGTTCTCGTAATATTCGAGCTGCAGGTCGCGCATCTTCTAGTCCACCTCATACTCTCCGCTGACCAGTTGGAGGACTGTGTCGAGCTGTATCATCTCCTCCTCATCCTCGTAGCGCACCAGCCCCTCCACATGGAAGCGCATGCTGCGGTTGAGGGGATCGGTGGGCACGTGGCTGACCCGCGGCGAGAGGATGCGCGGTTCGTAATTCTCAATACACTCCCGCAGGACGGCAACCATCAGTTCCGTACTGCGCCCCGCCGATACATCGAACATGCGGGCGTCTTCCAGGCCGAAGCAGAGCACGGACATGGAGGTCTCCTGGTAAGCTTCCACCCCATGCACAATGGGTCTGCGCGTGTTGAGCAGCCACTCCACGTCGCGCTTCAGGGAGCGTGCAAACAGCTCCTTGGAAGCCTCGCGGGTGGTTGGCCACGGCTCCATGTCGCAGAGGCGATCAAGCAGCGACTGCGTGACGAGCTTCACATTGCGCTCACGAGCCAAACATTTCCTCCGCACCTGGAACGACTGCGGCTTTTGGGACTAAATTCTGTCAAGCCATTTTTGGGTTTCAGGATTGGCTGCGCCGGTATCGTCTTCCAAAGTCCAATGCCGAAGTTGCGGGCACGCGGCCAGTAATCCTTTCACGGTTCCTTCCACCGCTTTGGTCAACGCCTGGGCTCCGGTTCCCTCCCCTGCCTGCCAGATGTAGCGATGCAGATCCAGCCAGCCGCGGGCGCATTCGCTGGCCAGCACCGGAAGCGATTCGCGCAGCAACCGGGCCCAGTTACTGCCGAGGGCCAGATTGCGCAACAGGGAGCGAACCTCCGCGCCGGGAGCGACGGCAAAGCCGGGGGCGGGCTGCTCCCCCTGCATGGCAGTCTCACCGGTGCGCAGGCCGGCACAGATCAGATATGGCACCGGCGACTGAGGATTACGATCAAAGAGGAAGAGCGCGCTTTCAACAACCTGGGCATAGGCATCGTCGCTGCAGGTGGGAGCGCCTGCCGAGGAGCGGGGCTGAATGATCCCCGCGCTGGGCCGACCAACAGGTTGCTGCTCACCCTCTCCGCCTTCCCCTGGCTCGCCCTCACCCACCGCGGCAGGTTCCGGCGCGGCCACTGGATCGGGCTCCGTCTTGCGCCGCTCGTTGAGCAGATACTCAACCACGGTCCGCACCGCATCTATCTTGGACCGGGCATCGCCCAGGTTCGGTTCATTGTCGTTGTAGGCCTGGCGCTGATACTCGTTGAGCAGGTTGAGCGCCTCAAGGGCCTGATCCAAGGCCTCAAGCGCCTCGCTGTAGAGCTTCTTGGGCGAAGCAGCGAAGGCTTTATCAAAGTCCTCCCCGGTCAGCTTTCCATGGTTGATCGCGTATTGACGATCCTGGCGCCGGGCATCCGTAGTAAGGTCTTTCTCAAAGCCGACGGCTCGGGATTCGAGGTACTCGACATAGCTGAAGCCGGCGGCGGTGATGGGAATGCGCTGGACGGCTTCCGCAATGGCGCGGACAGCTTTTCCGGCCACAATGGAGCGCATCTCGTAGTCGCCATCCTCGTCCGGTACCGGGAAGATGGTCGGCCAGAAGGCCTCCTGCAGCCTGTGTACCAAATCGATGGCGGGCGCAAGGACGGGAAAACCTTCCAGGCGAACCAGCGAATCCGCGTAGAAGTTGACCAACTGCAGATCTTTGCTGCGCTTGGCCAGCGTATCGCCAGCAATGCGTACCACGGCGCGATGATCGGCCTTCTTCTTCTTGGAGCGCTCCCAATCGCCTTCCGGCAGGAGGTCCTCTTCTTCAAAACGAGCTTCCTTGAGCTGCTCGAAGATGCCATCGTAGCGGAGGTTTTTACCGGAGGGATTTTCACCCGGAATGGGTTCGAAGATATCTTCTCTAATGGGCATCGGCGGACTCCTGCGCAGGTCCGGGCCATTCAATCAGGCGCAGATCGAGCAGCGGCTTCTCCTGGCCATCGACCAGGAAGGTCTTGATGCCGAAGGGCACTTCACCAAAGTGCTCGTCGGCTTCCCAGGCACACTCACGGCCCAAGCGAACCACCTCATCGCTGTGTTCAAAAGACCGCGGCGCAAGCACCGGCACCAACACCTCACCCAAGTTCTGAATGGGGAAATCGGCAGAGACCTGCAACTGGGCCCGCGACCAGACCAGATCGCGCAGGCGGGTAGGCGGATCCAGTTCAAAGCGGCGCACGTAGCGCATCGGAATCCAGCTATAGCTACCGGCCATGAAGACTTCCAGATTGGCGCCAATCCGCGGATCGGCATCGATCAACTGCGTGAAAGGCTCGCCATTGCAGAGTCCAGGCACAGCCGGACCGGAAGCGGTAGTTGGAAACTCCCGCGTGGCAAACATGCTCTGGCGTTTGCGCTCGCACTGCAGCGCGCCGCGATAGAACATGCCCCAGACGGGAGCGTTGGCGCTGCCCTCGGCCAACAGGCCCAACTGCTTTTCCGCCCGATCGTACTCTCCGGCAAATAACAGAAGCTCAAACAGGAACGTACGGCGCTTGACGTCGAGGGGGTTGGACCGCAACTCTTCGCCAAGCGCCGTAATAGCTTCCCGCAGTCTTCCTTCGCGGTAAAGCTCGAGTGGTGTCATTTGACCTCAGGAAGCAACGCCGGTATTGAGGTTGTAGTTGGCCGAGCCGGCCACCGTCAGGTTGCCATTGGCATCCTGCGTGCTGTACTCGATCTTGATCTGGTTATAGCTGAAAGAAACCGATTCAGAGGGTAGCTCCGAGGAACCTGAGAGCTGCAGCGAAGTGACGAACAACTCGCCGAGGGTCACGGTGAGGAACGGCTTGTTATCACTGCCGGCCTTGATGGCGGTAAGGACTGCGTTAGCGATGTGAGTGCCGGCGCACATGGCCTTGAACAGCTTGACCGAGGCCTTGTCGAGATGCTTCATCACAGCCAGATGGGCCAGGTCCACTTTGCCTGCGCCCGAACCGCTGGAGATGCCCACCGAGCTGGTCTGGGTTCCACCCCAGCTGTAGGAGAGCAACTGGATTTCGCCTTTGTGATTTGTGTTGGTCGCCTCGCCTTCGATCCCGTCGATCTTCAGGTAATAATCAACTGCCATGGTCGGATCCTTTCATCACGCGGGTAGCGTGTAGGTTGGAGTTGCAAAAACAGCCAAACTTGCGTGCAGACTACTTGGCTTGCTTGGGAAGGTCGGCGACAAGTCGAAGCGAGACAGTGAGTTCGTCCAACTGGAAGTGAGGGCGGAGGAAGATGATGGCGCGCAGCGCTCCGGGCTTGCCTGGCACCTCCATCACCTCAATTTGAGCTTCACGCAGGGGCCGCTCCGCCTTGGCCTCAGGACTGGCATTGTCGTCCGCTATCACGTACTGGGTAATCCACTGCTGCAGGAACTTCTCCGCCTGGATGCGGCTCATGGTGCTGCCGATCTTGTCGCGCATCATCGACTTGAGATAGTGGGCAAAGCGCGACATGGCCAGGATGTAAGGCAACTGCGCGGACAGAGCCGCATTGGCATTGGCTTCAGGCTTGTCGTACTTCTTGGGCTTGTTGCAGGATTGCACGCTGAAGAACGCCGCGTAGTCCGTGCCCTTGCAATGGACCAAGGGAACCAGGCCCTGATCAGCGATCTCCTTCTCGCGGCGATCCGTGATGGCAACTTCCGTGGGGCACTTGAGAGCCAGATCGCCCTCGTCGGTGCGGAAGTTGTGGGTAGCCAGGCCCTCCACCAGGCCGCCCCCCTCCACGCCACGAATGGAAGCGCACCAGCCATACTTTGAGAACGACTCCGTGAGCCGGCCAGCCAAGGCAAACGCCGCGTTGCCCCACAGATACTTGGAGTGGTCGCGACCGTCAACGCCCTCTTCAAAATCAAACTCGTCGATTCTGCGATTCTCCTTGCCGTAGGGCTCACGCATGAGAATGTGCGGCAACGCCAGGGCCACATAGCGCGAATCCTCCGACGCGCGAAAGCCCTTCCAGCGCGCGTACTCCGTGCTGTCAAAGACCTTGGAGATATCGCGATGCTCGCCCAGACGCGAGAAGTCGTTGAGGTTCAGCATCTCAGGAGAGGTGCCGGAGATGAAGGGCGCATGGGCGGCGGCGGCCACCTGGGCAATGCCCTCCAGCAGCTCAACATCCTCGCCGCGGCGTCCGAACTCGTAATCGCCCATCAGCGCCCCGAAGGGGGATCCGCCGAATACACCGAACTCCTCTTCGTATACCTTCTTGAATAGGGCGCTCTCGTCAAAGTCTCTGCCGAACTGCAGATCCTTGGCCAGATCCTTCTTGGAGACGTTGAGCACCTTGATCTTCAGATGTTCGTTGGTATTGCTGCTTTGAACCAGATGCCAGATGCCGCGCCAGGTGGCTTCCAGCTTCTGGAAGGAGGGATGATGGAGAACCTCGCTCAACTGCTGCGAGACCAGCCGATCAATCTCTGCAATGCGCGCGCCGATGGTTGCCTCGGCATCGCGACTTAGGGTCATGTGGCCTTCAAGGACCTGGGTGATGAACTCTTTCACCATGTCGCGCCCACGTTCTTTCGCGGAGGTGTCAGAGCCGAACCGGCCGCGGGACACGATTTGATCGAGAAGAGAAACTTCCGCAGTTTCGGCCTGCGCCAGCTGCGCTTCAAGGGGGTTTGCTGAGCTGCTCATTACTTGCTCTCCTCTGGCTTCCTGGACTCAAACTCGGAACGAAGCTTGGCCAGCTCCTCGGTCTTGGAAACGGCATCAAACAATGCCTGATCGAGTTGGTCGTTGCCCTGCAGACTGCCGCGCAAATCCGACAAGCGAGTGCGCAGATCGAGCAATTGCTTCAAGGGTTCAACCTGCCGCGCCACGGCAGCCGGTGAGAAATCGTCAACTTTTTCAAACTTCAGATCTACCCCAACCTGGCGGGCATCGGGCTCGGAACTGAGCTTGTTGGTGACGGAGAAGCGCAGATGGGGCGCCATCCCCTTGAGCACGTCGTCGAAGTTATCGGGACCGATCTCGACAAAGGGCCGCTCTTTGAGAGGGGCCATGGGATTTTCCGGCTGCCCGGTCAAATCGCCAAGGACACCCATAACAAACGGAAGCTCCTTCACCTCCTGTGCATCGCCAACTTGCACATCGTAGGTGATCTTGACGCGAGGAGCTCTAACTTTGGTGAGCTTCTGCTGAACGCTTTCTTTTCCCATTTTTATTACCCTTTCGGTTAGGGCCGAAATGTACGTCATTACCAGCATGACTGTCAAGCATGCCAACATTGGCGCAAGATAACTACACACTCCAAGCGGACGCCTTACTACGGGTGAAAGGCTAGCCATTTCGTCTTCTGAATCTACGTGCTCTTCCTCCAGTTCCACCAAAGAGTCACACCCGTATCCGGGACCCACCTTACCCTCCGGGCAAACCCTTCAGACCGCACATTCAAGACCGGGATATACGACCTATTTGCATAACTCCAAATACGTTACCCGCCACGTCTCCGACGGAATAACCGCCTCTTCACGGGCTGACGAAGAAGCTCGCCAAGTCAGCAGTTGCGCTTGACTTGGTAACCAGCCCTATGCCGTGGATCACAAGCAGCTATACGCCCGTCGACAGCTGGCCAAGGTTGCCATCTGGTCTGACTTACGGATCTTCCATCGACACACCAACACACCTAGCAGGCGACTTCGACATGCTCTGCCACGTATCTAGCTCAACTCGCCGCGCGAGTCTTCGCATCCGTCCTCCCACGGACAAACGAAACTCCCCCCAATTGCATAAGACGAACGAGTCACCGGCCCGAGCCTATCGGAGTCACGGCGCAAAGCGAGAAAAACCATCGCTCTTTCAACGACGGAAGTTTACCGCGAAGCTGAGTTTATGACAAGGAAATGTTCTGTTAGTTTCCATGAGTAACATGACGGCGGTTACTTTATGCGCTTACTCCAGCCTGGCCGGTTGCACACGGCGGGGAGCCATGCCCGTTACACCCCAGTGCGTTTGGCAAAGATTTCATGAGAGTTAGACGACTGTCGGCGATGAAACGCGGCATGTTTGCCCCATAACCAAAGACTGGCCTGGAGGGAGCACGCGGCACGGAAATGCAGGCAGTAACTATCGTAATATTACAAGCGAAACATTACTCAGAAGTTCACTGGCGGCCTGCGGATCGGCCTCCGAATGCCCACAGCTCACTCTTGATACGGTCGGGGGGCGCGGCGATGCTATCAGAACCGAGGCGGAAAGTGTTATGCTCCTTCCAAAACGGCAACGGTTCCAGGGCTGCAACTGGATCAAGTACCGTGGCCGCATTACTTTGTACTTTCCCAGGGCTCTGAATCGAGACCTTGGCACCCAAAGTCCATGCCCCGATTGCCAGACCATGCGGCCACGGAGCTAGAAGAAGGATTCGAGGTAACGCCGCGTATGCGCCAATTCCAGCCGGTAATCTGGTCCAAAGGCACCTTTCTTTCGCCTCAACACCTGCAAACGCAGGAGCGTTTTGTTGAGGATTGCTCGCGGTTCTACCTTGATGCACTGCAGCCGTGGCACTGGGGTTTTCGCAAGCTGGCCATCGATCATCAGGCACTGGCCGAGGGGCGGCTGGCGCTGGCGAGCGCGAGCGGAGTGTTGCCGGATGCGCTGCCGATCGACATTCCAGACTCCGACGTGGCGCCGCAGGCGCGGGAGCTGAGCCGCTGCTTTCAACCTGGGCAGCAGAGCTGCACCTTCTTTTTGACCGTTCCCGAGTATCAGGCCGGGGGAATGAATGTGGCCATCCATCGCACGGAAGTGGTGACCCGGTTTCGAGCCGAACCCACCATGGTGAGCGATGAGAACACGGGTCGGTCTGACAAGCCGGTGCAGATTGCACGCAAGAATTTGCGTCTGCTCTCCGAGCATGAAAGCCGCGAGGGTTCGGTGCTGATGGGGTGCGTGCGCATCAAGCGTTCGGAGGCTGGAAGCTACTCACTTGATGGAAGTTACATTCCGCCTCTGATTGACATCCAGGGCCACGCCGGATTGACACGGCTGTTTGGAAACCTGATTGAGCTGCTGGTTTCACGCGTGACGCAGTTGCTGGGAACGCGCGGCCAGAAGCGGGAGGGGCTGGCGGATTTTACCGCATCCGACGTGGCTAACTTCTGGATGCTCTACACGCTGAACAGCCATCTGCCGGTGTTGCGTCACTTTCTGGAGTCGAAAGGGACGGGGCCGGAGCAGCTCTACCTGCAACTGGCCCAACTGGCTGGTTCGCTGACCTCGTTTTCAAGCGAGATTGCGCCTCAGGACCTTCCTATTTATAGGCATGACGATCTGGGCGGGACCTTTACCGCGCTGGATGCGGTGATTCGCACGCTGCTGGATACGGTGATCCCGAGCAACTTTGTGGCGCTGCCGCTGAATCGGGTCAGGGACACATTCTTTGCCACCTCAATTGAGAAGGACGCCTACTTCGACGGTTCCATCTTCTATTTGGCGGTGACCTCGGACCTGCGCGATGCGGAGCTGATCGAGCGCACGCCGCGGCTGCTGATTGCGGGCTCGTCGGCCAATATTGAAGGGTTGGTGCAGCGGGCCATCTCCGGGCTGCGCCTGCGCCATGTTCCCACGCCGCCCCGGGCCATTCCGGTAAAGCTGCGTCAGCAATATTTTGCGGTTGAAACCAGCGGGCCGGAGTGGGAATCGGTGCTGCGCCATCGCAATTTTGCGGTATACGCACCGGCCGAACTGCTCAATCCCAAGCTGGAGCTGATCATCGTACTGTCCAAGCCGCTGTAATCGCAGCCTGTAGCACTTCCCGATTGAGATTACGACGCCGCTCATCAGGCAGAGCTGTGCCGTATAACCTCAATCGGCCAGGAAAAGAGGTTGAAGCGGCGCTTCTACCCGCGGCTCACTTCTTCATGAGGAAGATCACGGTAATGATCAGGCCCAGCAACAGGAAGATGATGAGGATCAAAAGCAGGGGGATGAACTGCTGCATCTTGCCCAGGGGCGCTGCGCCCTGCACCTGAACCGGAGGCGGAGTAGGCATGGAGGGTCTGTTGACCTGGACCTGCGGAACCGGCATGGACGCCGGCGCAGACGCGACCGGCGGCGCTCCGTAAGAGAACGATCCCGGCTGCGCAAAGGGCACGGCCGACGGCATGGATGGATATTGGGGCATGGAGTACTGGGGCATGGCGGCCGAGACCGAGATGGGCGAAGCTGCGGGCGCAGCGGCGGCGGGCTGTGCGGGCCCTGGTGGGTGAGATGGGCCACCGTGCAGTTCTTCCTCCCGTTGGCGGGAGGTTTGCAGGTACTGGGTGTACTCACTGGGAGCAGAACCCGAAGCACTGGCCTGGGGGATGTTGCCACCCATTGGAATGTGGTTGAACGGACCAGGAAGCGGCGCGGGGAGACTGGCCGGTTCCTGTCTGGCCGGTTGCGCATTGTCGAGAATCCGGATCAGGCCGGTGACGCTGGCATCCGCCGGAGCGGCGGGGTTGGAGCTAAAGCTGGCTTGAGGCTGGCCAGGGAAAGGCGCTCGGGCAGCAGGGCTGGGGTCAAATCCCCTTTGTCTGCCGTTGGGATAATCGTTCCCGGAGCTACTGGGCTGAGGAATAAAAGGCATACTCGCAGAGGCGGGCAAGGGGGGCGCACTGAACTGCTGGGGGGGCGCTGCAGGTGGGTTCTGCACCGAAGCCAATGAGGAGAGCAGCGAACTCAAGTCACCTGATTCGTCTGCACGTTGCGCAGCCGGGGTGGGAGCGGGAACAGGCGCAGGCCTGGAAATGACTGGACTGGAAACTGGACGCTGCGGCAACCCTGATTCAGATGGCGTTGCTACCCGCAATAGTTCCGTAAATCCATTGGAGGAGGAAGCAGGCTGAGCCACTGGCGCAACCGGCGCGCGAAGTGTAACTCGTTGAACCGACTGAGAGATTTGCGGCGCTGGCTGAGACTTCTTCTGGAAGGTGCTCAGCAGGGATGTAAAGCTGGCATCCCGGTCGGCAGGCGGCCGAAGAGCGACTGACTCGGCTGGCACGGGCGGTGGCAGCTCCGGCTCTTTAGTAACTAGAGGGCTGAGCGGTTTGGGCTTTTCCGGAAGACTTTCGCTGACCGGCGCGGAAAGTTCCGCAAGTAACGAGTCCATGTCCGTTTCGCCGCTGCGCAAACTGAATGCACCCGTGGCGTCGACCTCTTGATCGGCGCCCGACTCATGGCCCCATGGGGGGGGCTTCATCCCGGAGTTAGGTTTAGGCTCCTGCATCGTATGCCCTCACTGACATTTGCGGATTATGATATACCATTCAGCAAATGGAAATATTGGTGTCGCTGGAAAACACTTTGAGTATAATCACCGTGACCTAAGACAAGCAGTACCGGGCAACCGGAAACGATTTTGAAATTGCGCATGAAACTGAGCTACTCGAACAAGACGGCTGTGAAACCCCGCTGCCGGTAATGGCAGGGAGCTACGGCCAAAACCAAAGTCACCATCCACACGAGTTACCCACTGGGACGGACCCTGAATTATGAAGTTCCTTTCTCGGGTTGTCTGGCATGAAGGGATGCATCTGGGACCTCATCACTTCCAGACGCAAAGCCGTTACTTTGAAGACATCCTCTGGTTCTTGAATTCGAGTTTGCACTGCGCCCCGTACGGGTTCCTGCATGTGAGCCTGAACGAGGACGCGTTGCGCGCCGGTGAGGCGGTTCTGGATCATGCCTCGGGAATTATGCCGGACGGTCTTATATTTGATGCGCCAGACTCCGATGCCTCTCCTCAAGCCGTCCGGCTGGACCAGATGTTTACCACCACCCAGAGCCAAATTGTGTTGCACCTGGCCATTCCAGCCCGCAAGGACGACGGCGTGCCGGGGAACCAGGCCCGCTACCAGGCAGTGGACCGCGAGCTTCGCGACGACACGTACGGGATGGGAGAGTTTCAGATCCGGCTGGGGAGCAAGAACCTGCAGTTGATGGGTTCGCCGGATGCAACCCAGGGCATGGTGTCGCTGCCGGTAGCGCGTATTCTGCGCACCGGTACGGGCAGTTTTGCCTGCGACCCGGTGTTCATTCCCCCGGTGCTGCGCGTGGGCGCCAGCGAGTCACTGCTCTCGCTGCTGCACCGGTTGACGAACACCCTTGCCGAGCGGATCGCCGTGACACGGGAGAATCGCCAAGGCTCCGGACGCCTGGAACTGGGCACCGCGGCGCTGGATGTGGCCAATTACTGGTTTCTGCATGCCCTGTGCTCTGCCCTGCCCGGATTGCGACATCACTTGCAGGAGCGCAGGACGCATCCATCGCGCGTGTATAACGATTTGGCGCAACTGGCCGGGGCGCTGAGCACGTTCTCGTTGGACACGTCACCGGAAGATGTTCCGGCCTACGATCATGAGAATCTGACCACCACCTTCACGGAGCTGGATCAGTTTATCCGCCGCCACCTGAACTTGATAGCCCCGCCGAACACGGTGAAGCTGACGTTCCAGAACGTTGCGCCCTGCTTCTGGGCGGCTCCGGTTGTGGATGAACGCTGCCTACGCCGTTCGCGCTGGATTCTGGGCGTACGCGCCAACATTGCGGACCACGTGCTGTTGCAGCAGACGCCGAGTTTGGTGAAGGTGTGCTCCCAGGATGGGGTGAGAAAACTGGTGGAGCTCGCCCTGCAAGGTCTGGGGCTGATGCATCTGCAGGTGCCGCCCTCGGCGCTGCATGCACAGGCCGATATGCACTACTTTGCCATCTCTCAGTCGGGCCCCTGCTGGGAGCACATCCTGCGCACCCGCAGGGTAGGCGTCTACCTGCCCAGCGAGATGGGCAACGCCGTCTTCGACCTCACCGTCATCCTGGAGAACTCCTGATGAATACCCCAGCGCACCCACAGGCCTTTGCAGCCCGGACCAACAACATGGCCCTGGCATTTCAAGAGGTGTTCACGGTTATCACCCGCACGCGGTTTCAAACGCGGCAGGTGGATGATGCGGAATCGTTTCGCAACGTGATGCGGACGATGACCTCTTCAGCAACCAAAGAATGCCGGCAGATGGGTTATACCGACGAAGCGTGCAAGATGGCGCTGTATGCCATGATCGCGTTTCTGGACGAGAGCATTCTCAGCTCGCGCAACCCACAGTTTGCCGACTGGCCTAAGCGGACCCTGCAACAGGAGATCTACGGCAGCCAGGTGGCGGGCGAGTACTTTTACCACAACATGGATGAGTTGCTGCGCGGTCAGGGGACAAGCGAGGTGGCGGATCTGCTGGAGCTTCACGGGTTATGCCTGCAACTGGGCTACATGGGACAACTGTTCTCCAACGGGCCAAGCGCCGTGAACGAATATCTGCGCCGCATTCGCGACAAGATCCAGTCGATCCGGGGTAACGCGCAGTTGTTCCGCAGCCAGGAGGCCCCGCAGGCTCCGGCAATGGTGCTGACCGATCCCTGGGTGCGGCGTCTGGTGACTACGGCACTGGTGATGGCAGCGGCCACGCTGATTCTCTACGTGGGGTTCTGGCTGATTCTCGGCCAGTCAATTCCCGCGGCCAACCAGAAGAGCATGGTCTCCATGCCCTCTTCCTCTGCAGGGTCGGCGCAGTACGAAACGGAGTGGATGGCATGAACTGGAAGCGGATTCTAATTGCCTCTCTGTGCTTTGTGGTCTACATGGCGCTGGTCATCTGGCTGGGCTTTGCCCTGAGCTTTGCTGACTCGCAACTGGCGCTGTTCTGCGCTCTGCTGGGGCTGCTGGGGCTGGCGGCGGTGCTCACCACGCTTTGGTATTTGAACAAGCTGGACAGGAGCAGGAACGAGCTGGAGAACTTTTCATCACCGGACAGCGTGAACCTGCACGCCCTGCTGCGGGATGCGAATCAACGTATCCGATCAGCCGGCCGGGGGGGCATCAAGTCCATCTCCGATCTGCCGCTTTTGTACGTGCTGGGCGATGAAAACTCCGCCAAGACGTTGACCGTGCTGAAGTCTGGTCTGAACCCGGAACTGCTGGCCGGAGCCGTGAATCAAGACGCTTCCGTGATGCCCACGCAGCTGGTGAATCTGTGGCTCTCCGGCAACTGGGTGATTGGCGAAGCTGGCGGCTCCATGCTGCGCCAGCCCACCCTGTTCAACCAGTTTGCCAAGTCGACCATTCCGGCGCGACTGGGCTCAGCCTTTGCCTCTGACAGCCGCCTGCCGGCACGTTTGGCGTTGGTGTGTGTGAGCATTGAGCGGATTCTGGCACCCAACACCGCGGAGCAGATTCGGGCCCTGGCCCAGCAGTTGAACGAACGGCTGCGGCATCTTTCGCAAACGCTGGGCGTGGCGTTGCCGGTGTATGTGCTGTTTACCAAGTTGGACACGGTGAGCCCGTTCACGGACTACGCGGTGAGGTTGACGGAAGAAGAGGTAATGCAGCCGGTCGGCTCGCTGCTGCCCTCCTCCAACGCCCATGCCGGCTATTACGCGGAAGAGGCGACGGCGGCGGTGAGCCAGCAGTTTGACAGCATGATCTTCGCCCTGTCGGAGTACCGGCTGGAGGTGCTCTCGCGCGAAGGCCAACTGGCCGAGTTGGCGCATGCCTATGAGTTTCCGCGGGATCTGCGCAAACTGCGCAAAGGCATTGTCTCCTTCCTGGTGGAGGTGGCCAGACCCAGCCAGATTGGCGTGAATCCGTTCCTGCGCGGCTTCTTCTTCTCCGGCGTGCGGCCGCACTTTGTGCAATCGATCCTGGACGTTGGCCCGGCGATGCCTGCGCAACAGGCGTCCATGGACGATCCGGACGCTACTCGCGCCTTCACTTTCCAGAGCACGCCGCACCGGCCTGCGCCAGCGCGCGCCCCCCAGGGCCCATCCTCGCGCAAGGAAGCGCAGTGGGTGTTCCTGCCGCAGTTGATGTCGCGCATTGTGCTGGCTGACAAGCTGGCCCAGGAAGCCAGCCGGTCCAGCACGCGCACCCACATGCTGCGCAGAATTCTGCTGGGCAGCGCCATTGCCGCCACCACCATGCTGCTGTTCCTGGCCACGGTTTCCTACTTCAACAACCACAAACTGGTGCGCAGGGTGACGGAGACTGCCAGCGGACCGGTGCTGACGCCGTCGGGCGGCAGTCTGGCGGCACAAAGCGATCTGGAGCGGCTGGAGACGTTGCGCCAACAGGTGGAGTTGCTGGAGAAGTACCGCACGGATGGCCCACCGACGCTCTACCGGATGGGACTTTATCACGGCAACGCTCTGTTGCCCTACGCCTGCCAAGCCTACGCTGACCGCTTCCGGGCCCTGCTGCTGGCACCTACCCAGACGGGGATTGTGAACCGCTTGAGCAGCTTGCCGCTGACCCCCACCAAGGACGACAGCTATGTTGCAACCTATCGGCCGCTGAAGGCCTATTTGATCACAGCCACCAATCCGAACCCCGATACGCCGCAAGACACCACGGAGTTTCTGCCCGAGGCGCTGCTGACCGCATGGAACAGCAATAACGCAGCCGATGCGGAGACCTCCCGGCTGGCGATGCTGCAGTTTGCGTTCTACGCTCGTCATCTGGCCGCACCAGATTCCTGCATGGCCACGGTGGGGGGGGGGCGAAATCAGGATGTGGTGGTTCATGCGCGCGTTTATCTAGGCGGATTCGAGGGCTTCCAGCACATTTACCAGAGCATGATTGCGGCCGCCAACCGCACTTCGGCATCGTTCACCTTCAACCAGAAGTTCCCCGGATCGGCGCAGTATATTACCGACGATTACACCATTCAGGGAGCCTTTACGAAGGATGGCTTCACCTTCATGCAGAACGCCATCCTGCATCCGGACGCCTACTTTGGCGGAGAGCGGTGGGTGTTGGGCGCTACCTCGCAGGCGCCAATTGACCGCGGAATGCTGGCCGGACAGTTGCGCTCGGTGTACTCCGCCGACTTCCTGTCCACTTGGCGCGGCTACCTGCACAAAGCGCAGTTTACCGGCTATCAGAGTTTGCAGGATGCGGCCGGCAAGCTGTCGGTTCTGGATGGCGACTCGTCCACGGTGCTGGAGCTGCTCTCAGTGGTGGCGGCCAACACCCGGGTTGCCGATGCGGAGATTGCGCAGGCTTTCCAGGCCCCGCAGTCGCTGCTTCCGCAGGCTGGACTGGATGCGCGCCTGATTGCCGCGCCAAATCAGCCCTACATCCAGTCTCTGCAAGGCATTGAGGCCGCCATCAAGGGCGTTCTGGCTAATCCCACCAGCGCCAACGATCCGGCCGCGTACGGGCCCATCGGGCAGGCCGCAGTCAACGCCGATCAGGCCGCCAAGGCCACCAGCATCGGGTTTGTGCCAGATCGCCAGGGCAACGTGGACAAGGTCACGCTGGCCATTATGGAAGCGCCGATTGAGGCCGCCGAAGCGCTGGCGGCACAGGCCCCGGCCCGCGCGGCAGGAGGGGCGGCCAAGAACTTCTGCGCGCAGATCGCGCCTACCATGGCCAAGTTCCCTTTCAACCCGCAGTCCAGCCAGGACGCTACTCCGGAAGAAGTGGCACAGATCTTTGCGCCCGGACAGGGATCCTTTGCGCAGTTCGCCAACGGCTCACTCCGCTCGATGGTGGTGCAGCAGGGCGGACAGTTTGTGGTTGCCCCCGGATCGACGGTGAAGATCAATCCGGCTTTTCTCCACTTTTTGACCAGCGCGCAGAAGGTTTCAAGCAGCATGTTTGCCAACGGCGGCAACCAGCCAGCACTGGACTTTATGCTGGTTGAGGTGCGCTCCGGCTCTTCCGCCGAAGCTAACCTGACCATCGATGGCAAGGAGCTGAAAGGCTCAGGCCAATCCGGAACCTTCCACTGGGTTGCGCAACCCGGCAGCCAAATTACGCTGGCCACCCCGCAGGATATGCGCAACTTTAAGTATTCCTGGTCGCTGCTCCACTTTGCGTACGCGGGGACGCAGACTTCAGCCAACCGGCTCAAGTTCTCCTTCAGCCTGAACAACCAGGCTCCGGAGGTGGTGTATTTTGACACGTCCGGAGCGGGTGCTGCCCTGCTGAACGTGGACTTCATGAGGAACTTCCATTGTGTTTCTGCCGTAGGGCGGTAGCGGCCCACCGGCATGGGCTGCCGCGCACCCCTCGGCAGCCCATGCGGGACGACCATGGTTCTCCAATCTGAACAGACGAGGAGAGGTTCTGCCCATGCCTGATGAGCCAGTTCAAGACGTTACCGCATCCGAGTTGACCCTGCCACCCGCTGCGGCCACCAGCGCTGATACCCATGCTGGCGAGCTGGACACAACCACCGAAGCGTTGCCTGACCCTGCGCCCTTCCGGGTGTTTGTTTGGGCCAAGACCGACATCGGTTGTCGGCGTACCAACAACGAGGATGCCTTCGGCTACGATCCCGCCCATGGCCTTTGCGTGGTGTGCGACGGGATGGGCGGCGGGCCAAACGGCGAGATCTCCAGCTCCACGGCGGTGGAAACCCTGATCGACAGCTTTGCGGCCTCCAGCAACTCCGGAAACCCGGTGAGCTCGCGCTTGCTGGCGGCGTTTGAGGAAGCCAATTCCGCCGTCTGGCAGCTTGGCCAGCTGCCGGAGAACAAGGGCATGGGCACAACCGCCGTGGCGCTGGCTCTGGACGTGGACCACGTAGTGGTGGGCAACGTGGGCGATAGCCGTGCCTACGTGGTGAAGGGTGGCAGTTGCACACAGCTGACCATCGACCACTCCTACATCAACGAGCTCATTCGCAATGGAACGCTGACGATCGAAGACGCGAAGACCGCCGACCTGAAGGCCTTCGAGTCCGTCATCTGCCGAGCCATTGGCGCTGCCGACACGGTTGAGCCGGAGTTCTTCTCCGTGGAACTGGAACACGGGCTGGCCATTCTGATGGCCTCTGACGGGCTAACCCGCTATGTGCAGCAAGACGAAATTCCCGCGGTGATTGCTGCCCCCAGCGCCATTGAAGATGCCTGCGGCAATCTGATCGAACTGGCCAAGCAGCGAGGGGGCGCAGACAACATCACTTGCCTTCTGCTTCTCGCCATCCAGAGTGGCGCGGTCCAGTAGCCACCAGCGCGGTCTGGACTCAGGCTGACGGGGACTTGTGCCCTGGTGCGCAGCTGACGGCTGTTCCGTGGCGTCTGTGCAATTGCGCCATCGCCAGAACGGGTCAGTCCACTCAGAAGTCTTCGAGACTAGATGTCCAGCGATTTCCGCTGGACACTCTCCACCTCACCAGTTTCGCGAACGAAACTGGTTCCAGTTGGACGGCGCGTTGGGCCAATCGCTGGAATAGTTTGCCGCGAGAGGCCAAGGTGCGGCGGTTGAAGCGGAATGTGAACTCGTTGAGATTATCGTCCAGATGCAAGGCAGATATTGCGCCCTGATGGGTCCCCATCAACCAGCATTTCATCAGACCTCATGACGCGGCGTACGCGAGGCAGCACATGTTCTTCTTCGGGCGGTTCTGTTTGCACATGACGCTGGTGGACATAACCATCCAGCCCCAGTTAGGACTTGAAGCCATCCGTTCGCACCGCGCTGCCCGGTTCCACCGATGCCGCAATAAAGCCCTGCAAGGCTGTTCGCGTCAGATTCGGGATCGCCTGCAGCCGGAAGCGCCCAATTCTCCAGCCGTTCTCCACAGCCCAAAACGCTACCGGTTGGGGCTGGCGGCACCAGGTGAATAGCTAGATTGGACATTGTTCGAATGACTCCCACGATGCTGTAGAGGTTAGCTTCACGATTCCACCCTTTCGCCAAGAAAGGGGCGAAAGGATGGGGCGCGATGAGGATACATTTTGATGTGGTCGAAGGATTAACTACTTTTCGAACAGCTTGAGGTCGATGGAGTCGCCCATGAGCTTGTAGCCGGAGTCGCCGGGGAGGAGGTGATCGGAAGATCCTGTCGCTAGGGAACCTCTGAACAACCCCCTTCAAGAATGCTCCGCACCGTCGGCTGTCGAGATACGCCCGGGATTTTACATTTGTGACGCTGAAAAGTGATCCAGAAGGGCACTTTCCGTGTTGCTTATGGTGTCTCTGGAGGCCGTTTCCGGCCTCCGGACACACTACGCCGCCAGTGAGGCCAGCCGCTTGCGATGTTGATAGAGATTGACCAGTGCAAAGGCGGTCAGCAGCCACTCGTGATTCTTCTTGATGCCGCGATAGCGCACCTTGGTGTAATGGAAGACGCGCTTCAAGATGCGCTAGGGCCACTCCACTTTGGCACCCACTCTGGACTTGGTCCGGTTCTTGCGCTTCTGCTTTTCATCTATACCTTGCTTGGTCTTCACGCGCCGGTTGGTCATATCCTGCGCCTGAGGCGCAGCCTCGTGGATTGCCTCGGTTTGACCTTGGTAACCCGCATCGCCCCAGACCTTCTTTTCGTTGCCGTGCAGCAAGTCGGGCAGCATATGTTTGTCGTGCACAGAGGCCGCCGACGTGCAGACCGAATGCACCACGCCTTCCTTGCTATCGACGCCGATATGCGCCTTGGCTCCGAAATAGTATTGGTTGCCCTTCTTGGTCTGGTGCATCTCCGGGTCGCGTGCCTTCTTCTCGTTCTTGGTCGAACAAGGCGCAGAGATGATCGTGGCATCGACGATGGTCCCAGTAGAGATACGGATGCCTTGGCTGGCCAGATACAGGTTCACCGTGTCCAGAATCTTGCCGTTCAACTGGTGCTTTTCCAGCATGTGGCGGAAGTTGAGAATGGTGGTTTCATCGGGCGCGGCGGCCCGACCCAGATCGATTCCGGAAAAACACGCAGCACGGGTGACTCATAGAGTGCATCCTCTGCGCCGGGGTCCGACAAGTTGAACCAGTGCTGCAGAAAGTAGATGCGCAACATGATCCCGAGCCCCACGGACTGACGCCCCTTACCTGCCTTCGGGTAGTAGGGAGCAATGAAGGCTTCCAGTTCTGACCAGGGAACGATGGTATCCATCGAGGTGAGAAACGCCTCTCGGCGGCTCATTCGTCCATACTTCTCAAAACTCGGCTGGCTGGCAAAAGTTATCTGGCGCATCGCAATCTCTATCCCTCTTCCATTTTATGAAAAAGAAATGTGGATTTGCGACTTGTTCAGAGCATCCCTGATATGGAGTGACCCGTCAATCTCTGCACATCGATGGGGTTGGTTTTGTT
>CAZYDF010000039.1:0-35717 GCA_964645855.1 uncultured Occallatibacter sp.
CGCGGCACCATCGACGGCGGCAAGCTGGCCTTCAATGTGGCCATCATGCTGATCAGCTTCCTGGCTCTCGTCGCCCTGCTCGATAACGTGCTCGGGTGGACCCACGCGCTGGCTTACATGCATTGGGTTCCCGGCTCGCTCGGCCAAATCCTCGGCTTCTTCTTTGCGCCTGTCGCCTGGCTTATCGGAGTGCCCTGGCAAGACTGCGGTCAGATCGGCAACCTGCTCGGGACGCGCATGGCGCTCAACGAAGTCATTGCCTACATCGGTCTCGGCAAGCTCCACGCCGCCAACCTGATCCAGAACCGCTCCTTTGTGATCGGCACCTTTGCTCTCTGCGGATTCGCGAACCTGGGGTCCATCGGGATGCAGATCGGCGGCATCGGCGCCCTGGTCCCCGAGCGCCGCAACGACCTGGCCACCCTCGGCCTCCGCGCCATGATGGCCGGCACCATGGCTAACCTAATTTCTGCTTCTATTGCGGGCATGTTTTTGGGGTAGTGAAAGTGAGTCATCCCAATGGAATCGTACTGGGAAGTTGTCGAGCCGATCTTTGAAACTGTGGATACAGGTAGAGGCTTCGAGGAGTTCACTGCCTCATGCAAGGGAATTCCCCGCACGTCGATTCTTCTGCTAGCCGCTCATTGGGCGCTGTCTGAAGTTCATAACGGAGGATTTCTACAGCTATTCTGGAACTCCACGGGCATTCTTGTGCTCGAGGCCATGGAAGGCTTTTATGCAATGGGACTGCCCCAAATGGCTGAGACTCTCTCGGATGCAGCTGGGCAACTCGGAGATCCCTACCCGCGTGAACGCGATGACCGCTGGGATGCGCTACTAGTGAATTCCGGTAAGAGTGAGGAAGAGATCCAAGAGATATTCCAAAAGGAAGATCATCTGTACGTTGCATTTTGCAAAGCAACATCCAATCTACCTTTCGATCGTCTCGATGACCAGTTCCTGGAACTCGCGGAAACTGAGAACGGCGGCTTTCAACAGGCAGCTACAAACTACGCGAATCTGTCGTCAAAATGAATCTAAAGGTCGGGTGGGGTGGGTGGCTTTTCGAACTGCCTACAGCCCGTTCTCCCAAGATGGGCGGGTGCCCCCGGTCCCTCGCAATTGGGGACTCGGGATGCCGAAACTTCGTTCCCGCGACGTTTTTTCGTTCCTGTGGGGGCAGGCCCGGTGCAGGGGAGGGTCCTTCTGCAACAGCAGGTATAAAAAGGAGCAAACGCTAAAAAGCGGCCCCGAGGCCGCTCTTTCGATCTATGGTGCGCCCGGAGTGATTCGAACACCCGACCTACTGATTCGTAGTCAGTCGCTCTATCCAGCTGAGCTACGGGCGCGCACGGTTGGCTCATCACTGAACCAAAGACAGATTATCAAGGATTGGTGAAGAACGCAACGTGCCCCTGTGGAAGACGCAAGGAGTCGCGATTCTATGCCTTGGCGACGGCTTCCGGTTCTGGCTGCGGCACGGTCAGGGGAAGTTCTTCGGTAATCTTCAGGCCGGTGCTGCGCACAATGTTGCCGACCGTGGCCGTATTCAGGCGCGTGGCATCGTATTCCACCAGCAGGGTCTGGGCGGCGCTGTCGATCAAGATGCGGCGGATGCCGTACACGTCGCGCGTGGAGGCCAGGGCAATGGCCATCTGCTCGGTGGGGGGCGTGGCGTAGCGATAAAGGACTTCGACCGTGGTCATAGCAGCATGATACCAAGATGTGGTTTGGTGTGGGCTCTAGGAGCTCACAGCGAGCTGAGATAGCGGTGGATCTCCGGGCTGGTCCAGTCCTGTGCGCCGATAAATTTGCGCTGGATCACGCCCTGGCGGTCGATCACGTAGGTCTCGGGCCACATCTCGGTATGGAAGAGCTTGGCGGCCTTTTCTTCCGGATCGCGGACCGTGATCAGGTCCACGTGGTGGCGGCTGATGAAGCTGGAGTAGGCGTCCGCGTCCTCATCCACGCTGATGGCGATGATGGCCACCTTGGGCAGTTGATGATGAAGCTGCAGGAGCGACGGCATCTCCACCACGCAGGGGCCGCACCATGTGGCCCAGAAGTTGATCACCACCACCTGGCCTCGGTAGCTGGCAAGGTGTACGGTCGAGGTGCCGTCGGTGACGGTGAAGTCAGGAGCAGTCTTGCCCGTCTGCGAAGGGTGCGCGCCTCGATTGCAGGCTACGGCCAGCGCCAGGGGAAGAAGAATTGCGAGATGGAAGATTTTAGGCAAACCCACTTCCATATAATAACGAGCGGGTAGGGCTGTACGAAAGGGAGATGCGATGGCGAGCGAAACTCCGGAACAGAATCAGGGTGAAGGCAACGACTACAAGCCCGTGTTGGGCCTCTCCGACGCAGGCGAGGGAGCGCCGTTGCAAGACTGGCGGGAGTGGGTTTCGCAGTCCCTGGCCGGTACCCTCTACGACCAGCCTGAGCCAGACGAGCTGATGGAGCTTACCGTGATTGTGCCGGCCCGCGACGAGGAAGAATGCCTGGCTGCCTGCCTCCAGTCCCTGGTGGCGCAGTCGGAAGAAGTCTTTGAGCTGGGCAAGGACTGGGAGCTGATCGTGGTGGACGACCACTCCACCGACCGCACGGCGGAGATTGCGCGCAGCTTTCCAGGCGTGACCCTGCTCCAGGCCCCCAAGCTCGAAAAGGGCTGGACCGGGAAGGCCAATGCTGTGTTCGCCGCCGCCCGGCGTGCCCGGGGCCGCTGGCTGCTGTTTACCGACGCCGATACCCTGCACGAGCCGGGGAACCTGCATCGCGCGATGCACGAGGCGGTGCGGCACCAGGCGGGTGTGCTCAGCTATTCCCCGCGCCAGATCGTCACCGGGCTGGTGCAACGCTCGTTGATGCCGCTGGTGTTTTGCGAGCTGGCGCTCTCCTATCCCCCGGCCAAGGTCTCCGACCCCAAAGAGCGGATTGCGGCGGCCAATGGGCAGTTTTTGATGATTGAGCGCGAGGCCTACCGCAAGATGGGCGGCCATGCCAGCGTGGCGCGCGAGGTGCTGGAGGACGTGGAACTGGCCTATCTGGCCAAGAAGCGCCGCATCGGGCTGCGCTTTCGCTACGCGGAGGATGCGGTGGCAACCCGCATGTATCGCAGCACTGGGGCCATGATCGAGGGCTGGACCAAGAATCTGGCTCTGCTGTTCAACAACACCCTGGCCCTCTCGGTTTGGCGCGCGATCGATTTTCTTCTGCTTTTCGCGCTGCCGGTGCTGGCCGTGGTGTTGTGGAACGCCCGATTTGCCCAGCACTCGCTGCAGTGGCTGGCCGCGGGCTGGATTTTGGCTCTGCTGTGGGTTCGGACCCTGGTCCGGTTTTATGCCCGCGTGGCCAAGTCGAACTTCCCGTTTCTGGATTGCGCGCTGGCTCCGCTCGGATTGCCGCTATTTGTGGTGCTGCTCTATCGCAGCTGGTTCCAGCACAATGTGCTCAAGCAGGTAAGCTGGAAGGGCCGCAGCTATAAGCAATAGCCTTTTTTGACAGGATGGCGGGAATGGGGCGGGAATCTTTGGCGCCATGGAATTCTCTGTTGAATCCCTGAAGCCGATCCGGCTTTCGCGCATCTGAACGGATGAGGACCGAATGATCTTCCTGACAAGACGGGCCACATTTTCCGCCGCGCACTACTACTGGAATCCGGCCTGGACGGCGGAAGAGAACCAGCGCGTCTTTGGCAAATGCGCCAATCGCAACGGCCACGGGCACAACTACACGCTGGAGGTGACGGTTGCCGGCGAGCCCGATCCGGTGACCGGTTTTGTGGTGGATCTGAAGTGGCTCAAGGACGTGATTGAGCAAGAGGTGCTGGAGGCGTGGGATCATCGCCACCTGAACCTGGAGACGGATGATTTTCTTGCCATCGTGCCGACCACCGAGAATCTAGCTATTGCGGTCTGGAAGCGGCTGGAGCCAGTACTTGCAGCGGCCAAAGTGGCGTTGAGCCGGGTGCGGATCTGGGAGACGCCGGAGATTTTTTCGGAATACCGGGGTGAAGCGTGAAAGCCTACTTTGGCCGACGTTCCACGCTGAGTGCCAGCCACCGATTGCATAGCGAGGCGCTCAGCGCGGAAGAGAATCGTGCGGCGTACGGCAAGTGCAACAACCCCCATGGGCACGGCCACAATTATGTGGTGGAAGTGCTGGTGGGTGGCGAGGTCGACGAAGCAACCGGCATGGTGATGAACCTGGTGGATCTCGACCGGGCCGTGCAGCAGGCCATTCTGGACCGCTTTGACCACGCCAACCTGAATCTGGACCCCGTGTTCCAAGGCCAGGTTCCGACCACCGAAGTCTTTACCAAGGTGATCTTCGAACTGCTGGACAAGGCGTTGCCGGCCGGAAGTCTGGATCGGGTTCGCGTAGAAGAGACAGAGAACAATTTTTTCGAGATGTGCCGCTAGTTTGTCGGCGTAGTAGGAAAAGCTTCAAAAAACCGCCCCGATTTCCCCCGGGAGCGAGGAGACAAAAAATGGCGCAGCCAATGGTCGTGGCAAAGCAGGTACGCAGGGCAGTGGAAGAAGAGGGTCTGGGCGGATTCTCGACCGAGGAGATCTATCGTGAGCTGCTGGGCCGGTTGGGCGAGGACCCCAACCGCGACGGGCTCCTGCGTACGCCGGAGCGGGTTGAGAAGTCCATGCGCTATTTGACCAAGGGTTACGACGAAGATCCGACCAAGATTCTGCGTGGTGCCATGTTCGATGTGGACTACGACGAGATGGTGATCGTCAAGGACATTGAGATGTTCTCGCTCTGCGAGCATCACATGCTGCCGTTCTTTGGCCGCGTGCACGTGGCCTACATCCCCAAGGGCAAGGTTCTGGGCCTGAGCAAGATTCCGCGCCTGGTCGAGGTGTTTGCGCGCCGCCTGCAGGTGCAGGAGCGCATGACCCGCCAGATTGCCGACGCCATCCAGCACGCCATCCAGCCGCGGGGCGTGGGCGTGGTGATTGAGGCCAGCCACCTGTGCATGATGATGCGCGGCATTGAGAAGCAGAATTCGTCCACGGTGACCAGCGCCATGGTGGGCTGCTTCCAGCAAAAAGAGACGCGCTCGGAGTTCCTTTCGCTGGTGCGGCGCTCGGCCTGAAGCCCGGTTTATCGATCCGGCCATAACTGCTGACAACTGGGTGCCCCATCCATCCCGCGCTTCTTGCGGGATGGATGGGATAGAGTGACACTCTAAAGGGCAGGATCAATCGACCGCTTTGCGTCTTGCACCGCACCGCCGCTCGAAGGAGAATTCCTGCGGGCGATGAGCGTTCGCAGCGATTGGGCAGCCTTCAGGGCAACGGCCAGCTTTCTCCCGATTGCATGGTCGATGCGGGCAACAAGAGCCTGATTGTCAGGTGCGGGCAGGCGCTTCCGCGCCGCCTGAGCCAGGTTTGTCCAGTCGTGCCACGCGCCAATGCAGGTGCGCGCGCGTTCCAGCGACGCGAGTAAACGCGGGTCGGCATCGGCCTGCAAGCGAAGCAGAGTGCGCAGGTGCTTTACCTGCAGACGGAAGCTGTGCAGGTTGGTTTCGTCCGGTTCCGGCCAGCGGGCAAGTTCCCCCAGGCAGGAAACGATGGAGCGGTGCAGGCAATCGGCCAGGTCCACACTGAATGCCTTGGCCGGGACAGCAGGCAGCCCGGTTATCGTCTTCCGGTATTTCTTCAGAGCGCGCTGTAGGGATCGCCGCTGATGTTGAACGATGTCGGCCAGCTTCGTGGCGGCCCGCTGCCGGCGTTTCCCGATCTTCCGTTCCAACTCATCGATAGGGGCCGCAAACCGTTTGCTGCGCAGGGTGAGGGCAATTCTGGAGGTCACATCCAGATCGCGCACCCGGCCGGCCGCCTTGCTCACCACTTGGATTGCGTCGCGCAGGCGGAGGGCTGGTTGGGGATTTGCCGGTTTGAGGGCGGCAAGAAGGCTGCACACGCTCTGGGAGCGGGCGCGCAGCCGGTGAACCTCCGCGATACCGGGCTCATCGCTCAGATTCCCGATCTGCTGGCGCAGCTGGAGGAACGGTCTCTCAAGAGAAATCGGCGTCACGGATCTTTCTCCGTTCACGGAATTGTAACAATTCCAGCAGGAACCGGGATCATGGGTTCTCGAACGGGCAGGGGCATCCGGAAACTCGTGGAGAGCGCAAGAAATCCTGCTAGAGTGATGGAGTGAACGGGCTTCTAGTTATCGACAAACCAGGGAGCATGACCAGCCACGATGTGGTGGGCCGTCTGCGCCGGATTACCGGCGAGCGCTCCATTGGGCATCTTGGGACCCTCGACCCGATGGCCACGGGCGTTTTGCCGTTGCTGATGGGCAAGTATACGCGCCTGGCACAGTACTTCTCCACCGCCGAAAAGAGCTATACCGGGGCCATACGCTTCGGCTTTGCCACCGACACCTACGACGCAGAGGGCGAGGCCGCCGCTGCCGACCGCTGGGCGGAGATGAGCGCGGAGCTGACGCTGGACCGGATTCGCCAGGCAGCCGCGCGCTTCCACGGCGAGATGCAGCAGATGCCGCCGCAGTACTCGGCCAAGAAAATCAATGGCCAGCCGGCCTACAAGCTGGCCCGCGAGGGCAAGCCGGTGGAGCTGAAGACGGCGCTGGTCAACATCTCCTCGTTTGAGATTGGCGAGATGGAAGGGCCGGAGGCCAGCTTTGCCATGAGCATCAGCGCGGGCGGCTATGTGCGCTCCGTGGCTCATGAGCTGGGCCAGGACCTTGGCTGTGGCGCGCACCTTTCCGCGCTACGGCGCACCCAGGCCGGCGCATTTACGCTGGCGGACGCGCACAAACTGGAAGAGCTGGAAGCCGTGGCTGGCGATGTGGACGCGCTGGAACAGTTCTGCGTGCATCCCCGCGCTTTGCTCCCGGAGATGCCGGCTGTCACCGGCGACGCCATCGCTCTGGGACGGCTGCGCAACGGCGCTCAGGCCAATCTGCCCGAGTTCTCGGACGCCTCGCTGGTCAAGGTCTTCTCCAGCCAGCGGGATATTGTGGGCGTTGCCAAGCGCATCGCCGGCACGCTGTTTCAGCCGGTGGTGGTGATGATGTGAAGGGAACGAGGGGGATAGGGAATAGGGAATTCTAATCGAGTTTAATTCTCTATCGCTCATTCCCTCAGGGGCTGAAGCCCTACTCGTTTTGCTGCCTTTACGGCACGACTGAAGTCGTGCCGCAAAAAGGGACTGGAATGCTCTTTTGATCGTTCACCGCGCCCCTACAGGGCGCGATGTCTATTTAGGTGCGCATACCCAGGGCTGCGCCTGCGGCTGGCCCTGGGCTACTCGCACCGCGCCCCGCTGGGGCGCAAATCCAAGGGCAGAACCAAATCCAAGGGCAGGACATATACGTTTCATCCATCGGGGTCGGCAAAAGCCGGTGGACGACTGAGACAAATAGTCACTCAGTCACTTAGCCACTCAGTTACCTAGCACCTACCAACGCCTTCACCTGCGGCAAGAGCGTCTTGGCGATCAGCACGGAGCCCTTGGCTGTGGGATGGATGCCGTCGGCCTGGATGGTTCCGGGTACGTGGATCAGATCCTTGTAGATCATGGGCACAAAGACGGCGTGGTGCTTTGCGGCCAGCGAGCGGAAGACTTCCTGGAATTGCGCGATGTAGTCGGGGCCGTAGTTGGGCGGCAGGGTGATGCCGGCCAGCAGCACCTTCACGTGCGCGGCTTCAAGCCTGGTGAGCACCTGGTCGAGATTGCGGCGGGTCAGCTCCAGAGGTAGGCCGCGCAGTCCGTCGTTGCCGCCAAACTCCACGATTACCACGTCAGGATGCAGCGCCAGAAGCGCTGGCAAGCCGGCCACCGCGTCTTTGGTGGTGGCTCCGCTGGTGCCGCGATTGACCACGCGGGCAGTGAGCTTCAGCGCGTCCAGATCGTGCTGGAGCGCGTCGGAGTAGGCCTGGCCATGCTCCAGACCGTAGCCTGCGGTGATACTGTCGCCGTAGCAGACCACCAATTTGGGCGAGGCCGCCCGGAGCTGGTCCACCGTGAAGGCAAGAATGATTGCAACGAAAACCGCGCGCCATACGTACACAAGAACAGTGTAGTGCGCGAGGGCGGGGAAGTGTGGATTTGGCCGAGTCGCCCCCCTGCAGATCCGGCAAGAAAGCAGCGGCACATCCTTCCCACCCTTGCCCGCAAAAGACGCGGCCAAGGATGGGGCACCCGGCTTTGTATCAGTCGTCCACCGGCTTTGCCGACCCCGATGGATGAAATGTTTTATGTCCTGCTTTCGGATTTGCGCCCCATCGGGGCGCGGTGCGCGTAGCCCAGGGCAAGCCGAAGGCGCAGCCCTGGGTTTGCTGGCCAAAATGGACATCGCGCCCTGTAGGGGCGCGACGAACGCTCAAACGGGCATTCCAGTTTCTTTTTAGGGCACGACTTCAGTCGTGCCCTAAAATGGTCGAAACAGGCCCCGGCTTTAGCCGCTGAGGAACTGCAAGCCATTGAAAGAAAGATGCAAGCCTAAAGCCCTGCAACCTGTTGTTGCTCGTGTCGGCACCACCCAAGCCATCCCAATGGAGTTCTGTAAAAAGCACCGAGGAGAAACGATTGATCGAAGTCAAAGGCGTCAGGAAGTGGATCCAGAATGGTGCGCGGCGGGTGGAGATCCTGAAAGGCATCTCGCTGACCATTCCGGCCGGGCAGTTTGTGGCAATTGTAGGCGCAAGCGGCTCGGGCAAGAGCACGTTGCTGGGTTTGCTGGCTGGCCTCGATTCGCCGAGCGAGGGTGAGATCTGGCTGGACGGCGTGCCCATCCACAACCTGGCAGAGGCTCAACTGGCGCAGGTACGGGGCAGCAAGATCGGCTTTGTCTTCCAGAGCTACCAGCTGATCCAGACGCTGACCGCGCTGGAGAACGTGTTGTTGCCCCATGAATTGAACGCCAGTGGCAGCGGCTTGGCCAAAGCCCGGCGACTGCTGGCGGAGGTGGGCCTTGCCGAGCGCATGGAGCACTATCCGGTGCAGCTCTCGGGCGGCGAACAGCAGCGCGTGGCGCTGGCCCGTGCCTTTGTGGTGGAGCCTCCGGTGGTGATGGCCGACGAGCCCACCGGCAATCTGGATTCCACCAACGGCAAGCTGGTGCTGGACCTGTTGCTGGATCGCAATAAGCGCGCTGGAACCACGCTGGTTTTGGTCACGCACGATCCCGAGGTGGCCAGCCGCGCCGATCGCCGCATTGTGCTGCGTGACGGCATGATTGTGGAAGACACGCTCTTCACCCAGCCGGCCGCCAGCGAGGAAAACCATGGCTAAGCAGGCGCTGAGTTGGAGGAGGGCAGCCGCGATTGGCTGGCGCGATCTGAAGTCGGCTCCCGCCAAGTTCAGCTTTGTGGTGCTGAGCGTGGCTGTGGGCGTGGCGGCGTTGGTGGGCGTGCGCGGGCTCAGCGAGGGCTTCCGCTGGACACTCTCTGCCGAGTCACGCTCCTTGCTGGGCGGCGATTTGAGCGCGCGCGTCTTCCGCATGCCGAACGCGGAGGAGCAGGCCAAGCTGACCAAGCTCGGAGCGCCCGGTATGACCGGCCCGGTGCGCACCACGTGGACCACGGAGACGCTCTCCATGGCGTCGATTCCCGAGGATCCGGTTCCGATTCTGGTTACGCTCAAGGCCGTCGATCCGGCCGCGTATCCCTACTACGGCACGGTGGGCCTGGAGCCGGCCATGAGCCTGGAGGATGCGCTGGCGGGAGATCAGGCGGTGGTGGCTGACGAGTTTCTGATCCGGCTCAACGCCCGCGTGGGCAGCATGCTCAAGTTGGGCGGACGGCAGTTTCGTATTGCCGCGGTCATCAAGGAAGAGCCGGACCGCATCAGCGCCGGTGCAGGCATGGGACCGCGGGTGATGATCTCCAACGCCACGCTTGAGAAGACAGGATTGCTCGGCTTTGGCAGCCGCGCCAGCCACCGCCTGCTGGTGGAGTTGCCGGTTCTGGCGGGCACCGGGAAGAAGGCCGACGCGCAGGTGGCTGCCGTGCGTACGCAACTGGAAGCGGCGCTGCCGGAGGCCCAGGTGATGGACTTCCGCGAGGGCAATCCGGCGCTGAACCATGGTCTGGACAACGCCACCGCAATTCTGAGCCTGATCTGCCTGGTGGCCATGGTGTTGGGGGCCATTGGCGTGGCCATGGCGATGCATGCGCATCTGGAACAGCGCATGGATATGCTGGCCATTTTGAAGGCTCTGGGCGCGGGCTCGTCCGATCTGCTGCGCATCTTTCTGTTGCAGACGCTGGGGCTGGGGCTGGTGGGGGGATTGGTGGGCGTGGGCGCGGGCATTGCCGTCATGTACGCCCTTCCACACGCTTTTGGGACTCTGATACCGTTCCACGCCACGCTGGGGTTTCCGTGGAAGTCGATTCTGGCGGGCCTGGGCACGGGTCTGCTGACCACGTTGCTGTTCTGCCTGCCGCCGCTCTTGGACGTGCGCGCGGTGCGTCCGGTGCTGGTGCTGCGCCGCCTGGTGGAGCAGGGGCCAGACACCTTCAAGGCCTGGATTGCGCGCTGGTGGGCGCGGCGATTACAGCTGGCGCTGGCGGCTGTCGTAGTAGTGGCGCTGGGCGGCATCGCCTGGGGACTGGCTGACTCGGCCAAGGTCGGCATGACCTTTGCGGGCATGTTTACCGCAGCGCTGGCCGTGTTGCTGGTGCTGGCCTGGGTGGCGCTGCGCACGCTGCGTTTTCTGCTCAACCGGGTGCGTTTGCAGTTGCCCTCGGCCCTGCGCCACGGGTTGGCCAATCTGTACCGGCCCGGCAACCAGTCGGCGGCGGTGCTGGCGGCGCTGGGCACGGGTGTGATGTTGATTCTGGCCGTGTATCTGTTGCAGGCAGGTTTGCTGCGCGACATTCGTGAGACTGCCTCGCCCAAGCTGCCCAATCTCTTCCTCGTCGATGTGCAGACGGCAGAAGCTGAGGGTATAAAAACCTTCTTTCAGCATCAGCCCGGCGTCACCCAGCAACTGACGCTGATGCCGATCGTGCAGGGGCGATTTATCAGCCTGAACGGCAAGCCGGTGGCCGAAATGAAGGGCGAGCACGTTCCCCGCCGGATGCTGGAAAGCGCGGAACTGAGCTGGGCCGACACGATTCCGGAAGGCGACAAGCTGACTGCGGGCGCATGGTGGCACGATCCCAACGTGCAGGAGTTGGCTCTGGGCGACTGGGTTGTGGAGCGGCTGCACGTGGGCGTGGGCTCCAGCGTGGAGCTGGAAATTGGCGGCGTGGCGCACACGTTGCGCGTTGCCGCGGTCTTCAAGGCCGACGGGCAGCACCTGGGCGCGCGTGCCTCGTTTGTGCTGCCCTCCGGCCTGCTAAAGGACCAGCCAGCCGCGTGGTATGGCGGCGCGCATGTGGACCCCAAGCGTTTCCCGGAATTCGAGCGGGCGTTGTTCAAGGCCTACCCCACGGTGACGGTGATCAATATAGCCGACATGCTGGAGCGGATTGAGAGCGTGGTGGATCAGATCACCTTTGTGGTGCGTCTGCTGGCTGGCTTCTCCATCCTGGCCGGTCTCATGATCCTGGCCTCCAGCGTGGCTTCCACGCGCTTCCGCCGCATGCGGGAGGCGGTGGTGCTCAAGACTCTGGGCGCAACCCGGCGTCGGATCGTAACCATCTTCAGCGTGGAGTTCAGTGTGCTGGGGGTACTGGCGGGCGGGGTGGGGGTGGTCTTTGCCAATCTGCTCACCAGGGTGCTGCTGCGCAAGCTGGAAGTGGGCTTCCACCTGGAGTGGAAAGCCACCCTGATCGCGCTGGCAGGCACGGCTTTGCTGGCCACGGCCACGGGCTGGATTGCGAGCTATCGCATACTGGGACTGAGGCCCCTTGAAGTCCTGCGCGAGGAGTAAGATGCGGAAACGGAAGCAGGAGTTTTTCCGTCGTTTCCAACCGCTTTTCCGGCTTTGAAACCGCGCGCGGATCTTGCTCTGAAACTGCACCTTTTGTGTCCGATTGCAGACTACGGTACGCGCAAGTGACTATAATCACATCTGCACGCGAAAAGCAGCGTGCAGGTCGAATCCATCGAAGGGGATCCCGCCACATGGCGACTGGAGACCTGGCCCTCGCTCAAGCACAGGGCCTTGAAAACGCAGCAAAGCGCGTGACGAATGATTTCAGCATCAACGTAGCAACGGTGAACGGGTCCGGCTCGCAATCCGCCAATAGCGTTCTGTTGAAGAGCATCTTCGGAATGGGAGTTCCCGTAAGCGGGAAGAATCTCTTCCCGTCGAATATTGCCGGACTGCCCACCTGGTTCACGATTCGCGCAAGCAAGGACGGCTATGTCGCCCGCAAGCGTGGTTCTGAGGTCCTGGTGGCGTTGAACGCCGAAACGGCTCGTGAGGACATCCTCGCTTTGCCTGTCGGCGGCGTCGCCATCTATGAAGAGAATCTGAACCTGAAGCAGTACCGCGACGACGTGGTCTGCTATCCGGTTCCCTTTGACAAGCTCACGGCGGCCATCTGCCCCGAGGCCAAGCTGCGCAAGCTGGTCAAGAACATGGTCTATGTGGGCGTCACCGCGCAGCTGCTGCGCATCGATCTGGCCATTGTCGAGAAGTGCGTCCAAAGGCAGTTTGCCAAGAAGCAGAAGGTCTTTGATCTGAACTTTGGCGCCGTCAAGGCTGGCTGGGAGTACGCTGAGGCCAATCTGCCCAAGCAGGACCCCTACACCATTGAGCCGATGGACAAGACCGTCGGCAAGATCATTGTGGACGGCAACGCGGCCTGCGCCATGGGCGCGGTGTTTGCCGGCGTCACCGTGGTTGCCTGGTATCCCATCACGCCTTCCACTTCGACGATTGAAGCCACCGCCGATCTGCTGAAGAAGTTCCGCGTCACCCCTGAAGGCAAGGCGACCTTTGCCGTGGTACAGGCAGAGGACGAGCTGGCTGCCATCGGCATGGTCTTCGGCGCTGGCTGGGCCGGCGCACGTTCGATGACCGCCACCTCCGGCCCCGGCATCTCGCTGATGGCCGAGTTCACGGGGCTGGCCTATTGGGCTGAGATTCCCGGCGTCATCTTCAACGTGCAGCGTGTTGGACCCTCCACCGGTATGCCCACGCGTACCATGCAGGGCGATCTGCTCTCCACCGCCTTCCTTTCCCACGGCGATACCAAGCACATCATGCTGCTTCCGGGCAGCGTGAAGGAGTGCTTTGAGCTGGGCTATGCGGCCTTCGATCTTACGGAGCGCTTGCAGACTCCCGTCTTTGTGCTCACCGATCTGGATATGGGCATGAACAACTGGATGTCGGATGTCTTTGAATATCCCACCAAGCCACATGATCGTGGCAAGGTGCTCACGGCCGAGGATCTGGAGCGGCTGGGCGGCTTTGCCCGCTATCGCGATGTGGATGGCGATGCCATTGGCTGGCGTACCCTGCCGGGTACGATGCATTCCAAGGCGGCCTACTTTACGCGCGGCTCTGGCCACAACGATGAGGCTGGCTACAGCGAGAAGCCGGAAGACTACACCAACATGATGGACCGCCTGGCGCGCAAGCTGGACAACGCGCGCCAGCTGGTTCCGGCCCCTGTCGTGGTCAAGGACGGCACCTCCAAGGTCGGCGTCATCGCCTACGGCACCACCGACTTTGCCCTGGTGGAAAGTCTGGACCAGATCAAGAGCGAGTATGGCGTGGATGTGGACTATCTGCGGGTGCGCGCTTATCCGTTCTCGCAGCAGGTGGCGGACTTTGTGGCCTCGCACGAGCGGGTCTACGTGGTGGAGCAGAACCGCGACGGCCAGTTGGCCATGCTGCTCAAGCTCGATCTTGAAGGCGAGCAGATTGCCAAGGTGCGCTCCATTCTGCACTACGACGGCATGCCTCTGGACGCCCGCACCATTACCGAGAAGTTCGCGATCAAGGAGGGCCTCTAGATGGCAACCGCACCTACTCCCAGGATCAATCGCATCGGCATTCCGATACTGGATTATCGTGGCGGCAAGTCGACGCTCTGCGCCGGTTGCGGGCACAACGCCATCAGTGAGCGCATCATCGATGCCATGTTCGACATGGGCATTGAGCAGGAGCGCGTCATCAAGATGAGCGGCATCGGTTGCTCGTCCAAGAGCCCGGCGTACTTCATGGGCCGCTCGCACAGCTTCAACAGTGTGCACGGGCGCATGCCAGCGGTGACCACGGGCGCGCTGCTGGCCAATGCCAGCCTGCTGGCGCTCGGTGTTTCCGGCGACGGCGACACGGCCTCCATTGGCATGGGCCAGTTCATTCACCTGCTGCGCCGCAACCTGCCCATGATTTACATCGTGGAGAACAACGGCGTCTACGGCTTGACCAAGGGCCAGTTCTCCGCCACCGCCGATCTTGGCTCCACGCTGAAGACCGGCGTCATTAACGACCTGCCCGCCATCGACATCTGCGCTCTGGGCATTCAACTGGGCGCAACCTATGTGGGCCGCTCCTTCTCTGGCGACAAGAAGCAGTTGAGCGCCATGCTGAAGACCGCCATTGCGCACAAGGGAACCGCGCTGATCGACGTGATCAGCCCCTGCGTGACCTTCAACGATCACGAGGGCTCGACCAAGAGCTACAAGTTCCTGCAGGAGAATGACGAGCCCATCAACGAGGTAGGTTTTGTGGCCAGCTTCGACGACATCGAAGTGGACTACGATTCCGGTGAGGTGCACGAGGTCCAGATGTTTGATGGATCGAGCCTCAGGCTGCGCAAGCTGCTGGAGGATTACGACCCGACCGACAAGGCCAACGCCGTGCGCGTCCTGATGGAAGCTGCCACGCGCGACGAAATCCTGACCGGCATCTTCTACATCGACACCACCAAGCCCACCTTCCTGGATCAGCTGGGAACGGTCGATGAGCCGCTCGGCACCTTGCCCGAGTCGGTTACTCGCCCCAGCCGGGAACAGTTCGACAAACTGATGAACAGCCTGCGGTAATTTTCGCCGCAGCCGCATTGCCGAAAGCCCCGCATGCTGCGGGGCTTTTGTGCGTTACAGCGAAACCAGAGTTGCTGTATCGCGAAACCAGTGCACTCAAGTCGACGCGACCATCAGGGAGCGGCGACCTTGCAGGAAGTTCCCAGGACACATCGACTCTAGTTTCGCGCTAGCAGGAAAGCGCCCCATCGGGGCGCTGTGCAATCCTTGCACGGCAAAGACGCAAGCCTGTTGCGTCAGGCCGTCCACCAGTCCAGCGCCTTCATGCGCGGATAGTAGAGCGCGGCGCGGATCTCGATCTCCGCGCCCTTCAGACTGCGCAAGGCTTCCGCATAAACGCCGAGCTGCGGGGCAAAGCCGGCGCGCAGTGCCTTGATGGCCGCTTCCGTGTTCTCGCTGTCAGCGTGGGCTGTTTTGTAATCGACAATCCACCAGACGTTGTCGCCCGCCGCAAAGGGCTCTGCGCCAGCGCGGAAGATGCGATCCACCTGCACGGTGCGTAGCGCGCCATGGAGCACGCCGCTCCAGCGCAACTCGCTGGCGGCATCGCTGTGTTGAGCAAGCAACCATGCAGCTTCCGGCGTTTGCGCGGCATCCAGCACCAGGTCCAGCGCGTTCTGGGCCAGCGCTGTGGCCTGGTTGCGATCAAATCCCGCGGAGCGAATGGACGCAACGATCTTCGGCGTGAACTCTGCGAGCTCTCGGCATGCTTCATCCATTGAAAGGTTGGCGCGCAAACGTGCCAGCTCTTCAAAAAAGCGGTGCGTAGCGGTGCCCAGTGCGCGCGAACGCAAGCCACCTTCGTGGCGTGTGTAGAGATCGTTGGTCCCCATTGCAACTGCAGGATTTGCAACTGCAAGCGGCGCGATTTCGCGAGGAGAAGGGACAAAAAACTCCGCAGGCAGGCGCAGCAGGGAAGACGATTTTGTAGAGGGCACGAGCGCTGGATCGGCGCAGGCCGCAAGCGTCAACAATGTGTCTTCTTCATGGTCCGCGGCAGGCGCGGTTTGCGTGGCGGCCCATGTGGCAAAGCGTTGTGCAATCTCCGCCTCCAGTGCGGGCCATGCCGTCTTCAGCAGGGAAGTGCGCGGTGTTGCCAGCTCCAGGCCATCGTCTTGTTGCTTGTACGCGGGACGCGCAAACAGATGCAGCTCTTCCCGCGCGCGTGTGGAGGCAACGTAGAGCAGGCGTCGCATCTCCTGCTGTTCGCGTTCGCTGCGCGCGCGTTCCACCCAGGCGCGTGCGCCTCCACGTTCCGCGCCGCGTGCCTGTAGCGGAGCAATCAGAAATTCAGTTGGTTCTTCATCGCCCGCGGGCTGCGCAAGGCCTCGTTCCAGCCAGGAAAGCAGCTCCTTCTGCGTGGAGCCGGATGCGGCCTGCAACTCAGGAAGAATCACGACTTCAAACTCCAGACCCTTCGATTTGTGAATGGTCATCAACTGCACGCCGTGGTGGATGTCCACGCTGGGGTCGGGCCTTGCCATGAGTGTGCTCAGCGCCGCATCCAGCGCGGACCCCAGCAGATCCTGCTCGGCATTGGGCAGGCTGTCGAGTGCTTGCCACAGCAGATCGAGATTAGCGGCAGCAGTGGCGTCCACGGTGAGCGGACCACCGAGGCTTGTCCAAACCTGCCGCAGCCATGTCGCCAGAGAGGCATCGGGCTGGGTGGCGCGCAGCGTGGGCGCGGAGTTCATCGCGTCCAACACTCGTTCGGCCGCGGCACGTCCATCGGCCGAGAGCAATGCGATGCGTTCCGCCAGCAACGACGGCACGGTTCGCTGCAGCAACCGTGGATCGTCGGCGCTAGCGAGCGCGTGCAGATCGGCCAGCGAGAGCCCGCACCAAGGCGCGCGCAGCACACCCAGCCACGCCACACGGTCTTCGGGATTGGCAAGAGCGTGCGCGAGCGAGAGTACATCCACAATCTCGGGACGATCGCGCAAGGGCTCCAGGTCCACGGCGCGGAAGGGAATGCCGGCCTTGCGTAGCGCCTCGGCAATGGGCGTCAACGCGGTGCGTGCGCGGCCCAGCACCGCCACGCGATACTTGCTGCCCGCATCCTGCGCGCTCTGTTCCATGCGCGCATGATGAAAGCGGATCTTCTCTACAATTTCGTCGATCTGCCGCGTCTTGGCGTCGATGCGCGCTTGCGCGGCCTGCTCACGTGCCTGGCGTGCTGCGGGCGCGGTGTTCACGGCACTCGGCAGCTGCGGAATAAACTCCAGATGCAGTTCCATCTTGGCATCGAACTGCGCGGAGTTGGTGGCGGCCTTGCGTGCGGGCGATGCGGCCGCAAAGTGGATGCCGCTGCCATCGTCCTCGGCAAAGATCTTGCTGAAGGCCGTGTTCAGTTGCTCCACCAACTGCTGCGCGGTACGGAAGTTCGATTTCAAACGCACCGAGTTGAAGAGAAGCGGCTCCGCTTCCGGAGTCTCCAAACCAAGATCGCGCACCCGTGCAAAGAGTTCGGCATCGGCATCGCGAAAGAAATAAATCGACTGCATCGGATCGCCCACCACAAAGCAGGTGCGGTCCTCGGCATCGGGCCACGCGGACACTATATGTGCTAGTAACTCATGCTGACGGCGGCTGGTGTCCTGAAACTCATCCACCAGCAGATGGTGGATTCCATCCACCAAGGCGAGCGTGGTTTCAGCGGGCGCTTCCTGCTCGCCTTTCAGCACTGCCAGCGCGGTCTGCGCAATCTCCGTAAAGTCAGTCGCGCCCTCTTCGGCAAAGACAATGCGCAGCTCCGCCGCGGCATGACGCAGCAGCGTGAAGGCGGCCCGCACAATGCGCCAATCGTCGTCGGAGTAGCGCGCCGGAGGCAATGCGCGCACGGCCAACAACTGCTCCTCGAAACCCTGAATCGATGCCAGCGTCTGCAGCAGGCCCAGCATCCGCTCCTTCTCGCGCTTGCGGTCGGCCGGGAAGCCGAGCCGTTTGTCAATGGCGCGACGGAACCCAGTTTCCGTCAATAAAAACGTGGCCAGCGACGTGTAGAAGGCTTGCGCATCGGCGAGTGCAAGTGAGTTTGTGAAGGGCGCGGAGGGAAACTCGCCAGCCTCGGCCAGCGCAGTGTGCAACGCGCCACCGGTCTGCTCGCAGGCAAAGCGCGCCAGTGCCAGCAGCTCCTCGCACGCCGCGGGAGCCTGATCGAAGAGAAGACCCAATTGCTCCAGCGTGGCGGTGGCTGCGCGCGTGAAGGGGCGCTCCAGACGCGTGCGCAACGCATCAAGGTCCGCTTCGCGATCCAGCACAAAGTCGCGCATCCAGCGATCGCGCGCCTTGAGCATTTTGACCAGCAGCGACTCCATCTCAAACCAGTTGTTGTCGCGCCACAGCAGTAGCGTCTCCAGTGCTTCACGCAGCAGCAGCGGAGCCTGATCCATCTGCTGCAGCACACGCCGTGCCGCGCGGCGATAGAGCACATCGGGCTGCGCGGCAATCTCCAGCGTGCCACCCAATCCGGAGATCAGCGGCTGTTGAAGCGCCAGCTCGCGGCAGAAAGAATCGATGGTGGAGATGCGCAACTGTGAGGGCTGGTCGAGAAGGTTCCAACCCAGCGCGCGCGAGCGCAGCAGTGCGCTGTGGGCGAGTACGGTTGTGGAAAGCGGGTCTTCGTCTGCCGCAGGCGCGGGTGCCGTTGCAGCCTTCTCAATCTCCGCCAGAATGCGTGCCCGCATCTCCGCCGCGGCTGCGCGCGTGAAGGTGATGGCGACAATCTCCGATGGATCATTGACCCTGCCCAGCAAGGCAAGAAAGCGTTGCGTGAGCAGCGAGGTCTTGCCCGAGCCGGCCGGCGCTTGCACCAGCACCGACTGCGCCACATGCAGCGCGGCAAGGCGCTCGTTTTGATCGGGAGGCAGAAGGTGCAGGGTATTAGGCCGCAATGTTTCAGGCATTGACAGCCTCCTCGTTCGATTCATCGTCTTCGTCGGCAGAGCCGGGAGGGAAGTCCCTCATGCGGCAAAGGCCGGGCAACGCGCAGTGCTCGCAGGTGCTGGGGAAGTTGCGTGGATCCACCTCCGCCTTGCCTGCCACAAAGTCCTGCGCCAGACGCAGAATCTCATCGCGCCAATCCAGCAGCAGCTCCGCCGTGAAGGGACGCTTGACCAGCGCGCTGGTGCCCTTGAGCCCAGGCTGAAGCGTCTCCGCGGCACAACCCACGCGGCCGGCAAACTCCTCTTCGCCCTTGCGCACCTTGGCAAAGACCAGCCCTCCAAGCGCATCGGTGCCCGTACGTCCGAAGGCCGCGTAGAGCGGCAGTTGCGGGTCTTCAGGCCGAGGAATCTCCCATGCCTTGGTCTTCACGTCGCCGGTCTTGTAGTCCACAATCAGCAGGGTGTCGTCGTTGAGCCGGTCCACACGATCCAGGCGCAGATTGAGCGAGAGCCCGGCCAGCGTAGCCGTGGTCTTGAGCTCGGTAGCGTCCACCGTGAAGGCAATTCGCTCGGCCTCAAAGTTGAGCCACTCGCCGATGAGCGCGGTGAGCCGCTCCGCCTCTAGCGCAATGTAGCGGCGCGGCATCTGCTCGCGCGCATTCGTGGGCAGATGGTCTTGAAAGACGCGCTCCACGTGTTCTTGAACAAATACGGTTCGATCCGGCAACGCCTGTAGTTCCGCCTGCGAGCGTATGCCTCGTGGAGGTCCCGACCACACCGCGTGCAACACGGCATGAAGCAACGTGCCTCGCTGCGCGGCGGTCAGGCCAGGCTCGGCCGCATCCCAACTGCGCGCACCCAGGCGCGCCGCGGCAAAGGCGCGAAACGGACATGCCGACTGATTGGTGATGAGCACGGAGCCGCCGGACGCGCCACCAGCAGGGTAGGGAATTAGGCAACGATCCTGCAGTGTAACCGTGCGCGGTGTGGGCTGCGGCGGGGCCAGCAACTCCGCGGGCAATGGTTCTGGAGGACCGGCCACGCGCAGCGCCAGCCGCGATGGATTTGTCTCCACGCCGCTGGACTGGCGCGCATAGCTGAAGACCAACTCATCGGCTGAAGCGGCTAGCCTGTGTGTCATGGCCTCCGCCAGCTCCCAATCCATGCGTGGATGCGCATGGGGCATGCGCGCGTCGCGCTGCAGGCTGATCGGCAGAAAGGGATGCGTTGTGCCTATGGCAGGCCAGCCATCTTCCGTCGCGCCCAGGAACCAGATGGCATCGGCCGTGAGGCCCGCGGTCTCGGCGGGGCCAGCTATCAGCACCGGCGCATTCTGCGACTCCGAGGTGTAGAGCGTCTCCATCAAGATGTTGTCGAGCACGGCCAGAAAGCCATTCCAGCTGTTACGTCGCGTGATGGAACCCAGCGAGGCCGCGCTGTCCAGCGCCTCCTGCAAGCGGCGATGCAGTTGATACTCTGCGCTTGTCAATGGCCGGGCTCCGGGCCACGCGGCCGCGGCCAGCAACTGCGGCACCAGTTCCGCCCATGCCAGCGGGCTTTGCGCGCTGGAGCTGCGCTCGGCCAGCAAAGCTTGTGCGGCCAGCATCCGCTCGCGCCACGGTGCAGGTACGGCGCTACCGCTGCGCTCGTTCAGGAAGCTGTCGAGCGTCCACAGCTCGCGTTGACGTCCGCGTTCGCGGAGGCGCTTCATGCGGCGCAGCAGCGCAGATTGCTCGTCGTCGCTGGCGGTGGCGTGGCCGCTGGACAGCAGAATGTCCAGTGCGTGCTCGTCGATGGCATTGGTGAGCCACGCCAGCAGCTGACGCGCACTGCGCACCAACGCGGTTTTGGCCAGCGGCACGCCCAAGGAGAATTCAAAGATCTCTGGGCTGCTGATCCCGGGCTGTTCCAGAAAGATGCGCTCCATCTGCCCGCGCAACTGCGACTGATTCTGCGCAATCACCAGCAGGCGCGCTTGCGGATTGCGCTCCAGTTGGCGGCTGATCCAGCGCGCGCAGTCCGTTAACTCCGCGCTCTCATCGCTGGCAGCGTAGAAGTGCAGATTGGCCCGGCGTTCGGGCAAGGGCAACTCCTGCCAGCTTCCCCACGCATCAAAAAGCTGCCGCTGCACCGGCAGAAGACGATCAAAGCCAGCCACCAGCAGCGGCTCCCGCAAGGCCAGCGGCACGGCATCAAGTAAGGCAAGCATCTCCAGAGGCAGTCGGGCAGGGCTCAGCAACTGCTGCTGGCGGCATTCGCTGTCAAACGCCGCAAGCCAGCGGCTGAAGGCGGCCTGATCGCGTTCCCAGCCCTCGCGGGTGCGGGGATCCAGGGCACGCGGCGCGTAGTTGGCCAGCAAGGAGTGGGCCTCCATGGCCAGCCGACCCAGGCGTTGGCGGGAGGGCTCCAGGGTGGTGGCAAGTTCGGCTTCCGCGCCGGCCACCGCCGCCCACAGCGCCTGCTCCTGCAGCGGGGCCAGAACCATCCGCCCGTCGGCCGAAAGCGCGTGCCAGCAGCTAGCTAGAAACTGCGTCCAGGGCTCGATCCGCGGCGAGGTCCACGCGCTCTCGCCCCGTGCGCGGCGGGTGCGGTGGTACTCCGTGGCCAGGGCGCGCGCCGTGCGCTCGCTGGCGGTCACCACGCGGCCGCCGCCCTCCAGCCAGTTCAACAGTTCCGTATCCAGCAGATGCCCCATCTCAGCGTTATAGCATTTTCCAGCCAGATCGCCTGATCCCTGCCAAAGAAGGCAGCGCAGTTGGAGGCTTTTGCAGAATGTCCGTAGACGAGTCGATAGCGTCAGGGCACGACTTCAGTCGTGCCGAAAAACGGCCAAAAATAGACCCTGGCTTTAGCCGCTGAGGGCCATTGAAAGGCAGCATGCAGGGGCTGAAGCCCTCGTTGATTCTGGGCTGCTTGCGGCACGACTGAAGTCGTGCCCTGACGCTTCTTGACCTCACAATGGAATATTGCAAGAGGCCGATGTACACTCCTTTTGTGATGCGCAAACTGCTCCTCCTTCCCCTGCTTGCGGCGCTGGCCTTCGCTGGCTGCCACAAAGCGAGCCAGAACCAACCGCAAAGCTCGCACTACAAGGTCTACAAACTGCGCGGCAAGGTGGTCTCCACCGATGCGGCCAAGGGTGAAGTCACGGTAGACCATGAGGCTATTGTCGGCTTTATGGAAGCCATGACCATGCCCTACAAGCTGAAGGACCCCGCGGTGCTCAGTGAACTGCATCCGGGCGACGTGTTCACGGCCGACGTGCTGGTCTCGCAGGATGCGGATGCCGACCTGCTGCTCGACCATATAGTCGTGGTGGCGCAGGCCAAGCCCGACTACAAGCCGACTGTCAGCTACCACGTGCCCACGGCGGGCGAAGCCACGCCCGACTTCAAGCTGCGCAATCAGGATGGCCATCCCATCCATCTGGGCCAGTTCAAAGGCCAGGCGCTCCTGGTCACCTTCATCTATACCCGCTGCCCGCAGCCGAACTACTGCCCGCTGGTCACACGGCACTTTGCGGCCATCGACGCCAAGCTGAAGTCCGATCCCAAGCTGGTTGCCAGGACGCACCTAGTGAGCATCAGCTTTGATCCCGACAACGACACGCCTGCTCGTTTGCGCGCCTACGCGGTGCAGTATTTGGGAGCTGACAGCAAGAGCGCCTTCGCGCATTGGGATTTTGCAGTCCCCGACAAGGCCGCACTCACCGAGATGGCCAAGTTCTTCGATCTAGCGGTCTCCGCCGGGGAGGGCAACACCCTGACTCACACCCTCTCCACCACCCTGATTGGGCCCGACGGCAAGGTGGTGCGCTTTTATCCCGGCAACGACTGGACCCCGGAGCAGATTCTGGCGGATTTGCGCCAGATCCCGGCGCTTCATGGCTGACTTTGATCGTTTTGCCTATAACTTTCGAGGCAAAAAGAATTGCAGCCTCAAGTGGTCTGACCAGTTTATAATTCGGATGTTGTTGGCAACCGTAGGGCACCCCACTTTCAACCGCATTGAGGAGAACGGCGATGAGCCAGGCATTGAATATTCGCAAGGACGCAGAGATTGATTTTCTTTCGCTGGGAGCGTTGGTTCACCGGCTCGACCCGGGTATCATCCCCTTCCGCAAGGCCACTGAGTGCAAGATCCACGTCAGCGGTGGTGAGTTCAACGTAGCCGCGAACCTTTCCAACTGCTTTGGCATGAATACCGCTATCGCGTCCGCCATGGTCGACTACCCAATCGGCGACCTGATTGCCGAGCGCGTTCGCGCCATGGGCGTCAAGCCCATCTACAAGCACTTCAAGCACGACGGCGTGAACGGCCCCAACATGGCCACCGTCTTCAGCGATCAGGGCCATGGCGTCCGCCCTCCGGTGGTCTTCTACAACCGCTGCAACGAGGCTGCCAGCCAGCTCAAGCCAGGCGATTTTGACTGGAAGGCGATCTTCGCCAAGGGCGTGAAGTGGGTTCACTCCGGCGGTATTTTTGCGGCGCTCTCGCCCACTACTGCTGCTCTGGCCGCGGAGATGATGAAGGAAGCCAAGGCGGCCGGCGCCATCACCAGCTTTGACCTGAACTACCGCGCCAAGCTCTGGAACATCCAGGGCGGCGAAGCAAAGGCCGTTGAGACCCTCGGCAAGATCGTTGAGAACGTGGACGTGCTCGTCGGCAACGAAGAGGATCTGCAGAAGGGCCTGGGCATTGAGGGCCAGGACGTGCACTCCACCTCCAAGCTCGACCCCTCGGCCTTCTTTGCCATGATTGAGAAGGTGGTCAAGAAGCAGCCCAACGTGAAGGTGGTTGCCACCACCCTGCGCGAGGTCCACTCCACCAACCACCACAGCTGGAGCGCCGTGGCCTGGATGAACGGCCAGAACTATGTGGCTCCCACGGCGGAGCTGGACGTAGTGGATCGCGTTGGCGGCGGCGACGGTTTTGCGGCCGGCTTCATCTACGGTCTGCTCACCGGCGAGGAGCCTGAAGAGGCAGTCAAGCTGGGCTGGGCGCATGGCGCTCTGCTCACCACCTTCCCCGGCGACACCACCATGGCTACCGTGGATCAGGTGCGTGCACTTGCCCAGGGCGGCTCAGCGCGCATCCAGCGCTAGGCGCCAACAACCATGAGTCAGAAAGGCCGGCTGCCAGCATGCAGTCGGCCTTTCTGTTTTTTAGCTGAGACTCCCTCGCAGAACCCGAAGCGGTCCGCAGGGCAATCGCATGAACACAACGAACCACAAGGTTCCAAGGTTTTGAAAGGGCAAGGCTTCAGACGTGCCGAAATCGAGGTGGAAATCGCGGTGGCTTTAGCCGCAGAGGGAGGTTTTTCGGATTTCAAAGCTATCCTCAGGGCTGAAGCCGTGCCCTTTCAAGGCGAATCTCCCAAGAGACTCGTGTTCATGCAATTGCCCTGAAGCGGTCCGCTGCATGCAATGCCCGCACCGCAGGTGCCTGCTATCCTTTTTGTGGAGGTCGCTGATGGCGATTGTTACGATTGTTTTTGGATTGATCCTTGCTGGATTGGGTGGCTACGGCTACAAGGGGCCGGCCAATTTCCACGAGTCCGCGGTTTATCCGGTAATCTTTGGCGTGCTGCTGATCCTCTTCGGCATCCTGGCCCGCACCAAGAGCGACAAGCTGCGCATGATCTTTGCCCACGTCTACGCCAGCCTCGGTGTAATCGGCATGCTGCTCAGCGCCATTGTGGCGTTGAACATCTATGGCACCGCCCGCAGCAACGGCGAAGATCCAGACATGGCCCAGATCAAGTATCTGCTGGTGATGGCTGGCGTTCTGCTGGTCTATGTGAACCTCTGCATTCGCTCTTTCCTGAACGCGCGCGCTGTACGCAAAGCCGCTGAGGAGCAGGACTAACTGTGGCTGCCGCGCATGGCAGCGGTATGAACTTTGGCGCCCGGGCTGAGCGTTCTTCGCACAGCCGCGGTGCACGTCGCGCACAAGACGAACCGGTCAAAAAGAAGCGGCCCAACCTAAAGAAGCTTTGGCCGCAGCTTTGGTCCCTGGTCAAGCCGCGTCTGGGTCTGATCGGCGTCAGCCTGTTGCTCATGGCCATCAACCGCGTGGCTGGCCTGGCGCTTCCTTATACGGCTAGGCCTTTGCTCGACAAGGTGCTGGGCGGAGCGCATCCCGATGCGGCGCTACTGCCGCGCTACATCGCCATTGTCTTCGGGGCCATGGTGATCCAGGCCATCACCTCGTTTTCGCTCACCCAACTGCTCTCCAAGGCTGGCCAGAGGCTGATTGCCGAGATGCGCCGCCGTGTGCAGCGCCATGTGGGCCTGCTGTCGGTGTCCTACTACGACGAGAACCGGACAGGAACCCTCGTTGCCCGCATCATGAACGATGTGGAGGGCGTGCGGAACCTGGTCGGCACCGGACTGGTTGAGTTCCTCGGAGGACTGCTGACCGCGGTTCTCTCCTTCATCTATCTGCTCTACCTGAGCGCGACGGTTACGCTGACCGTCTTCGCCGTCCTGGGCGCATTTGTTTTCGTTCTGCAGTACGGCTTCCGCATCCTCCGGCCTATCTTCCGGGAGCGCGGCAAGATCAATGCCGACGTCACCGGCCGGCTTACGGAGTCGCTCGGCGGCGTGCGCGTCATCAAGGGCTACCATGCGGAGGAGCGCGAGGCTTCCGTCTTTGCCGTGGGCGTGGAGCGCCTGCTGGACAACGTGATGCGCTCGCTCACCATGACCAGCTCGCTGGCCGCGGCCTCCACCACGGTGCTGGGGCTGGTTTCGTCGCTGGTGATGTGGCTGGGCGGACACAACGTGATCCACTCCACCTGGACCGTCGGCACCTACTTCAGCTACAACATGTTTCTGGCGTTCATGATCGCGCCGGTCTTCCAGATGGTGAACATCGGCACGCAACTTACCGAAGCCTTTGCCGGCCTCGACCGCACGAACGAAATTCTGGCCGAGATGGAAGAGAACCAGACTCCGGGCCGCACGGTCCAGATGCAGCCCATCGAAGGCCGCGTGAAGTTCGAGGATGTCGAGTTCTCTTATCTGGAAGGCAAGCCGGTCCTGCGCGGCATCACGTTTGCAGCCGCGCCCGGCACGGTCACCGCGCTGGTCGGCTCCTCGGGCTCTGGCAAATCCACCATCATCAGCCTGCTCTGCGCCTTCCACACCCCCGGCTCCGGCCGCGTGATGGTGGACGACGTGGATCTGGCCACTGTCAACCTCGACACCTACCGCTCCCAGTTGGGCGTGGTCTTGCAGGATTCTTTTCTCTTTGACGGCACCATCCAGGAGAACATCAAGTTTTCCCGGCCCAACGCTACCGAAGAGGATTTCCTCTTTGCCTGCCGTACCGCGCGCGTGGACGAGTTTGCGGAGCGCTTTCTGGAAGGCTATGAGACCATCGTCGGCGAGCGTGGCGTCAAACTCTCCGGCGGCCAGAAGCAGCGCTTGTCCATTGCCCGTGCTCTGCTGGCGCAGCCGCGCATTCTGATTCTGGACGAGGCCACCAGCTCGCTCGATTCCGAGAGTGAAGCCATGATCCAGGGCGGCCTGAACCAGTTGATGCAGGGCAGGACGACCTTCGTCATCGCCCACCGGCTCTCCACCATTCGCCGCGCCGATCAGATTCTGGTGGTGGAGAATGGGGCCATCTTGGAGCGTGGCAACCACGCCGAGCTTTACGCCCTGCACGGCCGCTACTACGACCTCTACACCCGCCAGCACGGTCTGGAGGAGAACTTGTTCCTCGCCCCAGGAGAAGGCGACTCAGTGGAAGGTTAAAGTGAGGGCAAACTCAAAAGTACAGCTGGAAGTTGATTTCGATGAAGATCCTGGCTTCTACCGGCTTACCCTCCTTCAAGGCGGGCTTGAACTTGTATTTCCGCACCGCCTTGATTGCCTGCTCATTCAAATCGTAAGGCGCCGGTCGGACGACTTTGACGTCCTGAGGTTTGCCTTTTGTATCGACATCGACCGACAGGATGCAAATTGCCCCGAAATGAGTGAGACCGGACTCTTTGATCTGAATACTGGCGGCATCGGAGAACTCGGCTTTGACCTGATGCAGGATTGTAGGCGGTGTGTCGAACGCGGGTACCGTGGCCGGACAGTTCTTGGTGCTGTCCGCGGCACATCCGCCGGTTTGAGTGCCCGGTCTCGCATCCGCCTGTTGGGCTCGGACCTGAGCAATTCCAGCGACAGAAACAAGCAGCAGGATACAAGCAATTCGGCTCGTCATCGACGTTCTCCGCAACCTCGTATGGAATCCTATCACCTGAGTTTCTAGAGCGGAACCAGTGTCGCTGTATCCCGAAACCGATGTATTCAAGTCGACGCGACCCTCAGGGAGCAGCGACCTCGCAGGGAATTACCAGGACACATCGACTCTGGTTTCGATCTAGAAGCATCAGGGCACGACTTTAGTCGTGCCGCAAGCGGCCTAGAGTCAATGAGGGCTTTAGCACCTGAGGGGCAGAACCATGCATCCTGGCGAGTAGGATCGCTTTTGTGGCAAGTTTCCACGCTCAACGTATAGCGTTGCGTCAACCTCCGCACGTATCTCGTCGCCTCTGGGATCTCTCATCCCCCAGAGGCGATTTCATTTCCCAGTTGCAGGGAAAAAATATTTCCTCCTCGCATTTCCCTGCCCGGAGAAGCACTTGTTGCTTTCCGGACGATAAAAGGCCAAAATAGGACCACCGCTAACTCCTCTAATAACAGGAGTTGCAGACTCCTCCCTGCGAGAAAAAAACACGGTTTCTAAAAAGGCTCGTATCCTTTAAGTAAGATCGAAAGCCTTCTCATCCTGAGGTACGCCGTTTCAGCTATTGACTCAGATTTCACATTTTGAGAACCTAAAGGTAAGCGTCATTACGCGCAACAGGGGTTCATCATGCGAGATACCGCTCCTCAAGGCACTTATAAGGTTCAAGCCCTCGACCGGGCGTTCGCCGTCCTCGATCTGCTGGGAGAAAGCGACGCTCCTTTGGGCTTGGCGCAGGTTGCGTTGTCGCTGCAACTGCACAAAAGCACGGCTCACCGCTTTCTGATGGTGCTGGAGCGCCACCGGATGGTGGAGCGCACGCCCAATGGCAAGTTCCGCCTCGGCCTGCGCCTCTTCGATTTCGGCAATCGCGCCATTGAGCAGTACGACCTGCGCGACCGGGCTCAGCCGCACCTGCGCCGTCTGGTGGCGGAGACCGAGGAGACGGCTCACCTGTGCGTGCTGGAAGCCGCCCGCGTCATCTACATCGACAAGATCGAGCCCACCCGTTCGGTCCGCATGATCACCCGCATTGGCGCCTCGAACCCGCTCCACTGCACCTCCGTGGGCAAGGCGATCCTGGCCTTCCTGCCGGAAGAAAAGATCGCCGAGATCATGAAGCGCATCCGCTACGAGCGCTTTACGCATCGCACCATCGCCACGGCCGAGGCGCTCCGCTCGGAGATTGAGAAGACTCGCCGCCGTGGTTACGCGGTCGATGATGAGGAGTTCGAGGAAGGTCTTCGCTGCATCGCCGTGCCGGTACTGGATGCCCAGCGCCAGCCGGTAGCCGCTGTCTCCATCTCCGGCCCCTCGTTCCGCGTGACGGCACAAAAGCTGCCCGCGATTGCCAACCACCTGCTGCAGTGCGTTCGCGGCATCTCGGTGGACATGGGCTACATCTCGATGGGCCGCGCCAACCGGGGAGCAACCTTTTCGGCAAGCTGACCGTTCTCAATCCATGCAAAAGCAAAGGCCGGTTGCCCAGTGCAACCGGCCTTTGCTTTTGGAACCGACAAGGTCGTTCGAATGTTGACGAGAGTCCTATTTACCAGCTTGAACCTAGTCGAGAAGTGGACAGCGCCCACATTGCAGCGATCCAAGACGAAAGCCCAACAAGAAACTACTTCTATGGGCGGCGCAAGTTGTTGATTTTGCCAAAGGAGAATTTCCAGGCATCTTTCGTCCGTCCCTCCGGGACGGGAGGCTTTTGTGCAACGCTAACCCAGGGTTTCCCCTTCCCCTTCGACTACGCTTAGGGGCAGGGTCCACCCTGGGCTATCTTCGCAGCGCCCCGCTGGGGCGCTCTACCGTGGCTGCAGCATCCAACGTTTCATTCCTCGCGGGTCGGCAACGCCGGTGGGGGACTAGAGAGAAACAAGATCAGGATCTGAATCCCGTCCCTTATTTTGTGGCCTTTCCGGCACGACTGAAGTCGTGCCCTGACGCTTCTGGCCACAATGGAATTCTGCAAGAGATGCTGTAGATTCCAAAGAACAAAAAAGCCGGCTGCCTTGAGGCAACCGGCCTTCTTTGTTGAAGATAGGGAATTGCTACGAGCGCGCGCGCTCGGCAAGCGGCGAGGCCACGGTCAGCTTGGACAGGTACTCGTCCACGGCTTCGGCTGCCTTGCGACCCTCGTTGATGGCGCGAACCACCAGCGACTGACCGGAGCGCATGTCGCCGGCGGCAAAGATGCCATCCTTCGAGCTCATGAAGTTGTTGGTGGCCACATTGCCCCGGCCATCCAACTCCACCCCGAGCTGCTCGATCATTCCGTTGCGCACCGGACCCAGGAAGCCCATGGCCAGCAGCACCAGGTCCACATCCATGGTGAACTCGGTGCCTGCAATCGGCTCGAACTTCGGTGGCGGAGCCACGCGCACCATGTGCGCCTGCTTCACGTTGCCCTGGCCGTCGCCCGTAAATTTCAGAGTGTTGATGGCCCAGTCGCGCACGCCACCCTCTTCGTGGGAGGTTTCGGTGCGCAGTTGCAGCGGCCACATGGGCCACGGTGTTGAGGCAGCGCGTTCCGCCGGCGGCTTGGGCATGATCTCAATCTGATTCACGCTCAGCGCCTTGTGGCGCAGGCTGGTACCGAGGCAATCGGCGCCGGTGTCGCCACCGCCGATGATCAGCACCCGCTTGCCGGTGGCCAGGATCTCCAGAGCCGGATCAAGGGCCTCGCCTTCCAGACGGGCATTCTGCTGGGGGAGGAATTCCAAGGCAAAGTGCACGCCCTTCAGCTCCCGGCCGGGAATCTTCAGGTCGCGAGGCTGCTCCGAGCCGCCGCACAGCAGGATGGCCTCGAACTCATTGGTCAGGCTCTCAATCGGCACGTTCACGCCCACGTGGGCATGGGTTTTGAAGACCACGCCCTCGGCCCGGAGCTGGTCCAGGCGGCGTTCCACGATCCGTTTCTCAAGCTTGTAGTTGGGAATGCCGTGGCGCAGCAGGCCGCCCAGACGCGAGGCCTTCTCAAACACGGTGACCGAGTGGCCGGCGCGGCGCAGTTGCTGGGCCGCGGCCAGACCCGCAGGTCCAGAGCCTACCACCGCCACATGCTTGCCGGTGTTATGGTCCGGCGGCTCGGGATGAATCCAGCCCTCTTCCCAGGCCCGCTCCACAATCGACTTCTCAATCAGCTTGATGGAAACCGCGGGCTGGTTGATGCCCAACACGCAGGAAGCCTCGCACGGAGCCGGGCACACGCGCCCCGTGAACTCCGGGAAGTTATTGGTGGAGTGCAGGCGGCGGATGGCCTCGCCCCAGCGGTTGTTGTAGACCAGATCGTTCCAGTCGGGAATTAGATTGTTCACCGGACAGCCGCCGTGGCAGAAGGGCACGCCGCAATCCATGCAGCGTGCGCCCTGTTCGCGCATCTTCTCCACCGGGAACGGCTCATAGAGTTCCAGCCAGTCCTCCAGGCGGTCTTCCACCTTGCGGCGGGTGGGTTGCTGCCGCTCGATCTCCAGAAATCCAGTGACCTTACCCATGCTGCACCTCGGATGCCGCCACCAGAGGCGACTTGTTTGCGGAAGAAATGTAGACCGAGTCAACCCGAGCTACGCCCAGAACGCGCTTGTACTCGTGCGGGAAGACCTTGATGAACTTGGACTGCTCGTCGGCCCAGTGTTCCAGAATCCAGGCGGCGCGCGGGCTGCCGGTCAGGTCGCGATGCTGCTCCATCAGGTTCTTCACCTTGGCCACATCCTCGTCCTTTGCCAATGGCTCCAGGTCCACGCTGGCCCGGTTGCAGCGGCGGGTTGAAAAGTCGCCCTGTTCGTCATAAACGTAGGCAAAGCCTCCGCTCATGCCGGCGGCGAAGTTGCGGCCCGTGTCGCCGAGCACCAGCACCAGACCGTTGGTCATGTACTCGCAGCCGTGGTCGCCCACGCCCTCCACCACGGCGGTTGCGCCGGAGTTGCGGACGGCAAAGCGTTCGCCGCCAATGCCGTTCAGGAAGACTTCACCGGAGGTGGCGCCGTAGAGAACCACATTGCCCACCAGAATGCTCTCTTCGGGCAAGAAGCTGGAGGTCTTGGGCGGGTAAGCAATGATGCGTCCGCCGGAGAGGCCCTTGCCCAGGTAGTCGTTCGAGTCGCCTTCCAGCTCCAGCGTCACGCCCTTGGGGACGAATGCGCCAAAGCTCTGACCCGCCGAGCCGGTGAACTTGAAGTGGATGGTGCCGTCCGGCAGTCCAGCCGACCCATAGCGACGGGCAATCTCGCCGCCCAGCATCGCGCCCACCGTGCGGTGCACGTTGCGGATGGCAAAGGTGCCGGTCACCGGGGTCTTGGACTCCAGCGCGGGCTTGGCCTTGGCGATCAGCGCATGATCCAGAGCCACGTTCAGCCCATGATCCTGCTGCTGGGTCTTGCGCCGGGCCACGCGCGAGGGAAGCGTCGGTGCATACAGAATCGACTCCAGATCGATGCCCTTGGCCTTCCAATGGTTGGCGGCAACCTCGGCGTCAATCCTGTCCACGCGACCCACCATCTCGTCCACGGTACGGAAGCCGAGCTTGGCCATGTGTTCGCGCATCTGCTCGGCAATAAAGAAGAAGTAGTTGACCACGTGCTCCGGTTGGCCGGTAAAGCGCGCCCGCAGAACCGGGTCCTGGGTGGCAATCCCCACCGCGCAAGTGTTCAAGTGGCACTTGCGCATCATGATGCAACCCATGGTGATCAAAGGCATGGTCGCAAAGCCATATTCCTCGGCTCCGAGCAGCGCGGCAATCACAACATCGCGACCGGTCTGCAGCTTGCCGTCCGTTTGTACCCGGATGCGGCTGCGCAGATCGTTCATCAACAGCACTTGCTGAGCCTCAGCCAGGCCAAGTTCCCAGGGCAGGCCTGCGTGCTTAATGGAGCTAAGCGGCGATGCGCCGGTGCCGCCGTTGTCGCCCGAGATCAGCACCACGTCTGCATGTGCTTTAGAGACGCCGGCGGCAACAGTGCCCACGCCCGCCTCTGAAACCAGCTTGACGGCGATGCGCGCCTGCGGGTTTACGTTCTTCAAGTCGTAGATCAGTTGTGCCAGATCCTCGATCGAGTAGATGTCGTGATGCGGCGGGGGCGAGATCAGGGTAACGCCGGGGATCGAGTGCCGCGTCCGGGCGATGGTCTCATCCACCTTGTGACCCGGCAACTGACCGCCTTCGCCCGGCTTTGCGCCCTGCGCCATCTTGATCTGGATCTCGTCGGCGTTGACCAGATAATTGGTGGTCACGCCAAAGCGGCCACTGGCTACCTGCTTCACGGCCGAGCGGCGGCTGTCGCCGTTGGCGTCCGGAGTAAAGCGCTCTTCATCCTCGCCGCCCTCACCGGTGTTGGACATGCCGCCCAACCGGTTCATGGCAATGGCCAGAGTCTCGTGCGCTTCCTTGCTGATGGAGCCGTAGCTCATGGCGCCGGTCGTGAATCGCTTCACGATCTCCTTGGCCGGTTCCACCTCGTCGATTGAGATGGGCTGGTCGGCGTACTTCAGCTTCATCAGGCCGCGCAGCGTGCACAGGTTCTGGCTCTGCTCGTCGATCAGGGAGGTGAACTCCTGGAAAGACGCAAAGTTGTTCGTTCGCACTGCCTGCTGCACCTTGCTGATGGTCTCGGGGTTAAGCAGGTGATACTCGCCCTTGATCCGGTACTGGTACTGGCCGCCCACCACTAGGTCAGTCTCCGACTCGGTCAGGGGTTGGAAGGCGTAGGCGTGCTTCATCAGGGCTTCGTGCGCCAGCACTTCCAGGCTTACGCCCTCAATGCGGGACGCGGTGCCGGAGAAGTAATCTTTCACCAGTTCGTGGTCCAGACCCACGGCTTCAAACACCTGCGCGCCACGGTAGCTCTGCAGCGTGCTGATGCCCATCTTGGAGAAGGTCTTCAAAAGGCCCTTGTTGATGGCCTTGATGAAGTTGTACTCCGCCTTCTCGGCCGTAATCCCGTTAGGCAGCAGACCGTTGCGGGTCAGGTCGTGCAGGGTCTCAATGGCCAGATAGGGGTTGATGGCGCTGGCGCCGTACCCGATCAGCAGGGCAAAGTGCATCACTTCGCGCGGCTCGCCACTTTCAATGATCAGGGCCACTTGGGTACGGGTCTTCTCATCCACCAGACGGTTATGCACGGCCGCCATGGCCAACAGGCTGGGGATGGGCGCATAGGTCGAGTCCACACCACGGTCGGAGAGGATCAGGACCGTGTAGCCGGAATGTACGGCGTGGGCCGCGCGGGCACTCAGGTCGTCCAGCGCATGCTTCAGGCCTTTTTCGCCCTCGGCGGCGCGGAACAGAGCCGGCAGCGTGGTGGCCAGCAGATCGCCCGATGAAACGCGGCGCAGCTTTTCCAGGTCCCGATTGCTCAGGATCGGCTGCGGCAGCTTCAGGGTGTGGCAGTTCTCCGGCTTTTCGTCCAGAATGTTGCGCTCGGTGCCAATGTAGCTGATCAGCGACATCACCATCTCTTCGCGGATGGGGTCGATGGGCGGATTGGTGACCTGTGCAAACAACTGTTTGAAGTAGCTGAACAAGGACTGCGGACGATCCGAGAGGCAGGCCAGCGGAACGTCGGAGCCCATGGAGCCAATCGGCTCCTCGCCCTTGGCGCCCATCGGGGCCAGAAGGATCTTGAGATCTTCTTCGCTGTAGCCGGAGGCGCGCTGGCGGCGGAGCAGGGTCTCGGGGTTTGAAGCAATGACGCGCGAAGGTTCCGGCAACTGATCCATCGTTACCTGCTGCTGCTTCAGCCATTCGCCGTAGGGCTGGCGGCCGGAGAGAGTCTTCTTGATCTCCTTGTCAGAGATAATGCGCTGCTGCACGGTGTCCACCAGGAACATACGCCCCGGCTGCAGACGGCCCTTCTTGCGCACGTCCTCCGGCGGAACCTCGATCACCCCGGCCTCCGAGGCCAGAACCACCAGATCGTCCTTGGTCACAATGTAGCGGCCCGGACGCAGTCCGTTGCGGTCCAGGGTGGCGCCAATCAGGCGGCCATCGGTAAACGCAATGGCCGCGGGACCGTCCCACGGCTCCATCAAGGAGGCGTGGTACTCGTAGTAGGCGCGCTTCTCTTCGTCCATGTCTGGATTGCCGGCCCAGGCTTCGGGGATCAGCATCGACATCACATGGGGCAGGGAACGGCCGCTCTGGAACAGGAACTCCACCGCGTTGTCCAACCCGGCCGAATCCGAACCGCCGGGGACGATCACCGGGAACAGGTCATTGATTTTTTCGCCAAACTGCGGGCTCTCGTAGATGGACTGGCGGGCATTCATCCAGCTCACATTGCCGCGGATGGTGTTGATCTCGCCGTTGTGCGCAATGTAGCGGTACGGGTGCGCCAGTTTCCAGCTCGGGAAGGTGTTGGTGCTGAAGCGTTGATGCACCAGGCACATCGCGCTCACAACCAGGGGATTGGCGAGCTCAAAATAAAATTTTTCGATCTGCGGGGCCAGCATCAGGCCCTTGTAGACAATGGTGCGACAGGAGAACGAAGGAACAAAGAACGTCTCCTTGTCTTCCACGTCGGAACTCGCAACCTCGATCTCTGTCTTGCGGCGGATGCGATACAGCAGGCGCTCAAAGGCGTCTTCGTCCAGCCCCTCGGGGCGGCGCACGAACAATTGCTCAATGTAAGGTTGCGAGGCGCGAGCTTCGCGGCCAATGGCGTCGCCGTTCACCGGCGTATCGCGCCAGCCGATGACGGTAGCGCCCTCCGCATTGGTAATGCGCTCAAAGATACCTTCACACAGCAGCCGTTCCCGTTTTTCAACCGGCAAGAAGCACATGGCTACGCCATACTGGCCGGCCGCAGGCAACCTCAGGCCCAGCTCCGCGCATTCCTGCGCAAAAAACGCATGGGGAATCTGGATCAGAATACCGGCGCCGTCGCCCGTCTCCGGATCGCAGCCAGCTGCGCCGCGGTGGGTTAGGTTGATCAGAACCTCAAGGCCCTTGCGGATGATCTCGTGGCTTTTTTCGCCGCGAATGTTCGCAACCAGACCCATGCCGCAAGCATCGTGCTCGTTCCGCGGATGATACAGCCCCTGAGGCTCAGGGATGTGTGTACGAAAACTCGATGTATCCATGGCAGCCTTTTCGTTGTGTGGTTTTTCTTCGAGAGCGCGTTTTGTTCGGTAAAAGACACAGCCACCACGCGATATCCCAACCCCGGGATCGCATGGTCTGCAAGTGAAAGTTTTCCTGAGCAGGACCGGCCGCATCCGGCACTACACAATCAATATAACGGAAAATGAAAAGCGCTGTTCAACTTCCTTTCATCTTCCGGCTCAGCCCTGTGCCTCAACTCTGAGTTATCCCATTTTATGTTTCAATCAGTGCCTGAACGATCCTTATTTTCAGGGCTAAAAATGCCCGCTGAGGCAATGTTCCGCGCAGGATCGAGATTGGGACGCTGGCCGCGACTCCACCGCGGCGGCCGCCACCACCCATCAGCACAGGCAGGGATGCGCTCCAGAGCGTATGATCGCTGCGGGTGGTCAGCGTGACCCGCCTCGTTTGAATCTCCAGCGTGCGACCTACTGCGTTTGATATACTTACTAGGTGGTGCGAGCCAGCGCCTTTACTTTCGAATTCTGTTGAGGTTCCCATGTCCGGCCACTCAAAATGGGCCACAATCAAGCATAAGAAGGGCGCGCTCGA
>CAZYDF010000040.1:0-35137 GCA_964645855.1 uncultured Occallatibacter sp.
AAAGATGTCTACTATGCCGCTGCGTAGCAATACTTCAGGGCCGGATCAATAAGAGCGGGTGGAATGAGAGACGCAGAGATGCGCTAATCATGGATTGTGTCAAAGTTGTTGGCCGCCATATCGCCCGCCCAATTACAGATAACGATCCAGGACGTCTTGGACTGTACCCGCATTCGATCACCATCGTTTTGGAAGATTTCATTAAAGCCAGGAAGGATAATCCTGATGTCCCTAAGAACGCCGATGAGATATGTGTTAGACAGGCAGTTTTCGATTGCATGAAATGGGGATTCGATTGTCTAGGTGTACAGAACATTCATCTCTATTTTGATCAAGGTGAATCGTTCCGTGGTTATATTTGTAATCTCGTAAAACATCCGAAAGTATTGGAAGATCTTCCATACCTCTCCAGAATCACTTCGATCGCTGAAGCCGATATGAGGATTACCCCCGCATTGCAGTTTGCTGATCTTTTAGCATGGTGTATAAGCCATAAGCAAGATGTGCGTACAAAATGGCACGAGCGAATGCTCAAGAATCCCCATGAAGAATATATGGTCAACTACAATCAGCTGATGAATCCGCTTTCCCGAGCAGTTGAACTTGCGAGGAAATGGAAATTGCCAAAACGAAAACTTCATCCATAGGCTCTTGAATTTCTCAGTGTCTAGATATGGCGGGGCCAATCACTGTTCACATGGGGCGGGTGGCCCACGTCCGTCCAGCTACAAAAATGGGTGCCCCAGGTCCGGATTCTCGGACCTGGGATACCGCTGATGCCCGACTCATCGAGGATGGAAGATGCAGCTTTCCCAGGTCCGAGAATCCGGACCTGGGGCACCCAATATAATCTTGATTCCAATAGGCCCCGATAAACTCCCCAGGCTCCTGGATTTGCGTTGAGTCTGGCTGGGCGAGTCAGAAACTTCCCAAAGAGCAACCGCAGATTCTCGACGGAGCGACCAACGGGAGCGAAGAGCACGCCATGGCGCGAAGCGCGTCTGCCGCACCGCAGGTGCTACCAGGGTTTGCGGGGGCTGATGCGGCCGCCGTCGGTCGAGGCCCATGCTTGGCGCATGAGCTGGATCATCAGCTTGGCTTCCTCGGCCCGCTGCTGCCGCCATTCCAGCTTGCTCAGCCGGTTCCGCCAGCCGCGCACGGTGTAGAACACGTCTTCCAGCAGCCGCGCAAGGTGCGCCTGCCAGCCGTGGTGCTTGCGGTAGTAGATCAGGGTGGAGCGCATCCGCCACTCTTCCACCGTGGCCGAAATCTTGGAAAAGGTGCGCTCCTTCACGTTCTTGCTGGATTCGCCGCCCAGGTGCGTGACCACAATCTGCGGCCAGTACCAGACCTCGAATCCCCCCTGCTTGAGCCGTTTGCACAGGTCCACCTCCTCGCAGTAGAGGAAGAACGCGGGGTCGAAGATGCCCACCAGCGCCAGCGCTTCGCGGCGCAGAATCATGAACGCTCCGGTCACCCAGTCCACCTGCGCGGGCTGGTTCACATCGGCCCAGGTGCGGTCGGGCGAGCCAAAGATGCGGGAGCGCGGAAAGCGCGACGCCATGCCGGTGAGCACCAGCGCGTCGCGTCCGATGCTATGAAAGGTGCGCGCCGATGGCTGCCAACTGCCGTCTTCAAAGACCAGTTTGGCGCCGCCCGCTCCGGCCTTGCGGTTCTGCTCCATCTGCTGGATGGCCGCCTCCAGCGCGCCTTCGTGGAAGAACGCATCGGAGTTCAGCAGCACGATGTAACGGCCCTGGGCGGCCTCAATGGCCACGTTGTTGGCCCTGCCAAAGCCCAGGTTCTCGGGACTGGCGTAGAGCTTCACCGGGGTCGCGGTAGTGGCGTAATCGCGCTCCACCATCTCTGCTGAGCCGTCGTGGCTGGCGTTGTCCACCACCAGAATTTCCGCCGTATGCGGCTCGCCTTTGGGGCCCGTGCCCAACCGCCGGCACTCCGCCAGCAGCTCGTCCAGACACCGCCGCAGCAGCTCGCGGGTGTTGAACGAGACAATCACGATCGTTACCGTGTAGGTGTAGCTGGGCCGTACCATCATGGTGCGTCTTCTTCCCGGTCGCGGTGCCTCAAGTATAGAGTGTGCGCGGTTGAGCCTGCCGCTGCAACCTGCAACCAAGGTGCGGTTCTTCCTGGTGCCTTTGGGCCATGACCATTCCGGTACGCCTGCCACTGGTCGCTGATGCGCGCGGTATGCTTTGAAGTGCAACAGAGTTCCATTCCGCTCGCTCCCGGAGAAGGATCACCATGAGATTCCAGACCGTTCGTCGACCTACGGCCCTTGCCGCGGCTGCCCTTGTCTGCATCCTGGTTCCCGGCTCCTGCCGCAGCGCCCAGAACAACTCCGGCACCACTCGCTTGAGCGTCTCCACCGAGGTTTTGCTGCCCTCCGTCACCCGGCTGGGCATCAACCTTGGCGAGCAGGACTTCTACGATTCCGGCCAGATGAACCGCAATCTCATCTTCCGCAACTCCGGCTTTGAGGGGTTGGCCTACCGCAGCATCTTCCATTGCGTGCAAGGCAGCGCGGGTTCCTGTACCGACACCCGCAACGGCATCCAGTTCCCGGACAAATTCTGGAACGGCGCCGCGGTTGAGGTCATGGACGGGCCCGCCATCGGTAGCCGCGGCGTGGTGGACGCCACCAGCTCCAGCGGCGGCTTCACCTTCTTGCTCAGCGGCGGCATCCAGGTCCATCCCGGCGACTGGATCAGTGTCTACAAAGGTTTCTACGGAGAGCCCACCGCCGGGTGGTGGCCCAAGTCTGGCGGCAACGCCACATTCTCTCCAGAGCGCCTGGATCTGCCGCCTGGCACCGAGGGTCGCCAAGCGCTGCGCATGACCGCTCTGGAGCGCGGCTCATGGGCTCAGATCACCTCCTACTTCGACACCTTTGAGGGCGTCACCTTTCTGCGCCTGCGTGGCCACTACCGCCTCAGCTTCCGCGCCAAGTCGGTTGCCGGGGGGCACATGTTCCACGTCCACGTGGGCCGCCTGGTGCCCGGCCTGGCCCGCTACCTCAATCGCGATCTTCCTCTTACCAACAAGTGGGCGGACTATTCCCTTGAGTTCGACGTCCACGAGGGCCAGCTTCCTCCCGCTTCCGTGGAGGTGGCCCTGGCCGTCTCCGGTGGCGAGGTGCTGCTGGACGACGTTTCCCTGGTAAAAACCGACGGCGATCTCGCCAACCACACCGTCTTCCGCGACGAGGTTCTGGAGAGCCTGCGCCAGCTTCATCCCGGCGTTCTGCGCATGATGGGCAGTGGTGAGGAGCTGGGGTCCACCCTTGAAAACCTTCTCTCTCCGGTAGGCGGTCGCGTCCGCTCCGGCTACATGTCCAACTACACGCCTACCGAAGACATCTCCATCAGCATTCCGGAGTTTCTGGAGCTATGCCAGGAGGTGGATACCGAGCCCTGGATCACCCTGCCGGCGGCCACCAGCCCCGCCGAGGCCCGCCGTCTGGCAGAGTATCTGGCTGGACCCGTCTCTACCCCGGGCGGCGCGCTCCGAAGCGCTGCCGGGCATCCCGAGCCCTGGACCCATGCCTTCAAAACCCTCCACATCGAGCTGGGCAACGAGACCTGGAACACCGTCTACCAGGGCGAGACGATTGACGATCCGGCCGCCTTCGGTCGCCGCGCCAACCTCATCTTTGCCGCCTTCCGAGGTGCTGCCGCCAAGTCTGCCTCCAGCTTTGACCTGATTGTGGGCACCAACTTCTCTGATCCCTACCGTAACCGCGCCTTGCTGGGCGCCGCACATGAAGCCAACTCCCTGGCCATTGCCCCCTACCTCATGGCCGACGTCACCCGCTGGAACTCGGACGACGACCTCTTTGCCCCCCTGCTCGCGCAGCCGGAGCAGATGGACCGCGACGGCTTTGTGCACGCCTCCCAGGCCTCGGCCGGTGGCCGCCAACTGGCTGTTTACGAGGTCAATCTCCACTCCACCCGGGGCACGGCCACAGGCCCTGTCCTTGACCGCCTTACCCCTTCCACCGCCGCCGGAATCGCCGTCACCAGCCACATGCTGCGCATGATGCGCGACCTTGGGGTCCGCAATCAGGCTCTGTTTTCCCTGCCGCAGTACCAGTTCAAGCGCTCCGACGGCACCCCGGTCCGGCTCTGGGGCAGCGTGGTTGAGATGGGCAAAGACGGGCGCAAGCGTCCCCAGTTCCTGGCTGAAGCCATGGCCAACCGCGTTCTCCACGGCAATCTGGTCCGGGTTACGCGCTCCGGTGCCGATCCCACCCGCGACCAGCCCCTCGCCAACGACGGCGTGGACATCCGCAACCAGCACCTGATCGACGCCTACGGCTTCCGCGAGGGTAACCAGGTGGGCCTGATCGTCTTCAATTACGACCTCCATCAGAGCCACCGCATCGCTCTTGACCGCCCCGCCACAGCTGCGGCAAGCGGTACCACTGTAACAAGGCTGGACAGTCCGTCCCCTGCCTCTAATAACGAAGGGGTCACCCAGGTAACCGTTACAACCTCTCTCTCTGTGGAAAACGAGTGGACTCTTCCGCCCTGCTCCATGACCGTCTTCGAGTGGAAAGATTAGAGTTTTACGCGAATTTCCCCCGTGGTACAGTTAGATGTTCCATCTCGATGCACGATTGGTTCGCTTCGCGGCACGGCAAACCGTCAACTTGGTTACTATAATGGGTAACTTCAGGGTGGTAACTTTTATTGGTTACTTAAAGCCTCCTTGAGTAGGTGCCTAACTTGGGAGGACCTGTTGCCCTTTATTCCACCTTCGCGTCATTGTTTCTATAGTTTGGATCAAGGTAGCTTCAGAACTGTTCGAGCTGCCTTAGCAACGTGCCGTCGGTGACGGTCTGCAGACCTCGCGCTGTCAAAGTAAGCTCGTCAGCCGCGCGATGCAGACTCTCAATCACAGACTGCGCCAGGCGGCGGTGTTCGTTCTCTGAACCGGTTGCGATCCAGATTCCGGCGTCCGTTCTTCGGCGGGCTTCAGGTTGGGCAACAGGCAAACGCGAATGCCAGACAAGGGACGGTAGCGCATGAAGAATTCCAGAAAGCATCCGGTTGCGATCCTGGGGCTGCCCTTGCAGAGCCTCACCGCCGATCAGGCTGTGGACGCCATTGACGAGCTGTTGATCGCCGGTGGCACTCATCAGGTCTGCCCAGTCAATCTCGATGTCTGGCTCAACGCCCTTGCCGATCCGCATCTGCACCGCATCATGTGCGGCTGCAGCCTGGTTGTGCCGGACGGCATGCCCCTGGTTTGGGCCTCACATCTTATGGGATGCCCGCTCTCAGAGCGCGTCACCGGCGTTGACCTGGTGCCCGGTTTGGCGGAACTCTCGGCCCGCAAAGGCTACAAGATCTTCATGCTGGGTGGTAAAACCGGGGTCGCGGACCGCTGTGCGGAGTTGCTGCGCGCCAACTTCCCCGGCGTCAACATTGTTGGCACCTTTTCGCCCCCCGAGGCCAACCTCATCCGCATGAATCACACCGAGATTCTGAGCCGCATTCATGCCGCCAAACCAGACATCCTGATGGTCGCCTTCGGCAATCCCAAACAGGAAAAATGGATTTGGATGCACCGCAAAAAGCTGGGCGTCGGTATCGCCATGGGCGTGGGCGGCAGCTTTGACATGCTGGTGGGAGACACCAGCCGCGCGCCCCGCTGGATTCAGCGCTCCGGCCTGGAGTGGGCCATGCGGATGCTGCAGGAGCCCTCCCGGCTTGCTCCCCGCTATATGCGCGACTTCCTCGGGCTTGCCAGCCATCTGCCCTTTGCGTTGGTGGCCGCTTGGATGCAGCGTCCCTACCTGGGCCCCTCGCGCCTGACCACAGCTGTGACGCCGCAGGTGCTGCACGTCTACGTTCACGGCAAGCTCTCCCTTAACGTTGCGGAGAGCATCACCCAGGCCACCAGCAACTGCATTGTCAATGGCCTCATCATGGTGGTGCATCTGCAGAACGCTCGCCACATCTCTGCCTCCGGACTTGGCATCCTGATGGGCGCGCGCCGCCAGCTGCTGGAAGCCGGCCTCTCGCTCTCCCTGGCTGGCCTCTCCCTCAAAACCCGTTTTCTGCTCTACGCCTGGTGCCTCCAGCCCTTGTTTGACGAGTGGCAGCCGGCCATCAATCGCGGCAAGCCCATCGTCAGCACGGAATCGCGGGCTCACCTTGACCTTGGCCTCGGCAACGATCGAGAACGCGTCCCGGTCCCGACACGACTGAACGGTTGAATCCGGACTGGAGAGGGGCCACTAAGCGCTGGAGGGACCTCTTGCTCCACCCCGTTGGCTCCGTCCGCAGGTGCTGGTGAAAGTCAGGTTTTGAAAGGGCACGGCTTGAGCCGTGCCGCAAGTTGCAAAAACAAAGGATGGGGCTTAAGCCCCTGCGGAATGCTGATCCCTCTTCACTATCGGGAGAACGTCTTTAACTTTTTTCCCCTTCAGGCCACTACGCTCATGAGGTCCGAATGAATCTTCGTGAACTGGCTAGTCTAGGTTGGATGCACACCCTCAGCGCCCTGGCTGAGGGGGTCTACCTTAAAACCGGCATCGACTCCACCCGCCCGGTCGCTTTCTATGGCCTGGTCAACGAGCGTTGCAACGTCAAGTGCCGCTACTGCGAGTACTGGCGCTTTGACAAGTACAACGATGAGATGTCCATTGCCGATTGGCAGAAGGCTCTGCTGAGCGTGAAGCAGTTTGTCGGCAACTACTCCATCAACTTTTCTGGCGGCGAGCCCCTCATCAAGATCGGCTTCATCGATCTGCTGGGCTGGTGTTACGACCACGGCATCAAGGCCGGCGTCACCACCAACGGTTCCGCCCTCACCCAGGCCAACGTCAAGCGCATTGTCGCCGCTCATCCCTTCAACGTGAACATCTCCGTGGACGCGCCCACGGCGGAGGTGCACGACTATCTGCGCGGCTCGCCCGGGCTCTTTGACAAGCTCTCCAGCGGCATCCGGTTTCTGCTCGAAGAGCGCAAGGCCCAGGGCGTCGAGTTTCCCATCACCATCAAGCCCACCATCACCGCGCGCAACTTCCGTCTGCTCCCCCAGTTGGTGGATTGGGCCCAGGAGATGGGCGATCTGCTCATCAGCCCCCAGCCGCTCAGCCGCTGGTCGCCTGAAACCTACAACGAGCTCTGGATTGAGTCAACCGAGATGGCCGAGTTCGAAGAGGTGATTGAGACCCTGGTTGCCATGCAGAAGGCCGGCGCGCCCATTCTGACTCCGGAGTCCGTTCTCCGCCTCATGCCCGGCAGCTTCCGCGAAGAGAAGGCTCCCCGTTCCGCCATGCCCTGCCGCGTGGGCATGCGCAACTTCTTCATCCGCACCAACGGCGACATTGAAGTCTGCAACTTCGGCTTTCCCATCATCGGCAACATCCAGCAGCAGTCCGCGCAACAGATCTGGTACAGCCCGGAGGCCAAAAAGGTGCGCGCTGAAACCACACAATGCGAGAAGCTCTGCCTGATTACCTGCGTCAGCCAGAAGACCCTCGGCAACAAGGTCGGCATGGCTCTGCGCATGCTGAAGGGCACGCGCTAGAGAGTTTTCCGAAAGGGTGTAGACCTGCATTTCATGGGTATCCCACCCACTTCCGCAAAGAGCGCGGAAATGGATGGGACACGGTGCTTCTGATGGATAGGGACGGAAGTTTATAGCAAAAGCGAAAATGCTCTAAGTGGACCAACTGGAAGGATAGAGAACCTGGATGGTGTTGCTCATTCTTTTGCCGGCAGTCTTTTCCTGGGCCTTCATGGCCTGGGGATCGGTGCGTAAAGCGCTGCTGGCCGTCTATCTCCCCTGCCTTCTGCTCCTGCCCGGCTACTACATCATCCGCGTGCCCCATTTGCCGGCCATCACTTTTGCCGATGCCGCCATTCTCCCCATCGTGTTCGCGCTCCTGCTCACCGAGATGCGCTTCTGGCGTCCCCAGTGGATGGATCTGTTTGTCTTCGTCTACTGCTTCTCGGTGATCCTTTCGCAGGGCATGGGGCTGGAGATGGCCAACGGCGATTGGACCAACCTGCTCTCACCCGAGCTCACCTTCAGCCACCGCTTTGGCACCAACATCAAAGACTCCGGCATGATGGCTTTTGGCCGCATGATGGAGATGATCATGCCCTACATGGTGGGCAAGCTGCTGGTGGAGCGCGCCGGCCGCGATGGCCACCTGATCCGCCGCCCCATGGTGGCGCGCATCTCCATCCTGCTGGCCGTTGTCGGCTTCATCTCCATTGTGGATTTCCTCAAGGGCGGCAGCACCTGGCAGGCCGTGGGCGCAAAAGTCTTCCCCGGCCAGTTTGTGGACTGGCCTCCCCAAATGCGCTGGGGCTTTGGCCGCATTGCAGGCCCCTACGGGCACGCCATTCTTGCCGGCATGATTTTTCTGATGGGCATCATCTACTGCCTCTGGCTCCGCAACGTCGATCTGGAGTGGGGTCAGCGCCGTCTTTTTGCCAGCCTGCCCCTCAATGTCCGCAACGTGGTCCTGTTCGGGCTGGTCCTGGGCCTCATCATGACCCAGTCTCGCGGGCCCTGGCTCGGACTTTTGCTGGCGCTCGGCTTTGCCCTGCTCACCCGGGTCATGTCGGTGGGCAAGGCCACGCTCACCTTCCTCACCCTGCTTGCCATCTTCTCCACCGTGTTCTACTACGTGGGCCAAAAGTACACCGCCATGGAGATGGACCAGGCCGCCACCGAGGACCAGCGCAGCGCCGTCTACCGCCGCGAGCTGCTCACCGCCTATGCCCCCATCGTGGCTCAGCGCAAGGCCTTCGGATGGGGCCTGATCAACTACCCCGCCGCCCCCGGACAGCACTCCATTGACAACGAATATCTGCTGCTGGCCGTCACCCAGGGCTTCTTCGGACTCGGCCTCTTTCTGGCCATCGCGGCTGGCACCGGCCTCCGCCTGCTCCGCTTTGTCGCCATGCCGCTCTCCCATGAAGACCGCCTGCTGGTCTTCGCACACCTCGCCGTTCTCATTGGACTTTTGACCACTCTTGCGACGGTTTACATGGGAGAGCAAGTTGAGCCGATGTACTTCTTTATAACCGGATGGGTGAGCGGTATGATTCCGCGGCCGGTGCAAGGGGGAGAGATTGGCCTCCCCGGATTTCGCCGTGGGCATGGGTTTCGCCGGGTGATAGCCTGACCTCCGGCTCTGCTGGAGCAAGCGCGGGAAAGTGATCGAGTATGATGCTGTTTTGGATAACCCGGTGTCTGGCCGTGGCGCTCGTCGTCTCTCTTGCCCCGCTGTTTCTTGATATCGCGCTGGCCCTGCTCGGCAATCTCCGCCGCCGTCGCCCGTTCCCGGCGCCCGTCCGGCAGATTCGTCTTGCCGTCGTGGTCCCGGCCCACAATGAGGAGCCGCAGATTGCGCGTACCGTCCAGTCGCTGCTGGCCGCGGGTTGCGCCCCGGCCGCTGAGCAGGCTGCTCCGGGCCAGTACCTCCCCAGGGTGGTGGTGGTGGCCCACAACTGCACCGATGGCACCGCCGCTCAGGCTGAGCAGGCTGGAGCTATCCTGTTGCCGCTCAGCGACCTCAGGCTGCAGGGCAAGGGGGCAGCCTTGCGTGCGGGCTTCCGCACCGCCGCCGCCGCCGGGGCCAACGCCTTCCTGGTCGTCGATGCGGACTCCGTAGCCTCACCCAACCTGATTGCCGCCGTCACCGCCGCTCTGGCCTCCGGAGCCCAGGCCGTCCAGTGCCGCGACGAGCTTGACCTGCCCCTCACCACCTCCATCTTCTCCCTCAGCCGCCTCCGCGCCCTGGCCTTTCGCGGCATCAACGTTCTCCGCGCCCGGGGACGCGCCGGCATGGGCTTCTCCGCCGGACTCTTTGGCAACGGTTTTGCCCTCACCGCCAGCGCTCTGGAACGCGTTCCGTTCGCCGCCAACAGCATCTGCGAAGACATGGAATATCACGGCAAGCTGGTTTGCGCCGGCATCCGCGTGCAGTGGGTGGAGGAGGCGGGCGTTCTGGCCCAGATTGCTCCCCGGGGTGCTGTCCAGGCCCGGCAAGAGGCTCGCTGGGAGGGCGGACGTCTGCGGGTTGCGGCCATCTCCACCCTTCCCTTGTTCACCGCCGCCATCCGTGGCAATCTCCGTGCGCTGGGCGTGCTGGCCGAGTTCTGGAGCCTGCCCATGGCCCGTGGCGTGCTCGGCCTGCTGCTTGCGGCCGTGCTTCCGGTTCCCTGGCTGCGGGAGTTTGCCGCCTTCTGCGCTCTGCTCACTCTGCTCTACGTTTTGCAAGCGGCTCTGCTCGGACCTGCCCCGGCCAAAGACGTGGCGGCGCTCCTTCTGGCGCCCTTCCACGTGCTCTGGAAGGCGGCCCTTACGCCCATGGTGCTGCTGCACACCCGCCGCCGTACGCAATGGACCCGTACCGGTCGTGAGGTGCCGCGCCCATGAGATCCATTCTCCGCAACTCCAAGCTTCAAGGGCATAACGCAATGGTCCCCGGAGCAACCATCCCCGGCGCCACAATTTTTGATCCCACTGTCCTTGACCCTAGCGTTCTGTCCCCCTCTGTTCCGGTCCCAGACAGGCAGGACTTTGCTGGCTCCGACGCCATGCAGGAGGTGCACCGGCGCTTCAGCCGCAACGTGGGCGCAACCATCTTTGCTCGCGTGGTCAACATGGGGCGCGGGATCCTGGTTGTTCCTTTCCTGCTCCGCCACCTGGGGCTTGAGGCTTACGGTATCTGGACCACCATCTTCATCCTTGTCTCCTATGTCGGACTTACCACCCTCGGCCTCTCCAACGTCTACATCAAGTACGTGGCCGAGTTCCACGCCCGCAAGGAGTACGATCGCGCCAACTCCCTGCTCTCCACCGGGCTCTGCATCACCGTCCCTCTCTGTGCCGCGCTGTTTGCCGGCTTTTACTTCTCTTGGGACTGGTACTCGCCCTGGCTCCGCCTGCCGCCGCAGCACGCCGCGGACGGCAAAGAAGCAGTCCTCATTGTCCTCGGCGTCTTTCTCTCCTCCATTGCCCTCAACGCCTTTGGCGACATTCTGGCCGGGGTGCAGCAGATTGCCGCCACCCAGGTGTTTCTTTCCATCAGCCTCCTGGTCGAGTTCGCACTCATCCTCTGGTTTGTGGGTTCCGGTCGCGGCATCAGCGGTCTGGCGGAGGCCTATCTGGTCCGCATCCTGCTCAACGACGGACTTACCATCTGGTGGAGCTGGCGCAAGCTCAAGTGGATGCGCATCTCGCCCCGGCTGGTCCGGCGCGAGGCCATTGGCTACGTCATCCACTTTGGCGGCGTGGTCCAGATCCAGACCATCCTCGACATCTTTCTCACCTCCGTCGAGCGCCTCATCGGGCTCACGTTGGTGGGCGCATCCGCTGCCGGACTGATGGATGTGGCCAAAAAGTGGCCCAGCGCCTACTCCACCGTCCCCATGGCTTTCTTTGGCGCGCTGCTGCCGGCCACCGCGCATGTTGACGCAGCCAGCAACCCGTCCGAGCGAATGGATAACCTGCGTGCCCTGTATTTGAACAGTGCACGTTTTTCTAATCTTTGCACTGCCGCTTTTGTCGCTCTTACGGTCTTTTGGTCACATGCCATTCTGCTCGTGTGGTTAGGTCCGGAGTTACCAATGCGTCAGACCCTCACCACCCTCTTCGTGGTATTCAGTTTGGCGTTGCAATTCCATATGCTGACTGGACCGGGAACATCGCTCCTCCGCGGCATGGGCCGTGTCTATGAAGAGTTCTCCTACACGATTCCCAACGTTTTGCTGCTGGGCATCACCTTACCGGTGGCCTGGTGGCTGCAGAAGGGGTGGACCGCTCTGGGGATCGGCGTCGCGGTTTCGGTGGCAACGGCTATTGCCGCCTGTGGTCTTTTGGCTAGAGTTCACCACGTTCTGGGGCTCCCCATGCGCAAGTTCATCAGACTCGTCCTCGCTCCCAGTCTGGTACCGTTTGGAACGGCTGGCCTTCTGGCCTGGCCCTTGGCCGCGGCGGTTGCCGCGCTGGGCCGCTGGATGGGCGCGGGCGCGCTGCTGGTTGCGGGCGTCCTCTATCTGGCCTCCACCTCCACCATCCTCTACAGATGGGTCTTCACCCCTGCGGAAAGAGACCGGGCCAGGGGCATGGTGCGCTCCCTCTTCTCCACCTTCCTCAACCGGGAGGTGGCGGCATGAAGAACTTCGTCCTGCTTTTCGTCCTGATGGCCGCGGCCTGCTGTGCCCCCGTCCTCCGTGCGCAGGATCTGCCGCCCTCGGCCAACTTCCAGGACCTGCAGCCCTCCACGCGGCCAGCTGAAAACCCGCTGCCGCTGCAGCAGACCCAGCCTCTCCAGGCTCTGCCCAAACCCCCTGCGCAAAATCCGCCTTTGCAAGATAGCTCTGCCAACACCCCGCAGCCTTCCGATCATTCTCCCGATCCGCAGCTCAAGCAGAACCCCCTGACCATGCTGCGTGAGTTCCAGCCGGATGCCGATGAGGAGTACCGGCTTGGCCGTGGCGACGAAATTACGGTCGACTTTGCCGGACGCCCCGATCTTCAGGCCAAGCTCGTCATCGGGCCTGACGGCCGCATCACCATCCCTCTGGTGGGCGATATCGTGCTCAACGGGCGCACCCGTGGCGAGGCCGCTCGCGCCATTGAGACCGCGCTTGCCACCTACTACCAGAACCTGACCGCGCAGGTCACCGTCACCAAATACACCGCCAACCACGTCCTGGTCCTGGGAGCGGTCGACAAGCCCGGCCTCATTACCTTTGACGGCCAGCCCACGCTCCTTGAGGCCCTCTCCCGCGCCGGCATGGCGCCCGGACCACCGCCCCACGCCGGCGGCCTCATCCCGGAGCGCTGCGCCATCTATCGCGGCCAGGACAAGGTTGTCTGGGTGGACGTTAAAAAACTCATCGACTCCGGAAACTCCCTTGCCGACCTCCGCCTCCGCCGCGACGACGTGGTCTACGTCCCCAACGCCGCGGAGAGCTTTGTCTCCGTACTCGGCGAGGTTGGCCATCCCGGGGCCGTTCCTCTCTCCGGCACTTCCACCCTGGCCAGCGTGCTGGCCGAGTCCGGCGGCTTCACGGTCAAGGCCGGAAACAACCCCCACATCCAAATCGTCGATCCCAGCAGCGGAGTTTCGCGCACGGTCTCTTTCCATGACCTGCTCAATCCCGTCAAGGCCCGTGAATTCACTCTGAAGCCTGGTGAGATCCTTTATGTCCCCCAAACCGGATTTGCGCGTGCAACTTACGTCCTCGAACGTCTCAATCCGGTTATGACCGCGTTCACGTTTGCGGCAGTGGCAGGGGGTATATTTTGAAGCAGATCGGCGGAGGAACCTCCATCACCGGTGGACAACGGCCGCGCGCAGGCCTGCTGCCCGCGGGCAGCGGACAGCCCAGCGCTCCGCCGGAACAGGCCTTGTTCCAGCCCGAGCTGGGCCGCTCGCTGCGGATGCACGGCAAGCTCGCCGTCCTGGCCTCCCTCGTCGGCCTCGCGCTCACCTGCGCCTACTTCTTCCGCCTGTGGCCCATCTACGAGGCCAAAAGCCTGCTCTTTGTCCAGCCAGCCTCCGGCAGCCTGATGAATCAGAACAACGCCAATCGCTGGCCCATTGACGGGGCAACCTACGAGTCGTACCTGCAGCAGAAGATGGGCGACGTGACCCGTCCCGACGTGCTGGCCAACGCCTTGAAGAAGATGGAGCCCGGCCTGTGGCAAACCAGCGGCGAAAGCGATCAGGCCGCCGCCGACCGTCTCGGTCATACCATCCAGGTGGAGCGCAGTGGCGCTTACCAGATGAGCATCGGCGTCCGCTCCGCCAAGCCGGAGACCGCCGCCGCACTGGCCAACGCCGTGACCACCGCCTATCTTGAAACCACCGCCCACGACTCCAAAGTGGGCGACACCCAGCGCCTGGCCATCCTCAAGGAAGAGCACGACCGCGTCCAGGCTGAGCTGGCCGCCGACCGCGCCGAGCAGGCTGCCCTCAGCCGCCAACTGGGCATGGCCGCCCCCGCGGGCAATGCTCCTGACCTCTACGACGAGCAGATTGCCGCCACCCGTACCGAGCTGATCCGCGCCCGCACCGAGCACGACGAGGCCGCGGCCCGCTTTGCCTCCATGAACCTGGGCGTCACGGACGCTTCCAGCGCCATCGATGCCCAGGCCGACGAAGTTGCCGCCGCCGATCCCGGCCTGGGCAGCATGAAGACCTCGCTCAATCAGCGCAAAGCCGCCATCGTCCATGAGATGTCCGGCCTCACCGTCAACCATCCGCTCTACAAGCAGGACGCCGCCGAGATCGAAAAAATTAATACCGAGCTTGAATCCGCCTCGCGCACGCTCCACACCCAGGCCGCCGCCCACATTCAGCAAAAGCTGCGCAGCGACATGGAGCGCACCGCCGCCGTTGAAGACAAGCTCAACGGCCAGCTCCGCTCCGCCGTTGGAGCTGCCGCCGGGGCCAGCATCAAGCTGCAGCGCGCCAACGACATCGCGGCCGACATCACCCGGCTCCAGAATCGCTACACTGCCGTGGACGAGCAGCTCCACAACCTCATGCTCGACTCCGGCGCGCCCGGCGCCATCTCGCTGATCTCCGCCGCCGTGCCGCCTCTGCACGCCATCCGCACCGGCGTCTTCCGCAACACCCTGGTCCTGGCCATTGCTTCCATCCTCTTCGGCCTCTTCATCGCCGTGCTTGCGCACAAGATGGATCCCCGGATCTACATCGCGTCCGACGTTGAGAACCTGCTCGGCTTTGCTCCCATGGCACAGCTGCCCAACTGGGCTCAGGTCTCTGCGGAGGTTGAGGCGGAACACCTTATCAGGCTGGCCGGAGACATTGAGCATGTCGCCCTTCACGACGGCATCCAGACCGTTGTGCTGACCAGCGCCGCAGCGGGAGTTGGGGTTGGAGCGCTGGTGGCCCGTCTCCGGCCTCTGCTCTGTCCCACTGCCGCCAATCTTTCCGAGGGCGCTGCCCCCAACGGCGTCAACCTGGTGGAAGCGCCTCCCTTGCTGCTTTCGGCGGAGGCGGAGTTCCAGGTCCGCCACGCGGGTTGGACCATCGCCGTCATTGAGTCTGGCCATACCACCCGGGCTGAACTTCGCCAGCTGGCCACCGCCCTGCAGCGCCTTGACGCGCCCGCCGTCGGCTTCATCCTCAATCAAATCCCGCTCGAAAAAGCCGATCCGGGCTTCCGCCGTTCGGTCCGCGATGCCGAGCGTCACGTTGAACGCAATGGCGGCAGCAGCGCCCACCGCATCCTCGAGCAGCGCACCCAGATGGCGGCCATGGCTCCCGCCCCGCAGGAACAGTTGCACGCGTCCTTCGCATCCAACACGCCCCCAGTCGCGCTGGAGCAGCAGACCTTGGCCGCTCCCGCTTATCCTGATGCCCAGGCCCCGCTGCACCCCGGCGCCGATCCCTGGTGGCTTGGCCAGTTTGCTCCAGCCCAAGCTCCGCAACCCACGCCGGTACAGCGCGCCGCCTCCGGCCGCACCGCGTCCAGCTCCGCTCCGCCCTCCGAGCCGCGTTTTGACCAGGTTGCCGACTCCCGGTTCAACCAGAACTCCAGCTTCGATCCGCCCGACAACAGATTTGCTGCCGCTAGCTTTGCGCCGCCCGCTCCCCCGCCGGTTCCCGTCGCCTCGCGCCTCAACGGTCTCCGTGGCGCCGCCTTTCATCGCGGCCTGATGAACCTGAGCCATGGCAGCGATCCGCGGGACGAGTCCCCCGCGCCCCCGCAGCCTGCGCCGCCGCAGCAGCAGGCCGCCTACGTCCCACCGTCTCCCGCAGCGCCCAGCGCCTACCCGGCCCACGCTGCGCCTGCGCCCCCGGTGGCTCCCGCGCCCAATCCCGCTTATTCCACTCCCGCGCCCGCCGTCAGCCCCGCACCCCGGCAGGTCAACCGCCCCCTTCAGCAGTTCAATGCAGATCCCCGGCAGGTCAACCGCCCCGTTGAAGTAGCCTTCACTCCCTCGCAACACGAAGTCGTGGCCCAGCCTGAGTTCCTCCCGCCCAGGGAGTTTATCCCCGTCCGCGCCGGAGATGCCGACGACGAAGGCAATGCCAACCGTGATCGCCGCGACCCCTACGACGAGCTCGACATCCTTCCCTCCTGGCGCGGCCAATATCGCAAACGCTCCTGAATCCCCGCATAAAAATAAAAAAGGCGCGCCCCAGGGCGCGCCTTTTTCAGTGAGTAGGGCAGGGAATCCGCAAAGCGGGTCTGCCGCACCACAGGTGCCAGGTGCTTAGTTGCCCAGAACGGCCCGGTAACGGACCTTGTTCTTCTTCACCTTTTCAATGGCTTCATTGGCCTTGCTCATCGGGAACAGCTCGGTGCTGGCCTTTACGCCGTGCCGCGCCGCCACGTCCAGCATCTCCCGGAGCCGGTAGGGGCTGCCAATGGGGCTGCCGGTAATGGTCCGCAAGCCGGAGATCAGCGGGAACGCATGCACGCTCACGGGCGAGGGTGGAACGCCTACAAAGCATAGCGTACCGGTGGGCCGCAGGGCCGCAATGTACGTGCCCCAGTCCTGATCCGCGTTGGCCGCGTTCAAGATAAAGTCCTGCGTCCCGGCCGCTTCCTTCAGCGCCTTGGACTCCCGGCTGTTCACAAAGTGATGCGCGCCCAGTGCCCGGGCCTCATCTTCCTTGGCGGCCGAAGTGGAAAACGCCGTGACCTCAGCGCCGAAGGTTCTGGCAAACTGGATGGCCAGGTGGCCCAAGCCGCCGATACCCACAATGCCCACCCGCGAACTGGGGTTGATGCCGTGGTCGCGCAGCGGGTTATACACCGTAATGCCTCCGCACAGTAGCGGCGCCGCATGCTCGCTCTCCAGACCGTCGGGAATCGGGACCACAAAGCGCTCGTTGGCCCGCACCGCGTCGGCGTAGCCGCCATTGCGATGCACGCAGGTGCTCTCGGCCTCCGGGCACAGGTTTTCCATGCCGCGCAGGCACCACTCGCACAGGCCGCAGGAGTTCGACTGCCACCCCAAGCCCACGCGCCGGCCAACCTCCAGCGAGCGTACCTCACTGCCCACCGCCGCAACCGTGCCCACCACCTCGTGGCCTGGAATAAACGGGTACTGACTCATGCCCCAATCATTTGCGATCAGGTGCAGGTCGCTGTGGCAGATCCCACAGTGGCTAATCGAAATCTCGACCTCGTGGCTGCCCAGAGTGCCGGGGTCGTAATGGTACGGCAGTAATTCTGCTCCCGCCGCGTGTGCTGCAAGTCCCTGAATTTGAGCCATGTTCGATTTGAAATCCTCATGAGAAGCGAATCAAGATAACGTATCCGTCCACCATCTGGCCTTGCCCTGGTAACTACAGTTCGACCGTCCCCGGACTCGGCGCAATCCCCTTGTGGACTCTACCCCAAAATTGGGTAAAACCTCAAGACGTATCTAGATAATGCACCGGTTCGGAGTGGATGCCGGGTGAATCGACGGACAGGAGGGAATTCTTCTCCTTCCTAGTTTAAACCGGCGCCCGCCTCCATGTGGAGGGTCAACACCTCAAAACCCGTTATCAATTCGCCCGCTTCGACCTCCGCCACCAGCTCCGCCGTCTCGCCGTTCAGGCTGGCGGCCTGTGCCGTACGCAGCGGCTCCAGCGAGTTGGCCACGGAAAGTGGAAGATCTGAAAGGGTTTGTCCCCCCATCGTGGCCTGCGTCCCAGGTTCCAGCAAGCTCAAATACAGGCGGTCTGCGGCATGACGGGTCCGGCTTTCGGCGGCCACCGCATTTAATTCGCTCATTCGCCCCTGCGCCGGTCCCGGCGCCTGCTCCTGGGTCCGCCCCAGGGCCCGATCCAGCGTGGTCGCGTCTGACAGCAGCAAGCGCACCGTCCCCGCCGTCATCCGCGCCGGGAGCCGGAAGCTCAGCCGCACCTTCCGCGCCTCGCTTTGGAAGGGTTGCAGCGTGGCCTCCACCTCCACCAGGTCGCCGGCATGCACTGTGTTCGAGCCCAGCAGGCGCGCGCCGCGCAGCTCGGTCAGCGCCTTGCGGGGCAGCGCATCCACTTCCAAATCAATGCCTTCCACCGCTGTTTGCCGCGTACTGTTGGCGTGGACCCGGCCCAGCCGCTCACCCAACTGGATGGCCGCCGCAATGGGCGCGGGCATGGCATCTGTGGGCACCGCCCACAGATCCAGCGGGATCGCCTCCATCCCCGCCACCCGGATGGCCCCCTTCACGTGGTAGCTGGCCACCGAGGTGTTGGAGAGCGCCGGGACCAACGCCTGGATCAGTACCACCATGGCCGCCTGCTCGGTCAGCCCCGGCTGGTCCAGAATCTCCACCTTCACCACCCGTCGCCCGCTCTCCGGCGTTCGCAGGGCAATCTCTATGGGAATCATCCGCGCCCGGCGTCCCAGCTCGCCCCGGATGGCCGCGTCCCGATCCTCGGTAAACGCGCCGATCACGGCCCCGGTATTCACAATTTTGAAGGCATTCAGGGGCGATGCCAGGGTGGCCACCACCTCGGTTGCGGTCATGGGCAGCTCCACCGTGCCCAGCTGAAACAGCGGATGCCCGCAGGCTAGCAGCTGCCTGGGGTCGATATAGGTCACGGTGCAGGTGGCTGCAATCTCCATGTCTCCCCGCACCAGCAGCGCGCTCACGGCTGAGCCTGGCACCATCTCCGGTGCTTCCCCGGCAGGGCTTGCCGCGCTTGACGCGCCGCCCGCGGCCACCGTCTCCAGCCCGGTGCCCGCCATCCGCTCCTGCCAAAAGCGGATCGCCTCCACGCTGAACCCGCTCATGGTCAGCGGCGTCTCCATGGGCTTCATGTTCAGGGAGTCGGTGCCTGTGGGCTTCTGGCTGCCGCTGCCGGTCAAGGGCAGATCCCGCACCGCCATCATCTGCTCAATCGGCGTGATTCCGGCAATTGGATCGCGGGCAAACTGCCCAATCCGGTAGGCCAGTGCGCCCATCAGCCGGCCATCCACATAGACCGGACTGCCGCTCATCCCGGCCACCACGCCTGTATACTCCGGCTTGGTTCCGTGCAACTGCACCAGGATCATGTCCTGGCCAGGCCCGCGCCCGCCGCGCAGTATGCCCAGAACCTCCACGTCCATCGGCTCCGGCTTGTTGCCCTGAAAGACGGTCCAGGCCGTGGCATGGAGCCCCTTGTGGACCTCGCTCAGCGGAAAAATCGCTCCGCTCGGCGGTGGGCCACTGGCCGCACCCATTTGCCCCGCGCCAAGGACCGCGCTCATCGCCATCACCGCAGCGGCCATCAGGCCGTGTAACCCACACCCAAGCATCTTCACGTCTATTAGAGTAATCTCCCCGCGCCGGAGGGAACTTGATGACGCATGCCCGCTCGGTCAACCGCTTGCGCTGGAAGTTGAGAATGCGAAAAATCACACCTCAGGGGCTAAAGTCCATCGTTTTATATCAACCGTTTACGGCACGACTGAAGTCGTGCCCTGACGCTTATCGTCAGATCTTGCACTTTCACTACGGGCTGGCAGTTCCGCTAGCCCCACTCACGCTGCTAGCTCAGCGAGCCCTGCCGCACCGCAGGTGCCCGCTAGCCCCGCTAGCTCCGCTTCCCGTATGCTGTTCACCACAGAGGTTGTCATGAATACGCTCACGCTTATCCGTTCCGGCCGCTTGCCATGGGCGTTCTCACTAGCCACCCTGGCCGTACTTCTGTTCGCCGCCGTTCCGCTGGCCCGCGCCCAGTCTGGTAACCAGCAGCAAAACGATCAGGCTGGTCCTGAATCGGGTGGCCCTGGCGCCGACAACGGCGTCATCGTGGTTCCCAAGAAGAAGGACCCCGCCGAGGCTCCGCCGCCTGCCCCTCCCGAGCCAAAGTTCAAGAGCCCTGAAGGCGTGCCCAACTACTCCATCCGCATCGACGTGCCGGAAGTGAACGTGGACGTGGGCGTGCTGCTCGAAAAGAACCATCAGTTCGTGGGCGGCCTTAAGCCCACCAACTTCAAGGTCTACGAAGACGGTGTGGAGCAAAAGGTGACCGGGTTCAAGCGGGTTGAGGCGCCCATCACCGCTCTGCTGCTCTGCGAGTTTGCCGCCAACAGCTATACCTTCATCTACGACATGAAGAACGCGGCCTGGACCTTTGCCCAGCAGCTCCGGCCCCAGGATTACGTGGCGCTGGTCACCTACGACATGCGCACCCAGATCGTGACCGACTTTACCCAGGATAAGCAGAAGATTCTGGAAGGCATCAACATGCTCCAGATTCCCAGCTTCCGCGAGACCAACCTCTTTGATGCCCTGGCCGAGTCCATTGACCGGCTGGACCGCGTTCAGGGCCGCAAGTACATCGTGCTCATCTCCAGCGGCCGCGACACCTTCTCCAGGCTCACCTACGACAAGATCCTCAAGCGCGTCAAAGGCTCCAGCGACATCACCATCTTCACCGTCTCCACCGGCGGCGGCGTGCGCGCCATGACCGAGGGTCGCGGGGGCATGATGGCCTCCATGCGCGACATGGACTACCTCCAAGGCGACAACGAGATGCGCACCTTCTCTTCGATGACCGGCGGCATGAGCTTCTTCCCCCGCTTCTCCGGCGAGATGCCCGACATCTTCCAGAACATCAACCAGTCCATCCGCTCCAAGTACCAGCTCATCTACCGGCCCAGCAATACCAAGCAGGACGGGGCCTACCGCAAGCTGCGGGTGATGGTGGTGGACGAGGAGGGCAAACCGCTCACCATCATCGACAAGGACGACAAGAAGCACAAGCCGCTCAAGTACGACATCATCGCCCGCGACGGCTACAACGCGCGGCAGCAGGTGGAGTAGCCGGGGGCATGGGGAGAGCAGTGATGTTGCGCCCCGGATGGGGTGCAAGGAGATTAGCCCCGGGTGGACCCGGCCTTGAGCAAGGCGAAAGGCTGGGGTAACCCGGGGAAGGGTGCGGAGAATGAGGGTTGCGCCCTGTAGGGGCGCACGGAACCAGCCCCAGAATCCAACTTCAAACCGGCAGCGGCCGATGACCACGGAGTTGAGTAGGCTGGTCGCCCGGGTGCGGTGTGAACGTCCACCGCCCAATGGCGGGCACCCCGGGCCGTTCGTATTTGGGGAACCAGGAAGCTGGATGCTGGCCACCGTCTTCATCCCTGGTCTCAAAGGCGAGACCAAGGGCACCAGTCATCCGGGGAGAACGAAGGATGTTAGTCCTGGACCACCCGCCTGCTGAATGGCAGGAACGACCGCGGAGTTCTGGAACCGGTCCTTCACCTTTTCCTGGCAATGACAAGCCACTCTTTTACAGAGTGAGATAGATTTCCTTCAGTGCGGGTGATTTGTTCAGTGGACTGTATTTCAAATCTCTCCAGAAGACGAGGCAAGTCATCTAGATCAGAATAACGCGCATACCCATGGCCGACAGAAGCCCCCTCTGAACATTCCCAAGCGTTATATCCGAGAGATTTCCCGGTTGAGTCTCCCCAAGATCCATTGGAGAAGGTGCGAACGAAGATAAGACCATCCTTCTTCAGAACTCTAGCCGCTTCAGAGTAAACCTCAACTGAGATGTCAAACGAGTTAGCGTAGACGGCTTCATTGTCGATCACAAAATCAAACGACTCATCGGCATACGGAAGGTTCTTGAAATCTCCTTCTCGTATCTCGCCGTTTTCGCGCCAGCCGGGGCACTCCGCATCCAGGCGGTCTTTAGCCTGTTTCACCGCCGTAGCGGAGCCATCAACTCCAAAAGCCGCAAACCCTTCTCGGGCAAGAAACCACAAGTTACATCCCGGGCCGCATCCTAACTCAAGCCCCATAACCTTCGAGCGATCGGGAGCACGATAATAGTTACGTGCGACAAACCGAATCAGATCCTCACTCGGGTATTTACCCCAAGCTCTACTCGAAAAAATCTCTTCCCACACTGGATCCCAAGCCAAGGTTCTTCTCCTAATTTTGATTTAAGTGACTGTTAAGATTTTTCTTTTTGTTTCGTGGATTATCAGCAAGTATATGGTTGTTTGTCTCTGTCGTCCACTTTTTTCGTAGTGTCCGGCAAAGCTGCAATCGTTCCGCGGGTGGCCAGGGTGCGAAGAAGCCGAAGACCGTTGGCCGCACGCAGGTGCCGTCGGCCCCACCGCAGGTGGTGGCAAAAAAGGCTGCACGGAGGCAGCCCCTTTTGCACTTCCAGCCGCTCTGACCGATGCAGCCTAGACCAGATTCAGCTTGACCACCACGATTTCGTAGATGTAATAGGCAATGACAACCACGGTCACCGCGCCCACCGCCCACTGAAGCACGGTCAGAATCGGCTCGATCTTGTTGACCTTGGCAACAATCGCCGCCTGGGCAGTGCGCTCGTGTTCAAACGAGTCGTCGAGAAAGATCTGATCCTCTTCATCGCGGGTTAGAGTTGAGCGATACACATGGAGCACGGCCATCAACAGCACCAGCACTCCCCAGACTGACCACATTACCGGAACAAACGTCATCATCCACCCCCGTTTGCTGCATTTGGGTCCCAGCGGCCAGCGGGTCCGTTGAACAGACGCGGGCTCGTGAGCTGTGAGGCCTTTCGGATCAACATAATAGATCAGTTCGCCTATGCTTGGGGTGGAAAAAATGCAACTGCTTGCCGCTCAAGTACCTTCGTACTTCGTCCCGCTCTTTGCAGCCCATCGGCGGCCTCGGCGCATCCTTTTTCTCCCTGCTGCATCCAAATTATGTATCCGCTACGCGCTGGCTGGTCCCGCGTGGCTTGAATCGTCTTCGCCAAACCGTTAAAGTACCAGTTAAGGTATCCTTTTACCCCTCAGGAGGTCTCATGGCCACACCCGCCGCGCCCGCACAGGAAGAAGTCAAACTTGCTCCTCTCACTCTGACCCCTCAGGCCATTGCCAAGGTTCGTGAGATCATGGCCACCCAGGACCCGATCCCCACCGCGCTCCGCATTGGCGTGGTCGGTGGTGGCTGCTCTGGATTCCAGTACTCCATGGCCTTTGAAAACCAGGCCGGGATGATGGACAAGGTCTTTACCTTCGACGACCTCAAGGTCTTCGTAGACGCCACCTCGCTGATGTATCTCAAGAATTGCACGGTGGATTACGTGGAGACCCTGGAAGCCGCCGGCTTCAAGTTCGACAACCCCCAGGTGAAGTCCACCTGCGGCTGCGGTTCCTCGTTCAGCGTCTAAGCAACAAGCCCGCCGCGCACCGTTCCATCGTGCCAGGGGTCAAGATCAAAAAAAGGCAGAGGCCCAAAGCCCCTGCCTCTTTTTGTCGCCAAGCATACGTAAAAAGACGTCTTTCGAATCTTTCCGAGCAGAAAATGAATGGGTGCCCTCGGGTCTGGATTTTCAGACCAGGTAAAGGAAGGAGCAGGGACCTTCAGGTCCCTGAAAGCTCACCTCAAGAAGAAAAAGAGGTTTCAACCTCGGACGCGCTCCTGTGCGGACCATCCTGTAATCTCGACAAACTGAGGCGAACTGCGCGCCATAGGCCTGCGGCATGCCATGCCGCGCTACCGAAATCTCCCTACTGCGTCGTTGTCGAAGTGGTGGAACTCGTCGTTGAGCTCGTTGTCGAAGTGGTTGTCGAACTCGTACTCCCGATTGGGCTCGAGGTCGATGCGGCGGAAGTCCCGATACCCGAGCTCGACACTTTCTTCTGGTCGCTCAGCGGATCGTAGGTAAACTCCCACTCGTTGTAGTGGTTCTTCTTCTTGTAGAGCAGGATCGATTGCCGCGTTCCCTGTGGCTCGAAGCCAATGATTCCCGCTCCGCCAAAGGTCTGCCCGCCGCCAAACCCACTGCTGGAACTGCTGCTGGAGGTGCTCGAACTGGTGCTGGACGTTGTGCTTGTCGGGTTCAGTGTCCCAGTCTGGCTCACCGGCGGCGGATTCGTATTGTTCCCGCTTGGCCCGGTTCCGGCCAGGGTGGATCCCGCCAGCGGCTGGCCAAAGAAGCCCATGGCTACCGGAGCCTTGGCCTGCCCAAACAGGATCGGCTTCCACTCTTCCTTTTTGCTGGTCGGGTCCGCGTACTTCTTGCGCAAAAAGCGGATGTTGTTGGTTTTGACCAGCGCTTCCAGGCTGGGTGGATAGGCGTGGAACTTGAAGTAGTAATTCTTGATGGCGCGCCTATATTGCAGCCCCCGCTGCATGGTCTCCCGCTCGCGGTCCTGCTGGATGGACTTGGCCATGCTCGGCAGGGCAACCGTGAGCGCGAGCGTGAACAGGAAGAGCAGGAAGATGACCCCCACCAGCATGTAGCCAGCCTCGGCCGGGGTGCCCGCTGTGGCGCCTGGACGCAGCGCAGGCACAGGCGCAGGGCTGGGCTCTAGCTCCTGCTGGCTGCTTCCGCTCCGAAGTGTGTTCCTTGATTCCATCGGTACGCTTCCATCTGTCCTGCTGGTTTCGTGCCGCCCCTACGGGGCTCCGTCCTGAATCTTCGGATGCTTTCCCAGGGTTTCGCTTCGCTTCACCCTGGGCTATTTTCGTGCCGCCCCTCCGGGGCTTCATTCTGAGTCTCCGGAGGGACTTCCGCGGAAGGAGGTGGAAGCGAACCGAAGAACAACCGCAGATCCTTCGACTCACCACCCCCAAACTCTGCGCCAAAGAGCCAAGATCGCTCTTTGGCGCAGAGTTTGGGGGCCCCGTTCGCTCAGGATGACAGCGTGCAAGGGGATGCGGATTCTGTAATGGAGAGCAACAGGGCAACTATTCCAGAATCTTCAGTCCCTAGTCCCTAGTCCCTGATCCCTCAGTTCCCCATCAACGTCAACACCTGCTTGTTGTTGTAGGACATGTCGGTCACTTCCACGGAGTTGGGGCGGATCAGCCCGATCTTGTAGCGATGGTTGATGATTTCGCCGGTCCTGGCCATGAAGATGTCGTCGCCGTGCGAGAAGAATGCTTGATAACTTTTGTCTGCGGCCAGGGTGTAGCCGAAGTACTTCAGGTCAATCGCGGGCGGCTTGGGAGCGGCCGGAGGCGTCGGCGGACCGTTCTTGACCACCGCGTTCGGGCCACTGGCACGCGGGCTCTTCAGCGGCTGCTCAATGTGCACCGGAGCCGAGTCAGCGGAGAAGATGTTGCGTCCCGTGCCGCTATACTCAACGGACTCGCTCGCGGCCAGTTTCTCCACATGCAGCGTGGGATCAATGCCGGCATTGGTCAGCTTCTGCGCCTGCGGACCGCTGCCGGGCCTGGGCGGGGTCTTGGCGGCCGCGGGCTTGGGCTCTGCCGTTACCGGCGCGGTGGGGGGCGGCGTGGCCAAAAAGTTTGAGTACACCAGGTAGCCGCCCAACGGTACAATCAGCGCCATCAGGAGGATGAACGTCCGCACTTGCTTCTTGTTTTCGAGTCCCAGTTGCATGGCCATGGCTACCGGTCCCCCTTCGGTGCGGTTTCGTTGGGTTCCGGAGTGGGGGGTAAGCCGCTGGCCAGGGCATCGGCCGGCCGCAGCCACGTGGAAATCTCCATGCGCACGTTCACCTGCCCACCCTGCTGGCCGGTAAAGTTCATGTCCCGGATCAAAAAGAACTCGGGGTCGCGCTCCAGGCTGTTCACAAAACGCATGATCGCCGGGTAATCCCCGCCGATGCTGGCGTCCATGGCAATCTCGGTCAGCACGGAGCCGGGCTTGCCCTGGGTGTACTGCACGCGCGTCAAGCGCACGCCAGACTTGATGCCGATCTCGCCAATGCGCATGGAGATGGTGGAGTAGTTGGGCGGGACGCGTTTGGTGTAAAAGCTGGCCAGTTGCTTGTGAGCCTCGTCCACGCGCTTGTCGAGCCCGCGTAGGGGAGTGGTTTGCAGATCCAGCGCCTTCAACTGCACCTGCTTGCTTTCAAGAACCTCGGCGGAGCTGCCGTTGGTGGCCTTCCAGTCCAGCGCCAGCCGCACGCCCAGCCCCATGGCGAGCACCAGCAGAGCCACAAAGGCCACCGCATGCCAGCCTAGTGGCGATAACAGTTTCTCCCGCACCGCGGCAAGGTTCACATCGATCTTCATCGCGCACCTCCCGCAGGCTTGGCGTGCCGGGCATCGCTTTTAGCGTTGGGTTGACCATCGGCCTTGGCACCATTCTTGATGTCGGCCTTGGCATCGGCTTTGACCCCAGCCTTGGGCTTGGTCTCGCCCTCCGCCGGAGGATTGTAGTCGGCCATAATGTCAAAGTTGAAGCGGCTGAGGGCCGTCACCGGTTCCAGCCTTTGCTGGGGTCCGCCGCTGTTGGCCTGCTCCGCCGTCTCGCCCTTGATGTAGGGGTTGCGGAAGCGCGCCGAGTGTTCCAGCCCCCGCACCAGCTCTTCCACCTTCTCGCGCGGCCCACCCACCAGCAGATGCACCGTAATGCGTCCATCCTTCTCGCGCTGCGGTTCCAGGGTGAGCACCTGCACGCCGGCAGGCAGCACCGTTTCCAGATTCTCCATGGCCAGCGTCCAGCTGAAGGTCTTCAGGTCGATCAGGTCGTTTAGCGCTCCGGTCTCCGCCACCAGCCGCTCGTTGTCCGGCTGGTGCATCAACGCCTGGTAGCCCTGCCGCTCCCCGGTGACGCGGGCAATCTGGGTGTCCAGTTGCAGGGTGCGCTTGCGCGCCTGTTCGGCCGTGTCGTGCAGCAGATGCAAGCCCAGCGCAGAGCCCGCGCTCAGCACCGCCAGCAGGGCCATGCCCACGCGCAGCTTGTGGAGGATCGGTCCCAGATCGGTAAACGGGCGGGTGGCCAGATTCAGTGAGATCTTCATTGCCCCGCTCCCTTCAGTGCGCCGGTGGCCGCTGCCAGACTGGCCGCGCCCAGCGTCGTCATCGCACCGGTTGCAGGATGCTCCACCAGTTCGGTCACTTCCATCTCCGGCATGGCCAGCAGCTCCGCAAACTCTTCCGCGCTCAGGCAGCCAGTGGTGTAAATCCTGGTTGCGGCGGCACCGGTCTTGTCTTCAAAAAAGGCCATGGCCACGGCCACGCCGCGGCGAATGTCCTGCGCCCGGATGGGTTCATCGGCGGGCAACTCCAGGATGCGATAGAGCTGCAGATTGTCGCCTTGCACAATGGCCATGGTCAGGGACTCGTCGCTCAAATTCGCCGCCAGGGCAGGCTCATCGCTGGGCAGATTTTCGAGCGCCGCCAGCGTTGCGGGCACCACCGCGCCCGGCTCGTAGCCCGCGGCGCGCACGGCAGCTTCATACTCTTCCAGCACCGGCCCCGGCACCACCGCAGCCAGCACCCGGCACTCGTTGCGGCTCATGGACATCACCTGGTAGCCGATGCTGGCATGCTCCACATCAAAGGCCACCATCTTGCGTAGCCTGAAGCGCAGGATCGACAGGGCCTCAGCGGCCTTTGCCGGAAGCTGATCAAAGTCCAGCACAAAGACCCGCACGGCCATGTCCGGCACCACCAGCGTGACCGCGCGCTTGGGGGGATTGACGGCGTCGAGCGCCAGGCGCAGCGCGTCCGCCACGGCCTGCGGCTCTTGCAGGTTGGGCTCGACAACTCCGGGCGTCAGCGCTCCCGCGGCCAGCGGCGCAGTGCCGTAACTGGGCGGCGCACCAGCTGCCGCCACCACTCCATGGCTAGTCAGCTCCACTGCTGCCGGAGGGCGCGCTGCCTTGCGCCCACCCGGCGTGGTTGCTGCCTTGTTGATCACCTTGCTCAAAATCGATTTCACTCGTACCTCGAACCCATCTTTTGGAAATCGTGACAACGAAAACTCAGGCTACCGCAACACTAGCGGCCGGTCTCAATGAACGTAACCTTGTTGATCTCTTTGAGCGTGGTCAAGCCACGGCGCACGCGTTCAATCGCCGACTCGCGCAAAAAGTTCATGCCCTCGCGCTGTGCCTGACGGCGCACTTCGGAGGTCGGCTTCTTGTCCAAAATCAGTTCGCGAATGGTATCGGTCAAATCCAGCAGCTCATGGATCGCGGTACGGCCTCTGAAGCCCGTCCCACCGCACTCCATGCACCCCTGCCCCTCACGGAAGGCAAAGCCCTGCCACTCCTCGGGATTCAGGCCCGAGACCCGCAACACATCGTCACCATACGTCACCTCACGCGCGCAGTGGTCGCACACGGTACGCACCAGCCGCTGAGCCAGAATGCAGTTGAGCGCCGACACAAAGTTGTAAGCCTCAACGCCCATGTTCAAAAAGCGGCCCAGCACGTCCACCACGTTGTTTGCGTGTACAGTGGTGAATACTAGGTGGCCGGTCAGCGCGGAGTTGATGGCAATCTGCGCCGTCTCCTGATCGCGGATTTCGCCCACCAGGATCTTGTCCGGATCGTGACGCAAAATGGAGCGCAAACCGCGCGCAAAGGTAAGCCCCTTCTTCTCGTTCACCGGAATCTGCGTGATGCCGCGAATCTGATATTCCACCGGGTCTTCAATGGTGATGATCTTGTCTTCGTCGCTCTTGATCTCGTTCAGCGCGGCGTAGAGTGTAGTCGTCTTGCCGGAGCCGGTCGGCCCGGTGACCAGCACCATCCCGTACGGCTCGCGAATGTAGCGCCGGAAGCGGCGCAAATCCTCTTCCGCAAAGCCCACCACATCGAGCGTGAGGTTGTGGAACTTCTCGCTCATCGACTCTTTATCGAGCACGCGCAACACCGCGTTCTCGCCATGAATCGTGGGCATGATGGACACACGGAAATCGATCAGTCGCGTCTTGTAGCGGACCCGGAAGCGTCCATCCTGGGGCACGCGGCGCTCGGCAATGTCGAGCTCGCTCATGATCTTGATGCGGCTCAGAATGGTCGAGTGGTGTTCGCGCGCAATGGGCGCCATGGCTTCCTGCAGCACGCCGTCGATGCGGTACTTCACATGTACGCTGTCGTCGTAGGTCTCAATGTGAATATCGGAGGCGCGCCGTTCGAGTGCCGTGAAGATCGTCGTATCCACCAGGCGGATGATCGGGCTTAGATCCTCTTCGCTGGTGAGCTTCTCAATGGAGATGTTCTCGTCCTGGTTTTCTTCGCCCAGCAGAACATCGAAGGTGAGGCCTTCGCTGGCTTCGTCGAGCACGCGCTGCGATTGCTCAGTCTTCTTCAGCAGATCGGTGATCTGCGAGAGCGTGGCCACGCGGGGCTCGATGCGCTGGCCCAACAGGCCCGCGATCTCGTCCAGCACCATCAGCTGCGAGGGATCGCTGACCGCAATCACCAGCGCATGTTCCTGCTGCTCCAGGGGCACAAAGTTATAGCGGAACATCAGCTCCACCGGAACCGTGCGCAGCAGTTCGTGCTGGATGCGGAAGTTCCCCAGGTCTACAAACTCCGCGCAATAGCGCCGTGCCCGCGCTTCGGCCTGCACCCGCTCGTCTTCGGGCGATGCCAGCGGCACAGCCAGCAGTTGTGTTGTTGCGTCCGCCATGGCTCGTCCTCCTTATGAAGCTCGTCTTGTAAGAAGTGCTTTGCGAGGGCACGGCTTCAGCCGTGCCACAAATCGTGCTACCAACAACACGGGGTTTTTGCCCCTTAGGTAAAATTTGTCCCACCCTCGCGGCGAAGCCGTCTGCCGCACCGCAGGTGCCTAGCTGCCGCTGGTCTGGCCGAGCGAGAAGATCGGCAGATACAGCGAGATCAAAATGAAAACCACCACCACACCCATAATGATCAGGATCAGCGGTTCAATCAACGACAAGGCCGCGGACAGCGCCGTGGCTACATCTTCTTCAAAAAACTCCGCCACCGAATTCAGCATCTGCGGCAGCGCGCCAGTCTGCTCGCCCACGGTAATCATCTCCGTGGCCAAACTCGGAAACACATTGGTCTTGCTCAGCGAGTCGGCCAGGCTCTTGCCCTCGCGCACCGTATCAATCGAGTCCATCACGGCCTTCGAGACCCGCCGCGAGGAGATCGACCTGGCGCCTGTCTCCAAGGACGGCACCAGCGGCAGTCCGCCCGTGAGCAGTGTGGACAGCGTACGTGCAAACAGCGCCACCTGGTACTTCAACCAGATATTGCCAAAGATCGGCATCTTGATGCGAATGCCATCGATCCGGTCGCGTCCGCCGTCGGTCTTGGCATAGCGGTAAAACACGAACGCTACCGCGGCCACCACCGCCAAAATATACAGGATGTTGTGCTGCAACATTTTGCCAAAGTCCAGCAGCATGGTGGTAATAGCCGGCAGTTTGCTGCCCATCTGGTCATAAAGCTCGGCAAACTTGGGCACCACCACGGTGAACATGAAGGTCATCAGGCCGAAGACCAGCACCATCAGCACGCCCGGATAGATCAGCGACCCGATCAGCTTCTTGCGCAGCGCGAGCGAGACTCTCTGGAAGCTCACATACCGCTCCAGCACCTCCAGCAAGTTGCCCGAGCGCTCGCCGGCCAGCAGCGTGGTCGTATACATGAGCGGAAAGCCGCTCTGCGCCTCAAAAGCGTCAGAGAGCGATTCGCCCGTCCGCACCCGCGCGCAGACATCTTCCAGTTGCGCGGAAAAGTGCTCGTTTTTCTGGATCTTGCCCAGCATTTCCAGCGATCCGAGGATCGGCAATCCGGCCCGGATCAACGTCAAAAACTGCTGGTTAAAGATCAAAAAGGGTTCCAGCTTGACCTTGCGCTTGGCTCCGCCGCCCATCCCGCCCCGCGCCTTGACGCTGAAGACGTGATAGCCGGCCTGGATAAAGCGCGCGCGCAGCTCCTCGGCCGTTGCAGCGGTCTGCACCTGCTCTTGGACCCGGCCGCGCTCGTCGGCCATTCTGATCGTGAACTCTGCCATGTTCCTCGCTCGCAGCCCTCCGGTTCCGACCCGCCCCGGCAGCGCGAAGTTGCTCCAGATCAAGGGTATCAGCCCCGCCCACACCATAGACGCACCCCATGCGCGGAGCGTTCATTTCCGGGAAGGGGGGAGCTAGGTAGCGGGGTGCACCCGGAAAAGGAAACTCTCCATTACGAAGGAGGCGAAGCCGTCCGCCCCACCGTAGGTGGTTGCCCAAACCGCCCCACGGTGTTTTACTGGCAGGCATGAAAGACCTTCGCCGCTGGAGCTTGCGAATTCTTGCCGGAGTCTTCTGCCTGCTTCTGTCGCTTTGGGGAGTGGGGCTGGTGCGGCAGCGCATCTACCGCCATCGGGCGGAGCAACTGCTCGCCGATCTGCGCAAAATTTACCCCGGCATGCCACAGGCTGAGGCTGAAGCCATTCTGGCCCCGTGGAAGGCCAGGGGAAACCTCGAGCTCCGGTGTGATGTGGCTCCCGAGGCTTGTGATGATACCGTCACTTTGCCCCCGCCTCTGCCCGAGTGGTTGTGGTTGAAGGACGAGTCAGGAGCGTGGAATAACCGCAAGTTATGGCTGGCTCACTCCTTGGTCTATCTCGGCATCCGACAGGCTCATACGCGAGGGGGATTTTCCTTTCAGCATGGAACAGTGCAGGAAGTCCATTTCCTTTTTGGCCTTCTCACGGCGCTCGATCAATGGCTCTTGAGGAGTGAGCCTGCTGTCCTTGGGGCAGCGACCGAGCGTATGGAGGAGTTGAGCTACTCCACCCTCGACCCAGAGGGTGCAACCAGCAACCCGTCCGTTCGGGTACGGTCCCTCCGTCCTCGGGATCTCGGCCTCTCGGTCGTCTTTTCGCTCTCCGTCTCCCCTGGCCAGCGCGTCCGCCTCATGGACTTCCAACTGGACTGCCTCACCCGCCTCCTCCCCTGCCGCGACGAGCGCGAGATCCTCCCCGAAGCCGCTCGTCTCTTCGACCAAGCCCATTCCGGCCACTGAGAGCGCCTTTGCTCCCCACAACCACCGCGAAGTGCGTTGGCCCCACCGCAGGTGGTCCGCTATCCTGTTTCCACCGCCCTCACCGGCGTGTGCACGGAGATTGCATGATTCGGCTCCTGTCCCGGCTGCTTCCGTTGGACCTCCGCAACCCGCGCCGCAGTGCCGACCGCCTGCTGGCCGCCGCCGTTCTGGTGCTGCTGGCGGTGGCCTTCCGCACCGCGCCGCCCGTGGTGGATGCTGCGGCTAACGTCACGCCCTACCCCCACGATCTGGCCCAAGTCACCTTCGCCATCGCCGGCGACGTCATCCCCCACGAAGCCGTCCGCCAGGCCGCCGCCGCCAGCGGACAAGGGACCGACGGCTGGACCGGCCTCTTCAGCGATGTTGCAGACATCTTCCAGGGCGCGGACTTCGGCTTCGTCAATCTGGAGACTCCGGTGGCTCCCGCCCACTCCCACGGGACCAAGCCCTTTCTTTTCGATGCCCCCCTCGATCTGCCCACCGCCCTCAAGGCCAGCGGCATCAAGATCGTCAGCTTTGCCAACAACCACGCCATGGACCAGGGTTGGGCCGGCTTTGCGGAGACCCGCGAGCACTTGAAGGAAATCGGCCTCCAGTTTGCCGGAACCAGCGACACGGCGGCCACTGGCTTCCAGCCGGTCATCACCGAGGCGCACGACATCAAGGTGGGTTGGCTGGGCATGACCCGCTGGCTCAACGGCGGCCGCAATCCCGACAAGGACGGGCTGCCCCACGTGAACTTCTTCCCCTACTCCGGCGAGCCCGGAGCCGAGAGTGGAGCCACCGAGGAGCAGGTGCTGGACGCCGTCAAAGCCGCCCGCGCCCAGTGCGATTTTCTGGTTGTTTCTATTCACTGGGGCGTGGAGTATGCCACGGCGCCCCGCGCGGAGGATGTCGAGCTAGCCCACAAGATCATGGAGGCTGGAGCCTCGGTGATTGTCGGCCACCATCCCCACGTGTTGCAGGCAGTGGAGACCTACCGCACCCACGAGGTGGCTGCCACGGCCGACGGCAAGGGGGCCGAGCCTGCTCGCGATACGGTCATCTTCTACTCGTTGGGCAATTTTTTGTCGAACCAGTCCCGAACTTATGTGGACGGCTTGATGCCGGACTCCACCGGCGACCCGCGCGACTCGCTGCTGGGCCTGTTCAGTGCCGTCCGCCGCGATTACGGTCCGGCTGGCAGCCGCGTGGAGCTGGGGCACGTGGGGATTCTGCCGGTATGGGGCGAGAACAACCGCAACCAGATGGCGCAGGGCAAGGCGAAGAGTGCGCTGATCCGGCCGGTGCTGATTGACCGCGAAATTCCGCGGCTCCAGGCCCGGCTGGACGAGATCGTGAAGCTTGCCGCTCCCGTTCCAAACGACAAGAAGGCTGAAGCCAGTCAGCAACCGCAGGCCGATAAGAAAACGGAAGCAAAAGAACCAGAAAAGAGCCTCACGGCTGAGCAGAAGAAGGAGTTCATCGAGCTGACCACGCAGCTGAAGCTGCTGACCGATCGCCGTGCGCAGATTCTGGCTCGCTGCGGCGATGAATTCGTGGAAGCGCCGCCGAAGCTGCCTGCCAAACCCTAGGACGAGTCGGAGTGCCTATGTGAGATTGAGCTTGGTGGATGGAGGGGTGGGTGCGGGAGAAGGCCGAAATGTTGTGCCGTCCTTACAGGCCACCTGCGGTCGGGCCAATGCGCTTCGCGATGCTCACGACGTCTATGTGCGACGATTCGTGCCGTCCCTACGGGACTCCAGTCGATCTTGAGGGGCAGCCCACCCAGCGCTGAAGCGCTGGGCTAATCTGCACTGCGTCTGCGGCGCGGGTGGCTGGGTGAGTGTCGAGGATTGAGTTCGATAAAGCGCCGTAAGGGGTCCGTCCAGAAACGAAGCCAGGGCTTTCGTACGTCATGTCCCAGCTGCCAGGCCAGAACCGCCAGGAACACCAGATATAAAATCCGTCCGTGGGTAAAGAGCCAGTCCAGTTGGATTGCCAGCCATGGAGCGAGTTGGGGCCGGAGGGCTGTCCATAGGGATGCGAAGCCGAAGAATCCAAATAGGATCAGGATGCTGGCGAGTATCAGCTTCAGGATGTCGTGTGGAGGCCGTTTGCGGGACCTATCGAGGGTGGGCGCAAATCCACCCAGCGTCGGCCGCCCAACGCTCCCGAGCGTGCAATCCCCCAGGATTGCCAGCAGATAGAAGTCACCTTCGCTCAGTTTCTCCAGCGCCTGGTTCCACGAACGCAGCTTCCTGGGGTCTTTGCTGTTCTCGGCGTGGATCTGGCTAACCAACTCCGCGATTCTGCGCTCGAAATCCTCATCGCTGGAGCTTGCTTCAAAGGTACGACTCATCTCCGCATGCCCGGCCAGGACGGGATCACTCTCAGAGAAATGGAGCATCCCGCGCTCGGCCTGGCTGAGGGGCGCGCCCTGTTGCTCGGCTGCCGTGGCAATCCGCTCGACCAGAAGATCGAGAGCTGCCTTCAAGGTCTTGCTTTCGTGCATGTCGAAGGTCTCCGGAATCTTCGCAGGGAAGTGTAGCCCCTCTGAAGGCTGGACCACAACGGCTGGCAGCGGGCTGGCGCAAGCCGTTCGCGCAAGGCGGCAAGAAACCGCCCTGCCGCCACCTATAATAGACGGGGGATTCCGCGCGGAACCAGATCGCGGTGGCCCGCAATTGAGATTGACTTTCAGAAGAGGTTTTTATGGCGTCGGTGATTGAAGCCATCGAAGTAAAGCGCAAGATGTACTTTGAGCTTGAGAATGTGCCCTACTACTGCATGGATGTGGAAGTCTCCACGCCCACGGCCCGTGGCGGCCAGACGCTGGTGCGGCTCAAGATGCGCAACCTGCTGACTCGTGCGGTCTTTGACAAGACCTTCAAGGCCGGCGAGAAGTTCCGGGTCCCGGATCTGGAAGATGCCGAGGCCTCCTATCTGTACAGCGACGCCCAGGGCTCCTACTTTCTGGACCAGACCACCTTTGACACCCTGCAGCTGAGCCCCACCATGATGGGCGATGCGCTGGATTTCATTACCGAAGGCGCAATCCTGAAGCTGATGAAGTACAACGGCAATCCCATCGGTCTGGAGTTGCCAGCGCAGGTGGAACTGAAGGTCGAATACACGGAGCCGGGCGCGCGCGGCGATACCTCTGGCGGAGCCACCAAGGCGGCTCGCCTGGAGACCGGTCTGGAGATCAAGACCCCGCTCTACATCGAGATTGGCGAACGGGTGCGCGTTTACACCGAGACGCGCGAGTTTGCCGGCCGGGCCTGAGCACCGGGCGCGACGAAAGTCGAATCCCAAAGATCCATCCAACTGCTAGAATGGCTGCGCCTGACAAGAGCGCCGGGCAACCGGCGCTTTTGCTTTTTATTGATCCGGCCCAAAAGAAGGAGTCTGGGTGGGCGGATTCAAGCTCCAAGTGCAACATTTCCGAAACCGGAGATAGT
>CAZYDF010000041.1:0-34603 GCA_964645855.1 uncultured Occallatibacter sp.
TGCGCGTGGATGTGCGCCTGATCGCCTCCACCAACAAGGATCTGGAAGAGGAGATTGCCAAGGGCAACTTCCGCGAAGACCTCTTCTACCGCCTCAACGTGGTGCCCTTTTTTGTGCCGCCGCTGCGCGAGCGCAAGCAGGATATTCCGCACCTGGTGCGCGAATTCCTCGCCGAGTTTGGCCGTCAGTACGGTCGCCCGCGCATTGAGATTGCCGAGGACGCGCTGGAAGCTCTGGCCCACTACAACTGGCCGGGCAATGTGCGCGAGCTGCGCAACGTGGTGGAGCGGGTGTTGATCCTGAACCCGCGGGTGCTGCGCATTGAGCGCAAGCAACTGCCGCCCTTGGTGCACAAAGCCGGCTCCCGCTCCACAGAAGAATTCTCCACCCTGCAGCAGGCCCGCGACGCCTACGAGCGCGAGTACATCCTCAAAAAGATCGAGGAAGCCCGCAACAACATCAGCCACGCAGCGGAGCTTCTGGGCCTGGAACGCAGCCATCTTTACCGCAAGATGAAGGCTCTCGGCATCGCCGTCCGCGAGTAATTTTTGTCGGACTTACGTGCATGCGGACCGAAGCGGGTTGGGGCTGATCGATCCGGCCCATCAGCACTGACAACTGGGTGCCCCATCCATCCCGCGTTTTGTGCGGGATGGGTGGGATACCGAAGAAACTCAGGTCTACACCCTTTCAGAAAATGCTCTCATTCGCAAGATCAAACAAAAGGGCCTTCCGGCGCATGCCGGAAGGCCTTTTTCACTTCAACAACCAACCGCTTACTTCACCCGCGAAGGCTTGTAACCGGAGAGGCCGTAGTAGGTGATGAACAGATAGCAGATGATCGGCAGCACGAAGGCGTGCTGGATGCCCATCTTGTCGGCCAGCAGGCCGAAGAGCGGTGGAATTGCGGCGCCACCCACGTTGCCGATGGTGATCACGCCCGACCCTTTGCTGGTCAGCGGACCCAGCTCGGCAATGCCCAGCGCAAAGATCGTGGGGTACATGATGGAGTTGGCCAGACCACAGAGAACCAAGCAGCCCACCGCGGTCGTTCCCGTGGTCGCCATGCCGGCACCCATCAGTACGACGCCGAAGATGCCCAGAACCACGAGCAGTTTCTCTGGCCTGAACTTGGTCATCAACGCGCTGCCCGCAAAGCGGCCAATCATGATCAGCAGGTAGTAGATCGTGATCAGGAAGCCGGCCACCTTCACATCGGTAATGCCCTGCTCCTGCGCAAAGCGCACGCCAATGGCGGCCAGAGCGATCTCAACGCCGACGTAGAAGAAGATGCCAACCATGCCGAGCACGGTGTGCGAATAGCTCCAGATAGACTTGCCGACGGCATTCGCGTCGGACGGGCGGAAGTCGCGCGTCATGCTGACCGCGGGCAGATGCAGGAACATCACGACGAAGCCCAGCACCAGCAGCGAGGCCGCAATGGCAACATAGGGGCCAACCAGCATGTGAGCTTGCTGGGCCGGGGTGGCAGCGGAATTGGCAGAGGAGAGAATGAACGTGGTGGCCACGATGGGGGCCAGAGCCGAGGCCGCCGCGTTGACCGCCTGCGCCAGATTGACGCGCAGAGCCGCGCTGCTTTCAGGACCCAGAATGGCGGCATACGGATTGGCCGAGGTTTGCAGAGCGCAGACACCCGTGGCCAAAAGGAAGATGGCGCAGAGCGTCAGATCGAAGCGGCCCGAGTTGGCTGCCGGAATGAAGGCCAGTGCACCCAGAACCATGATGAACAGCGAGATCACCATGGTCTTCTTGTAGCCGACCTTTTCAATCAGCTTGGCGCTGGGAACCGAGAAGACCAGATAGGCCAGGAACCATGCGGCGGTGGCCAGCATGGCCGCGCCGTATCCCAGATGGAAAGTTTCCTTCAGCTTACCCACCAGCTGATTGTTCAGGCTCGTCAGAAATCCAAAAATGCCAAACAGCGCGGTGACGATAATGAAAGGTACAAGATAGTTGGGTGCGCTGTTGGGCGCCGTTTGGTTCGGTTGTGTTGCCATTCCGTGTCTTCCTCCAACGTTCATGCCGTAAAGGCTAAAAATTCCTATTTGCCAGCCCACGGCTTTACGCCTGGCCGGTTCCCCTGCGGTTGCACGCCTGCACCTGTTTCCACCGCCAGAAACAGATTGAGAAACTCAAACCACTCTAAGCACCGGGGGGAAGGTCCGTCCAGTCGAAACTGAAAATGTATTCATCCCGCGCCCTCCCTTCCACCCTTCCTCCCCGCGTCCTTCCCCTGCTCCGTGGCAACTTCCCCTCTGGAAAATCGCTTCGCTCATCTCTCCCGCGTACCGGTCGCTGAAAACCGTCCCCTGCCGCCTGGCCTCCGCCCACTTCTTTGCCATCTTCCCTTCGGCCCCCGCCGCTCGCGGGGCCCCGGCACGATAGACTAGCAACAAGGTAATCGTAGAGCCAACTGTGCGCATTCTGACCCGTTACATTCTCGGCGAGATCCTCTCCCACGCGCTCATTGGATGCGCGCTGTTCACCTTTATTCTGTTCATGCCCTACCTGCCGCATGTGCTGGAAATGGTGGTCCGCAACAGCTCCAGCTTCTCCTCCGCGCTGGAGATCTTCCTGTTCACCCTGCCCAACCTGCTCCGCGCCACCATTCCCATGTCGGTGCTGGTGGGCGTTCTGCTCGGGTTCAGCCGTTTGGCCTCCGACAGTGAAATCATCGCCATGCGCGCGGGCGGTCTGGGCATCTGGTACTTTGTCCGCGTGGCTGCCATTGTGGCCATTGGCGGCACCGCACTGGGCCTGCTCAACTCGCTCTATCTTGCACCCCGCGCCAATCGCTCCATCCTGGAGATGGAGCAGGCCCTCGGTTCCTCCCAGGCATCCTACGAGATTCAGCCCCGGGTCTTTTACGAGGACTTCAAGAACTTTGTCCTTTACGTGCAGGACGTGCGCTCCGGTACCGGAGCCGCCAACTGGCGGCAGGTCTTCATGGCCGACGTCACCGATCCCGCCACTCCCGTGGTTACCACCGCTGCCACCGCCACCGTGGTCACCGACTCCACCCAGGAGCTGCTCATGCGCCTGCGCGACGGAGCCCGCCATGAGACCAAGACCGGCGAGGCCGATCAGTACAACATCTCCACCTTTGCCACCACCGACCTGCCTCTGGCCCTCAGTCCCCAAAGCGACGTGCATCTGGGCCGCGTGGATACCTCCATCTACGCCCTGTCCATGGGCGAACTCATCCAGCACAGCCACGGCCCTGACGGCCGCCGCTTTCAAATCGAGCTGCAAAGCCGCTTTTCCTTTCCCGCCGCCAGCCTGGTGCTCATGCTGGTCGGTGTTCCGCTCGGTGTTTCCTCGCGCCGCGGAGGCAAAAGCTCCGGCTTTGTCTTCACCATCCTGCTGGTCTTCCTCTACTACTTCCTCTCCTCCACCGGCATGGCTCTGGGCAAGCAGAACAGGCTGCCCGCGGTGGCGGCCGTCTGGTCGGCCAATGTGCTCTTTGCCACCGCCGGCATCTTCCTGCTCTGGCAGATGGCCACCGGAGGCGGCGTCCTGGCTCGCTTTGCCGCATGGACGGCCCAGGCTCCGGGCAAAAGCACGGCCCGCGGCCCGCGCTCCCTCATCGCATGGTGCAGCGGCAAAATCGAGCGCCTGCTGACCCGACCGCGGCGCGCCCGCTCTCGCAACGCCTTTCCCCGCATCCTCGATGAGTACGTCGTGCGCGAGTTCGTCGTCACCTTCCTCATGGTGCTGGCCGCCTTTGTCCTGCTCATGCTCGTGTTCACCTTCTTTGATCTGATCGGCGACATCCTGCGCAATCGCGTACCCCTGGCCACGGTGGGCGCCTATCTGGTCAATCTGACCCCCTCCATGCTCTACCAGATCGCTCCGCTGGCTGTGCTCATCGCGGCCCTAGTCACCTTTGGCGTGCTCAATCGCAACAGCGAAATCATCGCCATGAAGGCTACCGGCATCAGCCTTTACCGTATGATCATTCCCATCCTCTCCATTGCCGCCATTCTTTCCATCAGCTTGTTCCTGTTTGACGAGTTCTACCTGCCGCAGGCCAATCGCCGCCAGGAAGCGCTCCGCGCCACCATCAAGGGCCGTCCTCCGCAAACCTTCCTCCATCCCGAACAGAAGTGGATCTTCGGCCAGCAGCATCCCGGCGAGCCCGGCCGCATCTTCTACTACCAGTTCTTCGATCCCGAACGCAAAGCCTTCGCCAACCTCTCCGTCTTTGAGTTCGATCCCACCACTTTCGCGCTCTCCCGCCGCATCTTTGCCGAGCGCGTCCACTGGGAGCCCTACACCTCCACCTGGATCTTTGAAAATGGCTGGACCCGCGCCATGATCGGGGCCGATAGCACCTCCTTTACGCCCTTCCAGCAGACCGCCTTCAAGGAGATTCACGAGGAGCCTGGCTACTTTACCAAGGAAAACCTGCAGTCGCAGGAGATGAACTTCGGCCAGCTCCACCACTACATCGACGACCTGCAGCAGAGCGGCTTTGACACCATGCGCCTCCGCGTCGCGCTCTGGCACAAGCTGGCTTACCCGCTCATCGCCGTGGTCATGGCCATGCTCGCCATCCCCTTTGCCCTGCAGATGGGCCGACGTGGGTCGCTGGCCGCCATTGCGGTTGCGATCGGAGTGGCGCTGGCCTATTGGGTGGTGGACGGAACCTTCGGCGCCATGGGCAACGTCAATTATTTGCCCGCGGTCTTTGCCGCCTGGTCCTCCGACGTCCTCTTCGGCCTGGTGGGCGGCTATCTCCTGCTCCGCACCCCCACCTAGAGCATTTCCCCTTTGTTATAGACTTCCGTGCCCCATCCATTTCCGCGTTCTTTGCGGAAATGGGTGGGATACTTATGACATTTAGGTCTACACCATTTCAAGAAATGCTCTACAGACAGGAAGGAGCAGGAACCTTCAGGTTCCTGAAAACTCGCCCCCAAAAAGAAAGATTCCGGGGTTTCAACCCCGGACGTATTCCGGTGCCGCACAGCGCCCTGGAGGGGGGCGCTTCAACTCACACCGCGGCTTCGAAAACTATCAGCATCTCAATCTCAGGCTTCCAAATCGAGACTCGGGGCATCCCGCGCTTTCCATTGAACTCGTCCCTGTCGGAGAGAATTATCGTCGCCGCGGTGGGGCGTTACGGAAATCGTCCACCAGCTTGGCAAAGTCGTCCACAATCCGTGCCGTGGGGTGGTGAAACTCAAATCCGATGCCTTCCTCCGGCTGGATATTCACCACTTCGCCCTCGGTCTTGTACAGCCGGTTGCGCAGGCTGAAGCGGATGCTTACCGGGATCTTCTTTTCCATATGTACGCGCGCCCGCGTGGCCACAAAACAGCCGTGGATGCTCAAATTGCGAATCTCACCGCGGAACATGGTGTCGCGCGCCAGAAGTTGGATCTCTGCAAATCCTTCGCACGAAAACCGCCGACTTCGTCTGCGGTCTGCTCCAGACTGTACCGGCTCCTCGATGGTTGCAAAAGCTACCTTGCCTTGTTGCTCGTCGTCTGGCATTTTCTCTCCAGTGGGGGTGACGGCTCACCTGTGTCTATCGGCCGCCAACCCGTCCGCACGAGCCATATTTCGATCTTTCCAAGCTCCGCTCTGCTCGCGCACATCCTCCCTGCTCTTCAGTAGTCTGCGCGGGAACCGCTCTAGAGGGCGCAGACCATGGTCAGAGGCTGATCGGTGGGTTTGCCGGGGACTGGAGAGGGACTCAAGCGCCCGATGCTCAGGCGTTGGTTCATGAATTGCCGTAATGAAATAGATGATGCCCCAACTGCTGCTCCTGGACCTGAAGTCTCTCAATCATGGCGCGGGCAACTTGGCGCGTTATTCCGCCGGTGAACTGAAATTCCAGTCCGATTCCTTCGCCCGGGCGGATGTTGGCCACCTGAGCGTTGGTGCTGTACTCGTGCTCACCCAAATGAAAGCGAAGGTTGGCGTTGGATTTCAATTCCGGCCTTACGTTGGCTCGGGTCGCCACAAAGCAGCCATCCAGGCCGATGTCGCGCAGTTCCCCCCGGATCAATGTATAGGGTTGAGAGACAACTACTTCAGCAAGCCCTTCGCATATATAGCGAGGGCAGCGCCTGCGTTCAATCCCGTTGGGAGCCCGACTGTCTGCGTGGAACGGCGCAAAGTTCCGATCCTCCATCATATCTACCTCATTCAGAGTGTCTTTGCTTGTTTCATCGGCATCCACCCTCTGAGCAACAGAAGGGCAGGGAAGTCTTTTTCATTTCATTGGCTTTTGCCCCATCTATCGATCCGGCAACTGAATCCCGTTCGGGCGCCCCATCCATTCCCGCGCCTTTTGCGGGAATGGGTGGGAATGAGATGCCACGGGTGAATTGCCGGATCGATAGCGCCACATTGCGCCGCCCTCGGCGCGGATACCTCCCAATGCCACCCTGAGCCCCGTACAATAGCACTATGCTTCGCGATCTGCGGCCGCTTGCCGCCTACATGCGCCGCTACCGTTGGGGATACCTTTCCGGCATCCTCTTCTGCGTAGGCACCAACATCACCGTGGTGCAGTTTCCCCGCGTGCTGGCCATGGCCATTGAGGCCATTGAGTACCATAAGGCCACGCGCCAAACCATCCTGTTCTACGCCGGCCTGCTCATTGCCATCTACGCCGTCCGCGGTGTCTTCCTCTACGCTCAGCGTTGGGTGCTCATCGGCATCTCCCGCGAGATCGAGTTCGACCTCCGCAACGACCTCTTCCGCAAGCTCCAGGCCCAGGACACCGGCTTCTACCAGCGCTATCGCACCGGCGACATCATGGCCCGCACCACCAACGACCTGAACGCCGTGCGCATGCTCCTTGGCCCGGCCCTGATGTACTCCACCAACACCATCTTCTTCACCATCAGTGCGCTCTTTTTCCTGTTGCGCATCAGCCCCCTGCTCACCCTGGTCGCCTGGGCTCCCATGCCGCTGGCCAGCATTCTCATCCAATACTTTGGCAGCCGCATCCACACCCGCTTTGAGCGCATCCAGGCCAGCTTTTCCGATATCTCCGCCCGGGCTCAGGAGAATTTTTCCGGCGTCCGTCTCATCCGCGCTTTCGTACGCGAAAAGTCGGAGGCCAGCCGCTTTGAGCGCCTCAATCGCGAATACATCTCCCGCGCCCTCAAGCTGGTTCAGCTCATGGGCATGCTCTGGCCTTCGCTGGAGTTCGTGCTCGGCATCGCCATGGTCATCACTTTCTATGTGGGTGGCCGTCTGGTGCTCAGCCATCAAATCGGCGTCAGCCAGTTTGTTGAGTTCAATGTCTTTATGGTCATGCTCACCTGGCCCATCATCGCGATTGGATGGGTCATCAATATCTTCCAGCGCGGCACCGCCTCGGTGGTCCGTATTCAGGAGATTCTCAACTCCAAGCCCGCCATTGAAGACACCGCTACCACGCTCCCGCTGGACCCCGCCACCGTGCTCCGTGGCCAGATCGAGTTCCGCCACCTGAGTTTTAGTTACGGTGGCGCAGAGGTCCTCAAGGACATCTCGCTCACCATCCCCGCCGGCTCCAGCCTGGCCATTGTTGGCCCCACCGGCTCCGGCAAGACCACCCTCGTCGACCTCCTTGCGCGCCTCTACGACGCTCCGGACGGCGCTTTGCTCATCGACGGCCTCCCCATCCGCCAGTACCCGCTGGCCGTGCTCCGTCGCAACATCGGCATGGTCCCCCAGGAGACCTTCCTGTTCAGTGAGACGATTCGCGAAAACCTTCTCTTCGGCGCTCCCGACGCTGGCAACGAGGAGATGCTCAAGGCCGCGGAAGCTGCCCACATTCGCCAGGAGTTTGAAGAGTTTCCCCAGGGCTTTGAAACCATGGTCGGAGAGCGCGGGGTCACGCTTTCAGGCGGTCAGAAACAGCGCGCCGCCATCGCCCGCGCCCTGCTCCGCCGCCCCGCCATCCTCATCCTGGACGACGCGCTGGCCTCGGTCGACACCTATACCGAAGAGCGCATTTTGGGCGGCTTGCGCAACTACACCGCCACCGCCACCACCATCCTCATCTCCCATCGCGTCTCCACCGTGCGCCAGGCGGACCGGATTGCGGTGCTCGAGGATGGGAAGATTGTGGAATTGGGCGGCCACGACGAACTGCTGGCCCTCAACGGCTACTACGCCGGTCTTTTCCAGAAGCAGCAGCTCGAAGAAGAGATCACCGTCAGCGGATGATTTTTTTGACCTTTGACCGTTTGCTTCTCGACCGTCTTTGGGTGCCTCAGGTCACGATTTTGAGACCTGGGAAACCGAGATGCCGGGATGAGAATTCAGCCGGTCTGATCCCTAGCCCCACAAGCACAGCCGCCGCAACAACAACGCGCCCGCCAGCATCTCTGCGGACGGGCGCGTGTGCGGCAGGGTTGCTCAGGCGTTCCAGCGCGAGCCGGAAGAGATGCCTTCGTCGGTATAGCCAAACTGCGCATGGCTGGACATCTGCGCCGGCGCGGGGTTTACGGTGGGATCCTTGGCCACCTCGCGCCAGGCATCGCGCACATTGCGCACACACTCAATGGCGTGCTCAAACTTTTCCTTCGAGGCCGACTGTGAGCCTTGCAGGATTTGCGCAAAGACGGTGGCGTAAAACTCGCTCAGAGCCTGCGCCGGCAGTCCGCCCACATCCATCCGCAAACGCGCCTGCAGATGGATGATGATGTCCAGCGCGCGTTTCACCGCGCCCCGCCGACCGTCCACGTCTTCCCGGTCCACCGCATCCATGGCCAGGTAGAGAAAACGGATGATGCCGTCGTAGAGCGCCACCACCAGATCGACCGCCGATGCGCCTTCCAGCGCGTGTTCCTGATACGTTGACATCCTGTGTTGCTCCTTGTTCGGTTCCCAGTTCCTGATGTTTCTCTGCCGGCTCCGCGCGCGCCATCCGCGGCGCCGAACGGAACCGAGAAGGTCGTCGTGAAAGGCTAGCTGCTGGTTTGGCCGTAGCCCGTAATCGCCGAGTAGATCATGTTCACTTCCGAGAGCTGTTGCGGAATCTCCTGCAGAACCTCGTTGGCGCTGTTCAACGAGGTTGTCAGGCTCTTGGTCTCCGCGGAGATCAGGCTCTCTTCGCGGCTGATGTCGGTGTTCAACGTAGACTCATTGCTGCTGATCGCCGTCAGCGCCAGCGACAACATGCCGGTCGTTGAGCTGGTGCCGGCGTACTCCAGAATGTTCGCAAAACTGCTGCCCCAGCTGTTGGCGCTTTGGAAGAAACCCACCACCCCGCTGTAATCCGAGTTCAGCAGCCCCTCCAGCGTCGTCGCATCCAGCGAAATCGATCCGTCGGCCGTCGTCGAGACCGTGATCCCCATGCTGGCCATCGTGGAGATATCCGATGAGTTCGTGTAGCCCAGTGCCGTCGAGCTCTGGGTCGTCGTGTTCAGCAGATTGGAGGTTATGGTCATCGCGCCAGCCGACCCCTGGGTCCCCGACGTTAAAGTGATGTTGGTGCCGGTGGAGTCCACCACCGCCGTTACCCCAATGTTGGCTAAGTTGATGGCGTTCGCCAACCCGGAGATGGTGTTCGACGATGAGTCCACACTAATGGTCTGCACCGATCCCGTACCCACCTGGATGAGTACGGACCCAGACAGAATGTCGCTGCTGGTGCCCACCGTGGCCAGTGCCCCGCTATCGGCCGTTGAGCTGGTCGAATAGCCGCTATCGGAATAGCTGATCGATCCGCTGCTGGTGGTGTCGGTCAAACTGGAGTCAACGTACATCACCCCGGCTGCCCCCAGTGCGGTCGAGGTCAGAGTGATCCCGGTGCCATCGGAGGTCACTGCCGCCGTCACTCCCAGCCCCGCTGAGTTGATGGAGTCGGCCAGCGTGGAGGCCGTGTTGTTGGTCGAGTCGATGCTGATGGTCTGCGCGCTTCCCGAACCAACCTGGATCACCACCGAGCCGGACAGAATGTCGGTGCTTGCGCCTATCGAGCCCAACGTTCCGGTATCGCTTGTCGAAGTGCTCGTGGAGGGAACGTCGGTATAGGTCAGCGCGGTGTCCGTGGCTGCGGTCAGGTTCGAAGTCACCACCAGCGCTCCAGTCGAGCCGGTGGTCTGCGAGGCCAAAGTCAGCGTCTGCATTCCGTTGCTGGTTACCACCGCAGCGGTTACGCCCATGCTTGCGGCATTGATGCTGTTGGCCAGCCCCGACAGGCTGGTGTCCGAGGTGCTCACCGAGACGGTCTGCGCCGCCCCCGTGCCCACCTGCAGCACAATCGAGCCCGACATGGCCACATCCAGCGAGGTCGATACCGCATCCATGTAACCGTTCGGATTCTGCGCGTTCATCCCGCTTAACAATTGTTGCTGCAACAAGGAAAGCGTTGGCGACCCATACAATGGCTCGGAGTTACCCGACGCATCGTTGCCCTTCTGGACCTGTATGGCGCTGGACAGCGCGTTGTAGTCGCTCACAAATGCGTTGATCGCGCTGTAGGCCCCGGAGGTATCGTCGCCGATGATCACCTGCACCGGCGTGTAGGTGCCCGAGCTGCTCTGGGCGCTGGAGGCGAGAATCTGAAAGGTCAGCCCCGGAATCAGGTTGGTCACCGTATTCGAGGAGTTGGTCAGGGTTACCCCGTCCACCACCAGCGTGGCGTCGGCCCCCGCGGCGGAGCTGTAGTAGCCCATCGCGGTGCTGCTGTTGGTGGTGTCGATAATGTTGGCGCTCACGGACATGTTGCCGTTGGAGCCCGAGGTCCCGGAGACCAGACTCAGGCGGGAGCCCGAGGAGTCCGTCAAAACGTTCGCCGTCACCCCCACGCTCGACGCGTTGATGGCCGAGGCCAATCCGCTCAGCGTGTCGTTGGTGGAGTCCAGGGTGATCGTCCTGGCCGTCCCGCTGCCCACCTGCAGCACAATCGATCCCGACAGAAGATCTGCCGTATTGGCAATCACGTCCATGTACCCGGTCGAGGTCGCCGCCAGGTTCTGCACCACCACCGTATGGGTGCCGGCCTGCGCCGAAGAGGTCGCCGAGGTCAGCTCCAGGGTATTCGTGTCGGAACTGGAACCCGTCTTGGTGGCCATGATCCCGCTCATATCCGTCAACTGGCTCATATCCGTCGAAAGGCTTGCCAGCAAAGTGCCAAGACCGGAGATCGCCGTATCTTGCGCCTTCAGGCTGGTCAGCTGCGTATTCCACGGCGTCTCAACATTCTTCAGGTTGCTGACGATCGACGCCACCGTGCTGCTCACGTCAAATCCGGCGCCGGATGTCGGCGAACCAAAGCTAAGGCCGACTGTACCCATCGGTTCCTCCTGCGGAGACTCCTGCAGTCGAGCGGCCGTGGTTGCCCGTTCTAGATTAGCGGCGTCTCATTCCCCGGCCCGCATGCCGAAAAGGGCGTCCCTGGAGGGACGCCCTTTTCGGGTTCACTGCCCTATTCATCCGGCCCATCAATCCTGACAACTGGACTGACAACTGGGTGCCCCATCCATCCCGCGTTTTGTGCGGGATGGGTGGGATAGAGTGACACTTTTTGAGGACCAGATCAATCAACCGGCGGGTTAGCTGGCTTACTGCAGCAGCTTGGTCACTTCCTGCGCCATGGAGTTGGCCTGGGCAAGCGCCGAGATACCCGTCTGGCTCAGAATCTGGTACTTGCTCATCGCCGAGGTCGCCGAAGCGTAGTCGGTTGCCTGCACCGCGTTCTGTGCCGAGGCCACGTTCTCCTGCTGGGTGCTCAATACCGAGCTCACCGAGTTCAGCGTGTTGATCTGGGCTCCGATGTAGCCGTCCTGGGCAGAGACGTTGGTGATGGCCGCATTCAGGGTCGTCAGCGCCGTCTCGGCGTTACCCTGGCTGGTCAGGTCGGTGGCGTTCAGGTTGGAACCGCCTCCGTTGGCCGTATAGCTGATCGTGGCAATGCCGGTGTTGGAGTCGACCAACACATCCGCAGCGGTGGCGTTGACGGCCGTTGTAGCGCCCGCGGTGTCATAGCCGCCACCGGCGATGGAGATCGATTCCAGGCCGGCGCTAGTGGTGTTGCCCGCGCTGTTGACGTTGCCCGAGATCATGATGCCGGTGTCGGTGCCGGTAACGCCGGCCGCTCCGGCTGCTGAAGCGGTGCTGAACGATGCCGTCAGGCCGCGGCCCGAGGCGTTGATGGCGGAGATCACACCTTGCACAGTGGTCGCCGCGGCAGTCGTCACCGTCTGCGAAGAGCCGTCGGTGTTCTTGTAGGCGATGGTCATTGTGGTCGAAGCCATCGTATCGGTGGTCTGCGCGTTCCCGCTCTGTCCGACGCCGTTGGACAGATCGAGGAAGGTATTCTTGCCTGCGGTATAGGCCATCGTGCCGTTGGTGTCGCCCACGCTACTGGCACTCAGGGTATTGATCGACAGCTTGTCGATTGAAGCGCCCTGGGTCGTGGAGTCACCGGTGTAGATGGAGACGTCGCCGTTGCCGAAGACCTTTGTCTGGTTGAAGGTCGTCGTGGAGCCGATGGTGTTGATTTCGTCCAGGATCGAGGAGTACTCCTGGTTGGCTGCCGTCTTCTGCGAGGTGGTGAGGGTGCCGTTCGAGACCTCGGTGGCCAACGTCACAGCACGGTTGAGCAGGTTCGTCACTTGCGAGAGAGCGCCATCGGCAACCTTCAAAAGGCCTACGCCTTCGGTGGCATTGGTGGTGGATTCCGTCAGCGCCTGCGAGTTGGCCTGCAGACCATTCACCAGGGAAAGTCCAGCGGCATCATCGGCGCCAGAGTTGATCTTCGAACCGGAAGACAGCTGTTGAAGGACGTTCGACAGGTTGTTCGAAGTGTTGTTCAGGTTGTTGGCTGCATACAGAGAATTGACATTATTCAAGACACCCAGGGACATGGGGTACTCCTTGTGGGATGCAGTGATTTAGGTCCTTACCTTGAACTTGCCCCCATTTTTTAACCCTGGGTGGCTTCCTTCAGGCGGTGCCATTGCATCTGGCCACTTCTTCGGCCTTCCTCCCGCCGGACTTTACAGGTGTCCGCTTTCTGTCCAGCTCCGGACAAAAACAGCCCCCCGCTTTCTAATCCGCTAACTATTGCTCCCCTTTTGCCGATAATCCCAGCGAAGGAGCATCGCGCCGATGATCGAACTTACCCGGCTCAACGGAAACCCCATGGTACTGAACAGCGATCTGATCAAGACCGCCGAAGCCTCACCGGACACCATGCTGACGCTCATCACCGGCGAAAAGCTGATTGTCCGCGAGGAAACCACGGTCGTGGTGGAACGGGTGCTGGCCTATCGCGCTCGCCTGCTGGCTGAGGTTGCCCGCCGCTTGCCCGACGCGGCCACCGCCGCCCGCATCACCGGCATCTCCAGTCTGGATCTGAGCGGCGCACGCGCCGCTGCCCGTCGCGCCGACAGCTCGGAGTCCTGATCTCCTGCCGCCGGAGTTCGCAACTCTCCAGGCGACACCCAACGATGAGCCGGACGCGGCAGATCCAGCAAGGCGCGCTCGCTGGCAGCATAGAGGAGCAATAAATGGATAAGGCGAGCATTGGCGGCGTCATCCTGGCGGTGGTTGGCATTGTGGCCGGTCTGCTCATTGAAGGCGGCAACCTGGGCCAGATTCTGCAGCCCACCGCGGCGCTGATCGTCTTTGGCGGCACCATGGGCGCGGTGCTGCTGCAGTTCCCGCTCACCACCGTGGTCGGCGCCTTCGGCGCCATGGCCCACATCTTTTCCGCGCCCACCAAGCAGGATGCGCAACTCATCAACCAACTGGTGGCCTTTGCCAACAAGGCCCGCCGCAATGGCGTCGTATCGCTCGATGCCGACCTGCAAACCATCCAGGAACCCTTCCTCAAGCAATCCCTCATGCTGGCCGTGGACGGCACCGAGCCGGCCGAGCTGCGCAAGATCATGCGCGTCAGCCTTGACTCCAAAACAGAAGATGAAGAGCGCCTCCCGGCCGTCTTTGAGTCCGCCGGAGGCTTCTCGCCCACCATCGGTATCCTGGGCGCGGTGCTCGGCCTCATCCAGGTGATGCAGCACCTGGACAACATCACCGAGGTCGGCCGCGGCATCGCCGTCGCCTTTGTGGCCACCATCTATGGCGTGGGCGTGGCCAATCTCTTCTTTCTCCCCTTCGCCGGCAAAATGCGCATCCGCATCCGCGACGACCATCGCCGCCGCGAGATGATGCTGGAAGCTGTGATCTCCATCCTCGAAGGCATCAATCCACGCATGCTCGAAGTCAAGCTTGCCGGATTCCTCGAACACATGCCCAAAGCTCCCAAAGGAGCCGCAGCATGAATCCCCGCGTCCCACGCGCCCGCGTCTCCCAGGAGCGCTGGCTGGTCTCTTACGCTGACTTCATCACCCTCCTGTTCGCCTTCTTCGTGGTGCTCTACGCCTTTGCGCGCGCCGACCAGAAAAAACAGGTGCAGGTCGCGCAATCCATTGACACTGCCTTCCGCTCCCTCGGCGTCTTCCCCCAATCTTCGCGCAAGGTAGCCTGCGGCACCAACGGCGCGTGCAGCGGCAAGGTGGCCAATAGCGCCTCCAGCGCAGGCGCCGACGATCCGCAAATCCCCATGAATATTGTGATGGGCGAAGATGTGATGGCTCCGGCCCAGGTTAAGCAGGACCTGGAGCACGTGCGCCGCGAGCTGACCCAGACCCTCTCCAATCAGGTGGCCACCCACACCGTCTCCATTCAGATGGGCCGCGACGGCCTGGTCATCAGTCTGCGCGAAGCAGGCTTCTTCAACTCCGGCTCCGCCGATCCCAAGCCGGAGACCGTGCCCACCCTGGAGCGCATTGCCAGTTCCCTCAGCCGCACCCCTTACGACCTGCGCATTGAGGGCCACACCGACAACGTGCCCATCCACACCGCCGCCTTTGATTCCAACTGGGAACTCTCCACCGCTCGCTCCACCCGCATCGCGCGCCTGCTCATGGCCACCGGTTCTATCGGCGCCGAAAAGCTCTCCGCCGCGGGCTACGCCGAGTTTCATCCCGTAGCTACCAACGACACCGCGGAGGGCCGCGCCCAGAATCGCCGCGTGGATATCGTTGTCCTGCCCCGCACGCGCATCAACTTCGCGGACGGCGCGCAATCCGCCAACGCCGGCGACTGGAAAAAAATTACCGACGGCGACTAGGTCTCTGACCATTTGATTTCGTACCGCTCTTGGGTGCTCCAGGTCTCGATTTTGAGACCTGGGATAGGAAGGAGCAGGGACCTTCAGGTCCCTTATTGATCCGGCCATGAATACTAACAACTGGGTGGGTAGATTCAAATTCCAAGTGCAACAAAGAGCGTGAACAGAATCAAACAGTTCGTCGCAGCCGTGCCGTGGGAAAGTGGGAAACGCTCTTTGTTTTCCATCTTTTCCATGGCTTCCTACCAACCATCTCCTGTCGGCTCTTTGCGATGTGTTGTTGCACTTGGACCTTGAATCCGCCGTGCCCCATCCATCCCGCGTTTTGTGCTGGATGGGTGGGATAGAGTGACACGATTTGAGGGCCGGATCAATAAACCTCTCCCGTTCTTCAAGCCCACTTCCTCGAGCGCGATCCAAGCCAACTTGTTGCCCTGCCTGAGCCAAACGTACAATGGCACGAGCCGTTCGGGAGGTCTCGTACCATGCTCAATCGCCGCCGTTTCCTCGCCTCTACCGTCGCTCTGGCCGCGCATCCCCTGGCCGCGGCCATTACCGCACCCCTCATGATCGACTCCCACGTCCACGTCTTTGAGCGCAACCCTCGTTTTCCCTTTGCCCAGGGCGCGCATCCCCCTGCCGACGACGCGCCTCCCGAGCTGTTACTTCAACTGATGGCCGCCAACCACGTGGCGCGAACGGTCCTCATCCAGGTCATTCACTACCGCTGGGACAACAGCTATCTGCTCGACGTGCTGCATCGTTTTCCCGGCAAGTTTCACGGTGTCTGCCGCGTCAATCCCGAAGACCCAGACGCCCCGGATCATCTCTCCCAGCACACCGCCGATGGCTTGCGCGGCGTGCGCCTGAGCCCCGCTGCCACCGCCGATGGCGACTGGATTCGCGGCCCGCTCATGAAGCCCCTCTGGCAACGTTGCAGCCAACTCAAAATTCCCATGACCCTCCTTGCGCCCATCACCCGCATGCCGGATCTTGTCCCTCTCATCGAGGCCAACCCCGAGCTAACGGTGGTTATCGACCACATGGCCGATTGCCCTCTGGATCGCCCCGATCAGCTCCAGTTCCTGCTCGCTCTGGCCCGTTTTCCACGCGTCTTTGTGAAGATTTCTGACCTTTGGACACTCTCCCATCAGGCATACCCTTACCTAGACGCGCAGCAGATGGTGCGCAAGATCTACGACGCCTTTGGGCCGCGCCGTCTGATGTGGGCCACCAACTGGCCCGTCTCGCTCAAGCAACTGCCCTACGCTAAACTCGTCGAACTCTACCGCGACCACATCGGCTTTTTGAACGCGGAAGATCGCCAGGAAATATTTGCTGGAACCGTCCAGCGCATCTGGCCCTTCGGGCTCTGATGCGCGCATTGTGCAACAAGAGGACCTCATGATTTCGCAGCTTCGCCCTTCTAGCCTCGCTTACCTCTGCGCGCTCATCCTCGTTCTGGCCGCGCCTTGCGCGCACGCCGCATCCGTGCCCACAAGCCCTGTCGGCATTGACTTCTCCTACGCCGGCTACGAGGGCGGCGGCAAGGCCTTGCCCATGGTCAAAGTCGTCCTCGTGGTCCGGCCCAGCGGCGCGGACGACACCGCACTCCTCCAGGCCGCGCTCGATCGTGTTGCCGCCCGGCCCATCGCTGCGGATGGCTTTCGCGGGGCCGTGCTGCTCACTGCAGGCCGCTTTCATGTGCAGGGCCAACTCGTCCTGCGCGCCACCGGAGTGGTGCTGCGCGGCATGGGCGCGGGTCCCAGCGGGACAACCATCGTCGCGGAAGGCATCGGACGCCGCACGCTGATGGAGGTCGGTGTAACCACCGATCCTGGGCTAGAAAAAATCATCGCCGTCACCGTCGATGCACCCGCTGGTTCGATGACCCTCACCCTGGCCTCTGTCGATGCCCTCCAGCCCGGCGACCGCGTTGTTGTGCGCCGCCCCAGTACCGATGCGTGGATCTCCGCCATGGGCATGACCGGCCTTCCTGGCACCTTTGCCAACGCCCGCCTCGACTGGCACGCCAGCTCCCACGATCTCCTCTGGGATCGCACCATCACCGCCGTGAATGCGGACAAGAAGACCATCACCCTCGACGCCCCCATCACCACCGCCCTCGAAGCAATCTACGGCGCAGGCACGGTGGCGCGCGTTGCCGCCGCAGCTGTGCCCACCCACATCGGCATTGAGAATTTCCTGCTCGAAAGCGCCTACGATCACGCTCTGTCCAAAGACGAAGAGCACGCCTGGATCGCCATTCTGCTCGACCGCGTGGAAGATGCGTGGGTGCGCAACGTGACCGCGCGCCACTTTGTCGCCTCTGCGGTGCGCGTCAACGGACGTGGCCGCCGCATCACCGTTGCCGATTGCCGCAGCGAAGCGCCCATCGCCGAGCCCGGCGGCTATCGCCGTCAATCCTTCGTCGTCGATGGCCAGCAAGTCCTCGTTCTGCGCGCCTGGAGCGAGCAGGGAACCAACGACTTTGCCAGCGGCCTGCTCGCCGCCGGTCCCAACGTTTTTTTGGACTGTAAAGCCGAGAGATCGCTCGGAGCCAGTGGCTCCTTTGAAGGCTGGGCCTCCGGCATCCTCTACGAGCGCGTTCACGTGCCCACGCGCCTGCAGCTTCAGCTCGACTTTTCCCGCGCGCAAGGCGCTGGCTGGACCGCCGCCAACTCCGTCGTCTGGAACTCCACCGCCGCCAACATCGAAGTCCTCGGCCCTCCGGACGCGCCCAACTACTCCATCGAATCGAAAGATTCGCTCTACGAGAGCCAGCTCGCAGCCCGCACCGGCGCACATCTTCCGCTTGCAAACACCTTGCCAGCCGAGAGCCTGGCAGGTGTAGAAGAACTCCGCGCTGCCGATGTGAAACCCATCGTCCCCGCGCTTGACCAACTCCATCCAATAGAAATCGTCAACGGACGCTTTGTCGTCGAGGGCCAGGTGCTCTGGGGCTCCTCGCAAACCGAGGCATGGTGGCGGGGCGACACTTCGCCGCTCACCGCCATGGACTCCACCGGCTCGTCGGTGACGCGATTCATGCCCGGTGTCACGGCTCCCGGCCTCACTGAGGATCTGGCGCAGATGGCCGCGCGCATCAAGCACCGTGGCGTCGTCACCTTCCAGGTAAACCCCGGCCTTTGGTACGATCATCGCCGCGACTCGCACACCGTGGAACATCGAGCCGATGCCGACGTCTGGGCTCCGTTCTATGAAGTGCCGTGGGCGCGCTCGGGCCAGGGCATTGCCTGGGACGGCCTTAGCAAGTTCGACCTCTCCCGCTACAACCCCTACTACTTCGCGCGCCAACGCGAGTTCGCCCACGAAGCCGCCAAGCAGGGCTTCGTCGTCTTCTACGATCTCTACAACACCCACAACGTGCTGGAGATTGGTCCGCACTGGATCGATTACGCCTGGCGCCCCGCCAACAACATCAACGACACCGGCCTGCCGGAGCCGCCGCCTCTGCGCGTGCATGGCCGCAGCGACGAAGGCAATCAGTTCTACTCCACCAGCTACGCGCCGCTCCGCCAACTGCATCGCGCTTACATTCTGCACTCGCTCGATGAGATGGCCGATCAACCCAACGTCATCTTCGGCATCGCCTATCAGTACGCTGGCCCATTGGAGTTCGAAGAGTTCTTTCAGGACACGGTGCGCGAGTGGGAGCAGAAGCACGGACGCAAAGTGCGCATCGCGCTCACCACCAGCAAGCAGATCACCGATGCCATCCTCGCCAATCCCGAGCGCGCCGCGCAGGTGGCCGTGGTGGATATGCGCTACTGGCTCTACATGCCGGATGGTTCGCTCTTTGCTCCCAAGGCTGGCGAGAACCACGCCTTCCGCGAGCTGATTGCGCGCGCCTTTCCCGGCTACACCGACACGCCGCCTTTCACTACTCCGCAACTGGTCTACAAGCAGGTGCGCGAGTACCGCGACCGTTTCCCTCAAATTGCGCTCATGCCCATGGAGGCAGGTGCTGGCCCATGGCCGGTGCTCATGGCCGGCGCTGCCTCGCAGTCCGCGCAGGTGGCCCGCGGCGGCATGCGCCCACCCACCGACAAGGAGCTGGCCTCCTCCATGTATCCCGCGCGTCCGGTCAGCGCGCAGGTTCCGCAGCCTGCCTCCAACGACGACAAGATCGTCGGCCAGTTTGTGAGCGCGCATCTTGCCTCCGTGCTCATGAAGATGGAGCCCAAGGATGGATGGGTCAGCGCGCCCGATCAAAACTGGGTCCTAGCCGGTGGCGCAGCCGAGCCAGTGGTCATCTACTCATTAGCGGGCAGCGCCATCACCCTCGCCAAGCCACTTCCCGCCGCGCACGTAAAGGCTACCTGGTTCAATCCCCGCACCGGCGCGGAGACCGCAGCCCCAGCCGACGCTCCAACCTGGCAAAAACCCGACGCGCAGGAGTGGGTTCTTCTCCTTGAGCCCATCGTGAATTGATGTAGCTCTTGAGTCATTGAGATAGCTGGAGGAAGCTATCACCGCAACGACGCTGGGTGCCCCAGGTCTCGATTTTGAGACCTGGGAAGCCGATGCTGTCCGCTCTCGAACCTTTCCCCCGCAAAGATTTGCCAGTCCGTTGAACGTCTTCCCGGTGCCCCCGGAGTCGATGGTTCTTGAATCTATCTCCAGCAAAGACCCCGGGTGCCCCCGGTCTCGTTTTTGAGACCGGGGAAGGGAAGGAGCAGGGACCTTCAGGTCCCTGAACCCTCGCCTAAAAGAGAGAATTCCGGGGTTTCAGTTACTCAATCCCCAGCACCTTCACAATCACCCGTTTCTTCCGCTGACCGTCGAACTCCGCGTAGAACACCCGCTGCCACGTCCCCAGATCCAGCCGTCCATTGGTCACCGGCAGGGTCGTCTCGTGGTGCAGCAGCAGCGACTTCAAGTGCGCATCGCCGTTGTCCTCGCCGGTCTGGTGATGCTTGTAGTCAGGCCGCGCCGGAGCCAGCTCCTCCAGCCATTTCTCAATGTCCTCAATCAGTCCGCTCTCGTGGTCATTCACGTAAATGGCGGCGGTAATGTGCATCGGCGAAACAAAACACAACCCATCGCGCACCCCGCTGCGGCGCACAATCTCCTCCACTTGATCGGTGATGTGCACCATCTCCCGATTGCGGCGGGTTTCATATACCAGATACTCGGTGTGGCTCTTCATCGTTGTCTCCAGTTGCGCGTCCATCATCCAGGCGCGGTCCCAGATCATTCTATTGGTATGGCACTTGAAAGCATGCGCGGCAAATGAATCCTCCGTGTCCCATCCATTGCGCAGGTTCTATCACGCAATGGGTGGGATGCCAAAACCCTTTCTGAGGAATAGGGTAATCAAGAAAACCATGCTGCCAACGCAAGTAAGGTCCACAAACGCACAAAGGCCGTCCCTGGGGACGGCCTTTGTGCGTTCCTGCAATATCGGAGTTACTTCGCTCGCTGGTCGCTATTGGCGGCCATGGCTTTTTGCGTAGCCACCTTGTGGGCGTTGTCTTCCAGCGCCTGGGCTTCGGGCAGGAAGCTGAGCGCCTTCTGGATGGAAGGATCCCAGTCGGCCATCTCGCGCAGGCCCTGCAGTTGCCCAAACTGGATGGAGACAATGTTGGTGCGCACCCGGGCGCGCATCCAGCTGTCTACCTTCTTGGCGTCCGTGTCCACCCAATCCACGCCCTGGCCCACAACAAACTTCTTGAACTCGGCCAGCACCGCATCGTCCACCTTGAAGTTCTTGTCGATGCTGTGGTTGGAAAGGTAGACGGGCGCAAAGCGGAAGAACACGTCGTGCGCGATCAGCAGATCCTGAAACTTGTCGGCCAGCGGGGTGTCGAACTTCTCGTCCGGCGTAATGCCACCGCCGCCATACACGGTGCGGCCCGCATCCGTCAGCTTCACTTCGCGATTGGTGTTGTCCGCCGGTTGCGCGCCGGCGTGGTTGTAGTAGTAGTCGTAGAGCGACACACCGGTGTAGTTGCGCTGGATCAGTCGCCCCGACGGCGTGTAGTAGTGGTAGGTGGTCAGCGCCAGGCCCATCTGGTGGTCGGCCATGTCGTATACCGTCTGCACCAGCCCCTTGCCAAAGGTGGTTTCGCCCACAATCAGGGCGCGGTCGTGGTCCTGCAGCGCGCCGGAAACAATCTCCGCCGCTGAGGCTGAGCCCCGATTCACCAGCACCACCAGCGGAAAGCTCTTCCCGCCGTTGCCATGGGTTGCCGAGTAGTTCACGTCGCTGAAGGCCCGTCCATGCTGGCTCACAATGGCCTGGCCCTTGGTCAGCAGGTTGTCGCACACATCCACGGCCTGGCTCAGCAAGCCTCCCGGATTGTTGCGCAGATCGATCACCAGGCCCTTCAGATCTCCAAAGCCGTTGATGGCCTCGCGCATCTCCTTGCCCGTGGTCTCCTGGAACTGGGTCAGGTGGATGTAGCCCACGCCCGGCCGGATCTCGTACTTCAAATCCACCGAGGGGTGGGGGATGTCGTCGCGGGTCAAGTCAAACGGAATCGGATTGGCCACGCCGTAGCGGACCACCGTCACCTGAACGTGGGTGCCCTTGGGTCCCTTCAGGGTCTTGGCCACCTGGTCGCTGGTCATGCCGTCGGCTGACTTTCCGTCAATCGTGTTTATGTAGTCGCCGGGGTGGATGCCTGCCCGGAACGACGGCGTGCCCTCATAGGGGGTAATCACATACACGTGATCCTTGCCCTGGGGGTCGCGCTGCTGCTGGATCACCATGCCCACGCCGTAATAGTGGCCGCGCTGGTCTTCCCGCATGCGGGCATAGGCCTTGGCATCGTAAAAATTGGAGTGCGGATCCAGAACCCGCAGCATGCCCGGAATGGCGCCGTCGTAAATGGCGGTGTCGGCCCGGTCGCCAGTGATCGGCTCGGCGTAATTCTTTTCCACAATCGCGTAAATGTCGGAAAAATTCCGCAGGCTGTCCCGCAGCTGGCTCTGGTCGGCGGTGGACTGCGCGCCCACCCGGCGCTGTAGGACCGTGCCCACCACGGCGCAGACCACAAAAAAGATCGTGATAGTGAAGAGTGCGCGACGAGCGCGGGGCGTCATAAGCAGACCGAACCTCCAGGGCGAGCGAGACCTTCCCTAGGTGTTGGACGCAGCAGCATGCCGGAGGGTTCGCGGCCGCCCGATCTGGCCTGGAGAAAAGCGGCCCTGACCCTCAACGGGGCAAGGCTTTGGCGGTCAGGACTCCATCCGGGCGTGCAATCGATCTGCGGGCCGGGTACCCGTGGAAAGGGCTCGGCGGAGCCTTTCTGGGGTCAAGTATAGCATTCAGAAGATTCGCAAGGCCCTTAACCCGCCCCATCCCGCCCTCCCAAAGTGCAATTTGGCCTCCGGGCATCGCGCTTGTGCTGCCCATCCATTTACAATGACGTCTATGTTCTAGGTGGGGTTTTCCCTGCCCGGATACTTGTCTGCTTGATCGGAACGTGTGCTGACCCTATGACCTTGAGACTTCTTCGTACAAGCGCGGCAGTTGCTGCCGCCGCGATCGTGATCGCCGGCGCCGGACTGGCGCACGCCCAGGTTGCCCCAAACATTGCCCCGCAAAGCCCTTACGGCGGTGCGGTGGTTGAGGACATCATCGCCCGCGTCAATGACCAGATCATCACCCGGTCTGACTATGAGCGTGCGCTGAAGGAAGTGGACCAGGAAGCGCGGCAGCGCGGCGCAACCACCATGCAGGAGATCACAGTCGGTCACCGAGACCTGCTGCGCAACCTGATTGACCAGCAACTCTGGCTCTCCAAGGGCAAAGAGCTGGACATCAAAGGCGATACCGAACTCATCAAGCGCCTCGACGTCATCCGCAAGCAGTATCGCCTGGATACCATTGAAGACCTCGAAAAGGCCGCCCGCGAGCAGGGCGTCTCCTTTGAGGACTTCAAGGCCAACATCCGCAACGGCATCATCACCCAACAGGTGATGCAGCAGCAGGTGGGCGGCCAAATCCGCTTCACCCCCGGCGAAGCCGAGCGCTACTACGAGCAGCACAAACAGCAGTACATGCAGACCGAGAGCGTCCACCTCAGCGAGATCATGATCTCCACCGGCGGCGGCACCGACCCCGAAAAGGTCAAGGCTGCCAAGCTCAAGGCCGACGACGTTGAAACCCGCATCCAGGCTGGCGGCGACTTTTCCCAGCTGGCCAAGTCCTTCTCCGATGGCTCCACGGCCAATCAGGGCGGCGAGTTGGGCGAGTATCAGCGTGGCGCTCTGCCCAAGCTGCTGGAAGACAAGACCTTTGTCCTCAAGTCCGGCCAGGTCACGGAGCCCATCCTCACCCGCCAGGGTTACGTCATTCTCAAGGTTGTGCAGCACGCGCCCGGTGGCGCCAAGCCCTTCAAGGAAGTCCAGGAGCAGGTCGAAGAGGCCTTCTACATGGAGCGCATGGAGCCCGCCATTCGCACCTATCTCACCAAGATGCGCGAAGAGGCTTTCATCGATATCCGCCCCGGCTACTCCGATACCGGCGCCAGCGTAAAGGAAACCAAGCCGATCTATAGCGCTTACGTTCCTCCCGCGCCCAAGAAGAAGAAGAAAGTGGAGCGTACCCGCTTCCGCGAGACCACCCACTCCTTCCGTCAGAAGAGCGGCGCGGCTCCCGCAACCGAGCCGGTCGCCGCAGCCCCTGCACCCGCCGCGGCTCCCGCCAAGCCTTCCAACAAGAAGGTCAAGGCTGTCCTCCCCGGCGTCGAAAAGCCTGGCAAGAAGGAAAAGATTCGCTACGGCCAGAAGCCTCGTGAGACCCTGCCCGATACGCCCTCCAGGATTACCGAGAACGCTGGCGCTCTGCCCGAGAACACTCCCGCGCAGGTCGATCCCAACGCCCCGGCCAATCCCCTGGAGTCCAGACCGGTAGCAGCCAAGTCGCGTTACAGCACCCGTGCCCGCTTGCCCAAGCAGCCCAAGCCCGTCCTCACGCTCGACAATGCGGCTCCCGCTGCCATGGCCCCCGCCGCGCCTGACGCCGCGGAAGCTGCCGACCGCCAAACCCAGGCTGGCCCGTTGGGTCTGGCTGGCAACACGGCTCCCCAGAAGAAGAAAAAGCATTCCGCCAACACCGGTGACAAGCAGCGCCTCAGCCAGCACAAGAAGGATCCCAACCAGCCCACCCCGCAGCAACAGCAGCAGCAGAACTTTACTCCTGTGCCCACGCTGCCCGGCGCTCCGGCCCCCGCCGATCACCCCAATCCGGCCACCACTACCAAGTAGCAGCAGCCGCACTTAGCTGAAAACGGGCCCTGGGAGCATCGCTCCCAGGGCCCGTTGCCTTTATCCCATTTCCCGTTAAGTCTTTACGGTTTGCGTAGCACCACCGCGTGGCTGCGCCTCACCTTGGGCTTGGCATGGAGCGTGAGCCCTGCCAGGTAGGCAGCTTTCAGTTCCGCCTGGAAAGCTGCCTCGGTTACGTGCCCGGTCGGCTCGGCAAAGTAAAGCTGCCCTCCCGGCTTGAGCGCAAGGGCCGTCTCCACAAAAAATTTCTCTGCGGAAGGCATCTCGTGGACCACGGCAAAGGCCAGCACAAAGTCCACCGAACCAGCCAGGTCGCCGATGTCGAGAGAGTCACTTGCAACCAGACGCAGATCCAGCCGGTCCGCCAGCCGGGCGCGTACGGCGCGACGGCGCAGCCCTGCCAGCATCTCCGGCTGCACGTCCAGGGCTATGATCGAGCCCAGCGAGCCCACCAACTTGGCCATGGGGAGCGTGAAAAAGCCCATGCCGGGGCCGGGTTCCAGGATCTTGAACCCGGGTTGGATCCAGGGTCCGAGCAGTTTTTCAGGGTTTTGAATTCCCCAGCGGCGTAGGGGGCTGGCCAGCAGATAGCCCATCCACCATGGACACACACCATGCGACACGCACAACTCCTCTCCGGCCTCTTGCGCCGGGCGCAGAACCACCGGCGGGAATCGCCGCGCGGCTGGCTCTCTGCTCAGTTGTACGTGGGGAGCTCCGGCGCGGTTCAATTAAAGTCGCGCCGGACGAAATGCGGATGCCGCTTACGGCAGCTGGTGGAAGAAGGAATAGTCGTAGTCGCCCAGCAGGTCTTCCTGATTCGTTGTGGTGATCGGTTCCAGCTTGGTCGCGGTCCGCGATGCGCCCCGGAATGTGTTCGTCACCTCAAAGTAGTAGGTCTTCCCGGCAACCACGGAGAAATCCAGCGTGCGCTCGGTTTGCGCCTTGCGGCTGAACACGTCGCCATCCTGCCAGTTGGTGCACAGGTGGTGCTGGCCCGGCTCAACGTAGAAGAAGATGTAGCTGGTGCCACGCGTGGCTCCAACCCACTTGCCGTCCACTCCCACCCGGACCGTCGGCTTGCGGAAGCCGGAGATGTCCGAGTCGTCCTCCAGAAAGAACACCAGCGCCCGGTCGGGCGAGGTGGGCGACGGGTGCAGCCCGTGATCGTTCTCCACGTCGAATCGTATGGCCGGTGCGCCGCATCCAGTGTTCAGAGCGGTGGTTTGGGCAAAGGCGGGCAGACACAGCGAAACTGCTGCAACCAGCAGTGCGGAAAATGTGAATCGGTTCAAGGTCATTTACCCCTAACGGACAATACTTTCTATTATCGACGACCGCAGCCCCGGTTGGGGAGCACCCCGCCAACATCCGATGCCAGCTTCTATCTCCTAGCCACCAGTCCCGAGTCCCTAGTCCCTTAGCCACTAGCACCTTTAATGCGGCCTTCCCGGCAAAACAAAGTGTTCCGAGCAGCGCGGCTCGTAGGTGTCCCCGGGAACCTTGATCGGGCTGTCATACGAGGCCGGCTTGCCGTCAATCAATCGCTGCGAGTAGAGCGCCCGTGCCCCGCAGCTGCAATACGCCATGCACTCGGTAATCGATCCCCCGTAGGCGTTCACCAGCCAGCTCAAATTCAGCATCTCCCCAAAGGGATTGGCGCGGAAGTCCAGATCCAGCCCGGCCACCAGCACATCGTGGCCGCCCTCCAGCAAATGCTTCACAAACAGGAAGAGCCCTTCCACAAACTGGCCCTCGTCCATGGCAATGCACTCCACCCGCTTGCCAATCTCCTGTTCCTTCTCGGCAATTACTTCCAGCACCTCCCAGGGGTTGGCGGAGTTGAAGGCGTGGGCCTTCATCTTCCCGTGTCCCATGGGGTTGCGGCTCTCCACCAGGCCCGGACCGCCCTTGGTGTCGTCGCTCGGCTTCAGCACCAGCACGAACTGCCGGGCATACTGGCGGCGCATATCGGCGCGGCGCAGCATCTCCGCCGTCTTGTTGCTGCGCATCGGTCCCATCATCAGTTCCAGCTTGCCGGTCAACGTGTTGCCCTCATCCAAGGTGATTTGCATAGTTTGTCGGCTCTCATCATAAATTGGCGCTAATCTCCCGGGCTCTGGAAAACCCGGTCCTATTCATCCAGTCCTATTGACTGTGCCCTGAAATAGAAGCGCCGTGCCCCATCCATTGCGCAGGTTCTATCGCGCAATGGGTGGGAAGCCGACACCTTATCCAAGTGCCGAACCAAAAATCCTCAATCCCAAAATCAATCCCCCTTGGAGTCCGCGCAAACCTCCGATTGTGCAACGCCCGCGTCTCCGTGTATGGTTTTCAGCACCGCCAGGAAAGAGGTTCTATCGTGCGTTTACGTTGGACATTTGCAGGACTCGTTGCTTTGGCATGTGGGTTGGCGTGGGCGCAGGCTCCGTCCCCACGCCCAAGAATCACCGGCGTCTCCCATCTCGCCGTCTATACCTCCGACCCCGCCGCGGCCGCGAGCTTCTACGCCGATCAGATGGGTTTTGCCAAGCTCCCCGATCCCGAGTCCTCTCAGGGCGTCCGCTATGCCCTCAGCCCCACGCAGTGGGTGGAAGTTCTTCCCCTGCCGCCGAATGCCGGCATCAACCGCCTGGATCACATTGCCTTCACCACGGATTCCGCGGAAGGCATGCGGAAGTTCCTGGCGGCCAAAGCCTGGAAGGTTCCCAGCTCAGTCCAAAAGGGCTCTGACGGCAGCCAATGGTTTGAGGTTCTTGATCCAGAGGGCAACCGCGTCCAGTTCATCCAGCCTGTTCTCAAGCCGATTGACGCGCCCCGCGCCGTGGGCCGCCACATCATCCACATAGGTATCGTGGTCCACAGCCGGGAGGCGGAAGACGCCTTCTACCGCGCGATTCTTGGCTTCCGGCCCTACTGGTTCGGCGGCGCCGCCGAGGGCCGCATTGACTGGGTCAGCCAGCAGACGCCCGACTCCCGCGACTGGCTGGAGTACATGATGGTTGCCCCAGGGCCTGTCACGGACATCACTCAGCAGCGCCTCGGTGTTATGAACCACCTTAGCGTAGGCGAGATCAGCGTTCAGCAGGTGGCGGAAAAGTTACTTGTGCCGGGCGTTCTTACCGGCCGCCACGACCCCGCTCCCAAGATAGGCCACGACGGCAAATACCAATTGAATCTGTATGATCCAGACGACACCCGGCTGGAGCTGATGAACTTCAAGCCCACCCAGCCCGCCTGCTGCTCGCCCCGCACCGCCCCCGATCCAGAGCCGTAACCCTGATGGGCTGGATCTGTAGTCATGCCGCAAGTGCGACAGAAGAATGAACGCCGGCTTTCCTTCAGGCAACGCGAAGCGGTCTGCCGCACAGCAGGTGCCAGGTGGTGCACCAATAGTGGTGCAACTCGCCTCACCCTCCGCTTTCCGCTATACTGGTTGAAGCCCTCAAGGGCAGGGGAACCCCTGTCTGGAAGGGGCAAAAAATGGGCGCCGGTTTCATGGCTGCCCAGGATGAGAAAAACAATGCCCAAGCTGAAGACCCATTCGGGCGCGAAAAAGCGCTTTAGCAAGACTGGCACCGGCAAAATCAAGAGGGGCCAGACCAAGACGCGCCACATTCTTACGTCGAAGTCATCCAAGACCAAGCGCAAACTCGGTAGGAGAGCGTTTGTTTCCGACGGTGATCACGCCAAGATCGCGCGCATGATCCCTTACGCCTGAGGCCGGCGCTGCTCCCTCTGGGAGTGGCCGTCGTTGGTGGTGCAAATGTGTCGCACCGCCCGGGCATTGCCTGCAGCGGACCTTTGGGTTCTTTGTGGTAATGCTCAGAGCATCAGGATTGCAGTACGCGCGTGAAGAGGCCCAAGCGCCACCCTTCGGGGTTGATCGCCTCCTGCCTCCAGCCGCGAAACACAAGACGCAAAAACGGAGAAACAAGCAATGCCCCGCGTAAAACGCAGTACCAAGCGGACAGACCGCCGCAAAAAAATCCTCAAGAGAGCTAGTGGATACTTCCTCACCAAGTCCAAGCTCTACCAGGCAGCTCAAGAAGCCGTTGAGCGTGGCCTCAAGTTTGCCTATTTCGGCCGCAAGCAGAAGAAGCGCCAGTACCGCTCGCTCTGGATTGTGCGTATCTCGGCCGCCTGCAAGCTCAACGGCATCAGCTACTCGCAGTTCATCAACGGCCTCAAGAAGGCCAGCATTGAACTGGATCGCAAGATCCTGGCCGACATCGCTGTCAAGGACGCCACCGGCTTCACCGATCTGGTCGCCAAGGCCAAGGCCGCTCTCGCGCCCGCCGCCTAAGCAAGCCAGCGTGCGCTTTGCGCGCACCAGCAAGTCAGCAAAAGCCCCGGAGCGATCCGGGGCTTTTCTGCGTTTGGGAATACCGATCGCAGGGAGCCATCTCAAAGGGTGGTAAAATCGCCGCATACGGCGTGGCGATTCGATGAAGATTCGCGATCTGCTCAGGATGATCGAGGCCGATGGTTGGTTTCAGGTGGCGCAAAGGGGAAGCCATCGCCAGTTCAAGCATCTTCTCAAACTCGGGCGGGTGACGATTGCGGGGCATCCAGCCGATGAGATGGACAAAGGCACGCTGAACAGCATTCTCAAGCAGGCAGGTCTGAAATGAAGGAATACGCGGCTGTTTTCGAGAAGACTTCGACGGGGTGGAGTGCCTATGTCCCCGATCTCCCAGGCTTGGGCGTCACCGCCAAGACCCTCGAAGAGGCGGAACAGATGCTGCGCGAAGGTATTGAGTTTCATCTGGAAGGCCTGCGTGAAGACGGATTGCCCGTGCCCGAGCCCGCTGCCCAAGTCATGCGGTTGCCTATCCCAGCGTAACCAAAGATTGCCAAACTGAAGACGCAAGATCTTGGAGGAAATACGATGGAACAGGACGTATTCAGCAAGATCGCCCAAAACTTCCCGATTTTTTCTTATGAAACGCACGATATTCAAAGGCGATTTGCACGGTTTGATTTCACTTGGCGAGGGGTTGAAGATCTGTGGATTTGGTTCAACTTGCTTCGGAACAACGTTCTCGATTATTTGAGGAAGGAGTACCTGGGTAAGGATGACGCATGGCTTGAGAGGAACGTAAATCTTTGGGTAGTAAATATTAGGGAGGACATCGAACGGCTTGAAGGGAGGCTTGACTGTGAGCTGAAAGTCCTTCCGGTGGTGCAGCAAGCGGTTGCTAATGCTCAGTGTGCCTAACGAGTTGTGGATTGATGAGCTCCTGTTATTTCCAGCGGTTCTTGATAAGACATTTCAGTGGTTTATCCTAGAAGAACCGCAATGAAGACCGAAGCAATTCCCAATCTGACGGCATTTGATGACGCCTCCCTTGAGCAGGCCTTCGCAGCTCTCACCGCCGCGGCGCGTGAAGCGGCGCAGGGCATCGAGGGCGAGCCGGGCGTAGAGGCTTTTCGCCTGGAGTGGCTGGGCCGCAAGCAGGGCCGCCTCAACGACGTTTCCAGCCGTTGGCTGAAGGCTGCCCCACCCGAGGCCAAGAAATCCCTCGGCCAGCGCTTCAACGAGTTGAAGAAGACTGTGGAAGGGCTGCTCGACACGGCCGCCGGCGCAGGCCCCAGTGACGCCGCTTTGGCCGCTGAGGCACTTGACATCACCCTGCCCGGCACCCGCCGCCTGATGGGCGCTGAACATCCCATCACCAAGACGCTGAACGAGATTGTGAGCGTCTTTGCCGCGCTTGGCTACTCGGTGGGCGTGGGCCCGGAGGTCGAAACCGACTTCTACAACTTTGAGAGCATGAACTTCCCACCCGGCCATCCGGCGCGCGACACCCAGGACACGCTGGTCGTGGCTGGCCAGGAGAAGCGCAACCAGCGCGACCGCCTCCTGCTGCGCACCCACACTTCGCCCGTGCAGATGCGCACCATGGAGATGCAGCCGCCCCCGGTCCGCATCGTGATCCCCGGCAAGGTGCACCGCAACGACGCGGCCGATGCCACCCACTCGCCCATCTTTCATCAAGTGGAAGGCTTGTGCGTTGACACCAACATCACCTTCAGCGACCTCAAGGGCACGCTCGACCACGCCATGAAGGCCTTGTTCGGCTCGTCCGTGAAGACCCGCTTCTTTCCCAGCTTCTTTCCTTTCACCGAGCCCTCTGCCGACGTGCAGATCAGTTGCATCTTCTGTGGTGGCAAAGGTTGCCGCAAGTGCAAGGACTCGGGTTGGATTGAGCTGCTCGGTTGCGGCATGGTGGACCCCGCGGTCTTCGCCTTCGCGGCGGAAAAGCAGCCTGCCTACGATCCTAAGAAGATCTCCGGCTTTGCCTTCGGCATGGGCGTGGAGCGCATTGCCATGATGAAGTACGGCATCTCCGAGATTGGTCAGTTTTATGCGGGCGATATGCGGTTTCTGAGTCAGTTTATGTAGCAGGATGGCGTGCTGCGCACGATGGCAAGTTAGCTGGTTCGCGGGTTCATGGGGTGGAGGATCATGCCAAGAACAAGACACTATCGCGATCTGATTGCCTGGCAAAAGGCCATGGAGCTGGCGCGTGCGGTGTATGCCGCCACGGAAGATTTTCCCAAGTCGGAGACCTTTGGCTTGAGAATGCAGTTGCGCCGCTCCGCCGTGAACGTTGCCAGCCATATTGCGGAAGCGCATGGGCGGTTGAACGATGCGGAGATGCGCAAAGGGCTGGGAGCCGCGCGTGCGGCCATCAACGAGTTGCAGACACAAACCGAGTTGGCGGCAAGCCTTGGTTTTTTTGCCGCCAATGCGAGCGAAGAGTTACTGGATCTTGGCACCCGCGTTGCCAAGCTGATCAATGGCTTGCTGGGCGTTCTGGAGCCGAATGAGGCGTCAACTAGCCAACCTGCCACGCGATAGCGCCAACTTGCGAAGAGAGATTTTTTACCCATGAAGATTCTTACGAAATGGCTTCGTAGTTACTTACCTGAGCTGCCCACCAACGACCACAAGCTGGCCGAAGACCTCACCCTGCGCGGCATTGCCGTTGATGGCGTCTACGATCTGGGCCCCGGCAACGGCTCCTACTTTGAGATGGACGTCACCACCAACCGCGTAGACGCCATGAACCACTACGGCGTGGCGCGCGAGGCGGCGGCTATCTACGGGCTCGCATTGCCCGAGGTCAAGTACGCGCTGCCTGCCGCCCGGCCCACGGCCACGCCTGTTTCCGTACGCATTGAGGCGGAGGACGCCTGCGGCCGTTATTCGGCGCGGATTCTCCGCGACATCAAGATCTGCGACTCCCGCGATTGGTCCCCCGAGGCCCAGGTGTCTACCTTCTTCGATCTTCTCGAGCAGAAGAAGATCTCCAACGCTGTGGATGCCTCGAACTATGCCTGGCTCTCCATTGGCCAGCCCACCCACGCCTTCGATTGCGACAAGGTGGTGGGCGGCATCGTGGTCCGCCGCGCCAAAAAGGGCGAGAAGCTCAAGACCCTGGACGGCGTGGAGCGCACGCTTGATCCCGAAGACCTTGTCATTGCCGACCATGTGAAGCCGTTGGCTTTGGCCGGTGTCATGGGCGGCTGGGATTCCATGATCACGCCGGAGACGAAGAACGTGCTCGTCGAGTCGGCCTGGTTTGAGCCGGTGGCCGTGCGCCGCACCGCGCGCCGTCATGGCCTGCACACCGACGCCAGCCATCGCTACGAGCGTGGCGCGGACTTCTCTTCCGCCCTGACTGGCTCCGATCTGGTGAGTGCGATCCTGCTGGCCAGCGGCGGCTGGATCGATGGCGATGTGGTCGACGCGCAGGTTCCTGTTCTGGCTGCCAAGACAGCGGGCCGCAAGCCCATCCAGTTGCGCCTCAGCGAAGTTCATCGCATGCTCGGCAAGACCATCGACGAAGCCGGCATCACCACGGAGATTGTTGAAACCGTCCTCACCGCCCTAGGCTGCAAGCTGGCGAGTCAGCCACCTGCGGTGGGGCAGACGGAGAAGGCTGCGTCTTGGTTTGTCACCCTGCCCAGCTGGCGGCTCGATGTGGAGCGCGAGATCGACCTCATCGAAGAAGTCGCCCGAGTCTACGGCTACAACCGTTTTGAGAACACCCTGCCTGCCTTTGGCGGCGGTGTGCGCTCGCTGCCTTGGGCAGAGGCTGAAGCAGCGGTGCGCATCACCCTGCGCGCGGCCGGATTCCATGAAGCCATTGGCAGCACCTTCTGTTCCGCAACGGAGGCGGTCCTTACTGCGCAGCAGCCGGGCCAGGTCGTTCCGCTCGGTAACCCGCTCAGCGAAGAAGCTGGCGTGATGCGCCCTTCGCTCGTGCCTGCCATGCTGGCGGCGGTCGGCGGCAACCTGCACCGTGACGTGGCCGATGTCCGCCTCTTCGAACTCGGCACGGTCTTTTCCGGTTCCACGGAAAAGGTGGAAGAGCGTCCCGCAGTGGCCTTTGGCGCGGTCGGCACACTCGGTGAGCAGAGCGCCTTCTCCGCCGCGCGCGCCCTCGATTTCTACGATGTAAAGGGCGTGGTCGAGCAGGTGGTGGGTCGCTTCCAGGCGCGCACCGTCTACTTTGATCGCTTCCCCTCCGACGCCGGCATCACGCCCGAGTGGCTGCATCCCTATCGTTCCGCCCGCGTCGTGGCCGAAGGGATCACGGTTGGCTGGTTCGGTCAGCTCCATCCCCGCGTGGCCGCCGAGCGCAAGCTCAAGGACACGGTGCTGGTGGGCGAACTCTACCTCGACCGCCTCTACAAGCTGCCCCTGCGCAAACCTGCCTCGCGCGATATCTCCCGCTTCCAGCCCGTTCGCCGTGACTTTTCCCTGGTGCTCGACAAGAGCATTGGATGGGAAGCCATCGATCAGGCTCTGGCCGCGCTCGCCATACCTGAACTTGTTGACTGGCGCGTCCGCGAGGTCTTCCACGATGCCCGCCTCGGCAACGACTATTCGCTGCTGCTCGGCACCACCTTCCAGGCCCCCGACCGCACCCTGCGCGACGAAGAGCTGCAGCGCTTCCACGAGCAGGTGGTCGAGGCCGTAGCAAAAGCCGGTGCGCGGCTTCGGTCGTAATATCAATTTCGGTCGCGCTGGCGCTATACTGACACGAATTACTTTCCCCAAGTTGTACGGAGGTCCTTTAGATGTCGCAGTCGTTGTGGGAGCCGGAAGAGATGGAGCAGATGTACGAGCAGCACGTCAACCCCGAGCAGCATGCAGAGCCTGAACAGCCTGCGGAGTCAGAGCCGGAAGCAGAGGCAGAACAGTATGCCGAGCCTGAGCAGGAGCAGGAACAGCTCCAGGCGCAGCCCGAGGCCTCAGAGCCTCAGCCGGAGCCCGCAGATGCTCAGCCGATTGCTCTCAGCGCGGACGAGTTTTCGGCCCTCGAAGATCGCATTCTTCGCGCCGTTGATCTGGTCAAGCGTGAGCGGATCGCGCGCACCGCGGCCGAGGAGCGCGCCCTGCAGGCAGAGGCCCAGCTCAGCGGCCAGACCGGCTCCGTTGAAACTCTGCAAAAGGAAGTGGATGGGCTCCGGGCCGAGCGCGATCATGTGCGTCAGCGCGTGGAGAAACTGCTCGCCGAGCTTGATGCTCTGGAGCTGTGAGGCAGGCTATGAGCAACGAGGAATCGGCGGCTAAAACCGAGTACGTCACCGTCCGGATCTACGATCAGACCTATCATCTCTCTGGCCAGAACCCGGACCACATCCGGGCTCTGGCAGCGCGTGTTGATGCCAAGATGCGCACCGTCGCCACCCAGGGCCGCACCGTGGACTCCCTGCGCGTCGCCGTTTTGGCCGCCCTCAACCTTGCCGATGAACTTGCCCAGTTGAAGGCCCAAACGCCGGCTCCGGTGTCCACGCCAAAATGGGCAGCGGTGCAGAAGTTGGCCCGCGCCCGCGCCGCCAACCTCCGCGGCCTCCTCGACGAAGTCCTCCGCGACGAACGCAAAACCGGCTCCTGACCCTTCCTTCAGGAGCGGCATTGGCATATCCCGGCGGCCCAGGCACCCTACCAGTGCGGAAAAGTTTTTCCCCTCTGCCTGCCGCGGAATCGGCGACCGCTCCGGACCAAATGAGGAACGATAAACTAACACAGTCCCTGCCCGCAGAACAAGACTTGTAATTCCGGCCCATCCACCCTACTATCCATCTTAGAAACCGGCCTGCAAAGCAGGTGGTCGTCAACGCTGGTTGAACCAACATTCATGAACAGGGGTTCGACTCGAAAAATCGGTTCTGTGTGCCGTGTCCGCCAGTCCGGAATGCCTAATG
>CAZYDF010000042.1:0-34533 GCA_964645855.1 uncultured Occallatibacter sp.
AACTATCTCCTGTTTCGGAAATGTTGCACTTGGAGCTTGAATCCGCCGTGCCCCATTCTTGCCGCGCTTTTTGCGGCAAGGGTGGGATAGCAACCAGCTTAACTCGTACTGGGATGGCCTGTGCTCTCCCACCCTTGGCACGATGAAGCTGTGCCAAGGATGGGGCACCCACAGATTTTTGCAAATTCAAAGGGCGGGCCACCCGCCACCCGGGGTAACAGCCAACGCGACATTCGAAACACGCGGCGCTGACTTATTGTGATGTTGGCCACTCTGCTGTATTCTTGACTCTCGGAATCGGGGGACGCGAAGAATGTGGGAAGTCAGGGTACAACACGCCGGATTGAACGCTTACCGCGTAGTTCGAGGAGCCACGCAGCAGGACGCGGAGTTGAAGGCCTGTTTGCAGGTCGCAGCATGGGACGAGCGTTGGACCAGAAATCAATCTGCGCTTAAGGCCAGACAAGAGAAGCTTCAGAAAACCTGGGATACAGTAGAAAGCAACAGGACGGCACACCGTAGAACAGAAGAATTGGAAAAACAGCGTGTGGCTCTTGATTCGATTTTAACCGCCGGTCTTGCTGAGCAGCCGTTTCAATGGAGAAGCCTTAAAGATACAACCCCTTTTACTCAGCCAATTCCAAAAGAACCCATTATACCTGCGAATCCGACAGAACCAGTTGCTCCAAGCAAACCCGATAAACCTGCCTATCCCGTCAAGCCAAACGCAGCTTTATTCGCACCAAGATTGTCCACGATTGACAATCTTATTAGGAGTAGAAGGTTAGAGAAGATAAAAAAGTCTGCTTCCGAGTTTGAAGAAGCAATGCAAAATTGGATTGCAAAATGTAAATCAATTGATGAATTACACGAAAAACAACTCTTAGCCAACGGAGTAGAATTTCAAAAGGATTTTGAGGACTATTTGTCTAATGTTGCAATATGGAATCAGGCCAGAGACAAGGCGCTTGACGACTATTCGTATCGTGTTTCAATGTGGGATAAGGCAAGAGACCAGCATTTAGGCGCGCTCAAGACGCAACACGCACAAATCGACGCATTGCGCGAAGAGTATCGTGCGGGTGATCCTTCCGCCGTAGAGTATTTTTTTGCCGAAGTTCTGAATCATTCTATCTATCCAGAAAGCTTTCCGCAGGGAAATATGCTCAGCTTCAACCAAAGCAGTGGTGTGATGATTGTTGATTTTGAGCTTCCAAATCAGAAGGCTTTTCCTGCCATAAAGGAACTGAAATTCATCGCGAGTCGTCAGCAGTTTCAAGAGGTTATGTTATCGGATGCATGGTTGAGGAAAACGTTTGACGATGTTTTGTATCAAATTGCGCTCAGAACGTTTCATGAGCTATTTATCGCCGACGAGGCAACTGTGCTTAAAAGTGTTGTATTCAACGGATGGGTTCAGAGCATCGACAAGGCAACTGGCATAGAAGCACGCGGCTGCATCCTGTCTATTCAGGTTGAGCGCGAGGAGTTTCTTCAGATAAACCTCAGTCAAGTCGACCCCAAAGCCTGCTTTCGTAAACTAAAAGGTATTGCGAGTAGCAAGCTGACAGAACTAACTCCAGTCCGTCCCATACTTACAATCAACAAAGAAGATAGCAGGTTTGTTGAAGGCTATAGTGTAGCTGAAACACTGGATGATCGCACGAATCTCGCGGCAATGGACTGGCTGGATTTTGAAAACCTGATCAGGGAGTTGTTCGAGATGGAATTCAGTAAGAGCGGTGGTGAAGTCAAAATTACACAGGCCAGCCGCGATGGCGGAGTTGATGCTATTGCATTTGACCCTGATCCCATTCGCGGAGGCAAGATCGTCATCCAGGCTAAGCGGTATACAAACGTGGTTGGTGTATCCGCTGTTCGTGACCTCTACGGTACAGTCCATAACGAAGGCGCTACCAAGGGTATTCTTGTGACGACTTCTACCTTTGGACCGGACGCATATGAATTCGCAAAAGATAAACCTCTCACACTGTTGAGTGGCTGCGAACTCCTCTCGCTACTTGCCGCTCACGGGCATTCTGCAAAGATTGATCTGAGAGAGGCGAAAGCGCTTTATCTTTCGAAGCAGAGTTAACATAATAGAGAGAGTGGCGAGTGCCCCACCCTTCGCTTCTTTCTAGCGAAGGGTGGGAGAGCAAAATCCTTGACCGGCTAAGTAGGAGTAGAACTCTCCCACCCTGCCGAAGGGTCTGGTTCGATTCCAGCAGTGCGGATGTTTCCACTTACTCACCTTCATTTGATCTCGCAGCCCGGGTGCCCCGGAGGGGCACAACGAAGATAGCCCAGGGTGCAGCCTGAGCGCAGGCGAAGGCGGAACCCTGGGAACGGGGACCCAACGCTCCCCAGCGTCCCGTCGGGACGCACGAACAACCGCACAAAAGCGTGATGAGCATCGCGAAGCGGTCTGCCCCGTCGAGGTGCAGGAATCGTGGGTTGCACCGTCGCTTACGCAGTAGAATGGCCGAAGACTCTCCCCCGAGGCAGCCGCCGTGCCGAATGCCAGCGCATTTTTCGAGAACCATCCCATCCGCCGCATCTACGACGAGGCCACCGAGACCTGGTGGTTTTCCGTGGTGGACATCGTCAAGGTATTGATTCAGCAGCCAGATGCACAGATCGCTAGCAACTATTGGCGCGTATTGAAGAGTCGGCTCAAGAAAGAGGGAAGTCAAACCATTACAAACTGTAATGGTTTGAAAATGACGGCAGAGGATGGACGCCAGCGTCTGACCGATTGCGCCCAACCGGAAACGATTTTGCGGCTTGTGCAGTCGATTCCCAGCCCCAAGGCCGAGCCCATCAAGCTGTGGCTGGCCAGAGTGGGCAATGAGCGGCTGAAGGAACTTGCCGACCCCTCGCTCGGGATCGATCGCGTACGTGACCTCTACAAAAAGCAGGGGCGCAGTGAGAAGTGGATCGAGCGCCGCCTGAGCGGGCAGGAGACACGCAACAAGCTGACTGACTACTGGGCCACGCACGAGGTGAAACCGGGAGACGAGTTCGCCATTCTGACCAATCTGATCCACGAGGAATGGTCGGAGGTTTCGGTCAAGGAACACAAGAAGATCAAGGGACTGGAACGGCAGAATCTACGCGACCACATGACCGAAGCCGAGCTGATCTTTACTGCGCTGGCTGAGATGTCGACCCGTCAGGTGGCTGAGGCCGACAGTGCCACCGGCCTTGAGGAGAATGCCAGCGCGGCCCACGTGGGCGGAGGCATTGCCAAGCGGGCCCGGAAAGAACTGGAGAGCAGAACCGGTCAGCGTGTGGTGAGCGGCGAAAGCTTTCTGCCACCTGCGCAGACGATCAAGAGTCTTAAGAGCGAGTGAACCTCCGCGTTGCCTGCTACCCTTTTCAATGTGAGTGCTCTGATCGAAAAACCGAAGCTCCTGCGCATCTGCGTGGACATGGACGAAGTTATGGCCGACACCCTGGCCGAGTTCCTGCGCCGCTACAACCAGCACTTTGACGAGGACGTTGCCCCCGAAGACCTGCACGGCAAAGGCCTGTGGGAGGTTGCTCCGCTCGACCGCCAGCAGCAGTTGCGCGCCTTCCTCGATGCCGAAGATTTTTTTGAGGATCTGGATCTGATGCCCGGCGCGCAGGAGGTGCTCAAGGAGCTGGCTCCGCGCTTTGAGATCTTCATTGCCACCCAGGCCATGGTGGTGCCCAACTCGCTGGGACCCAAGTACCGCTGGCTGCAGCGCCACTTCCCGTTCATTCCGCCCACGCACTATGTGTTTTGCGGCGACAAGAGCATTCTCCGCGCCGACTACCTGATCGACGACCAGGTGTATAACCTGAAGCGCTTTGAAGGGCACGGGCTGCTCTACACTGCCCCGCACAACCTCACGGCCACCGGCTACACCCGCGTGAACAACTGGCAGGATGTGGCCGAGTTCTTCGCTGAGGTTGATGCCTAGGCGGGTAGTTACACCGTGAAAGGGCATGGGTTCATCCATGCCGAAAGCGCGCGAGAGAATCCATGCGGCCTTCAGGGCCTGAAGGCCAGCTAATCTCTGGTGCGGTGTGGCACGGCTGAAGCCATGCCCTTTCAAAACACTCCCTGCAAGACGCGAATCTGAGGCGCGAAGCGTGTCTGCCGCACCGCAGGTGCTTAGCTGCCCACCCGCCTAAACTTCCGCCCTTCAATCGCGATGCGTTTGGAGCAGACGTGGCAGTAGAAGCCGGTAATGCCGCCAATGGCTCCAATGCGTGCTCCGCACCAGGGGCAAACGCCGTGCAGCGCGCCAACGCCCAGCAGTGGCCCAATCAGGGGAGCGCAGATGCCAGCCACAATCATCGGAATGCCTACAAACGCACCCAGGCCCGTGAGGCAGAGCATGGAGCCCACCACCAGCAGCAGCGGCACGGCCACCATGCCAAAGAACAGTCCGGCAAAGGCGCCTTTGGCGGGCGCGCGCTCCCCTGCCGCAGGTTGAACAGCAGGGGGATTCACGGGCGTTGTGTTTTTGGTCGGCTCAACAGCCGTGGCGCATTGAGGGCAGAACTTCCAGGCAGCCGAAACGTACGCGCCGCAATGTTTGCAGAGTGCTTCCATGCGGGTTCCCTCCAGGAGCCCGCATGGAGCTTTCCAGCGCGTTCGAAAGCTCTAGCCAGGCTCTCAAGGAAGCAGAGCGTAGCACTGCCTGCAACCGGATGAAGTGAGCTGCGACACCTAACCTGTAGCCTTACGCCCCGTGTGGTCGGGCCTGCGCCACCGGCCGCTGAGCTGCTGCCGGAATCGGCTGGCTCATGGTCACAATCAGCGCGGAGCAGGGCCGGTCGCCCGAGCAGCGGTAGGAGTGCGGGGTCCCGGCCTCAAAGTAGACGGAGTCGCCCGTCTCCAGCGTGGAATGAACCTCGCCGTGGCTCAGTTCCAGCACACCCGACAGGATGTAAAGAAACTCAAAACCCACATGCAGATGCGAGCGCGGCTCCACGCCCTCTTCCTGGGGCACAAATTCCGCAAAGTAGGGGTCCATGTGCCGGTCGGGAACCATGTACGCCAGGCTCTCAAAAAAATAACTGGGGGGTTCCACGCCGGTCTGCGGCAGCCGCACCCGCTCCTTTTGGCGATGGATGCGGAAGATCGCCGTCGGCTCCGACTCAAAGAAGTAGGAAAGGTCTTTCGAGAAGACCATGGCAATGCGCGCCAGATTCCTCAGGGTGGGAACCACACGCCCGGTCTCCAGTTGCGAAAGGAAGCTGGCGGAAAGACCCGTATGCCGGCCCAGTTCCACCAGGCCCATGGACTTTTTCAGCCTCAGGCGGCGGATGCGGTCGCCAATGTGTTTCTCTTCAATGAACTTCTCGGCAGTCTCAGGGTCTGCCTGGGTCTTCTGTACTTGCTCGTTGGTCGGGTCGGCGGGGATGGTCATTTGCGGGGATTCTCCTGCCTGCTTTGGGATAGGATCGTTGGTTTACGAATTTTTGTCCACATCAAAAGTTATTCAACCCCTGTAAAACTGAGAATCTTGCATCAGTCTCTGGAATCTCATGGTCAGGAGGCTCGGAAGACTACGATGGCGAGCGAAAATCAGGGCTGCAGCTGGTTGCTCTCCGGAGCGTCGGGGCTGCTGGGCACGGCGCTGGCGCAGGCATTGGCAGCGCAAGGTGAGACGGTTGTGCGCCTGGTGCGATACGCCACTGAGGGCGCTGGCCAAACCGTAGCCTGGGACCCTGCAGCGGAACACCCCGTTGCAGACCCCTCCCAACTCGAAGGTCTACGGGTGGCTGTGCACCTTTCCGGCGCCAACGTGGCAGAGCGTCGCTGGTCAGATGCTTACAAGCGCAAGATGACCGCCAGTCGCGTAGAGTCCACACTCGCTCTCTCTCGCACCTTGGCCGGGCTCCGCCAGCCGCCAAAGGTGCTGGTGGTGGCCTCCGCCGTGGGCATCTACGGGGACCGGGGCGATGAGCAGTTGACGGAAGCCTCCGCTCCCGGCACGGGCTTTCTGGCCGAACTTTGCCGCGCGTGGGAGGCAGCTGCAGATCCGGCGCGCGCGGCCGGCATCCGGGTGGTGCATGCGCGGCTGGGTGTGATTCTGGCCCACCAAGGTGGCGCGCTGGCCAAGATGTTGCCAGCCTTCCGCCTGGGGCTGGGTGGGCCGCTGGGCAATGGCCAGCAATGGATGAGCTGGATTGCGCTCGACGACGCGATTCGTGCTCTTCAGTTCGTCGCCGCAGATCCAACCGTCAGCGGTGCGGTCAACTTTGTTGCGCCGGAGCCGGTGACCAATGTTGAGTTCACGCGGCAACTTGCCCGCAAGCTCCACCGTCCGGCCCTGTTGCGCGCGCCCGCCTTTGCGCTGAAGCTTGCCCTCGGCCAGATGGCGGAGGAAACATTGCTCGCCAGTCAGCGCGGAAACCCGGCAGTCCTGACAAACGCTGGTTTTCAATTCCGGTACAAAAATGCAGACGAAGCGCTCGAATGGGCACCGGGAAATGCACCAGACCCAAAGAGCGCGGTATCCTGATAGGAACCATTGGTCGCGTTTCCCGTCGGCCTTTTGTGGGGTTATCGGAATGTCTGAAGAAATCGTTCGATGTAGCAACGCTGCTCCCGTTGCCACCATTGCTACGCTTGGCAGCTTTGAGGGCCAATCGGTCATCCTCAAAGGGTGGCTCTATAACTCGCGCGAGAGCGGAAAACTGCTCTTTCCCATCTTTCGCGACGGCACCGGCACGGTACAGGGCGTTGCGCACGTAAAGAGCGTCCCGGCCGAAGTTTTTGAGACTCTGAAAGGGCTTACACAAGAGTCTTCCGTCATCGTCACCGGCAAGGTCCGTGCCGACAAGCGCGCACCGGGCGGCTTCGAGCTCGACGTGGAAAACGTCGAGGTGATCCAGCGCGTTCCAGAGAGCGATCCTTACCCAATCACCCTCAAGGAGCACGGCGTTGACTTCCTGATGGAGCGCCGTCATCTCTGGATACGTTCGCCGCGTCAGGCGTCCATTCTGCGCATCCGTGCGGAGATCATGCGCTCGGCGGCCGAGTTCTTTGACTCCAACGGCTTCATCCGCACCGATCCGCCCATTCTGACGCCGGCTGCCTGCGAGGGCACCTCGACGCTCTTCCCGGTGGATTATTTCGGCGATCCGGCCTACCTCACCCAGAGTGGCCAGCTCTACATCGAGTCCACCGCCCTGGCGCTCGGCAAGGTCTACAGCTTTGGCCCCACCTTCCGGGCTGAAAAGTCCAAAACTCGCCGCCACCTGACCGAGTTCTGGATGATCGAGCCCGAAGTGGCTTTCCTCGATCTGGACGGCCTGCTGGAACTGGCCGAGAACTTCATCTCGCACATTGTGCAGAACGTAGTGAAGAATCGTCGCTCGGAGCTGGAGACCATTGGCCGCGACATTGCCAAGCTCGAAGCCATTGTTCCGCCCTTCCCGCGGCTCCGCTACGACGAGGCCTGCGAGATGCTGAACCAGGCCCATAAGGAAGGCAAGCTCGAGAATCCCTTCGAGTACGGCAACGACTTTGGCTCGCCCGACGAAACCTGGCTCAGCTCGCAGTTCGACCGCCCGGTCATGGTGCATCGCTACCCGGCGGACGTGAAGGCGTTCTACATGGAGCCCGACCCCAAGGACCCCAAGTACGCGCTCTGCGTGGACGTGTTGGCTCCCGAGGGCTACGGCGAGGTCATCGGCGGAAGCCAGCGTGTTTCCAGCTACGAGCTGCTGAACAGCCGCATCGAAGAGCACAACCTGCCCAGGGAAGCCTTCCAGTGGTATCTGGACCTGCGCCGCTATGGTTCGGTGCCGCACTCAGGCTTTGGCATGGGCATTGAACGCGCCGTAGCCTGGATCTGCGGTCTGGACCACGTCCGCGAGACCATTCCCTTTGCCCGGACGCTGCACAGGATCTATCCGTAAGCAGGGTACGAGGGAACAAGGGAGTAGGGACTGAACCCACCCCAACCAAGTTTCCAGAAGAACAACAGAACCAGGGGCAGACTTCGGTCTGCCCCTTTCGCTTGGCCCTGGATTTTCTTTCTGCGGAGACTTGCCGGGACTCCGAACTCCCGATTTCAAGGCCGTTGAAACACAACCTTCGCTCCCCGCTCTTCCCTGCCCAAGACTCGGGAGGGGCTACACAGGCTGCGGGAAAACGCAGTTTTGGAGATGATTTTAGTTGGAAGTTTCCCCAGGGGCTAAAGCCCTCGTCGATTTTATGGCACTTGCGGCACGACTGAAGTCGTGCCCTGATACAAAGCCCGGCTAGCAGGGCCTTTCTCTGCAGCCTGTACCGCTGTTTCCCTCCACGCTTGTTCTACTTCGCACGCAAAGGGCTACGTGCTGGGCCAGCTAGCCCCGCTTCCCGTCCTTCCAATCCTCATACCGCACCCGGTCCAGCGTAAAAAACGCATCCCGCGTGCGCACATAATTCCCCAATCCGTTCATGCGCCCAATCGGCAGCAACTCTTCGGCCTTGATGTAGGGTCCGGCCGGGTCCACAAAGCGGTCCTCCGCATACACCCCCACCACCTGCCCCAGAATGATCCGGGAGTGCGCGCTCACCTCCAGAATCGAGTGCAGCCGGCACTCCAAAGCCGCATGGGCCTGCGCAATCCGCGGCACCTTCACCTTCTGCGATGGGGCAGTCGTGAGCCCGGCGGCATACAGCTCGTTCTCGCCGCGCGGAAAGTCAATGGCGCAAAGGTTCATCGCCTCGGCCAGATCCTCGGTCACCACATTGATCACAAACTCGCCCGTCTCGGCAATGTTCTGCGCCGTGTCCTTGGGAACCGAAGGCTCGCCCGAGCGATTGGCTACCCCTACGCCCACTATCGGCGGATCGGTGGACAGATAGTTGTACGCACTGAAGGGAGCCGCGTTCAAACTGCCATCGGCGGCTATCGACGTGATCAGCGCGATGGGCCGTGGCGCAACGAGCCCCACCAGCAGCTTGTAACCTGCCGACGAGGGAAGAGAAGCAAGATCAAAGTTCACAGCGGTCTCCCGGATGAGGCAGCAGCCTCTGGTCTCCATTATCGAGGAACAGCTTCCAGCTTCTAGCTTTCAGCTCTTAGCCAGATCTTCGAAGGCGCTTCAACTGTTAACGTTTTCCAGGCTCGTTGTCCCAAAACCTTCGCTCTCGGCGGTTGCGCCTGTTTCCAGCAGGTCGGTATTCTTATCTCTGCCCAGTCAAAGCGCGGCAGCCTCTCTTCTATCTCTGCGCAGCTCGATAGCGGGCCGGGCCTGAGCGCATCCCACACACAACCGGAAAGGACCACCGCCCTGATCCTCGACAAGTTCAACCTGAAGGGTAAGAACGCGCTCGTCACTGGCTCCTCGCGCGGCATTGGCGAAGGCATAGCCGTAGCTCTGGCCGAGGCAGGCGCAAACGTGGCCGTCCACGGCTCCAGCTCTGCGCCGGACGCCACCGCCTATCGCATCGCCGGCCTCGGCGTTCGCTCCGTTGCGCTCGCAGGCGACGTCGGCAGCCTGGAGGTTTGCCACCAGCTCATTGACGAAACCGTCGCCGGCCTCGGCTCCATCGACATTCTCATCAACAACGCCGGCATCATCCGCCGCGCTCCGGCAGCCGAGTACTCCGAGCAGGACTGGTACGACGTGATCAACGTCAACCTGACCAGCATCTTCCGCCTCAGCCAGTACGCGGGCCGCAAGATGCTCGCCCAGGGCTCCGGCAAGATCGTCAACATCGCTTCGCTGCTCACCTTCCAGGGCGGCATCAACGTGCCCGCGTATGCCGCGGCCAAGGGCGGCGTGGGCCAGCTCACCAAGGCTCTGGCCAACGAGTGGGCCAGCCAGAACGTCCAGGTCAACGCCATTGCTCCCGGCTACTTTGCCACCGACAACACCGAGGCCCTGCAGCAGAACCCGCAACGCGCCAAGGCGATTCTGGACCGTATTCCTGCAGGCCGCTGGGGTACTCCAGAGGACTTGGGCGGCGCCGCCGTCTTCCTCGCCTCTGCCGCCGCCGACTACATCAGCGGCCACATTTTGCTCTGTGATGGCGGCTGGATGAACCGCTAGGCCCCTGGCACCTGGCACCTGCGGTGCGGCCAACTAAGGGCTGTGGCGCCAAGATTACTTCAACTCTAGAAAAGTTTTCGAAGTTCCAAGGGAGAAAAACATGAGTGAGAATCCAGTAGTTTACGTCGCCACCAACGCCACCCCCACCTCCACACCTGAGCCCGGCATGATCCGCCAGGTGCTGGCCTTCAACTCCAAGCTCATGATCGTCCGCCACAACTTCACCGCTGGGTGGGTGGGCGCGCGCCACAGCCATCCTCACGACCAGATGGTCTACGTCATCACCGGCCGTATCCTCTTCAAGTCCGGCGGACAAAGCTGGGAGATGGGCCCTGGCGACTCCATCGCCGTGGACGGCAGCGTGGAGCACGAAGCCTCTGCCATTGAAGCCAGCGAAGTCCTCGACGTCTTCACGCCTTACCGCGAAGACTACGCCAAGTAGTTTTTTCTACGGTCCCGGTCCAAGCGAGATGCTGCACCGTGCCCCATCCATTCCGCGCTCTTCGCGGAATGGGTGGGAAACCAGGATGTAGATCTTCTGGGCCGGATCAGCGATACGTTGTGCGACTCAGGCGCTCAGCCTGAACCGCGCAATCCCCTTCCAGCCCCACGCGGGCCTGAGAAAGCAAGGCACGATCATGAAGCTCCGTTGTCTCTACCCCGTAGCCCTCGCCCTGCTCGGCGCTGTTGCCGCCCCAGCGCAGACCGCCGCCCCTATTCCCCCCGTCACCGGGATCGCCCACGTTGCCTACCGCGTGGCCGATCTCGACCGCGAAGAGGCCTTCCTCTTCAAGCTCGGCTTCCAGCGCTCCTTTGCCCTCAACAGCAAAGACGGCAAGCTGACCGAGACCTTCGTCAAGCTCAACGACCGCACCTTCCTGGAAGTCTATCCGCAAACCGACCCCAAGCAGGAGCTCGGCTGGCTGCACGTCTGCTATGAGAGTGACGATCTGGCCAACTACGTCACCGCCATCAGCGGGCATGCCGGCATCAAGCCGCTCTCCGTTCACAAGGCCGGCGCCGGCAACCTGATCACCGCCTTCCCTGATCCCGACGGCCGCAACACCGAGTTCACCCAGTACATGCCGGGCTCCAAGCACATGGCCGACGCAGGCCAGCACATTCTGCCCAACCGCATCTCGTCCGTGGTGGAGGGTGTGGAGTTCGCCGTGCCGGACATGGCTGCCACCCGCAAGTTCTATGAAGCCATGGGCATGACAGTGACCGAGGCCAACGGCGGCCTGCGCGTCCGCATCACCGCGGCCGCAGCGCCCTGGATTCAGCTCAGCCCGGTCGGCTCCACCCCCAGGCTCTTCTTCCGCGTCCCTAGCCTCAAAAAGGCCGAGGCCCAGCTCAAGACTGCCAAAATCGATGCGAAGAAGGACAAAAACGCCCTCACCGTCACCGATCCGGAAGGCAATCTTTTGGTATTTGTGGCAGGGAAGTAGTTGCGGTCAAAGAGAAGGAGTGCGGCAGCTTCAGTTCCCAGAGCGACCGCGTCCAGGCACGACGTTTTTTGATCCGGCCCACAAATACGAATGATTGGGTGCCCCATCCATCCCGCGTTTTATGCGGGATGGGTGGGATAGAGCGACACCATTTGAGGGCCGGATCAACAGAGCACTTTCTGAAACGGTGTAGACCTGATTTTCATAGGTATCCCACCCATTTCCGCAAAAAGACGCGGAAATGGATGGGGCACGGAAGTTTAGGCCCAAAGGGAAATTCTTTAGTTGGACGCGATTTCAACAACTCCACAGGGGCATGTGGATGATGTGGAAAACCAGGAAAAGATCAGGCCAGATGCGTGGGCTCGCCCGGCCTCAAGAGCCGCTCCACTTCAGCCGGAGGCTGGGAAGGTGTGTCTTCTACTACCCCGGCAGGAGCTGAGGCGATCTGCGCGCGCATGGCCTCAAGGCTTTCCACCGCCAGCACTTGTTCGTCCAGCACCAGACCAAACTGCCGTGCGGCCAGGTTCGCCATCTCCTCCAGCGCGGGAAGGTTGGCCGGGTCAGAAACTTCCTTCTCCAGGCTCGTCACCGGCCGGTCGGTGATGCCGCAGGGATTAATCAAGCGGAAGTCGTCCAGCCGCGTGGTGACGTTATAGGCAAAGCCGTGCGAGGTAACGCCACGGGAGACGTGGATGCCGATGGCGCCAATCTTGCGCTCGCCAGCCGGGTGGTCCTTGCTCGGGACAATCCTCTCGTCCAAAAGGCTGCCGTGCGCAGCACCAGGGCCGCACCAGACGCCGGTCAGGCCGGCAATGCGGAAGGCGGGCACGCCAAAGTGGCCGCTTACCCGGATCAGAGCCTCTTCCATCAGGCGGACAAAGTCCACCGGACCCATGCGCTTGCCGCTAGCTGTGTGCAGCGTCCGCAGGGCAAAGATGGGGTAACCCACCAGTTGGCCGGGACCGTGATAGGTTACGTCGCCGCCGCGGTTGATCTCATGCACCGTGACGCCGCGCGCAGCCAGCATCTCGTCCGTGGCCAGAATGTTGGAGCGGTTGGCGTTGCGCCCCAGCGTGAGCACCGGCGGATGCTCCAGCAGGAGCAGCGTGTTGCCCGTGCGCCCGGCAACCACCGCCGACACAAGCTCTTCCTGGAGCCGGAGCCCCTCGTCATACCCAAAACGGCCGAGATAAAGGTACTGGATCATCGTTAGGTTGATTGTAGACGGCGGTAGGCGATGATTTGGGCCGCATTCGCGATAGACTAACCACTGGCAGGAGGACCGGGCGGTCGCTGCCGGCGGGCGTGCGCAAGCGCGGTTCGCCGGGGGAGGAAAGTCCGAACTCCACAGGGCAGTGTGCCGGATAACGTCCGGGCGGCGAGCTTGCGAAGGCTCGTTGACGGCCAGTGCAACAGAAAATATACCGCCTCGGCTACCCCTCACCCGTCTTTCAGACGAACTAGGGCGACCGGAAGGGCCCGACGGGCGCAAGCCTGGACGGCAAGTCCTGCTGGGGTAAGGGTGAAAAGGTGGGGTAAGAGCCCACCGCGCAGACGGTAACGGCTGCGGCACGGTAAACCCCACACGGAGCAAGACCAAATAGGGAGGGATGCGCGCGGCTGAGAGCCTGACGCGCGCAGCGTGTCGGCCCGGCACGCCAAAACGGCTCAAGCAAGCGTTGAAACCTCCGGGTAGGTCGCTGATGAACGTCCGTGGCAACACGGCGTCTAGAGGAATGACCGCACACGACAGAATTCGGCTTACAGGTCCTTTTGCCAATTCTTTCTGGGTTTTCGACGCAAGTCGGAAACCAACAAAGCAGCCCCGCCGGGTTCATCCCGCCGGGGCTGTCGTGCGTATTGCGGCTGTGCCCCGTTCATCGCGTTCTTTGCGATGAGCGGGCGGCCTGCAACATGCTCGGCGGGGTCCCTGGCCTCCCACTCATCCACAAAAGACAGTGGATGAATGGGGCACAGAGTGGTTCGATGAACCAACTCCCCGTCTGCAATGACCGGGCCACCTGCCATCCAGACTATCGCACGGGTGGATTGTCCCTGTGTCTGAGCTGCGCCACGAGCTGTTGTTCGGCATCCTGCCAGTCACCGCCGATGTCAATGAAGGCTACATCGCCATCAGGGTCGATGAGCACCAGCGCGGGCACCTGGCCGGTGTGGAGGCTGGTCACCACACCGAAATCGACTGGTAGCGGTGCCATTGCGTCCTGCATGACGATGGGAGTGTCCAGGTTGTAGTGCTGCTTCAGCCGCCTCAGGGCCGGTTCCTTATCGTTCAGGGCTACAAGCAGCAGATTGAGATGATGATGCGCTGCAAAATCCGCAACTTGTGGAAAGCTGGCCATGCACGGTGCGCACCAGGTGCCAACAAAGTTGATCAGAAGCCACTTGTTCTTGTATTGGTCGAGAGTGGCTGGATGGTGGTCGATGTCGGTCAGCACAAAATCCGGCGCACTGAAGCCTTGCTTTACATGGCGAAAGGGCTTGCTGCCGACCGGCGCATAATCTCTGGGCAGGATCTTGCGAAGCAAAGTCTCCACGTGGTCGTTGCCGCGCTCAAGAAATACGTTGACGTTCTGGCGCAGCCCCGTGTTGAAGAGGGTGGCCATCTGCATCGGGCCTGTCTCCGACGCGTTTTTTGCGTCGATACGGATAATCAGGTCGTTTTTCACCAGATTGAAGTCAGCTTGAAAGTCCGTGTGGCTAGCAGTAACAACTCTCCAACCCCTCTGTTCGTGGGCAATTGTGATGTGATCGACGGTTACAACGGGGGCGTATTGCGCAGAGGCGAATGGCACGCCCAGGAAAATTCCAAGAAAGATAGCAAGAGCTTTCATTGCATTGGGCCTTACAGCTGCGGAGCGCAGCAATACATCGGAATGGATACCGCAACATCCTAAATCATCTGGCGGGTGGCTCACGTCTCAATGGATCTCAAGAGCTGGGCCGCAGGTGGCCAGGTCAAGAGGAGTACGCTGTGCCCCGTTCATCGCGTTCTTTGCGATGAGCGGGAAGTGATGGATGCTTCCTCGGAAGGGCCGATCACTCATTTTGAGATAGGAAACTTTCGCGTCTATTTAGAGTCTTCGCGGTGGCGCAGGTGCTCCGGTAACTCGTAGCCACGCCGCATGGCAGCCCACCAGGATTCAATCGCAACGGTTCCCTCGATGCCGGTAGCGTAATGGCGGAAGCTTGACCACGGCCAGTCCTCCGGCTTTTCAACCAGTCCGCGCTTGACCGGATTGCGATGGATGTAGCGGATCACCTCAGAGCGAGCTTCTTCGCCGTGAATGTTGCTGTCGTAATACCGCTCTTGCCAGAACTTCGGGTGCGTTCCTTTCAGCTTGCGCGCTGTGATCTGCTTGACAGCTTTGATGAACTGCGCCAACAGAATTCGCGGTGGTTCATTGATGAGCAGATGGACGTGCTCGGGCATCAAGACGTAGGCGAAGATGAGGGCATGGTGCCGGCGGCGGGCATCTTCGAGCACCGTCTCGAACAGTGCTTTGGCGTCGGGTGGTTCGAGCAGGGGAAGACGGTGGAAGCAGCTGAATGTAATGAAGTGGAGCGATTGTGCTTGTTGAAACCTCTTCAAGCAGCTCGGCATGGCTGTACCTTCGTTCGCCACCGATCTTACGCCACGTCCCGCTCATCGCAAAGAACGCGATGAACGGGGCACAGTTGCCTTCTTTGTTCGCACAGCTGCCTGGGATTTCTTGGCTATGTCTGCCCCGTAAACGCGATGCGTCCCTCGGAGATGGTCCAGCGGACCTTGCCGAGCATCGGCCAGCCGTCGAAGGGTGTGTTCTTTGACTTCGAGCAGGTCTCGGACACCTTGTAGGTCCACTCCGCCTTGGGGTCGAAGATCACAACGTCGGCAAAGCTGCCCACGGCCAGTGTTCCGCGGCCCTTCATGCCCAGTAGGGCGGCAGGCTGGGCGCTGAGCAGACTCAGGACGCGGCCCAGAGGCAGCTTGGCCTCCTTGTGCAGCCAGCGCAGGGAGAGGCCCAGAGCCGTCTCCAGCCCCAGGATGCCGTTGGGCGCGCTCTGGAACTCCACTTCCTTCTCGTACTGCGCATGGGGCGCGTGGTCGGTGGCAATGGCGTCCACCACCCCGTCCAGAATGCCCTCGATCAGGGCGTCGCGGTCGGCCGCGGAGCGCAGCGGCGGACACATTTTAGCGTTGGTGTTGTAAAAGCCCACATGCTCGTCGGTAAGCAGGAAGTGGTGCGGAGCCACTTCGCAGGTCACGCGCAAGCCGTTGCGGCGGGCCTGGCGAACGGCGGCCAGAGCGCCAGCGGTGGAGAGGTGCGCCACGTGCAGGTGGACGCGGGCATCGCGGAGCTCGCTGACCAGGCGGATATCGCGCTCCACAATGGAGGTCTCCGCCTCGGCCGGCATGCCGCGCAGTCCCAGACGGAAGCTGGCCGGGCCCTGATTCATGGAGCCGCCAGCGGTCATGCGGGTGTCTTCAGCATGTTGGATGACGCACAGGCCCACGCGGGCGGCGGCGGCCAGAGCCTCGCGCATGATGCCGTCCTTCAGGATCGGCAGACCGTCGTCGGAGACGGCAATGGCGCCGGCCGACTTGAGCGCGGCGTAGTCGTTGATGGCTTCGCCCTTGGAGCCGCGGGTGGCGGCGGCAATGGGGAAGACGCGGACCAGCGCGCCACGGTCGGGCGAGAGCATCCAGCGGGTGGTCTCCACCGAGTCGTTCACCGGCTTGGTGTTGGGCATGGCGGCCACGCAGGTAAAGCCTCCGGCAGCGGCGCAGGCCGTGCCCGAGACGATGGTCTCCTTGTGGGCAAAGCCGGGCTCGCGCAGGTGCACGTGCATGTCAATGAGGCCAGGGGCAACGGTAAGGCCCGCGGCGTCAATCGTCTCAGCGCCGTTGGTGCCCTTCAGCTTGCCGGGAGCGGCAATGTCGGCCACGCGGCCAGCCTTGAGGAAGATGTCTTTGGGAGCGTCAACGCCAGCAGCCGGATCCAGCAGATGGCCTCCACGGATTACCAGATCGCTCATGCGGGGGTTCCCTTCTTGGCAGCGTTGAGTGCCCGTTCCACAACCGCCATACGGATGGCGACTCCGTTGTGAACCTGATCGAGGATCGCCGACTGGAAGCCGTCGGCGACGCCTGCGGTAATCTCCAGGCCGCGGATGACGGGGCCCGGATGAAGGACGATGGCGTCGGGCGCAAAGCTAGCCAAACGGGGTCCGGTGAGCTGGTAGCTCTCGCGGTAGTCGTCTATGTCGAGCTGCAGACCGGCCAGCCTCTCGGCTTGCAGGCGGAGCATCATCACGGCCTGGGAACGGCGCAGAGCGCTGGCAAAGTCGCGTTCAATCTCAATGCCGGGGCCGGTTTTGGCAGCCAGATCCGGCAGCAGCTCGCGGGGGCCGCAGAGGACGACGGTCGCGCCCAGGCGGGGCAGCAGGAACATGTTGGAGCGGGCCACGCGGCTGTGGAAGATGTCGCCTACGATGGTGATGGTGACGCCTTCGAGCGTCTGCTGGTCCACCGTGGTGACGCCGGGGCGAAGCTTTTGCAGCAGGGTGCGCAGGTCCAGCAGCGCCTGGGTGGGATGCTCGTGCATGCCGTCGCCGGCATTCAGCACTGGCAGCCGGGTAGCCTCTTCCAGCAGCCAGGCAGCTCCGGAGGAGTTGTGGCGCAGGATGATGGCCTCAGCTCCCAGCGCGCGCAGGGTGAGCCCGGTGTCCTTGAGCGACTCCCCTTTGTCGATGCTGGAGCTGAGGTTCGATACCAGCGTGGTATCGGCTCCGAGCCCCTTGGCGGCCAGCTCAAAGCTGGTGCGGGTGCGGGTGGAGGGCTCGTAGAAGAGCAGAGCAATGCGGCGCTTGAAGAGGATGCGGTCGCGTTCAATCGGGTCCATGGTCTCCAGTTCCGTGGCTCGCGCCAGGAGCCGATTAATCTGGTCCAGAGAAAGATCCTGGACTGAGAGCAGGGAGCCCTGGTGGTAAGGGAATGGAGATGGAGGCGCTTGCGGCAGGGAGAGCTGACGGCGGAGAGTGGGCGCAGCTGTAGTCATGGGGAGACTCGATCCGGGAGCAGGCTCCCGGTCCGGTTTGTGGTGGTTGCCCAGGCCTGGCGGCGGAGGGCAGGAGAAAGCGCGCCAAACCAAGGCGCGCGTCCGGGATCAGGGCTATGGGTTGACACGCTCCACGAGCAGAACCTGCTCGTCGCTGTCGACCTCTTGGAACTTAACTTCGATAATCTCGCGGCTTGACGTGGGTACATGCCTGCCGACGTAGGTGGCCTCAATTGGCAGCTCACGATGACCGCGGTCAATGAGTACGCAAAGTTGTACGCGACGGGGGCGGCCGTGGTCAAACAGCGCGTCCAGGGCGGCGCGGACGGTGCGGCCGGTGTAGAGCACGTCGTCGCAGAGCACCACGTCGCGGCCGGTCACATCCAGGCCGATGGCGCCGGGGGTGACAACGGGACGGATGCCTGCCGTGGTCAGGTCGTCGCGGTAGAACTGGATGTCGAGCGTGCCGGACTCAACCGGACGCTTTTCGATGGTGGAGATGAGCTTGCCGAGCCGTTCGGCCAGCGGAACGCCGCGGCGCTTGATGCCCACCAGGACAAGGTCCTCACTGCCGTTGCTCTTCTCCACAATCTCGTGGGCCAGACGCACCAGGGTGCGCTCGATCTCCGAGGCGGACATCAGACGGCCCTTCAAACGTAAACCAGGATTCAATTCGGATGTGCTCATGGGCTGCTTTCGCCTCGATTCTCTCGTGGCTTGATCTCTGTTGGCCTGATCTCTTGTGGCCCGATCTCTTGTGGGATGATACGAGCGATGGAGGGTTGGGGGCAAGTCTTGGGGAATCCGGCGGAATGCCGCGAACCGGACCTGCCAGATGCTTTCAGGTTAAGGACATACTAAAGCGAAGAGCGGCGGACACGCACCACCAACCGCGCGCCAATAGCTCCGCCGGCAACTGCAAACGGCAGCAGCACGGCAGCAAATACCAGCTGGATGGCGACCATCCATCCTGCTTGCCCATCGGGTGTGAGCATTGAGGCGTGCTGCGCCGCGATCCGCTGCACATCATACCCGAGAGAAATCATCATCGTCGCTTGCTGATCGGCTTGCGCGACCCACTGATCGTCAAGAACCTTGCCCTGATGCAGCCAAAAGCGGTTGGCAAACAGGTCGAGTCCTTTGACGGCAAGAAGCGACCATCCACAGAGCAGGCCGGTCACCAGCCCGATGCGAGCGCCCGCGCCGACGGTGATCCAAGCCGGCTGGCGGTTGCGCATATAGCGCAGCACGACCAGGATGGCAGCGAAAGCAATCAGGAAAGCGCCGAAGAGGCCCAGCATGTTGGAGATGATCCCGGTGGGCACAGCCAGCAGCGCGGAGACGCGCAGGGCGTGCTTCCAATCGACGGTGCCAGCATCCGGCATCCCAGCCGAGCAGGAATCATCCGGCAGCTGACCGGGTGCCTCGACCGCGTCGTAGACAAGCTGGGGCAATCCGCAGGACGGACAAAAGCTGCTGTCCGAAGGAACAGCCCGATGGCAACGATGGCAGACGATTTCCACGTACTCAGACTAACGCATCCACTCGGTCTGGTGCAGTTCACAATGGGAGGAGCAAGGAGCAAAGCTCGAACGCCGTGGGGCCATTGGGGGTTTGTGGCAAAAAGCTAAGACCTGGCGCGCCCATCCACAGAGTGGCCATGTACTCTGTGCTTGCGCAACTTGGCTCTAAGCGCAACAGTTTTGACAAGAAAGAAATAACATCTCATGCCACAAAGGCGGCAACGAACGGGAGCGAAGAGAAAAAGAAGGACCGGAAGATCAAACAACCTCACTCTGGAAGGACGCATATCGGTCCCGAAACAACGAGGGCACACAAAAGTCATAGATTCTCCTTTTCGAGCTAGTGAGAACCGGAGTCACAGGAGGCCTTGACTCAACGGAAGATGAAACCTCACATGAATTTAAAAATGGCCGAATTAGGTAGTTTGCCGGGGTACGAAAAAACCTTCCTGGACATGCTTCACAGCAGGGAGACGCACCGGATAGCCTTTGCCAAGGACTTCGCATAGCTACAAAATGCTGTTCGGCAGGCACTTCCCGAAGAAGCTCGGGGTGGCTGCCAAAACCACACTTCAGAACCAAAACTAGAAAATCTTCACTGGAACAGTGAAAGCTCAAGCGCAATCCCGGTCCCAGTGTTTATACGCAATTCTGTTCCAGCGGCGGCGAATTTACAAGCGAAAATGGCCGCCGCTGGCCGCGGATGAATATTTTTATCGAATCTTGTTTTGCACAATTGCCTCAGCTGCACGAACCGTTTCCTCCAGAGTAAGCTCCGAGGAATTGAGCAGGATGGCGTCAGCAGCCGGTTTCAGGGGCGAGTCAAGACGGTTGCGGTCGCGCTCATCACGCTCGCGCAGATCGCGAATCACCTCTTCAGGGTCAACCGTCGGGGCTGGACCCAGTTGGTCAAAGCGGCGCAGGCCGCGGATGGCAGCGTCGGCATCCAAAAAAATTTTTACGTCCGCGTCAGGAAAGACGACGGTGCCAATGTCGCGGCCTTCCATCACCACTCCACCCTCTTCACCGAGCTTCTGTTGCAGCGAAACCATCCAGGCACGGATGGGGGGGAAGACGCTGACCTTGGAGGCGGCCTGGCTCACCTGGGGGTCGCGGAGATCGGAGGTGACGTCAGCACCGTCCAGCAGTACGCGGTTGCCGTCCACGCCCTGCACCAGCGCGATGCGGGTAGTGAGGGAGAGGTCTACCAGAGCGGCCTGATCGTCGAGCGCCACCTGGGAGCGCAAAGCCTTGAGGGCAAAGGCGCGATACATGGCCCCGCTCTCCAGATTGAGGAGGCCGAAGCGCAGCGCAATCTGGCGGGCGATGGTGCTTTTCCCTGCTCCCGCCGGGCCGTCAATGGCAACGACCGGGCGGCGCAGGGGCGTGCCGGAGTTGGGTACAGGGCTGCTCATCCGCGCTTCTTGGCCGAGGACCTGGAGGCATCGGCGTAGCTGAAGCGCTTGCCGGAGCTGGCCTTGGCGCCACCGCCTGCCATGGCGGGCTTGCGGGTGCTGCGTACAGCGGCACCGCTGCGGGGAGCGGAGCTTTTGCGCGCCGGAGCAGCTGCCTTGGAGACGGGGCGAGCAGCGCTGCGCTGGGGCTTGGCGGGGCCGGAAGCCGTACGAGCGCCTCCGGAGGGCTTGGCCGGGTGCTCAGCCAGCTTGCCGCTGGAACCCTTGGTGGCTGAGCTGGAGTGCGCAGAGGTATGTCCGGTTGTGGCCTTGCCGTTTCCGTTGGAGCCCTTGGTGGCGTCCGCGGCCCAGCGGCTGGGAGCAGCGGTGCGGCCGTGTGCGGAAGCGGGGCGAGCCGAGCTGCGAGCGTCGTCGCCGCGATGGGCGGGGCGGCTGCCGGACGCGGCCGGTTTGTGATCACGGCTGTGCGCAGCGGGACGGCTGAAGCGGGGGCGCTCCGTCACCTTTTCAGGGGCTGCCAGAGTTTCCGGAGCCTCCTCTGCCGCAAGAGTTTCTGTAACCAGCTCGGCAACAGGCTCAGCAACAGGCTCGGTTACGGTTTCCACGGTTTCCGCAACAGCCAGCACGTCCACAACTTCAGGCTCAGGGCTGACAGGCACTTCAAAGGCAGGCTCTTCGGGCTCCACTTCGCGACCACCGGCGTGGAGGAAGTAAGAGGAAGAGGCAGCCATGGAGGAGCTGGCGTAGAAGGTGGGGGTGACGCTGAACTCGGGCAGGGTTCCAGCCACGTAGAAGTGGGGGGCGTGACCGAGGGCGATGGTGTGCACCTGGCGGGTGGCAACCAGACCGCGAAGCACCTCGCGCACCTTGCTGCGCGCCGTGAGCGAGGAGAGGAAGACTTCAACGTCTTCCATGGTGGTGGCAATCACCGCCTGCAGGTAGATGGAAGCCAGCACGGAGATGGCCGTAACCTGGGAGGTGGATGCGCCCTCCGCAATGGCCTTCTGGAAGCGGATACGCAGGAGCTGCCACTTGGCCGATTCGCCCGGAGCGTCGATCATGGGGATGATGCGCAACTGCTGCCAGAGTTCGGTAATGGCGCGGATCACGGCAGCTTCGGTCACTTCGCGACCTAGCTCATGGCGCAGGTCGGAGACGTTGGTCTCCTTCGTTTCCAGCAACTTATAGGCTTGAACGGCAAGCTGGGAGACCTGCCGCGACCCTGTGAGCTGGGGGCTGCGACGCCAGTCGCGATCTCCGCGCAATGCATAGACGTAAGGGAGAACCCAGGCCGCTACGATAAAGTCAGGCTGTTCACCGGGCAGGCCGTGGAGGTTGAGCCGGACGACAACGCCATCCTTCTCCAGCCGGACAAGCAGGTCTTCCGCAAGAGCAATCTGCTTGGGGTCAGGGGTCGCGTTGCGCTGGCCAGCTACCGCCTCAACAAAGGACGGGGCAACGGATGAGGCGAACTGCCGGCGGGGCAGGAAGAGACACAAACCGGTCTCCTCAATCCAGGTACGGGCATCCTCAAAGGTGATGGTCCCGTTTCCGTTCTGGCGCATCCTTTCGGAGCGCGATGCTTCCAATTGCTCTGCTGTCAAAGAAAAACCCTCACTTCCAGGCTGGCAGAATGTTCCCCGCCTGGCGGCCTTCAGCTCCTGAGAGCGCGAAAAACCACCGCCTTTGACATTCTAGACGCGAATTAGATGCGATGGAAAGCCCGAAGTATCTCCTTCCAAGAGTACAAAAGGGCAATCGGGCGGCCGTGCGGGCAACTGGTGGGGTGTTGGGTACGAGAAAGTTCCTTAAGTAACCACTCCATACGGGCCATATCGAGGGGCATATTGACCCGGACGGCGGAGTGGCAGGCAAGGGAGGCGGCGATGCGCGCGCGCAAGGCGTCAAGGTCCTCATTCTGTGAGGGTTCTAAGCAGTCTCCCGCGGACTGTTCAATGACTTCCCCGAGCATCCGGTCCAGTTCAGCCCCTTCCAGGCCCACGGGGGCGGCCTTGACGGCAAGTGTTTGCGGGCCAAAGGGTTCCACCTCAAAGCCGTTGCGTTCCAGCTCCTCGGCAATGCGCGCGAAGATCACCATCTGGTCGGGCTTGAGTTCCACCAGCAGGGGCATGAGGAGGCGCTGGCGCTGAGCGCCCTCCACCTGACGTTCGCGAAGAATTTTCTCAAAGAGAATTCGTTCGTGTGCCACATGCTGGTCAATAATCCACAGGCCGTCCTCGTTGGTGGCCAGGATAAAGGACTCGCGGAGCTGTCCCATGGGCTTGAGAGAGGCTAGGCGGCTGAGGTTGACGGTGGACTGCTCAATCTCAATTTGGGCGGTGCGGGAGGCGACTCCAGAGAACGGTTCAGCAGCCTCCGGCGGCAGACCGGCCGGAGCGCCGACGGCGGAAGGCGAGAAGAGCGCGGAGGCGGCAGCGCCCCAGCTTTGAAGGTCGAAGCCCTGGGGTGAGGCGTCTGGAGAGGGCGCAAAAGAGAGGCGTCCAGGCTCAGCTGGGGGAACGCGTGGGTAGAGGTGGAAGGGCTCGGCCTGGCTGCTGGCCTGGTGGGCGGTGATGGGATCGGAGTCCGGGAGGGGCGAGGTGGGCGGCGGCATCAGCGAGGGGCTGGCGGTGGGCTGGCCGTCAATAGCTGCCAAAAAGCCCGCGGCAGGCCGGGCATTGATCAGAGCCATGCGCAGACGGTCACGCACAAAATCATGAATATACGACTGTTGGCGGAAGCGGACCTCGGTCTTGGCGGGATGGACGTTGACGTCCACCTCCTCCGGAGGCATCTCCAGGAAGAGCAGAACCACCGGGAAGCTGGTGGGGGGAATGACGTTCCGGTAGGCCTCGGTGATGGCGTGCAGGAGCAGGCGGTCGCGGATGAGCCGCTTGTTCACGAAGATGTAGATGGAGTTGCGATTGAGCTTCTGCAGCTCTGGCTTGGAGTAGAAGCCGGTGATGCGCAGGGCGCCGGGCTGGCGCTTGGGCTGGTCGGGGTCCTGCTTCCAGGGGGGCGGCTCGGGCAGGCCGACGCGCTCCAGCTGCATCTCCGCGGCCACAGGCAGGAGCTGGCCGAGGGTTTCCTTGCCAAAGATCTGGTAAATGCGCTCGGCGGTGCGCTGCACCGGCGGGGCCAAGACGATGGTGTGCGAGCTGGAGACCAGCTCAAAGTGCTTGTCCGGATGAACCAGCGCGTAGTGGGTGACCAGCGCCGTAATGTGCGAGAGCTCGGTGGACTCAGCGCGGAGAAATTTTCTTCTGGCCGGGGTGTTGAAGAAGAGGTCGGCAATGGCAATGGTGGTGCCACGGGGAAGGGCCACGTCTTCAACCGAGAGAATGCGGCCCCCGGCGATCTCCATGCGGGTGCCGCTGGACTCGTCGCCGGTGGCGGTCTCCAGCGTGACGCGGGAGACGCTGGCGATCGAGGGCAGTGCCTCGCCCCGGAAGCCGAGCGTGCTGATGGCCAAAAGGTCGTCGGCGGTGCGTAGCTTGCTGGTGGCGTGGCGCTCAAAGGCCAGCAAAGAGTCGTCGCGGTTCATGCCGCAGCCGTCGTCGGCAATGCGGATGAGCTTGCGGCCCCCGCCTTCCACCTCGATGCGGATGCGGTTGGCGCCAGCGTCCAGCGAGTTCTCCAGCAGTTCCTTGACGACGGACGCAGGGCGCTCCACCACCTCGCCGGCGGCGATCTGGTTAGCAACGTGGTCGGGAAGTACGCGAATGCGGCCCATCAGTGTTCTAGGTTACGGGGCTGGGACGGTTCCGACAACCGTGGAGTTTGAGGGGCACAGGGCCACAGGCGGAAAGGGGGCACCTGCGGTGCGGCAGAAGCCGCTTTGCGGCAACAGAATATCGAGCGTTTTCGATCCAAGCCGTTCGGTTGCCGGCAACTACGAAGACAAGGCTGCCTGCCGGAATGCTCTGCCAACTCCGGATGCCCTTAATAACCCAAGCTGGTAATGCCTTGCAAATGAGGGAAAACAGCTCCGCACCCGGTTGTGCGGGCGGGCGCGGTTAATCCTCGCCGCCTTCGCGCTTGCGCATCGCCAGCCTGGCGCCGATGGAGTATCCAACGAGGGCCGCGGCGGGCCAGGTGGCAAAGAAGGGGCCGTCATTGTCAATAAGGCCGCCCGGCGAGGGGTAACTGAAGAAGGTGCGGGTGATCTTGTCGGTGGCGTCGCACTGCAGGCAGGCGTTGGGGCCGGTGGGCATGTCGAGGACCCAGAGCGCAATGCACAGGAACCAGATAAGCCCGATCAGCCAGACCGATGTGGCTAGGGAATCCTGGCGAAAGTAGTTGAATGCGTAGCCTACGACGAGCGGCACAACGAGAGACAGCGCCAGGATCAGCTGCTGCGAGATCTCAGGGCGATTCATGGCGTATCCACAGGCCATCAGCCCAACCCAGGCAAGGAAGGCAACCAGGGTATGCAAAAATACCTGGCCAGCCTGATTGGCGAGTGTCGAGGAGATTCGATCCTCTTCGCCATCCCTCTGAATGAGTGGTTCCATCTGTTGGACTCCAAATCAGATCATTCTGATGCGTGTTTAGTTTGTAGCACACCCTGAACCAGAAGTGATGAGAGGTTTGCATGACGGTCGGCCTGAAGGGGGTGCCGATGCAGGCACTACAATATGGTGCATGCTGATTGAAGGCGTCTTTGCCGCCATTCCCACCCCGTTTTATCCCGACGAGCGCGTTTACTACCGCAAGCTGGAAGCCAACATGGCTCGCTATTCCCGTACCTTGCTGGCCGGCGTGGTGGTGCTTGGCTCCACCGGCGAAGCAGCGATGCTGAACGACGCCGAGCAGGCCGAGGTGTTGCGCACGGCCGCCGCGGCTGCCGCGCCGGAGAAGGTTCTTATTGCAGGCGTTGGCCGGGAGAGTGTGCGTGGGACGCTGGAGCTGGCCGAGGTTGCTGCCAGGAGCCGGTATGACGCCGTTCTGGTCCGTCCCCCCAGCTACTACGGGAGCCTGCGCAAGGCCGATGCCCAGCTGCACTACTTCCGGTCGGTGGCGGATCGCTCGCCCTTACCGGTTCTGCTGTACAACGTGCCGAACTGCGTCCCGCAGGAGATTTCGGTGGAGGTGGTGGCGGAGCTGGCCAACCACCCGAACATTATCGGGATCAAGGACTCAGCAGGCAGCGTGGAGAGGATCAAGGCGGAAGTGGGGGCCACACGGAATGCCCGCAAGCGGACGGTAACCGTAACGCCCATCTTTGAAGCGGTGACGGGACGGATGCTGGTGGCCCCCGAGCGCTCCGAATCGGCAGGGCAGGCCGGATTTTTTGCGGCCAGCGATCTGGCCGGCGGCCAGGCAGTGGCAACGACTCCAGCAGCCCCAGCGCTCAGGACCCGCACCAGGGAAGTCGGCTTTCAGGTGCTTTCAGGCAGTGCCACGGTCATGCTGGATGCCATCGAGGCGGGTGCGTCAGGCGGAATTCTGGCCTTTGCGGCCTTTGCCCCCGAGGCTTGTCAGGAGATTTATATGGCCTGGAAGGATCACGATCCGAAGCTGGCCGCCGCCAAGCAGGCGCGGATTGCCGGAGTGAACCGGAGAATCGTAGGCGAGCTGGGCATTGGCGCCTTGAAGTACGCCTGCGACTTCAATGGCTACTTTGGCGGCCATCCGCGGTCGCCGCTGCTCGCACCTGGTGCCGATGTGAAGGCGGAGATCGAAGCGCTGTTGGCGCAGATACGCAGCTAGATGTTTTCTGAAACGGTGTAGACCAAGATTTCATAAGTATCCCACCCATTTCCGCAAAAGACGCGGAAATGGATAGGGCACAGAAGTCTATGGCAAAAGGGGAAATGCTTTAAAGCCAGGACACTAGCGGCGCTTGCCCTTGCGCGCACCGTGCTTCTTTTTGATCTTTTTGACGGGAGGCTTGGGAGCGCTGGCGCGGGCGGCTGCCTTGGCGTTCGACTTCGCCTTGGCGCGGGCCTTCTTGGGCCTGGGCGCAGGCTTGCCGGAGAGCTGCATTCCCTCGTCCACCAGGGAGAACTGGAGCTTGCGCTCGTCGGCCAGAATGCGGTCCAGGACGACGGTGACGCGGTCGCCCGCGCGGAAGATGCGTCCCCCGCGGCTGCCCACGATCTCATGGGTGTTTTCGTGCCAGGTGTAGCGGTCGTCGCGGATGGAGTCGATGGGCACCAGACCCTCGACAAACATGTCGGTTAGCTCCACGAACAGGCCGTATTTGGCGGGATTCAGGACGAGAGCGTCGAACTCCTCGCCGACCCGGTCCTGCATGAAGCGGACCTTCTTCCACTCGATAAGCTCGCGCTCGGCTTCAGCGGCGCGGCGCTCGGTCTGGCTGGTCTCGTCGGCAATCTGGGCCAGTTCGTGCTCGCTGATGGGCGGCTGGATGGACTCATTCCGTCCCACCTTGGCGCGCGCTTTGGGCTGGCCGGTGGAACCCTCGTTCGGATGGGTCCAGGGAGAGCTGTGCCGATCCTCCGCCACCTGGCCTTCACCGGATATCCCGGCGTGCAGCAGCTGCTTGGCGATGCGGTGCACGATGAGGTCAGGGTAGCGGCGGATGGGTGAGGTGAAGTGGGTGTAAGAGGGCGCGGCCAGGGCAAAGTGGCCTTCGTTCACCTCGGAATAGCGGGCCTGGCGCAGGGAGCGGAGCATGAGGTAGCTGAGGATGCGCTCCTCTGGCTTGCCCTCGATTTGGGCGGTCAGCTTCTGGTACATCCGGGGGGTGACGGCGATGTCCTCCACCACTTCGTGGGTGCGCGCATCACGGCCGGTGCGGCGGGAGTCGCGGCGGTCGCCACGGGTCTGAATGCGCTTGACGGGTAGCGCGCCCAGGCCCAGGGTGTAGCCGAAGGACGCGGCCAGCTCTTCGAACTCGACCACGCGGCGGGGCTCGGGCTTCTGGTGGATGCGGTAGATGGAGGGCACGCCCAGGTCTTCAATCCAGGTGGCCACGCACTCATTGGCAGCCAGCATGAACTCTTCAATCAGGCGGTTGGCCCAGGTGCGCTCGGTGCGAGTGATGCCGCGCATCTGGCCGTGCTCGTCGAACTCGATGACCGGCTCCGGCAGATCGAAGTCGATGGAGCCGCGCTGCTCGCGACGCTTGTTCATGAGCAGGGCAAGGCGCTTCATGCGCTCAAAGGCAGGAACCAGCTCGGGATAGCGGGCGCGGGTGGGCTGGTCGCCTTCGAGGATGGCGTGCACGTCGGTGTAGGTCATCCGGGCGGCGGAGCGGATGACGCCCTCAACAATCTGGTAGCTCTCGATCTTGCCGGTGGGGTCAAGCTCCATCAGGCAGCTGAGGACCAGACGATCTTCATTGGGGCGAAGGCTGCAGATATTGGTGGAGAGTTCCAGGGGGAGCATGGGAATGGCGCGGTCGGGGAAGTAGACGCTGGTGCCACGGAAGCGGGCTTCCAGGTCCAGATCGGAGCCTTCGCGGACGTATTCGGAGACGTCGGCAATGTGGACCTGGAGCTGCCAGCCGCCGTCGGCGCGCTCTTCCACCAGCACGGCGTCGTCAAAGTCCCGGGCGGTTTCGCCGTCGATGGTGACGATGGGCAGGGCGCGGAAGTCGCTGCGTTCGGCCGCTATTTCCAGATCCAGATGCGCTACGGAGCGGGCTTCTGTTAGAACGTTGTCGGGGAAGGAACGAGGCAGCTGATGCTTGCGGATCATCATCTCCACGTCAACGCCGAAGCCGTCGGGCGAGCCGAGCACCTCCACCACGCGCCCGATGGGAGGCCGGGTGGTCGTGGGCCAGTGTGTAACCTCAACGTCAACGATGAGGCCTTCCAGATCCTCAAACTCCTCGGCAGCCTGGGCTTCGCGGCCCAGCACCCGATGCGCCGACACGGTGGCGCGGGGCTCCGGTAGCTCGCTGGAGAAGGGAATCTGGATGTTCTGGGCCATGCGCTCGTCAAAGGGGACAACGAAGTGGCCAGGATCCTTTTCCGAGCGGGCGTAGTGGAAGGTGCCAACGATGGTTTCGTTGTGGCGCTCGACGACGCGGACGATGCGGCCCTGCAGGCGGCCGTCTGACTTGGGCGGGTCCACCTCAACCAGGACCTGGTCGCCCTGCATGGCACCGTTGATCTCAAAGGGCGGGACGAAGATGTCGGACTGAGCCGCGGTTTGGCGGGCGTTGGGGCGCACAAAGCCGTAGCCGTCGCGGTGCAGGTCGAGGCGGCCGGCAATCAGGTCTTCGCGACCGCTGGCGGCGCGGGGAAGACTCCAGATCTCGCGTGCAATTTTGACCAACTGTCCGCGGGCGGTCATGCGGGCCAGTTGCTCCAGCAACAGACGCCGCTCGCGGCCACCACCCAATCCGAGTTCGCGTACCAACTGTTTGTAACCTGCTTTGCCGCCAGCCGCGCGCGCAATCCTGGATGCCAGTTCTTGATCCGTCATATATCAAGAGTAGGCTATGATCGCGACCAGAGCGCGATCATATGTGGGCCGTAACCGTGACCAGAGCGCTATTGTCAGAGTTGGATACCGGGACGAGTGCCAGAGAAGGAACTCGTCGTGAGCCAGTCTGGAGGCTTAAAATAGCGGCAAAAGCACTCCTCCGGGTCGGCTGCGCGTGGCATGAGTCAGAGTGAACGCGCTATGGCATCCTGAATTCCGGTTCGCATGCTTCATTTTTCCGCTTGATTCCGGGCGCAGATTGCGCCCCCTACACGATTCTCTCGTCCGTAAAGGACAGAAAAGGAACTACCTTGAGCGCTATGTGGAAACCAAATCAGCCCGCGCCCACTCTCCGCACCCCTGTGGCGGAGCCTGCCCGGCCCACCTCGCCCGCCCCGGCCCATGAAGCCGTGAACCGTACCCCGGTTGCAGCTCCCGGCGACCAGGCCATTATTGGGAAGGGATTGTTCATCAAGGGCGAAATTGGCGGCACGGAGTCGCTTTTCATTGACGGCAAGGTGGAAGGCAGCATCAATTTGCCGGGTAACCGCGTGACGGTGGGCCGCAATGGCCAGGTGGCCGCCAGCATCAACGCCCGTGAGATTGTGGTTTTGGGTAAGATCCGGGGCAACGTCTCGGCCTCAGACCGGGTGGACATTCGCGCCGAAGGGTCGCTTGCGGGCGACGTCTCAGCCGCGCGCATCAGCATCGAAGATGGAGCCTACTTCAAGGGCGGCATTGATATCCGCAAGCCGGATGGCAAGGCCACCACGCCGGGAGTGTCGGCGACGGCAAGCGCCACCGTTGTGGAGCCTGTTCGTATCACGTAGCACCTGCGGTGCGGCAGACCGCTTCGCGTCGCTCTGGTTGAGTTCTGTGGAAAGTGTAGTGCCGTCCCTGCGGGACTCTGTCGCAACGGGTGAACGCTTAACCCAGTGCCCAAGCGCTGGGTTAAGCTGTGTTGCGCCAGGGGCCCGAGAGGTTTTTCGCGAATCTTATCGAGATCCCACCGGCTTTGCTGACCCACAGGGGATGAAACGGGCGGAAGGAGCAGGAGCCTTCAGGCCCCTTAATTGAGAGCTTATATTGATGGGCCTGAAGGCCCTGACCTTTCCTCCGCCCCATTACTTTGTGCAACTTGCATTATGGAGCGTGCGCCGGAAGATATTTCTCTACGCCAGGCGCAGCTTCTTTTTCACCACGCGGGGCAGGGCGGAGCCTGAGGCTTCCAGCACCCAGAAAGCGATCCCCAGCCAAAGCAGGCTGGCTACCACCAGCACAGCAGCGTCGAGCAGGCGTCCCGGATGCAGCGGGCCGGTTTGCAATTGCGCTGCTCCGTGCAGCATGGCCCACACCGCGCCCCATACCACGGTACCGGCAATCACGCCCGCCAGCAGGCAGCGGCTGAGTTCATGGAAGTCAAGGCTGGCCAGCGAGACCATGCGCCGTTTGTGCAAGAGCAGCGCAATGGTGAGCGTCTGCAGGGCAATGCCGATGTCAGAAGCTACGGCCAGGCCCATGGTTCCCATGGAGTGGTAGAGCGCGGCGTAGAACGGGAACGAGACCACGGTGACAATGGTGGAGGCTACGGCCGGAGCCATGGTTTGGCCTGCGGCGTAAAAGGCGCGGGCATAGATGGCCTGCGCTCCCCACAGGAACATGGTTCCGCAAAAGACGCTGAAGTAGGCCGAGCAAAGGTTGGCATCGGCCGCGGAAAAGCGCCCTCCGATGAAGATGAGCCCGATAAGGGGCTTGCCAACGGCCGCCATGATGGAGGCCGAAAGCAGGCCGAGAGCGGCAATGCGAGAGACCGAGTCGGCCACGCCGATGGCGAACTCGTAGTGGCGCTTCTGGTTCCACAGACTGGCGAAAAAAGGCATGGAAGCCACGCCGGCCGCCTGCGCCAGCATGGACATGGGCGCGGTGAACAGCTGCTTGGCGTAGTTCATCAGTGCGATGCCGCCGCCGGTTTCCGAGGCAAAGTAGGCGATGAACCAATTGTCGACGGTGACCAGCGACATGCCGATCATCAGCGGCAGGGAGAGCCGCACCCATTCATGCAGGCCCTGGTCGTGGAAGTCGAGCAGCAGGCGGTAGCGGGTGCCGGCGCGCCGTGCAAAGTACCAGTTGAGCAGGAAGGGCCCCAGGAACGCGCCCGCGGTGGTGCCCAGCGCCAGCGAGGATGCGCCCATGTGCTTGTAGAGCATCATGCCGCCCACGATGGTGCCCATGCCGTAGATGAGTGGCGTAACGGCCTGCACGTTGAACTGCTTGCGCACCAGCAGTACGGAGGCAAAGACGCCGCCAGCGAAGAAGAACAACTGGGCAGGCAGCAGAATGCGGGTGAGCCGGACGCAGAGAGCGGCCTTTTCCGGCCCGAAGCCCTTGAACCACAGGTGGACCCAGATGGGCGCGGCGACCTCCGCAAGGAGGATGGCGCTGCCCAGCACCAGAAACATGGTGTTGAGAATGACGGAAAGGGAGCGATCGCCCTCGGCCTCCCGTCCGGTCTCGCGGTAGCGGGTGAGGATGGAGACGAAGGAGATGGAGGCCACGCCACCGACCAGGAAGTAGGCAATCATGTCGGGCAGCACAAAGGCGGCGGTGAGCGCGTCCGCCTCAACCCCGCTCCCAAAGAGCCAGGCAATGTACTTTATCCGCACTAGGCCGATGATGCGCGAGAGAAAGGCCGAGCCCATCAGCAACAGCGTGGCGGTGAAGACGGAGTGGCGGTGCGAAGGGTGCAGCATCTCCAGTCCACGCGACAAACGAGAGCGCGCGGCCGGTGCCTGCCGTTGGGGGACTGGAGCTGCCACTGAGTTGATTCTATCGGCCTTTGCTCCCTGCGAGCCCGGGTTCCGGCGCAGGTTGTGCCTGGGAGGGCACCAGCCATGACGCGGCTGGGCGCGTTGCCGCTGCTGGTTGTAGAGGCGCCACAGGCTGAAGGCACTGCGTACGGCAGGTCCGCTTCGCGCAGATACCAGAGTGCCAGCTTTGGTGGGCTGTGTACTTAAGACTCAGGCCGCAAGGTGCCTTTGGTTCCCTGTGGCCGGGAGGATTTCCCTCTTTAATTGGAGTGAAGGGCACTTTTTGGACGGAAATCGGACAGGCAAATCCAGAAGAAAACCGAGCAAAGACCAATAAAACAGGGAGAATAGGTGCATTCTGAGTGCCCCCTCATGCGTCTTGCAATCTGCACCGATAAACCTAGTGGAATCCAAGTAACCGAGTGGCTTGCCAGGAGTCAGTTCTCAGCTGGAACGGTTGGAATGTCTCCCAGGGATAAGTCTGCCTGACCTACTCGCTCTGGAAGCATGGATTTCGGGATCGCCCAAGGCGCTCGCGCAGGCGAGAGCAGAAGGCCAATGGACCGGACAATGGCGCAACTGGATTTCGTACCCAAGAAGAATGATCGGCAACAAGAGGCGGCTCGGCTGGCTGCACTCACTGCGACGGGCATTCTCGATTCCGAGCCTGAAGCGAGCTTTGACGCAATCACGCGATTGAGCGCGGAGTACTTCCGCGCGGACACGGTTCTGATCGGATTTGGGGACGAGAGCCGGGTCTGGATCAAGTCTTCCTGGGGCGAGCAGGTGCGCGAGCTACCCCGCCAGAACTCGGTTTTTGAGATGGTTCTGGCTGAAGATGGGCCGGTGGTTGTAGCGGATGTCTCCATTGATCCGCGCTTCAGTGGACACCGCCGGCATCTTCGCCGGCTGGAGGTTCGCTCCTTTGCGAGCGCCCCGATTCGTTCCTCCGATGGACAGATTCTGGGCGCTCTTACGGTATTTAGCTGTCAGCCCCGCCGCCAGATGGCTCTGGATGAGCGGCGCATGCTGGAGAGCCTGGCGGAGATGGTGGCCAGCCAGCTGGAGCTGCGCAAGCTGCGCCGCAACATCAGCACGAACAGGCTGCGTCCGACTGCAAACTTGAAGGCGCTTTCAAAGACCTGGCCCCGCCCCTGCGACCTGCGCCACGCGCTTGAAAGGCACGAGTTTGTTCTTTACTACCAACCGGAGATTGAGCTGGCCACGCGCAAGATCATCGGTGTGGAAGCGCTTATCCGCTGGGCTCATCCGGAACGCGGCATGGTTTCGCCGATGGACTTTATTCCGATGGCCGAGGAGAGCGGGCTGATTCTGCCCATCGGCGACTGGGGGCTGTCGGAGGCTTGCGCGCAGATTCAAACCTGGAATCTGCTGGAGCACGGAGGCGGTTCGCCCCGGGTTTGCGTGAACCTCTCCGCGCGCCAGTTCTCGCGCGAGGGGTTGGCGGACCACGTGGAGGCGCTGCTGCACCAGACGGGGATCTCCAGTCGGCAACTGGGCCTGGAGATGACCGAGTCTAGCCTGATCTCCGACACGAGTACGGCTCTGGAGGTGTTGGGCAGCCTGCGCCGGTTGGGCGTGAGCCTCTTGATGGACGACTTTGGCACCGGATACAGCTCGCTCAATTACCTGCACTCGTTCCCGTTTGACGTGCTCAAGATCGATCGCTCGTTTGTGGGTCGGATGGCGGGTGGCGACCAGGCCTTCCAGATTGTGCGCACCATCGTGGAGCTGGCACGGGTGCTGGGCATGGACGTGGTGGCGGAAGGCATTGAGACGGTGCAGCAATACCGGCTGCTGCGCGACCTGGGCTGTCGCTATGGGCAGGGCTTCCTGTTTGCCCGTCCGCTGCCAGCCGAGGCCGTGACTCACCTGCTGCGCTTGCCGGGTCGGTTACTGCCGGACCCGGAGCTGAGCGTTTCGGTGGAGTACTAGACCGGCACGAGGCAGGACGGCGGGCAAGGCTGCCAGGGTTCCGAATTGGAATCCGCGCGTCTGTTGGTCCGAATCCGGAACCGGGTGTCTCTGAGAATTCAAATCTACCTAAAGATTCTTTCCCTGCGTCCTCTATGCTCCTTCCATGCAGCAGACCACGGAACCCAACCCAACCGCCGCCACCTTTGCCAGCTTGCTGGCCGCTTTGGCGGCCCCAGCGTCGAAGTCCGAGCCGGAATGGGATGACGACGACCCGGCAGAGGAGCTGTCGACGCTCAGCTATGAGAGCGCGCTCCGGGCCCACGCCCGTTACCGTCCTTCGCCCGCTCCGGTGGGCATGTTGCCGATCAATGCGCCGGCGTCGGCGTGGAGTGCCGAGACCCAAGCACCGCAGCCTGCGGCCCGCGTGCAGACGCCGCTCCGTGCGCCGGAGCCGCTGCCCCAGGGCAAGCTCAGGACGGCCAGCATCACCATCCGCATGAGCGAGGCGGAGGGCGACCAGCTGCGCCATCGCGCTGCTGAGGCCGGCATGACGATCTCTGCCTATCTGCGCTCCTGCACCTTTGAAGCGGAGAGCTTGCGCGCCCAGGTGAAAGAAGCCATGGCGGAGCTGCGGGCTGCCACCCTTGCCGCAACTCTCTCGGCCGCGCCAGTTCCCGTAGCATCACCGGATTCGCTGCCTGCCCCGCGTCGCAACTGGCGCAATATGGTGGAACGGCTGATGCCGCATTCGCAGCAGTTCCAGCACGCCGCCAGAGCCTGAGGTTGAACTTGCAACAGAAACGCCGCCTTCATTTGAAGGCGGCGTTTCTGTTTTGGGTGATCTATTGGTCCTGCCCTCAAATAGTGTCACCCTATCCCACCCATCCCGCACAAAACGCGGGATGGAT
>CAZYDF010000043.1:0-34454 GCA_964645855.1 uncultured Occallatibacter sp.
GGAAGAACCATGGAAGAGATCGTTCGCGATTGGACAAGGCCCAAGAACAAATACACACGGCAGACAAAGCTCTTCGACGAGAAATAAGCTTCATGAAGCCTCCAGCCCTTCGGCAATTCCGACCGTTCCACGTCAAGATGGGCAGACCACACGCTTACCTTCTGCGCGTCTTATGATGGCTTTCAACAGGGGTGTGGTTTGGCTTGAGTTCAAATTTGTTTATGGGGTCACCAACGCCACGCAGCCCGCTCGCCTTGGCGCCTGGGAACGGAGATAGGGGTGGACAATTTCATAGGACCCATTCAAATCGCTCTACAATCAAAGCTTGTTCACAACTATCCAATTCGCACCCGTCGACGTGGTTTTGGTCCGCCCGCGCAACCCCCTCAATATCGGAGCGGTAGCGCGCGCTATGGCGAACTTTGGCTTTGAGCAGTTGGTGGTCGTCGATCCATTCGAGCCCAATTGGCGAGCCGCCCGCTCCGCTGTTGATTCTGAACAGGTTCTGGAAAGTGCCCGACTGGTGCCCACGGTTGCGGAGGCCTTGGCGCAGGCCACGCTGGTGTTCGGAACCGGGTCGCTGGAGGCCCGCAAGCCTGAGCAGACCGTCATACAGTTGCCCGATGTTGCCCCCCTCGTCCGTCAGGAACTAACGCGAGGTGGCCGCGTGGCCCTGGTCTTTGGCCCTGAGAACCATGGTCTTACACGCGAAGACCTCTCCGGCTGCCACCACCTCATTGAGATTCCCACCAGCACCCTGCAGCCCTCCATGAACCTTGGACAAGCTGTCGCCGTCTGCCTATACGAGATCTCTACCCGCGCTCTCCACACCAGCCGAAGAGCCGAGTCTGCGCCCAAAATCATGGCGCATGACGTTGAAAATGAGGATGATAGCGACAACTCTCCCCGCAACACCGCTAACGATCTTGACCTGCTGGCCGGGCTGATCGAGCAGACAATGACTGCCTCCAATTACTCGCCCAAAGGCATGCAGGGGGCCAACCACCACGACCTGCGCCTCTCGCTTCGCCGGCTCTCCTTTACCCGTCGCGATCTCCGCCGGGCACTTGGTTTGTTCCGGCGTGTCTTACACGCTCTTAACCGTTAAGAGTTGACGGATCGACCTCTGTAAGACAGCCCCTGTCCTGCAACTGAACTTTGCAGATTTCTTTCGACTCTTTTCACAGAATCCTGCTATTGTGGCGCAAAGAAGGCTCCGATGGTTCAGACCATGTCCGTGCAAACTCCCTGCCGTCTTGCCGTTGCGATCTGCTCGCGGCTTGCCCTTGCTGCTGTGTTGGGCTTGGCCCTGTGCAGTGGCCTCCATGCCCAGCAGGCCGCCCCTGCGGCAACCGCTCCTCCGCCTCTTCCTCCAGCACCACCTACAGAGGCACAGCAAGGCCCTGCAACACCCCCACAAACACCGGATCAGCAGGTGGTTGCGCCTCAAATTCCTGCAAACCATGCGCTGCCTCCGGCTCCGCCGCCAGCGGCTGCGGAGGCACAGACAGCGCCGACTGCCCCTCCGCAGCCGCCAGCTACCGCCGCTGAATCCCCGGGTAGCGGGATCACCGAGGAGCAGCTCAAGCAGGCACTGGTGGGCAAGCCGTTTTACTTGCGCAACTGCTATCTTGATGCAGGGTTAAGCTTTAACGAGCATGGCGCGGTCACCGGTCACCCTGCACCAGGTTCCTACACTCTGTGTGGCGTCGCAATTGAGAAGATTCGTCTGAGCAAGCACAAGGTGGAACTTCTGGGTGCCCGCTACGGCCTGCATTTTCTTGGCGCACTGCCGTATGAAGACCCCACCAAAGCCGTTGACCGGGTCCGGATCACGCCCAATAAAAAAATATTTCGCATCACCATTGATCGCGAAGTGGTCGTCAAGCCGAAGAAAGTAAAGGATAAGAGCAAGTCGACCAAGGGCAAGGAGCAGAAGCCCGCAGCGGCCACACCTCCAGCTCAGGACAAGCAGCAGGCCGGAACGGCCACGCCCCGGGAATTGAAGCCTGTAGAGCCCAAACCCACCCAGGCATCCGATGCCAAAGCGCCCGCCAATGCAGCTGACCAAGCCGCGGCATCGGACGATGAAAAGGACGACGAGAGCGAGCTGAGTGAAACAGATCAGCTGAAGGCCTCACTGGCCGCAGCACCTGAGGCAGAGAAGCCAGCTGACCCGAACAGCGTAACCACTACCACCTCACCAACCCACGCCGCGCAGGTTCTTCGTGAGGCATTGGACAAGATCTTTGCGCCAGGATTGGATGAGCGCATGATGGCCACCATGCCGGATTTCTGGAAGCTTTACTACCAGGCCGCAGCTGCCAAGTCAGACTACCGTCCCACAGATCCGGCCGTGTTGCGGCAGGGCACGGTCGACCATAAGGCCCACCTCATCACCAGCTTCGAGCCCTCGTCGAACGAATTTGCGCAGGCCGCGGGGGTAGCGGGAATGGCGCTTTATCACGTTGTCATTGGCCTGGACGGCAAGCCGGGTGAGGTGGCCGTGGCCCGTCCCATCGGCTTTGGGCTGGACGAGAATGCCGTCGCCGCCATCCGCAACGCGCGGTTCGAGCCGGCCATGAAGGACGGCAAGCCCGTTCAGGTACTGGTGGACCTGGTGGTGCAATTCCGGATTTTTTCCAAGCGCACGGCCGTAATGGATGCACCCCAAGCTGCCGATAAGGCTACAAAGCCGGCTTCGGCAACACCTCCAGCGCCGATTCTGCCCGGTCCTTATAGCCGCCAGCAGTAGTTGAGGGCGCAGCAGGTGGCCGGGATGCCGCTGTAAGACGCAGCAGTTGAAGACGAGCGCCTGGTGATGGATTTTGTCTAACGGCTGTAGGACGATGTGTCTTACAGGCCGCGATTTGTCTTACGCCAGCAGGTTTGTCTTACGGGAAAGCTCTGTTTGCCTAACAAGACCTGGCCTGATTGCCTTACAGATCCATAAACCAAACATAATCATCACGATACGTGGTCGCTACGTTAAGCTTTCCGTTCCTCGCTCCGCTTACTGCTCCCCCTCTGGAAGTTCATCGAGCCGCTCCTTGTACTTTGCACGGCGTCCTTGTTTGGGTTCTGTGTCTACTACGCGCGCAGGTTTGGGTTGGCCCACAAGATCGCGAGCATTTGCCTTTACCGCCTTCACCGCACTGAATTGAGCTATCTTGCGTTTCTTCATCGCAAAGTTGAGTATGAAAGAAGTCTCTCAGGAGGGGAAGCCCCGAGTTGGCCAGACCCGATCTGGCGCTCGAAGTTCCTGCTCCCAGAACCAGGATTGAAACCATGGAAGAGCGTGATTTTTTTACCGAAGCCGTTGAAGTCAGGACACATACGCTTACCTGCCCGCGCTGCGGACAGGCTGGGGAGTACAAAGTGAGCTGGGTGGTGCGCCGCAAGAAGGCGCAGCTGCCCCGCAACGCCGACGAGCGCGACCGTGCCCGCTTTGCCAAGGCGCAGTCCTACATGGTTCGCAAGGATGACAAGCTGTCCTGCGCCAATGTGCGATGCCGGAAGCCATTTGATATCACAGCGTTGCAGACATTGGCCTTCCTTTCGGACTAGAGCGAAGGCACCGACCCCTTACTGTTCAGATGCCCCACCCATTTCGCTCTAGAGCCTGCGCAACAGATGGGGCACGATGCTTCTACTGGAGGGCCGGAGCTGTTGGGCAAGACGGAAATATCTTCGGGTTTCTTGGCCTCATCTTCCCCTTTGAACCACGCGCCTCTGGGGGCTGGCGCGCACAACCCATTTGAATGAGGTGGTTTATGCGATTAGTTGCCGTCTTTCGCAGAGCTAACCTGGTATTCTGCGCATTCTTTGTCCTCTCCGTCTCCTGCCTAGCCCAACGGCCGGTCATTGTGCTTCCTGCCCCACAGACAAACGGCGGCATGCCGCTGATGCAGGCTCTGTCCAAACGCCAGACTACGCGCGCCTTTGCCGACAAACCGCTTACCCGGCAGCAGCTTTCGAATCTGCTCTGGGCGGCTTTCGGCGTGAATCGGACGCGCGAAACGAAGCCCGGCCTGGGCCGAACGGCCCCTTCAGCCATGAACAAACAGGAGGTTGCGCTCTATGTGGCGCTGAATGATGGGGTTTACGGCTATGAGGCCGAACATAACCAGCTGGACCTGATCGTCCCCCTTGACCAGCGCGCCAAACTGGCCCCACCCGCTGCTGCCAAAGCAGCTGTGACGCTCATCTTTGTAGCCGACGCCAAGCTGGACTACGCGCAGGTCGATACGGGCTTCATTGGCCAGAACGTGTATCTGTTTGCAGCTTCAGAGGGGCTGAATGCCTGGTTCTACGCTCTGCACTCTCCGGACGTGGCCGCCACGCTTCGCCTGGCTGAGGGCCGGAAGCCTCTTTTTGGCGAGTCGGTTGGGTTTCCACCGCAGTAAGTTGGATTCCTGCTATCCCAGGTCTAGATCCTGGGACCTGAGATAGAGATTTCGTGGTGTTGGGCCCTGCAGTATGATTCCACGCGACCCGTCCGGGGTTGAAAGCTCTGAGGGGAATCGCAGCCAAATCCAGGCCGGACGGAAAGAGATTTCACCAACCCAAGCATCGTAAACCGGAGAGTTTGCGAAGAGGAAAGTCGGCGGCTCAGGGAGAACTCGGGCCTAGCAGTCTGAGGTGAAAGTCCAGATTTCCCAACAACATCCCTGAGGGGCTATACCGGCTGCGGAAAAAGGCCCGTTCAGAGCCGGACCGAACCAGAATCTTCCCTCAAAGGCTGAAGTGCGCGTTGATTCTAGACAGCTTGCGGCACCCTTCGGCTGCTCGGTTTCAGAGGATAGAATTCTACGGTTTTCGTACCGTCCCTACGGACTCCGATTGATCTTGATGGGCCGCTCGATGCAGGTTGGCATAGGACAAAGTGGATTTGTAAGACCCTTTGGCAATGTCGAGGTGGACCAACTTGCCCAAACAACAGGCCGTTGCGGATCTCGCGCAGGGAATCGACGCGCCCAGCTGGCAGGACAGCATGGCCGTGAACTGCTTCCAGCAGTCGAAGCCCTTGGCGGCACGCTCGGCCTGATGCTTCTTAAACAGACTGGCTACTTGTGCCATCAGGGACGCCTTCCGCAGCGATTCCAGTCATTGCTCGGCAAAGTCATCCTGAAACCGCCGATGCCGGAGGGCAACCATCTCGAAAAGTCCAACCGTTTTGGACGGTAGTGAACCTATAGTGCGTCTAGGGCGCGGGGTTCATGATGGCGTGACAGTTGAGCTTGCTGAGCGAGATGTTCGGCAAGGCCCCTTTTGAGGGCCTCTGACCCTATCGATCCGGCCCTTAGTAAGAAACAAAATGCAAGTTCAACAAAACAATGGAGCGAAGAAAAAGACCGGGCCTGAAGGCCCCTGCTCCTTCCGCCCGTTTCATCCTTTCGTGGGTCGGCAAAGCCGGTGGGAGACTGAAGAGTGTCACTCTATCCCACCCATCCCCCACAAAACGCGGGATGGATGGGGCACCTAGTTTTCAGTCTTTGTGGGCCGGATCACTCGCTGGTGAGGCCAGCCCACCGACGCGCCTGGATAAACTTGGATTGCTTCCGCCAGACCTGAACCGACCACCGGTCGCCGATCTCCTCGAAGGTCTTCTTGGCCTGCTCGCGGTCGTGGAAGCGCCAAGCGAAGAGCGCGTACTGATTGAGGTCATAGACCGTGTAGGGATGCATCTGTCCCAATATCTGATATCCCCGTTGCAGACGCCCCCAGTCCAGGGGATTCTCCTCCAATGTGCAACCGCAGATGCCGAGGACGACGCTGCTGATCTTGTAGTAGATAAAGTCGCCCTTGGTGCCACCGATGCTGTCGGCGACCTTTTGGGTGAAGGCGACATCGTCGCCATTCTTGCCGTGGTGGTTGGGTAGCAGGAAGCGTGCATAGGACTGGTAGTAGTAGTAGTACTCCGGCTCGAAAGCGACGGCTTGTTCAAAAAGAGCGGTGACGCGCTTCTTGTTCCAGTGCTGCTTGGACGCAATCTCCTGCATGGCGCTGAACCACTCCGGGCACATTGGCGTCATGCTGGCTGAGTCGTCAAGAACCATCTTGGCCTGCTCGACGAGGTTTTCCTGCTGTTTGGCCTGATCGAGCGTCATCTGGTCGAGGCCGCCGTCGCCCGGCTTCACGGAGGCGGCATGCAGGTAGGCCTTGGCCAGCGCCACGTGCGCCGTAATGGACTGCGGATTGGCCACGATCCAGGTTTTGATCTTGGCAATGCGCTCGTCGGGGGTAAGTTCCTTCACCGCCAGACCCTTATAGAGGCGAGTGATCTTCCATCCTCCGCCGGGCAGGGTGCTCTTGTCGGCGCGAACCTTATCGGCGATGCGATCGATCTCCGCAAAATTGCCCTTTTTGAAGAGCAGAGCGATCTGGCTCTTCAGATGGGTGGCCTCCGCGGACTCTGCCTGTTCGTCGGGAGCGGCCCCCTGCGCGGACAGCGTGCTGTCGGGCGGTGCGGGAAGCTGCGCGTTGGTGTGCGCCGGAAACACCGTCAGTGCAAATGCAACGAAGAGGAGAGAGGCAGGGGCGATGAATCGCATGGAGATATGCTCCAAAAAATGGACAATAATTTGCAACTGAATAGTACACCCTTCGACGGATAAGGCTATCGGCACCTGACGAGGAAATTTGCGCCGGTTTGGCGTAGGCCCTGATTCTGGACCTGTTTTCAGGGACCTGCTCGTTCCTGTCCCAGGTCTTCTCCGTACCGTAGTTTCGACCTGCGCCCACTCCGGAAATGCTATGGCGCGGGGGACTGGCCGTGTGTTTCAATCGGGTTGTGGGCTCCGGAGGTCAACCGCGCCAGCCCGCACGGAGAAACATATGGCAAACTCCCTTCTTCCCCCCGAAGAGCGCAACCTTACGCCTGACCAAGTCGAGGCGCTTGATAAGCGGCGCGATCTTGGCCACACCTTTCTGGTCATCGCCGGTCAGTTTTCCGTGATTGCCACGGTGCTGTTGCTGTGGGTTGGTCAAGACCTGGCCTACTCGCCCGGCTGGGCGCACCCCATGGCCTTCTATTTCGCCATCGCGATAGCCATGATCCTGATCTTCGGGATCACGGGTTTGGTGCTACGCAAGGGCACTCCACGCATCGATTAACGGTTAAGAAGTCGTGTCTTACAGGTGTAAGACACGACTTTTGCTCCCTGGACCCCCATGGAAATGGCTCCCTCGACGGCTCCTGTTGCCGGAAGCTCTCTGCTGGTCGACAGCTACGGCCGCACCATTCGCGATCTACGTGTCTCCGTCACGGATCGCTGCAACTACAAGTGTGTTTACTGCCGGACCGGCAATGCCGGCGCGCTTTACCCGGAGCTGAGCAACAGCGAATACCTGCGCCTGATCGGGGTTTTTGTCTCGCTGGGGATCAACAAGGTCCGGCTCACGGGCGGCGAACCGCTTCTGCGCAAAGGACTTGTGGAGCTGGTCCGCGAGCTGGCCGCGCTCCGCACGCTGGACGGGCAGCCGCTGGATCTGGCGCTGACCACCAATGGGCACCTGCTGGCGGAGCTGGCTGTGCCGCTGCGCCAGGCCGGGCTGAACCGCGTGACGGTCAGCATGGATGCGGTCTCTCCGGAGATCTTTGAGCGCATTACGCGCGTGCCGGGCAGCTTTTCCGCCGTGCTCAGCGGGATTCGCGCAGCTCTGGCAGCCGGGCTCGCGCCGCTCAAGATTAACTGCGTGCTGATGCGCGGCTTCAACGACTCGCAGATTGAGCCTTTTGTTCACTTTGGCAGCCGCGAGGGGGTTGTGGTCCGCTTTATTGAGTTCATGCCGCTGGACGAGGGCAGGCTGTGGACGCCAGAGATGGTGGTGCCGCTGAACGAGGTGGTGGAACGCATCCGCCGCACGCTGCCGCTGGTGGAGCTGGCGGCGCGCGAGCCGGGCGAGACTGCGCGGCGCTACGGGTTGCCGGATGAACGGGGCGAGATCGGCATTGTGGCTCCCGTGACCCAGGCCTTTTGTGGAGCCTGCAGCCGCATCCGCCTTACCTCCGACGGCAAGATACGAACCTGCCTGTTCTCGCACATTGAGCACGATCTGTATGGGCGATTGCGCGCGGGCGCTACCGACGACGAGCTGCGCTCCTACATCCACGGCACCGCGTCGAAGAAGGAAGCGCGCCACCGTATAGGGGAGCCGGATTTTCTGTCTCCCTCGCGGTCCATGGTGCACATCGGCGGATAGGCACCTGCGCCACCTGCGGTGGGGCCGCATCGCCGCTGCACGGCAGCTGCGATGCGGCGGACGCGCTGCTCGCCTGGGGCCTCGACGTTTCGTGTCCCGCGGTCGGCTTAGGCAGCGGACGTATCGTACAAGGCACGGACCCTCAAGTGGGCCTCAAAAGCGCCGATTGGCGCTTTCGAGAAGCGCGCAACTGCCGTTTCAGGGTTGCAAGTTGAAAGCCTATGCGGCACACTGCAAGGACCAATACATTGAGCAGGGTGATGGATGAAAAAAGACCTTGAAGGGCGCATGCCGCTCGCGGACCTGCTTGTCTTCCACCAGCTCTCGCGCTCGCTGGCTTCGAGTGCAGATCGCGACTCGATTCTGCGCACCATTCTGGAGCATATGGAGCAGACGGTGGGCGCGGAGCTGTGGACGCTGCTGCTGCTGGACGACGCCACCCAGCAGCTCTACTACGCCATAGCCGCCGGCGGTAAGCAGGACGCGCTGCGCAGTTTGCGGGTGAAGCTGGGCGAGGGCGTGGCCGGTTGGGTGGCAGAGCACGGCGAAACCCTGATTGTGCCGGAAGCCGCGCACGATCCCCGGCTGGAGAGCGTTGCGCCGGCCCGCTCCAGCGTGGTGAGCTCCGTGATTGCGCTGCCGCTGCGTGGGCGCAAGGGAACCCGCGGGGTGATTGAGATCTACAATCCCCGCGCCGACCACCTTACCGACACCAGCATCGCCTTTCTGCACATTCTGGCTGACCACGCCGCCATTGCCATTGAGAATGCCGACGATATGGAGCGCGGCCAACAGGTTTCGCTGGCGTTCATTGACCTGGATCGCTTCAAGCTGGTCAACGATGCGCATGGCCACCTGATGGGCAGCGAACTGCTGGCCAAAGTGGGACAGCGGCTGCAGGAACTCAGTCGGCCGCAGGACGTCTGCTTCCGCTACGGGGGCGACGAGTTTGTGGTGCTCATGCCCGGTATCACAGCCCACGAAGCGCTGCTGCTGGCGCAAAACCAGCTGCGCCGCCTGATGAATACCCCCTTCCGCATGAAGAACGGTCTGCAGCTCAGCGTCAGCGCCAGTGTGGGGCTCTCCACAGCCCCTGCCGATGGACGCGACCTGCACGCCATCATTGGCTCCGCCGACGCGCGGATGTACCGGGTCAAGAACGATGGGCGCGGCAAGGTGTTGGGCAGCTAGCACCTGCGACCACCTGCGGTGGGGCCAAACCCGCTTTGCGGCATTGAGCGCCGCAGGCCGCTTCGCGTTTCTACAACGGCATTCCGTGGCTCTCTGTGGCGCCCCTACAGGACTCCGGCGCATTCTCATGACGGGCTTATCCCACCTTGAAAGGAGGAGCTAACCTGTGCTGCGCCTATGGCGCGCAGGTCTTTGGCTCAAGTGAGACTGCGGGTCCGGTACCTGCCTGCCGGAGGACGGCCTGCTCTCATCGGGAAAGATTTTTCTTGACTTTTTTAACTCTATTACATAGAGTACTCCTTATTGGCGACTTCTCTGCAGGTTGCCATACGGAGGAACCCATGACCGAATCCCTTACGGATCTCGAAATCACCGATCGACTGAAGCTGATCGAAACCATGATGGCCGAAGGACGCCGCAAGACCGAGAGCTGGGGTTGGACCTTCCTGCTCTGGGGCGTGGCCTATTACGTGGCCATTGGCTGGACGGCACTGGCCCCCGCCGCTCTGTATGGCCGGGCGCTGGCCTGGCCGGTGAGTATGACCGCTGCCGCCATACTCACCGGCATTGTGTCCGCGCGCAAAACCAAGAACCAGGCGGAAACCACTCTGGGCCGCGCCGTGGGTTCGATCTGGGTCGGCATGGGCCTTTCCATGTTCTTCTTGTTCATGGCCATGGGCTTGAGCCGCCGCTTTGAGCCGCACGTGTTTGTGGCCGTGGTGGGAGCCATGCTGGGCGGCGCCAATGCCACCAGCGGCCTGCTGCTGCGCTGGAAGGCACAGTTTGCCTGCGCCGTGGTATGGTGGGCAGCGGCCATGGCCGCCTGTTTCGCGTCAGAAGCGCAGGTAACATGGGCCTTTCTGGCGGCCATCTTCCTCTGCCAGATCGTCTTTGGAGGCTACGCGATGCTGCGGGATGCGCGGGCCCGCAAGCAGTTCGAGGCGCACCATGGCTGAGATGCCGGAGTTGAATCCCATTGTCCACGGCAAGCTGCGGCTGGCGCTGCTCAGCCTGCTGGCCGGCGTGGAGCAGGCGGAGTTCACCTGGCTGCGCGCCAAGACCGGCTCTACCGACGGCAACCTGGGCGCGCAGTTGCTCAAACTGGAAGACGCTGGATATGCGGCGGTCGAGAAGAAGTTTGTGGACCGCAAGCCGCAGTCCGTCTACCGCATCACCGAGGCTGGCCGCACGGCGCTCACCGACTACGTGGCCGCGCTCCGGCTGTTGCTGGGCGGGTCATTGTAAACACCTGACCGCGTGAGTTTGAACCTTGGATCTCGGCTTCCCAGGTCCCAAAAGCGGGACCGGGGAAGCCTACATTCGTGGTTAGGAATGGATGGGCCATCCGCACACGGATGCACTGGCCAGCCGTTCGAGAATGCCCCGCCTGGAAACGGCTGTTACTTGGCTGCCGGGGCCGGCTTTTTGTGTCCCATGAAGGTATGGGCTTGATGACAGCTCACACACGTCTTGCCCGCCATGAAGGAATCAGACTTCAAGAGTGCCACCTGATCGGTGTGGCAGTTGTCGCATGTGCCTAACCCCGGCTTGCCTGCGAAGTCAGGCGCTGTTGTCTCACCATGACACGTTGTGCATTCCACACCGTTGGCGGCATGCGGGCTGGCCTTCCATTGGTCATACAACGCCTTGTGGCAGGTGGCACAGGTATTCCCGGCTGGAATCAGCCGATGGAAGATATGCGTGGGTTGAGCCTGCTGACCGATGGCAGGTTGAGCGGCAAAAGCCAAAACCAGAAAAGCGAACAGGGTGAGACCGAACATGCGCGCAGGAAAAGGATTCATGGGCAGACCTCCTGATTACGGTAAGCAAGTATCGAATCGGCGATAACCGCAATCAGTGATACACATCACGTCTCACCAGGATACGATCCGCACCCGGCCATTGCATGGAGCCACCTGGCACCTGCGGTGCGGCCAGACCGCTTCGCGCCGTTTCAAGGAAAACCGTCCATCTCGACTTCCCTGATTCCAAAAGAGGGACCAGGGGCACCCTGCTATCTGTTGAGCTTGGGAATGACCTTCTCGATTACGCGCTTCTGACCCTTTGGGGTTAACGCCAGTTCACCAGCCACGCCAGTCGTCCTGATTTCATTGCTCGAAGTGAGACGAGAGATGGCAGTACCCACGGATGTAGCCGTGTTGTTCTTGGCTAGCTGCGTTAGCTTCTCCTTGGGGAGTTTGTGGCCCTCGGCATGATTCAGGAGAAGCAAGACTTCTTCTGGAGCGCTGACCTTCTGATCAAGGATCAGCGGTGTTCCATCGAGTTCGTGAATCAGGGAATGCTCCAGCTGGATGATGTCAGCTATGGTCTCAGCTATCACCTTCCTGTCGGCATTCCATGCCAGCCGCAGGAACTCTGCGAAGATCCATTTCCCTGCGTGGACCATGAGTATCGAGTCCATCTCATTTGCTGTGTACTCAAGCGAGATGTGAACCGAGCCGCGGTCGGAGCGGAACTTGTATACAAGCATTATGCAACGAGCGATATGTCTCCGAGCTTTGGGTTCCAGCTTGTGGGTACGGAGGTTCTTTTCGTCCTCAAGTTTCTCGCACAGCTCCTTCGGGAGCTGAGAGTGTGTCACGGTCCCCGAATCAAGTTCGTACGTGGCGCGCGCGACAGCCTCGCACAGACGACCGCCATCGAGTTCACTCGGCTGCCAATCGCCCGCGAAGAATCGCTGTTGCATCTCTGTGTAACTATTTACGATTGTTTCAGCAAAACTCGAATCAATGATCTTCGCGAGTTCGGTTGAAAGCTGCTTTGCAGAAAGCGTCATTTAGAAGCCTTCTTCTTCGTAGCGCGAGGCCTAGCCGCCTTGGTATCAGGATTCCAATCATCCGGCAGATTGTTGTCTAGAGCTTCATCCAGTGCCTTCACCGCCTGCTCGCGGGCACCGGCAATGAGCTTCATCCGTTCCTCGGCGTCGACGGTGAAGCCCTTCTTTTGTTTTAGCCAAGTGCGGCAGTTCGCGTCGTACACTTTGGCTTCCTTGAGGACGACAACAAGTTCGCTTTTGGGAACCAGAATCCGGTCGAGCAGAAGCTCCTGGGCGTAGATGAAAAGATAGGTAAGGCGCTTGTAGTAATCGGCGGCGGATTTAGCCTTGAGGCGGTTGTCAACGAGTTCAATAATCTCTCCGTTGACGTTGAACATCTTGAGCGCCTTATCCTTTTCGGGGGACTGAACAGACGGCTTAGTTTCAACAACGGGAACTTCCACTTCGGGGTGCGCGGCGGGAAGGCTCTTCGCCTCGATGATGGGGTCCCTGACAAGCGTGCGAGCGGCTGTAGGGAGTACAACTCGTCCGACTCCACGCTGGGCGAACAACTCGGCAAACACATCGCCAAGTCCGTGCATGGCTGAATCGGTGAGCGAAGCCTCAAACTTTCGGGTGTTGCGATCCTCGGAATAGCTAAGAGTATTCCGGGTCGGAGAAAGGGGCGAGGCATCCTGAGCGGTGTTCTCGCGGGCACCGTCTCCGGGCTGTCCTACCCGCGTTCCGCACTCCACACACGCTGCAGCGCCGGGCTCCAATACCTCGCGACAGTTCATGCACCGCGCCTGACCGGCGCATGCCTTACAGAAAGCACCGCGTTCCGATAGAGCTTCCGAACAATGAGGACAATTCATGGTGTTCCCTCCTTGGGAACCAGGCCAAGATACAACAGCCCACGCAGGCCCAGGTAGCAGTCCCTCCGCGCTCATTGGGACTGATTCCCAAATTGGCCTGCGGCCTAAATCCCGTAAATTGTAGCATATCCGCGAAGCTTTCCACAGCGGGTCCTGCACCGAAAACTATTGTTGGTTGCTTAAGCACCGGAATACGCCGACTGTGCCAGATTTGCTTCTCGATTGGCGTGAAATCCTCGCGTCGCTCATTGACCGAGTTTTTCATCCCCCAGTCTTTATACCCAAAATCCGTCCTGAATAAAGGGCTAGAAAGCCCCTCACCGGATTCCCCACGGAACCAAGAAAAATCCCAGCACCAAGGCGCTGGGATTTCTTTTGGGCTCGGAATCAAGCCAGTTACAGGCTGCTCGTACCTTCCATCTCCCCCCGCACCCGCTGCATGACGTTCAGGTAGTAGGCCAGGTTATGGATGGAATTGAGGGTGGCGGCCAGAGCCTCGCCGGAGTGGGTCAGGTGGCGCAGGTAGGCGCGCGTATAGCGGCGGCAGACCGGGCACGTACAGTTCGGGTCAGGCGGATTCTGGTCCTCCGCATATTGTTTGTTCTTGATGTTCAGCCGGCCTTCACTTGTAAAGAGCAGGGCATGGCGCGCGGCACGGGTAGGCAGCACGCAATCCATCATGTCAACGCCCAGCTTGGCGTACTGCTCGATCTCGTCCGGATAGCCAACGCCCATCACGTAGCGCGGTTTGTCTTTGGGCAATAAGGGCAAAACTTCGGAGATCATCTCCAGGGTCAGGTCGCGGGGCTCGCCCACGCTCAGGCCGCCGATGGCGTAGCCGTCAAAGTCCATCTCCACCAGCCGCTCGGCGCATTGCTTACGCAGGTCGGGGTACATGCCGCCCTGGACGATGCCAAACAAGTTCTGCGTTTGGCCAGAGTGCGCCTCGTTCCAGGGCACGCGGTGGCGGTGCTCGCGATGATGGTGCAGGGAGCGCTCGGCCCAGGCCATGGTGAGGCGCAGGCTCTCCTCGGCGCGCGGGCGGTCGGCGGGGTACTCAGTGCACTCGTCAAAGGCCATGGCGATGTCGGCTCCCAGGGCAATCTGCACGTCCATGGAATGCTCGGGGGAGAAGAAGTGCTTGCCGCCGTCCAGATGGGAGCGGAACTCGACGCCGTCGTCGGTGACCTTGCGCAGCTTGGAGAGCGAGAAGACCTGGAAGCCGCCGGAATCGGTCAGCATGGCGCGCTCCCAGCAGATGAACCGGTGCAGCCCGCCCATGCGCGCGATGGGCTCGTGGCCAGGGCGCAGATAAAGGTGGTAGGTGTTGCCCAGAATGATCTCTGCGCCGAGGGTCTCCAGCACGTCCTGAGGCACGGCCTTGACGGATCCCAAGGTTCCCACCGGCATAAACACCGGGGTCTGCACCGCGCGATGGGGCAACTGCATGACCGCTCGCCGTCCGCCGGCCGCCGTCTCCTGTTTCACTTCAAAGGTAAGGCTCACTTGACGATTTTAGCGGAGTTGGCGGGGGTGGCGGTCTAGAGCCTGGCAGGGCAAATGCATCCTGAGCTACCTATTGATCCAGCCAAAAAATTGCATCGTCGCATCCCACCCTAGCCGCAAAAACAAGAACGCGGCGAGGGTGGGGCACCTGAGGTGTTGTGATTCATTAGGGCCGGATCGGTAATCGGATTCCAGGATGAGACGCGCAAGCGGGCACGACTGAAGTTTCACCGCGCCCCTACAGGGCGCGACGCCGGTTTTGGAGCACGCAAACCCAGGGCTGCGCGCGGCTGGCCCTGGGCTACTTGCACTGCGCCCCGATGGGGCGCAAGCCCGAGGGATTCTTGGGAATGGGGCAATTCAGGGACTTGAAGGTCCCTGCTCCTTCCGTGGGCGGAAGACGGTTAGCGCTTTTTCTGAAAGGGTGTAGAGCTTGATTTCATAGGTATCCCACCCATTTCCGCAAAGAGCGCGGAAATGGATGGGGCACGGAGCGCATTCTGAGGGCAAGCTCACGGAAGTCTATAGCGAAAGGGAAAATGCTCGAGCGCTGATCTTACGAGGCGGTAGAGACCCAGGAGTCGCTGTCGAGCGCTTCGGCAGACTGCTCGTCGGCAGCGCCGCTCGCCTTCAGCTCCTGCAGCAGGCGGGCGGCGGTCTTGCCGGTACGGGGTTCACGCAGCTCGGGAGCGATCTCCGCCAAGGGACGCAGCACAAAGGCGCGCTCGGTCATGCGCGGGTGGGGAATGACCAGGCCGGCCGCCTCCATCACCGCATCGCCGTAGAAGACAATGTCCAGATCCAGGGTGCGGGGGCCATTGCGAAAGCTGCGTACCCGGTCGCGCCCGTACTGCTCTTCCATCAGCATCAACTTTTGCAGCAGCTCGCGCGGCCCCAAACTGGTCTCGAGCGCCACCACGGCGTTCACAAACTTTGGCTGCTGCACGTGGCCAACCGGCTGAGTGCGGTAGAGCCGGGAGCGCGCCACCACGGTGCCCAGCGCAGCCATGGAGGCGGCCGACGCGGTCAGAGTCTCCTCTGGCTCGCCGGCCGGGCCAGCGATATTGCCGCCCATTCCGATGTAGGCAATCGTCATCTGCTACCAGAGTAACGCCCGGGGCCCGGCCCTGAACGCAAGGCCGCCACATCTGCTAGCATCGAGTTTCCGGAGAATGACTGTTATGGACCCTATTTCCAACCTGGGCCTTGCCGCCCGCCGCAATGAAGACATTGCTCTCGACCTGCTGAAATTTGTCGCCGCCACCTCTGGCGCCGGCAAGCACACCGGCGGCGCAGCCGGATTTTCCGGCGCTGCCGCTCCTAAACCAGAAGAGCAGGTGGACCAGTTGCTTGCGCTCTACACCCGCTGCCTGAAGGCCGTGGAAGGCAAAGGGGAGTAGTCATCTCCAGTACGACTCCAGTTCGTGTGGCTGTTGCCGGTGCAGGCGCCTTCGGGCGCAACCATCTTCGCGTCTATCGTGAGCTGGAGACGGCGGGCGCAGGCGTGGTGCTGGCCGCTGCCCTGGAGCCTGATCCTGCTCGTGCTGCTGAAGTCGCGGAGAAGTACGATCTTCCCGTCTTTCCGACCGTTGAGGCGCTGTTGGCAGCCGATCTGAAGCTACAAGCCGCTAGCGTGACCGTGCCCACGGTTCACCACCATGCGGTGGCAACGGCGCTGTTGGAAGGTGGACTCGACCTGCTGGTGGAAAAGCCGCTGGCTGCCTCGCTGGCGGAGGCCGATGCCATCATTGCGCTGTCTGAAAAGCACCAGCGCGTGGTGCAGGTTGGGCATCTGGAGCGCTTCAACCCGGCCGTGGTGGCCGTGGAGCCGCGTCTGCGCCGTCCCATGTTCTTTGAGTCGCACCGGCTGAGCATTTTTACGCCGCGCGCGCTGGATGTGGATGTGGTGCTGGATCTGATGATCCACGACCTGGACATTGTGCTGCGCTTTGCCAACTCCGAGGTGCGAGAAGTGCGCGCCGTGGGGTTGCCGATCCTCTCACCCAACGTGGACATTGCCAACGTGCGCGTGGAGTTCGACTCCGGCTGCGTGGCCAACTTTACGGCCTCGCGCGTCTCCACCGAGCGTGTGCGCAAGCTGCGCTTCTTTGAGCCGCGGCAGTATGTTTCCATCGATTACGCCCGCCAGGACCTGCTGGTGATTGGCGTGGATCGCGCCCTGCCTCCGCAGGTGGCGGCGGCGCTGGCCTCAGGCCAGTTGAATGCCGCCGACCTTGCCAAACTGGCTGCACAGTTCGGCCACAAGGATGCGGCCGATGCCGCACTGGGCCCGGGGCTCAGCTTTTCCAAGCCCGAAGTTACACCGGGCGAGCCGCTGAAGCTGGAGTTGCTGTCGTTTATTGAGGCCGTGAGCACGCGCCGGGAACCACGCGTGACCGCGCGCCAGGGCCGTGCCGCGCTGGAGCTGGCGCTGGCCATCCAGGCCGCGATGGCCTCACATGCCGAACGCGCGCATCTGCACGACTTCTTCCGCTAAACGGCCATCTGCTTGAGACGCACCACTGGCTTCAGTCCTACAGCTTGAGACACGCCACTATAGATCCGGCAATTCAACAGTGGCAGCTCATTCCCACCCATTCCCGCAAAAGACGCGGGAATGGATGGGGCACACGAACAGTATTCAGTTACCGTATCTATAAGTACAAGGCTCAAGGGCTAAAGCCCTCGTGGATTCCAGGCAGCTTGCGGCACGACTGAAGTCGTGCCCTGACGCTTCTTGCCCTTCCTTGAGAGTTTTCCCGCAGCCTGTGAAGCCAGTCCCCTTCAAACAGACTGAAGCCCGTACCCTTCAAAGCGGATCAAGGATCATCTGCTTGAGACGCTCCACTAACTTCAGTCATAGAGCGCATCCATCTGCCAGGTCTTATCCAAGGGATAAAAGGAGAGCGAGCAGAACAGCAGCTCCCTGGTCGCGCCCCGCGCCACCACATCCCACTGCTGCACCGCCCACAGCTCCGGATTCCACCACTCGCCGCTGGCAATCCACGGCCCATAGGCGCGCTCCACGCCGTAGTGCGCGCCACGAAAGATGAAGCCCGCCGGGACGCCATCGTTGAGCGTCATGCGCACCGGCACGGGTGGACGTAGCATCCGGGAGGCCGCACGGGGCGCGGCCTCCCGCTCCGCATCCTGCTCCAGCTCCGGCTCTACGTCTCGCCGCGTTTTGCCCTGCTGCAAACGGAAGGGCGTCATCCGGAAGCCATCCGGGCGGTACGCATCCTCCAGCTCCGCCGCGCCCACGCACTCCTCGCCCACCAGCGCGCGCAACCGCGCCAGGGTTACGTCCAGCTTGCCCGGCTCCGGCGTCTGGGTGGCAAACAATCCCAACTGCACCCGGGCGCGATCGCCTGTCTCCGCAGCCAGGGTCAGGGACACAATTGCCGCCTGCGGTGGATGCGCCGCCAGATCCAGCTGCACCAGCTTCATCCACAAGGCCAGGTCGTTCGAGGCCACGGCCGGGCGCACCACGCGCTCATGCGCCGCGCCGCCTTCCAGCCCCAGCGTCACCGTCAGCTCAGCCAGGGTCAGCAGGTGGGCCGCAGCCCGCGCCATCAGCCGCTCCAGTTGCACCCGCAGCACAAACAGCAGGGAGTCGAGCAGCTCCACCGGCTCCTCAAACTCCATCCGCTCCTCCAGCGCCAGGTCCTCCTCCAGGGGCACAAACAGGTGCGAGGCCGTACCCAATGCCAGCCGCCGCAGCTCGCGGCCCTGCTGACCCACGCGCGCCACCAGCGCATGCTCCGGCAGCGTCGCCAGCTCGCCCAGGGTGTGGATGCCCCAGTCGGCAAAGGTGGACGCCTGCTGGTCGTTCAGCTCCAGAACGGTGAGCGGAAGCCGCGCCAGGGCCTCGGCTTCCCGTCCCTGCTCCACCACCGCAATGCGCTCCCGCTGCGCCCGCGCCACGCTGCGCGCCACCGGGACGCTGGCGCTGACCGCAACCGAGGCCCGCAACCCCACCGCCTGCATCCGCGCCAGCAACTCCGCGGCCAGCTTGCGCGGCTCTCCAAACAGGGTTCCGGTACCGGCGATGTCGAGCACAAACAAGGCGTCAATAGGGCTGGCCACAATCCTGTTGCCCGCAGCAGGACTGCAGGCTGCAAGCCCCCGGCACTCTTCCACAAACGGAGTAAACCAGGCCGCGCACTCCAGCAGCGCCAGCCGGGCAGAGGCTTCGGCCGCCGCGGAGCGCTCCAGCAGGGTGAGCCCCGGAATGCTCTCCGCCTCGGCCCGCGTCATGCCGCGCGCCGCGCCCGCGTGGCGAGCCGCCAAGTTGAGCGCCGCCACCAATTGCAGCGGAGCCACGCCCACCAGCACCGCCACGGGCTGCTCCCGCAACTCCGGCCGCTGGCGCACCACCGCCTGGGCGGCAAACTCGCGCACCCGCAGGCACGCATAGAGCGGCGTTGTCGTGTTCATCGCCCACCTGCCCATGCGGCCCGCGTCTGCCACCCCGCAACGTTGGCCCGCGCCGGAGGCTTGCGCAGCGGAACCACCTTTTGCGGTGCCGGCACATAGCGTTGCCGCAGCACCTCCACATGGCAGCCCAACCCGGCAAAGACCGTAGCCTGGCCACCAGCCTCAGCTCCCGCCTCAAAGCGCAGCACCAGCCCCGCGCTGCTCTTGGCGCACGGGGTTTGGGTGAGCACCACCAGCGCCACCTGCGCCCGCTCCGCCGCTGCCCTGTAGCGGAACCAGGTGGCCAGCGGAATCCGCAACGCCACTTCCGGGGCAACTCCGGCCAAATCCAGCACCACAGCCGCAAATCCTCCCGCGCCCAGCAGCAGGTCCGTGGCCCGCAAGGCCTGGTCGATACGCGCCCAGGGTTGGGTCACGCGGCGTCTGGAGGGGTTTGCGGGGGACGGCATCTGGTTTCCCGCATTTTGCGCAGAGGGCGCGGGGGTGGAGGGGAGATCCAGCATCAAGATCCCACCCTTCCCCGCAAAAGGCGCGGGGAAGGAGGTGGCACCCAGCCGGATTACGCCCGGGAAGATTGCGACTGGCTCACCGGCCCGCGCCGCGTCTGCCTGTCCCAGCAGCCCAGCCACGGCCGCCGGCATTCCTCTGCCTTCGGTGCGGGGATGAGGCCCAAAACCGCCCCCATGCAGCCCGTGAATGGGCGCGGACGCGGCAAAGCAAGCCTCCGGCAGGGGTTGTAGAACCGCAGTGTGGGGAGCGGAGACGTGTCCCCCCACCCCGCACCGTACCCACAGCAACCGCTCCAACGCCACACCCGCCGCGGCCGCCGACTCAGGACTCAACGCATCCATTGCATCCACCCACGCACACACCCGATCCACACCCGCTACCTCCGCCACAAAACTCAACGCCAGCGAGGTCCGCCCAGAGCACTCCGGCCCGGCCAGCTCCGTCATCGCGCCCAGGGGCAATCCGCCGCCCACCAGCTCATCCACCGCGTCCACGCCGGTCGGCACGCGCGGCCGCTCCACACTGGTGCGGGGCGTCAGCGCGGCGGGAATCCGGTCAGCCAGCTCCAGCTCAACCAGACGACGAATTGTGGCGGGGTTAGCCATGTGCTTATTCGCCATATATTCGCCTTTTTCGCTGACAAGAGCAAGCGGCGATGCTGTGGAAGCGGTGCACAACCCCGCGAAGCCGCTGATACCGTTGGACTTCTTTTTTTCTTCGCCCCTCTATATGTCTAGTTCACGAGGAAGAAGCAATCGCGTAAATTGCTGGAAGTACAGAAAGCATTTGGGGTTCGCACAACCCCAAATGCTAGTGTCCTCTCTCTGAAGTCATTTGTAGACCGCGCAAAAGAACAAAAGCAGATTCTTCGGCTCACCCCCCAAAAACTGAAGTGCGTTTGGGGCCCCGTTCGCTCAGAATGACAGCCTCTGTTGTTTCAGGAGCGTTAGAGACAGGACCATAAGCGCGATAGAAAGAGACGCGCCGAGAGAGGGGCAGCCTGAGTTTCGTGTCCTGTGGGTTGGCAACGCCGGTGGAGAACCAGAAAACAATTGCGCCGCAGGCGCGTCTGCCGCACCGCAGGTTCCAATGGCCTTAAACTGCTGATATGTGTGGCCGCTACAGAAGACGGGCAAGCCGGAACCAGATGGAGAACCTCTTTGGCGTGGAACTCCTCCCCGAGGGCGTCGATCTGGAGATCCTGGAGATGCAGCCGTCCGAGGAAATTGCACCAGGATCGGTGCAGCCTGTGGTCTGGCTGGACGAAGCTGGCCACCGCCGCCTGACTCCCATGCGCTGGGGATTTCAATTGCCGGATCGTTTCGTCTTCAACACCCGCTCGGAGACGGCGGAGAAATCCCGCTTCTGGCAGAAGGCCTACAAACTACGGCGCTGCCTGATCCCCGCCGATGGTTTTTATGAGTGGGCCAAGCTGGGCGGCAGCGCCAAAACCAAACTCACTTTTACCGTGGATGGCGGCGTGCTGGTAGGACTGGCAGGCGTTTGGTCGCCGTGGCTCAACCCCAAGACCGGTTGCCAGGAGAAAACCTTCTCCATCCTGACCGGAGCGGCGCGCGAGCTGATGGCCGATTTCCATGATCGGCAGCCAGCAATGATCGATCCAGCCAGCTTTACGCCCTTCCTGGCCCCCAGCACTCCAGAGCCCACCAACCTGCTCCAGTTCTACGCGGCCGGGCGCATGGAGGCTATGCCTACCCCGTCCGCACCCCAAAATCCCGCGCAGGGGCTGCTCTTCGCCTTCGACAATGAGGAGGCCAACCCATGAAGCACCGGCTCGGCCCCCTGAGCGAGGAACTTCTGCAGCGGGTCCTGGATCTGCTGAATTCCCAAAGCACCCTCACCCTCTCGGTGGCGGATGGCGCTGGACGCGCACACGCCGCCCCGGTCTTCTACATCACCAGCCGCGCTCCTGCCCCAGCCGAGCTGGATCTGCTCTGGCTCTCCTCGAACTCGAGCCTGCACTCGGTGCGTCTGGCCGTTGATCCGCAGGCGGCCGTGTCCATCCATCGGCCCACCTTTGCCTGGCGGGAGATTGCCGGGGTGCAGATGCACGGGCTTTGCAGCACGGTCACCGGCCCGGAGCGGCAGGCCGCGCTGCAGCGGTATTGCGAGCGCTTCCAGCTGGGCACCGTGCTCGGGCTCGCCATCCGGCAGAGCACCCTCTACCGCTTCCACCCCACCTGGGTCCGCCTCACCGACAACCGCGAGAGCTTTGGCTGGAAAGCGGAGTTTGCGATCGAGGGGTAGCCTCGATACTCCAGGCGCCTGCGGTGGAGCATTGCATGCAGCAGGCATTGCGTCGTCCCTATAGGGCTCCGGTAGATCTTGAATGGGCCGCCAACCCACCTTGAAAGGTAGGGCTACCTACGGCGCGGTTCACCAGCGGAACAGCTATGAATACGGCTCTCCAAGAGAGGCACAGTGCGCCATCCTTTCGCCTTTCTTCTAGCGGAAGGGTGAAATCGCTAGAGATCCGGCCCGAAAACAGCTTCCATGCAACCCTGCCCAAGGCGCAAAAACAAAGGCGCACCAAGATCCACCCCACGGACGAATACCTGTCCGCGGGGACCCTGCGTGGGGCACCCGGAGGTTCATCCCCGCGCGGGTCGAACACGTCGGAAAACGATCATTACTCGGCCCGTTCCACCTTGACCTGGACCAGGTTCCGCACCCAGCGCGCGGGGCGCGTTTCACCTGCGACCACCAGCATCAACGGCCCCTGGGTGGTCATCGGCTTGCCGTCCAGTTGGTCGGCCACCAGAACCGTGCTCAGGTGCACGTCCGGATGCACCTCCGCCATGGAAAGCACCGCGATGAACCCATCCGAGCCCACCGCCGCCACGTACAACGCCAGATCCTTCCCATGCAGCTTGGCCGGAACCCCGGCCTTCAGCAGCAGATCCATCAAGGGCACGCCCGCAAAGGTCTGATCGGTCTTGGTGTGGGCATTGGGCAGGGTCACGGTCTGGTGGGGCAGCGCGGCCAGGTCGGCCAGCTTCCAGTCGGTCGTCTTGCCTGCAAAGCTGATGCGCAATACTCCGGCCGGAAGCGGCGTCTGGGCCATCATCGGGCACTGCATCGTGGCGCCCATACCTTGCATCATGCCCTTGTCCTGCATGATGCCCATGGCGCCGTGGTCCATCTGCATGGTGCCATGGTCTATGGTCACCGCGCCCTGGGCGTGCATCTTCATGCAGGGACAGTTGCACATCGGGGCTTGGGCCGGGGCCGGGCTCACGGCCGGTGTTTGCCCCGCCACGGCGGCGTGATCATGCTCCTGCGCCAACACGGGGCTGGTTGCCATCCCCAGTGCCAGAATTGCTGCTGACCCCATCCAAAACTTCATCGGTGAAAGCCCTCCGGTTTCCATCGTATACTCGTGTCATGTCGATTGTGCGCAACGTGGCGGCCATCGCCCAAGGCATGAGCATTACCCTGCGGGAGACCTTTGCTCCCTCGGAGGTGGAGAACTACCCAGACGGCAAGGGACCGGCGCGGGGCGCGGTCTTTGAAGCCCGCTTCCGTGGCGCGCATGTGCTGCAGCGCGACGAGAACGGCCTGGAAAAGTGCGTGGCCTGCTACCTGTGCGCCGCCGCCTGCCCGTCCAACTGCATTTATATTGAGGCGGCGGAGAACACCACCGAGGTGCGCATCTCCTCAGCCGACCGCTACGCCAAGGTCTACAACATCGACTACAACCGCTGCATCTTCTGCGGCTACTGCGTGGAAGCCTGCCCGACGGACGCCATCACCCACGGCCACGGCTTTGAGCTGGCTAGCGTGAACGCCACCAGCCTCATCATGCGCAAGGAAGATATGCTGGTGCCGGTGGCGGCGCTGACGACCAAATAGGCACGGCATTTTCGCGTTCAACGAATGAGGCGGCCCTTGGGCCGCCTCGTTTGCTGTGTGGGCATCCATCCCGGGTGCGCCTCACAGTCCCATTATCCCCGGCACCCGGATCTCTGGTTAGGATGCTCTATCTTTTAGCCAATCCTGCAGTTGTTCGACTCGCAAAGCCAATAGTGCCTGTTTCTTTTGATCCCAACGCTGGAGTAGTCCCGTGACAACAGCCTCCTCTGGGGACCATTCTTTGCTTAGACTATTGAACTCTACGTAGCGCGTGTTCCAGACAAGTGCCCCACTGAACCCACCTGGATTCTGAAACTTCATAGATTTACCTACTGCATTTGATGAAGACGCTAGCTTAGTGTCGTTTGGCTGCCAGAGTAGTTCGAAGATTTTTTCATCTGCTGTATTCTTCTTTTCCTGAGTACAGTAGCCGGTCCCGTTGTTGTTGAGTCTGCCGAAGCCATATGTGCTATTCTCGCCTGCGTATCCGTGAAAGAACAGCAACTCATCGGAAATAGGTTCATGTCTTGCGGCAAATCGAGAGAACGGGACAACTTTTCCCAAATGACAAGATGAATACCACAGTTGGTGCTTGATCTCCGCATATGCAATGTCGGAAGTCGTATCCTTCGTCCACTGTCCTTTGTACTCATAGACGCCAGATGAATTGTAAAACCCGTAATGAATGGGCGGTTCTGCTACGACATGATTACAGGTGAAGAGTAGTCGTCGCCCTTCGTGACAAATATAAGTCCCCGTTCCAAGTAGTCTGATGTCGGTTTCAGTTTCAGCACTAAGAGGCGAGATGAAGGGCCTGGTGTGCGCGCGCATTTTCTCAGAAACGCTATCGCATATTTTCTTCCATTCATCAGTTGTCATTGATCCCCATCGAACTTCCTGTTTCGCTTGACTTAGTTATGGTGAATCCACGGATGTGGCGGGTGGCTAATTATGATCCCGCTCGTTCCCGAGTGATGACCGGGTGCCCCATGTCTCGCCTTTGAGACATGGGATCGAGATCCCTGCCACGGAGTTATGCTGCTTGTCTGCTCCGTCTGGGAGGCGCTACTTTCAAACTGGCGCGCATGCCCAGCCGGTCAGCATAGCGCAGCAGTCGTTCAATGCTGACCTGCGCAATGCGGCCCCGCAGCAGGTTGCTCACCACCGGTTGATGTTCATCCAGAATCGACACCAGATCGCGCTGCGTATATTGTTTGCGCTCAATCTCGGCGCGAAGGGCATCCAGCAGGTCGGCCTTGATCTTCAGCGCTGTCGCTTCTGAACGCGAAAAGCCCAGATCGTCCAGCACATCTCCTCGGGTTACATGCGACACAATCTCATTCTTCAGGGCCATTCTTCTTCTCCTTCGCGTTCTTCATGAACATCGCCACCTGCGGTGGGGCCAACTGCTTCGCGTGGCTGGTGGACACGTTTGTGCGATCTGTTGTGTCGTCCCTACGGGACTTTGGGCATGGGAGGGGGCGCTTTCCCCGGGTGCCGCTGGCTCTTCGCTCACGCTCAGATCCGCTCTACCCGGGGCTATTATCCTGCTGCCCCTCCGGGGCGCTTTGCGTACGCTGTTTTGAGCTCCCAAACGCCCTTGCCCACGGACTCCATCCGGCGCGCATCGCAATCGGGGAGCAGTCCCTTCTGCAGCCTGCGCAGCGAGTAGCCGAGCACTGCCTTCACGTCTTGCGGGAAGGCGCTCAGGGTTTCCTTCGAGTCTCCCAACCAGCGTATCTGCGCGAGCTTCGTCACGCCAAAACTATAACATATTTTATATAGATCAGCTGACTTCTTTCTTACCGCCGGCCCGTCTGCAACCCCCGGTGCCGCAGCGCTCCCAGCACCTGCTCCAGCTTCCAGTCCAGCGCATCGTTGCCGTCGACGCTCATATCGGCATTGACGGCCGAGGGACGGACCCAGTGCAGGCTGGAGGGGCGGACGGTGGCGTCGTACTGCTGCTTGACGGACTCGGGGGTGCGGCCGCGCTGCTCGGTGTCGCGCTTCAGGCGGCGCTCAAAGCAGAGCGGGTCGGGGGTGTCGATGTAGACCTTCAGGTGATAGAGCGGCAGCAGTTCGGCATAGTAGAGCGCAAAGAGGCCTTCCACCACCAGGTACGGCCCCGGCTCAAAGCGCTCCGTTTGGCCCACCACGCGGGTATGGGTGGAAAAGTCGTAGATGGGCGTTTGAATGGGACGGCCGGCGGCCAGCTCGGCCACATGCGCTGCCAGCAGCTCGTGCTCCAGCATGGCTGGATCGTCAAAGTTCTGCTGCACGCGCTCGCTGAAGGGCAGGTGGCTGAGGTCGCGATAGTAGTTGTCGAAATGGAAGTGCACGCCGCCCAGGGTATGCGCCAGCTCGGCCGCCAAGGTGGTTTTTCCGGAGCCTGAGCAGCCCGCAAACGCCACCACGACGGGCGGAAAGGGCAGCCGCACCATCTGATTCTGTTCCACGTCCTCTGCTCCGCTCATGCCGGCCGCACCAACTCCCCGGCAATCTTGGGCACCAGGCGCGTGAGCAGCCCGGCCAAGCGGGTTTCCACGAGCTTGCCGGTGGCGGAAACGTCCTCGTGGCTCAGTAACTGGTCGCCCAGGCCCGCGGCCAGATTGGTGACGCAGCTCAGCCCCAGCACATCGATGCCCATGTGGCGGGCCACAATGGTCTCCGGCACCGTGGACATGCCCACCAGCGTGGCTCCCATGGTGCGGAAGGCTCGAATCTCCGCCGGGGTCTCAAAGCTGGGGCCGGTGACGGCCATGTAGACGCCTTCTTCCAGCTCGAAGCCTTCTTCCCGAGCCGCTTCCTGAGCAAGAACACGAAGTGCCTTGCTGTAGGCCTCGGTCATATCAAAGAAGCGCTGGCCTGCGCCCGGCCGGATGGCAAAGCGGGGCTCGTTGGGCCCGATCAGGGGATTCCAGCCCATGGCGTTGATGTGGTCGGCGAGGGCCACAAACTGGCCCACATGATAGCCATCCTTGATGCCGCCGGCGGCGTTGGTCACAATGGCCGTACGCACACCGAGCGAGCCCAGCACGCGCATGGGGAAGGTGACCTGGTGGGGCGTGTAGCCCTCGTAGAAATGTACCCGTCCCTGCAACATCACCACCGGCACACCGGCCAGATAGCCCGCCACCAGGCGGCCCGAGTGGCCCTCCACCGTGGAGCGGGGGAAGTTGGGAATCTCGGCAAAGGGCACCACAATGGGTTCCGCCACTGCGGCAGCCACCGCGCCCAGGCCAGAGCCCAGCACAATACCTACCCGCGGCGTGAAGACGCCAAGGATGGCGCGCACCAACTCAACTGCTTCTTGTACTTCGTCGTAATAAGTCATAAGTCATCGCAAAACGCTTGGGTCATTGTACAGGTTTGGACCTGCGATGGCACCCGCGCGGCGGGGCATTGCATGCAGTCTGTCCCAGCACGTCGCTCCGCTCCGTGCTGGGCTACTTGCACGGTGCCCCCAAGGGGCACCAACTACCGGGGCCAGCGAGCATTCGAGCGTTTCTCCAATTGCTATGCCCCCAAACCACAACCGCTGAGTAGCTTTTTTCTTAAGGAAAAGCAACCTCGCACGATCTCTGCAAGGGCTTCATCTATTGGAGAGACGCTCTAGTTGTTCTCCTGCCCGAAGCGCGTCTGCCGCACGCAGTGCAAACAAAAGGGCCGCCCGCGTGGGCAGCCCGTTATTGATCCGGTCCTCAAAGAGTGCGTGGGTATCCCATCCATTGCGCGGTAAAGCCTGCGCAATGGATGGGGCACGGTGGTTCCACTTACGGACAGAATCTACGGTGGTTCTGTTTACAGGCCGGGCTTACGGTGCTTCTGTTTACGGATCGGATCTATGGTTGCAGATCCTGGATCGCGGCTACTGCACGGTGCTCGGCTGGGCAGGAGGCGCCACAGCGGGAGGCATCTTGGCGTCGGCTTCCGTCGGCTTGAAGTAGTCGTGCTCCCACAGGTTCCTGTAGAAGACGCCGGTCAGCTCCGCGGCGCGGGGGCCAAAGGTGGGACGGCCACCCTCCAGGAAGAAGACCGTGACCAGACTTCCCTGCGGGGAGTTGGAATACGAGGCGAACCAGCCAAAGCGCGTGCCCTTGTCGCTACAGGTGCCGGTCTTGCCAAAGACAGGAAGCTCCTGGAAGTTGGCTCGCAACCGTCGCGCGGTGCCAAACTCCACCGCTCCGGCCATGCCGTCCAGCATCTCCGGCACAAACTTGGCGATGTCCAGCTGGCGCTTGACTTTGGGCTCAAAGCTGGCCAGATCCTCCTGCGAGGTGGGGTGCTGCAGATAGTAGAGGGTGCCGCCATTGGCCAGCGCCGCTACGAATGCGCCCAGCTGCAACGGGGTGAGTTGAACGCCCTGGCCAAAGCTGCACATGCGGCCCACGCCGCCCTCGCTGGCGGGCAGTTCCTCGCTGGGGTAGGTGCCCAGCTGCTCGCCTTCAATCTTGTACCCAGCCAGCTCGCCCAGGCCGAACTGGCTCTCGTAGCGGTGCAGGCGCTCAAAGCCGAGTTCGCGGCCAAGCTCTTCAAAATAAAGGTTGTTGCTCTTGGCGATGGCCTGCGTCATGTTCATCCGGAAGCCGTCCAGCTTGACCGGCGTCTCGGCGGTAACCAGGCCTTCGGAGAGGGCGGCCAGAGCCACCGTCAGCTTGATGGTGGAGCAGGGCTCGGCGCCGGGGGAGAGCGCCAGCTTCTGGTTCACCATGGCCAGAATGCGGCCGTTGGCGGGATCGATGACCACCGCGGTGCCGTTCATATCGCCGAGCGCCGCAACCGCGGCCTGGCGCACCACTGGATCCTCGCCCAGGGTCTGGTCGGCGGCGGTCTGGTCACCCGAGGCAAAGGAGCTGGCCGTAAAGCGCTCGTTGAAGCGATGGCGGCGGACATGAGCTGAAACCCGCACGCTGGGCGCAGCTCTGTGCTTGCCGAACGGAGCGGCGGCGTGGCTGGTTTTACTGGTTTTGGCGGCAGCGTGGCTGCTGGCCGGAGCGGCGGACTTGGCGGCGGCGCGATGGCCACCGGTACTGTGCTGCTGCGTCAGCTTCTGCTCAGCCCTGGGACGGTGCAGCACACGCGGCGCGTTCAACGCCCAGGCGGAGCTTGCACCCGCCACCATTGCAGCCATTACCAGCACGCTGGTCCAAAACGACGATACCTTCATCCGACCATTACCTCTTGTGAGGGATTTTCTTGCGATGAGCAACCGAAGCCGCTCCTCTGGGGTCTGACTCTACCGCGGCCTATCGGCCACAAACCCGGCTTCAAGCAGCCTTTCAACCAGAAAGGCAAGTGCCGGGAGCCCATATCCGGTCAGAACGGGGGAACACCGGAATTCAGCGCATATCGCCCGCATCGATCTCCGGCAGTGAAAGAACCGGTTCGGTTGCTGCGCGCGTGCGCCTTTTGGAGGGCTATGTACCAATACTACAACCGCTCTTGCTGCCCGTGTTGCTCGGCGTTCAGAGCGAAGGGGTTAGGGGCACCTGGCACCTGCGGTGCGGGCATTGCATGCGGCAGGCACCTGCGGTGCGGCCAGCCCGCTTCGCGACGCTCACGACGCCTTTGTGTGGAGGTTCGTGCCGTCCCCACGGGACTCCGGGAGCTATTCGTGGCGCTCTTTCCCCACGTTGAAACGTGGGGATAACCTGTACTGCGCCTATGGCGCGGGGTTCGATGCTTCGACCAAGATCAAGCCATCAACGAACCGGATCGTTGGGTTTGAGAGTGAATGACCACCGGCTAACAGCCGGTGGCTTCGGTGTTACGGCTGAAAGCCGGATCATCGGCCATTCGGTCGATATTGCTGTTTCAGTTTCGGTACGCTGAACACCTTTGTGCTCACTCCGTCCCCCGGTTGCCTGAAGAGATCTAAAGGCAAGAACAAGTGGTACCGCCGCCTAAAGATGTGGGGTTTTCCGATCCCCGCTAGGCGACTCTAAAAACATGCGCTGACGGCGATGTTCGTCCGTCCCTCCGGGACGGAGCCCTCTTTCCCGGCAACTTTCCCAGGGTTCCGTCCGCTCCTGCGGACTACACCCTGGGCTATTCTCGACTGCTCCCTCCGGGAGCGATCCGCCCAACCCGTCTTTAGACAGCTTCTTAGAGCATTTTCCCTTTTGCTATAGACCTCCGTGCCCCATCCATTTCCGCGTTTTATGCGGAAATGGATGGGATGCCTATGAAACTTAGGTCTACACCATTTCGCAAAATGCTCTAGAACTGGGAGCGCCGCATGAAGGTCGGCACGTCCAAATCATGTTGTTTAACCTGCTCCTGCTCGGTAAACAACGAGGGCGGAGCAACCTCTTGCGCCACCGTGTTGTTCAATGCCGGCGGAAACTCCGTGGTGTAGTCGCGAATGGTTTCCTGCACTGGCTCCACGGAGGCGCGATGCGGTGCGGGCGGCTCCCTCTCGTCGTCCAGGACCGCAGCGGTCGGCGGGGTGAGTAAGATCGTGGTGGTCACGGTTGGTGCGGCCACGGCAAACAGCGTGGAACCGCTGTTGCCGGGTTCTTCGTCGTTCTCGCTCAGAAAACGGACCGGCTCAACCACCGTCGGCTCCTCTTCCCGCTCACTCAACCAGGAGTTGGGAGCAATCACCGGCACGCTCATAATCTGCGTTTCCTCAATGTTCAACATGCGGGCGCGCCGTTCAGGCATTTGATCGCGAAAGCCGGTGGCAATCACCGTCACCTTCACTTCCTCGCCCATGTTCTCGTCGAGCACCGCGCCAAAGATAATGTTGGCGTCCTCATGGGCAGCGGACTGGATCAGCGACGATGCCTCGTTGACCTCGGAGAGCTTGAGGGAGCTGGAACCGGTGATGTTGATGAGGATGCCGCGAGCGCCATCAATGGCGCCAGCCTCCAACAGCGGCGAGGCCATGGCCGCCTGGGCAGCCTCGCGGGCGCGGTTATCGCCGGAACGGACGGCAGTCCCCATCACGGCCTGGCCCATGCCGGCCATGGTGGTCTTCACATCGGCAAAGTCGCGGTTGATGATGCCGGGAATGGTGATGATGTCGCTGATGCCCTGGACGCCCTGGCGCAGTACGTCGTCAGCAATGCGGAAGCTCTCAAAGAAGCCGGCATCGCGGGCCAAGGCCAGCAGCTTCTCGTTGGGGATCACGATCATGGTGTCGACAGCTTCCAACAGTTCGCGCAAGCCACGCTCGGCCTGGAGCTGACGGCGCTTGCCCTCAAAGCCGAAGGGCTTGGTCACCACAGCAACGGTCAAAATGCCCATCTCGCTGGCCAGGGAGGCGATGACCGGGGCAGCGCCGGTACCGGTGCCGCCACCCAAACCGGCGGTCACAAAGACCATGTCAGCACCTTCCAGGGCTTCAATGATCTTCTCGGAGTCTTCGAGGGCCGCCCGACGGCCAACGTCGGGGTTGGCGCCGGCGCCAAGGCCGGAGGTGAGACGCACGCCCAGCTGCAACTTGACCGGTGCCTGAGAGAGCTTCAGGGCCTGGACATCGGTGTTGGCGGCAATAAACTCAACGCCCTCCATCCGTGCCTGGATCATACGATTCAACGCATTGCCGCCGCCGCCGCCCACGCCAATCACCTTGATGCGCGCGCCGCCCAGTTGCTCCTCGTGAAATTGAATCCGCATGCCTTCCGGCTGGTCGTTCGGTTCCATCATTTCTAGCCCTCCATGTGTCTGGTTTCAGGTTCTAGCCAGATCTTCAACCGTTTGATTCCGTACTACCCTTGAGTGCCCCAAGTCTCGATTTTGAGATCCGGGATACCGAGGTGCCAATTCCTGCTGCCCGAGACCTGGGTGACAACGTTGTTGATCCGGGGCGCGGTGTTCTTTTGCTGCTGCCTTCTGGTTTCGCTCCGTCCTGACCGTTCGCCGCGCCCCTACAGGGCGCGATGCCTATTTGGAAGCAAACCCAGGGCTGCGCCTACGGCTTGTCCTGGGCTATTTCACTGCGCCCCGCTGGGGCGCAAATCCGAAGGCAGAACGCTTCATCCATCGGGGTCGGCAAAAGCCGGTGGACGACTGCTACAAAACCTGGCTTGCATAGAGTCTTTCCGCAGCCTGTAGTGAAAGTCGAAAGGACGGAAAACCGTCCCTCAGGGGCTAAAGCCCGTCGTTTCATATCAACCAGTTACGGCACGACTAAAGTCATGCCCTGACGCTTCTCGTCAAATCTTGCACTTTCACCACAGCCTGCTAGTGCCTTGGTTCCCTGTTCCTTGTTCCTTGTTCTCTGTTCCCTGGGTTCCTGTTCTTAAAAACTCGACGTAAACATCGTCTTCATCTTGGCGCGAAAGCTCTGCCGCTCGGCTGCTCGAGTGGCGCGGGTGCGCTGCACATACAGGAGCGTACCAATGGCCACGGCAAACATGGGGTGGACCAGATCCGGGGGCATATGCGAGATGCGTACCGGAGTAGCGATTCTGGCCGGGACCCGGAGCTGGCTCTCCACTACGTCCAGCATACCGGTCAACAGGGCACCGCCGCCGGTCAGCACGCAACCTGCGCCCAGCGCCTCAGCCACCCCGCCGTCCTGCAGGCTGCGGCGGACATACTGCATCAACTCGCGGGCGCGGGGCTCCAGAATCTCTGCCAGCGAACGCTGCCGGATCACCTGCGGATCGGGATTGGCAATCTCCAGTTCCAGATGCAGCGGCACATCCGTGACCACGGCGTTGCCATACACCCGCTTCAACTCCTCAGCCAAGGCGACCGGCATGTTCATGCCCACGGCCAGATCGTTGGTAAAGTGCTGGCCGCCAATGGGGATGGAAGCGGTGTGCACCACGGCTCCCTCAAAGAAGACCGCCAGCTCGGTGGAGTGTGCGCCGATGTCCATCAGGCAAACGCCCAGCTCGCGCTCATCGGCAGAGAGCGTACCCTCAGCCGCGGCGAGCGACTCCAGCACCGCCTCCGAGACCTTCACGCCGGAACGGTTAGCGCAGGTGACGGTGCTTTGCAGGGCGGAGGCGGAACAGGTGGCAAGGTGGAGATCGACCTCCAGGCGCGCACCGACCATTCCCACCGGATCAAAGATGCCGGGTTGCTCGTCGAGGATGAACTGGCGATGCAGGAGGTGGAGGATCTCGCGATCCTGGGGCCGCTCGACGGCGCGGGCCCGGTCAACGGCACTGCGCACGTCGTCGCGGGTAATCTCGCGCATGCGGCTTCCGAGGTCGAATCCGCCGGTGGTGTTCAGGCCGTAGGTGTGCGGCCCGCCCACGCCGACGGCGCATTCGCTGATGTTCAGGTTACGCCCGGAGCGCTCGGCCTCCACCACGGCGGCCCGTACGGCTTTGATGGCGGGAGCGAGTTCGCCAATCAGTCCCTTGCGCATGCCGGCGGAGTCAACCACCCCGTGGCCGCGGTAGCGGAGGGAGTTCTCAACGAGTTCAGCCGCCACCACGCGGGTGTACATGCTGCCTGCGTCGAGCGCCACAATCAGTGGATTGGTCTTCTGGCTCATGGCGTCATTGTCCTTCTTCCGCCGCGGAGGCGGATCGTACGGGTGGCGCGGTGTGGCGCGCGGTGTTCATGGCCGGACGATGCACCACTTCGCGCGCTCGTTGCTTGTCGGTATGGGTCCGGTCGGCGCGTCCCTGCTCGGCCTTTGGCTTGCCGGTTTTGTCCCGGCCGGCACGCTGGTTGGCGGCGCGGGCGGCCGCGTTCTTCCGGCTGGCGGTGCTGTGGTTATCGGCCGTTGGCCCCTTTTGCCCGGACTTGGCCGCAAGCTGCTGGCGGCTCTGCGTTGTGGGGGCTGGCGACTGTCCCTTCGCCAACTGCACCGGCGGCTGGGCCGCTTTGGGATTCTGCGGGCTCTGCGGACCGGCCAGTTGCTGCCCATCGCCCGACAGGGGCGTCCCGGCAGGCGCCAACTTCAGCACCGTCTGGACCTTGTACCGCAAATCCACCCCAATCAGGCGCGGATACTGTTGCCGCCATTCGGCAATGTGACGCATGTAGCGCTGATAGCGGACCAAAAAGTGCTCGTAGCCCAGATGCGCCACAATGTCCGCGCTCTGGTCCACCATCTTCACGCGTGCATCTTCGGCGTCGCTCAGGTCCACTTCTGAAATCTGCAAGGAGTTGTGCTGGCCGCCCGCATCGAGCTCGTTCATCATGGCCATGTACACGTTCATGCGCGCATGGCGCTCGTCAGGCTTGGCGGTGGGGCTCAGGCCGGTCACAACCGGAAACGTATAGTGGCGCTCGGCCATGGCCGCCGGTGACATGCTCAGCAGCACGCCATCGGCATCCACCAGGCCGGTTTCTCCATTGATCTGCGTAAAGGCGACCGGCTTGCGCTCTTCGATCGACACACGGAGGCGGTTGGGCAGCATGCGCATCACCGTGGCGTGCTTGACCCAGGGAATGGCCTCAATCTCATGGCGGTGTTGCTGGAGATCGATAAAGAAGATGTTTTTACCGATGTCTTCCCCAAAGATGGGCAGGAGGTCGGCGCGGGTGACCTCCGCAAGGCCGACGGTCTCAATATTGTCCGCGCCAGCAATGCGGAAACGGTCGTCGCTTTGGAGTGCGCTGTTGAGCAGCAGTGCCGCCACCGCGCCTCCGCCCACCACGGCAAGCGCGCCCAGCACCAGCAGCGCGCGACCCCACAAACTCTCCGGACGCCACCAGCGCGCACGGGAGTCGTCAACGCTTCTCACCCGCTCGCTGCGCCGTTCCACACGGCTAGCGTTGCGACTGGAGACGCGCCCCTCCCAGACCTGATCGTCGGAGCCCTCCGCGTCAGGTTCAGCGGCATCGGTAGCGGCAGGCTTGCGGCCTGCATAAGCAGACGCATCCTGGCCACGCCTGGTGCGCGTCTCCGCAGGTGGGTCTTGGTCCCCATAGGGAGGTCGATTTGTGGTATAGCCTTGGTTCATCACGCCCGAGCAAGGTCGTGAGAGTCGCCAGATTCAACTATAGCTTGGGTGGTGGCAGAGGTTTTCCGCATGGCTGCGCGGGGGAACCCAGGCCGTTACGGGCTATGGGAAAGGGGGATTCTTCAAGCGCGTAAGCGAGGGCCAGGCAATCAGCTCTGGCCCTTAGCTCCTAATTGGTTTCAACCTGCGTCGGAAAAATAG
>CAZYDF010000044.1:0-32680 GCA_964645855.1 uncultured Occallatibacter sp.
GCTCAGGCAACAGCCCAAACCGCGCCTCCGCTCGCTGCACTTGCTGTGACATCTTACCTGCCCTCGTCATCCGTCTTTTTGGGGCGATCTACGACGCTGCCGCCGTCCGCCGCTCGGGACAAAAGCTCTCATTCCAGCCTGATTGCTGTATACCGCGTCCTCGTTACCGTTACGTAAGTCGCACCTACCTGAACGGACGATTACAGTCTGGCTACCATTTTACGCAGCCTGCGGACCACCGGCTGTGGAAGGAATCAAACTTTGAAGAAATGTACATTTGCCATCAAAAAAATCAGGTTACGGCAGAACCAGATCCACCCTGCTCTTTCGGCATCCCGTGGCAGTTGGAACCCGTGCCTTTTTCTTGCGCCCACGGCAGGTGGATGTAATCTTTTTCCACAAAGACCGCGACCTATGCAGCAGGAGCAGGTAGCAGACATGCATTGCTGGAAAGCCCGCAAGTCCTGAGTTCGGTGAAAAATGTGTCTGCTCCAAGCATCGAGTGAAACGACGGATTTGAGATTCCCCCTTTCGGTGTGCGGCCTGGCACTTTAGTGGCAGGCGCTGATTACCGAAAGGGACTCGGGACTCGGGATGGCAGTTTAGTGGCAGACACTGATTCCGGCACCGGACCGATGAGCACGAGTAGCCGGCAGACAAGGGCAAAAGGAAACTTCCAATGAGCGCTTTTGCGAGTACCGAAACGATGGACACGTTTCCTTTGGGAAGCTTAGAATCGCCCTTGATGGAGCAGGCGCGCCCGGCCACCGAACTTGATGATATCGATGGTTTGGTACGGACCTATCGGGCGCGGATACTGCGCTTTGTTACCTACTCCACCGGTGACCCTGACCTAGCCGAGACCATCACCCAGGACACGTTGCTGCGCGCCTATCGCGGCCGGGAGAGCTTCCGGGGCGATTGCAGCGTGAGCACCTGGCTGACCGGCATTGCCATCAACGTCACTCGCGACCACGTACGCTCGGCCCGCTTCAAGTTCTGGAAGCAGGTGCATGCCTCGTCGCTGGATGTGCAGGAGATGGCCTCGTTTTTGCCCGGCACCGAGACTAGCCCGGAGCGCCGCATGTTGGCCTGCGAAAAAGTTTCCCAGATGCATGAAGTGCTCAAAGAGCTTTCGCCCAACCAGCGCACCGTTTTTGCCATGAAGTTTTTTGAAGAGATTCCGGTTAACGAGATCAGCCAGATGCTGCACATGCCGGTCAACACCGTCCGCACCCATCTGCACCGCGCCCTGAACGCGGTGCGTGCACGCATGGGAGGCAACCAATGACTACCCAGTTCCCTGCCCACCTGAGCGAAGAAGCTCTGAACGACCTTCTGATCGGGCTTGGCTCTTCGGAGTCGGAAGAGCATGTGGCCAGTTGCGCGGCCTGCCGCGCGCGGGTGCAGGCCTTGGGCGCGGATTTGAAGCTTCTGAACGAAACCTCCATGGCCTGGAGCCGGGTTCGCGTCGCCGGCATGGGGGAAGACCCGCTCCCCGCTGGAGTGCAACGCAAACCTTTGGTTACAATGGGATGGACTGCGGCTGGCGTTCTGCTGCTGGCGTTGGCCTTTCCACTGTGGCACAGTGTGAACCAGCACAACGCCCCGGCCAACATCCCGCCCGCCGTCGCGTTGACCGAGCCGGAGTCTGAGGCGCAGATTGCCGCGGATAATGAGTTGTTGCGGGATGTTGACGCAGCGGTGAACACCAATGAGGCATCGCCGTTCGGAGAACCGCTCCGTTCGGATCGGCGGCAGGCGCAGCACAAGGCGCGGCCGGAATGAGGAATGCCATGAACACGAACTTTGTACGGAGCATTTGCTGCGGCATCTTTCTAGGCCTTGCCTTGAATTTCCTTGCAGCGGCTCAGAACCGGCCCGGTCCGCCTCCGCCGCCACCGGGCGTTGGCATGCCCGGTGGCCCCGGCCCCAGCGTGAACCCGGCAGCTCAGAATCCCCATGGCGGCGGCGCACCGCACCAGGCCACCCAACGGCCCGCGGCTCCAGGCACCAATCCGGCCACGGCTGCACACACCGGCGCGCAGTTTGGCCCCGTTGGCCGCTGGTGGGACAACAAAACCGTGGTCCACACCGTCGGCATCACCACCGACCAGCAGCGGCGCATGGACACCATTTTCAACGCCAGCAAGCCGGCCATCCTGTCCACCTATCAGACCTATCTGAAGGAGCAGGCCCGGCTGACCGCGCTCAGCCACGATACGCAGGCCACGCAGGAAACCACCTTTGCCGCCATCGATGCCGTCAACCAGGCCCGCGCCGCCCTGCAGAAGGCCACCGCGCAAATGTACCTGCAGATTCGCCAGCAGATGAACCCGGATCAGATTCAGAAGCTGGAAAAACTGGAGTAGGCGAGGATTCATCTATCCTGCAAGAACGCGAAAGGGCCGGCAATCTGCCGGCCCTTTTCTCGTTCTGCTCAAATCCTTCTGTCGGCGTCCGCGGCGCGGCTTACGGCTCCGGGCTCAGGCCCGCCGCCTCGCGCAGAGCGCGGTCAATCATGGACAGATGCCTGTGCCCCGGCAGGGGGCGCAAGACAAACGTCATGCCCAGCGAGACCGTGTCCTGATGCTGCCGCAAACTGCGGTTGTAGTAGCCGGAAAACAGGAGATGCGCGGTCACTGGCACCCCCAGCGCGGTGGTGAATCCGTTGTCTTCGCTTAGCCCATTGCCGACCAGCACCTGCGCGGTTTGCCCGCCGCTTGGGCCGGGCAGCCCTGTCGGCACGAGTTCATAGATCTTCTGGCTGCCAACCGGCAGTTGCTCATACACGGAGGTCTGCACAAAACCATACCTGCGCATCCACAACGAGGCTCCGGTTTCAAAGTGCGCCAGCGGACCCAGGGTGTTGTAGTCACGCATCAGCAGACTGTTGGCCACAGCCGACGAGTCGCCCATGCCCAGATCCAGATGCACGCCCTTGTTGCCGAAGAAACGCTCTAGATGATTATTGAAGTCGAACGTGACCCGCCCGGTACCCAGCCCGTTGCTGCGGTTGCCGGTGGGGGCAGTCAGTGAGACCGTGCCAATCTCCACAAAGTTGCTCGGCCGGAAGGTGCCATGCAGGCCAATCAGCGTGTCGCCGGAGTCGCCAGTATCCAGCACCACCTGCTGGCTGGACGTGGTGTAAGGGTTCTGGTTCTGCACAAAGCGATGCAGATAAATGGTGGCGCTGGCATCGGCCGCAAAGTGCTCTGAGAACGAGTAACTCACCGCCGGCACAATCACCTCATACCAGCCAATCGAGGAGTTGTGGACCCCGGCGTAGGTCAAGCCCAAATTGGCCCCGCGCAGCGCGGAGCTCACCCCAGGCACACGCGGCACGTTCTCCAGCTCCGCGGGTTTGCCGGAAGAGGTTGTGGTGACCGATGCAGAGGCCAGTGCGGGAGCCGATGCAGAAGCCGCCAACGGCTGCTGGGCATGGCTCATCCAGGCCGTGGCGGCAAGCGCACAGAGCATCCACCCACCACATCGCCTGATTGCTGCCAACGGCCTCACAAATGACCTTCCTGTCACCCGATTCTATTCGATCCAGCGCTGCGGGGAATATCCGCGACCGGTCTGCCCCTCTCGATTCAATCCGCTGAATGGGTCTGCCTGTCTGAGCTGTTGGACTCGGGCCCGCGAAGAAGGCAATCGGCGTCTTCCACATGCCGTAGGGGTGCCCCACCCAGAGCGTTTTCCATGCCATTCAATTGGCTGATCCGGACAGAAGATCCACATCCTGCTTTCCCACCCTTTCCGCAAAGAGCGCGCAAAGGATGGGGCACGGCAACGTGTTCGCTGGTGCCGTATTTCCCTGGTGCCGCATTTTCTTTGGACCAGATCAATAACCCAAACTATCCGGCCGAGGTGATCGACACGGCGCGATAGCAATCGCCGCGATAGAGGCTCTCTCCGGTTACCACCGGGCGGCCATCGGCTCCCCATACAGTGCGTTGCACGCGCAGCAGGCAGGTGCGCGGCGCAACCTCCAGCAGGCGCGCCTCAGCCCGGCTGGCCGCATGCGCCTCCACGGCTTCGTCCACCCGCGTCAGGCGCACGCTGTACTGCTGGCGGAGCACGTTGTAGAGCGAGCTGTCGGTAAAATCGATCTTCTCAATGCCGGCAAACCGCGCCAGTTCCACGCAACTGTCGTCAATGGCAAAGGGAACGCCGTCGGCGGTGCGCACGCGCTGCAAATTGAAGACCGGGGTACCGCGGAAGATGGTCAGTTGGCGCGCGGCATCGGCTCCGGCCACGCGACGGCCCGCGCTTACCACCCGCGCTCCGGCCGCCATGCCGAGGCCTTCAATCTCTTCCGTAAAACTGGAAACCTGGGTCAGTTTCTTCACCACTTTGGGGCGGCAAACAAACGTGCCCCGGCCCTTGAGCCGCACCACGTAGCCATGATTCCGCAACAGCTCCATGGTGTGGCGCACGGTCGGCCGGCTCACGCCATAGACGCGGCTCAGCAGCTCCTCGCTGGGCATGGGCTGGCCCACCGCCAACTTGCCCGAGCGGATCATCCCCTCCAACTGCGCCAGCATCTGCGCAGGCAGCGGAATAAAGCTCGTCTTGTCCAGGGGCTGAAAGGGCAGAGAGCCACGCTCCGCCCGTTCCTGGGCGCTCAGGCTTTCGCCGCGCAAGTCGATCTCCGGCATGGTGGTTCGTTTCCTTTGTGCTGCAGGGTCCAGACAATGCATGGATCTGTACTTTTCCTGGTCTCAAAATCAAGACCAGGGGCATCCAGGGTTCGTGCCCCGGATGACGGCTTCATGCGACCACGATACTAAAAGCTGTTTCATAACCGATGGCTTGCCGTTTTCGAGACAGCCCTCAGGGGCTAAAGCCCCCAGTTTTGTAACTCTCCTTGCGGCGCGGCTGAAGCCGTGCCCTTTCAAAGCCAGGTTATGAAACAGCCTCTCAAAAAACTACTGTTCGCCCCAGCTCAACTTGTTGCGCAAAGCCTCAAAGAATCCTTCACCGCCCAGCCGCACCAGCTTCACCGTATAGCTTGACCGGCGACACCGCACCTCGTCGCCACAGTGCAATTCCACCGCTAGTTGACCATCCACGGTGAGCATGGCCAGGTTGGGCACGCCTTCCACACGCACGGCCAAATGCGCATCGCCGCGCACCACAATGGGCCGCAACGTGAGCAGGTGCGGACAGACAGGCGTGACCACCAACGCATCCACATCAGGCGTAAGAATGGGGCCGTTCGCGGCCAGCGTGTAGGCCGTCGATCCCGTGGGGGTGGACACAATCACGCCATCGGCGCGGAAGCGGGCCACGCGACGGCCCTCCAGCTCCACCGCGAACTCGCCCATGCGCGCAATGTCGCCCTTGGAAACCACAATTTCATTTAGCGCACGGTGGGTCTTCAGCAACTGGCCATCGCGCCACAGCTCGGCATGGAGCATGGCCCGTTCGTCGATCTGGTGGCAGCCCGCGCACCAACTCTCCAGCGTGGAGTAGAGATCGCCCAGCCGCACTTCCGTCAAGAATCCCAGATGGCCCAGGTTCACGCTGAGAATGGGAACGCCGCTGCCCACAAAGGCGCGGGCCGCGCCCAGCAGCGTGCCATCGCCACCGAGCACGATGACCAGCTCCGGATGCAGCGCGGGCAGGTTGCACAGCTCCTCGGAGGGCGCACTGGAAAAGTAGCCTCCACCCTCGCGGCAGAGCACTGACTCATATCCGCGCTGGGCCAGCCAGCTCACCAGCTCCGGCAACAGCAGACCCAGCTCTTCCTTCTTCGGCTTGCAAACTATGGCTACGCGCATGCTGCGATCCAGTCTAACGGAAGACACCTACTTGGCGATGTGGCGAGCAAACAGCAAGAACTCGCGATTGCCTTCCACTCCGGTGATGGGCGACTCGATCATGCCAGCCACCTGCCAGCCGAGGCCGCGCACACACTGCTCCACGCGATCGATGGCCAGCTCATGCGCCGCGGCATCGCGCACAATGCCGCCCTTGCCTACCCACTCGCGACCGGCCTCAAACTGCGGCTTGACCAGCACCACGGCTTCAGTGAGCGTGGGCGCGGCCGCAACCACCGGAGGCAGCACCAGCGTGGCGGAGATAAACGAAACATCCATGACCAGCAGCGTGGGCCCAGTGCCATCCGGGTCCAGCAGCGACCCCGACTCCAGCAGCCGCGCGTTGGTGCGCTCCCGCAGGCTTACCCGCTCGTCGGTGCGCAGCTTCATGGCAATTTGGCCAAAGCCGGTGTCCACCGCCGTCACCCTAGCCGCGCCATGCTGCAGCATGCAATCGGTAAAGCCGCCGGTGGACGCGCCCACGTCCAGCCCCCAGCGGCCGGTGAGGTCGATGGACCACTGCTTGATGGCGCCTTCCAGCTTGAGGCCACCGCGGCTCACATAGCGCAGCTCCTCGCCCAGCAGGCGGAGAACGGCCTCCGGCGCAAACGCCGCTCCGGGCTTATCCACCTTCTGCTCGTTCACCAGAATCCGGCCGGCCAGGATGTAGGCACGCGCACGCTCCCGGCTGGGCGCTATGCCCTGTTCGACGACGAGAAGGTCGAGTCGTGTCTTTTTCATACCGCTCCCTATGACTACAGTTGTAGATCTCTCTCCCGGAGAGAGCAGGGGCCTTCAGGCCCCTGAAGAATAGCAACTTATGCAGGGCCTTTAGGCCCGGAAATGAGAACTCCAACCGTAGCACGAGTGGAGTGTCTCAGTCCTAGCGTCTTGTATCCGCGCCCCACAATGAGCCAAACGGGGTGGTCGGCATTCCCTCGGGGGCTAAAGCCCTCCTAGTTTTGCAGGCCTTACGTACGGGCTGAAGCCCGTACCCTTCAAAACGGATAAACGATCATCTGCTTGAGACACTCCACCAGGAGATAGGCCGCAAAACTGCAAATAATACACGTACCGAAGGTGTCCCGGAGGGACACAACGAAAATAGCCCAAGGTGGACCGAGCGTAGCGAGGGGAACCCTGGGAAAGCCCCCACCCGAAGGCCACGCGCCCCGGAGGGTCGCGGCGAACCTCCTGAACAACCAAATCCCCCTTCACCACCACCTGCGGTGGGGCCAAGCGCGCTTCGCGCGGCAACTTGGGCGTTAAGAGTTCGCCCAAGAACAACCGCTGATCCTTCGACTCACCACCCCCAGGCTCTGCCCCAAAGAGCCAAGATCGCTCTTTGGGGACCCCAGAGAACGCCTGGGGCCCCGTTCGCTCAGGATGACAGCGTGGGGGGTAGGATACGACCGTTTTCAATGGCAAGAGATCTCACGACATCGCCCGAACGAGAGAGTTCCAAGCCTCGCCTGAAATGCATGGCGCGAAGCGCGTCTGCCGCACCGCAGGTGCCCGCAGGTGCCTACTTGGCCGCCTTCATGCGGCCACCGGGCAGCAGCTCAAAGACGCGCCCGCGCCACAGAATCTTGCTTCCCGTGTAGCTGGCCGCCCAAAATCCAAAGCCCATCAGGTCACGCAGAGGATAGAGCAACAGCGCGCCCAGCCAGCAGGGATCGCGCACCACCACGCCGCCTACCGCGACGGCAATGGCCAGCCGCGTGAGCACCGCCCAGGCAAAAAGTCCCAACCCTAGCAAAGGACGCCCCATCGCCAGCCCCGCCGCCAACCCCAGCAGCCCATACGGCATGCTGAAGGTGAGCGCGGTGCCAAAGTGCCCTTTGGGGCGCGAAAACCGCGTGGATTTCATCCACCGTACCTGGTGCTTCATGGACGCCCAGAAGGTGGAGTTGATCACCATGTGGTCAATGGCATGATGGCTCAGTTCCACTGTTTCGCCCAGGCGATGGGTTTCCTGACCAAGCACAAAATCGTCGGCACAAAAGTCGGCTGTCACCTTGAATCCGCCCATCTTCTGGATGGTGGCGCGACGGAAGGCCATGGTCGGTCCCAGCACAAACTGCATGCCCTCCATGTTGCGGGCCACCAGCACGCCGGCGGTCATCTCCACGCTCATGCCTACGGCTTCCAACCGGGCCCACAGGCCGCCCTCGGCCGCCACCCCGCGATAGAGGCAGCACATGCCGCCCACCTTCGGGTCCGCAAAGGGCATGGCCACGGCGCGCAGGTAGTTCGGCTCCACGCGCACGTCGCTGTCGCTGACCACCAGAATCTGATGGCTGGCTTCCAGTTCCATGAGTTCCATGGAGGCTACCTTGGCGTTGATGTAGTCGGGCTGGCCGCCGGTAACGATGAATTTGGTAGGAATCGCGGGATGGCGCGCGGCTACCTGCCGGGCGAGGGCCAGCCCCGCGTCTTCCGCCGTGCGGGCGGCAAACAGGATCTCGTACTCCGGATAGTCCTGGTGGTAAAAGCTCTCAAGATAAGACTCAAGCCCTGGCTCCGCTCCATGCAATGGCTTTATGAGGGACAGCGGGGGCGTAAACCCGGGGCGCACGGCCTCCTGGAGGCGTGCGGCCGCGCGCTCGCGGAGATAACCGGGAACAGCCCACAGCACCATCCCGGCAAAAACCGTGGAGGTGATGAGCCCAAAGATGGCTAGGATCAGGATTGCCAGAGACATACAGGTTTAAGAATACCTGTGGCGGGGTGGAGTGCAACAGTGGAGGAGGCAGCACCAGCAGTTCAGCTCTCGGAAGGCCATTCCAGACCGTCGTCCGGCCAGATGGCTTCGGCCTCCCAGGGAAGGTATTCATCCTCCCGCTGCGGCAAGCGTTCGTAGGCTTCGCGTTCGGCGGCTTCCTTTCGCTCAATTTCGGCCACCCCGGGACTGGGAAACCCGCCGTTTGTCGGCTGACGATTTGCCATTTTGCGTTCTCTCATCTCAAAATTTGTCATTCTGCGCGTAGTTTGGCACGTTTCTTGTGGGAAATGGAGTCGAAAGATCCGCGATTTCCTTTCCAGCGCTTTAGCTTATAGTTCCTATTCCGTATCTTCCGGGCGAGCTGAGTGCAAATAGTAGTAGTCGAAGTCCATGCTCAGACCGAGTGCTGCAATCTCGGCAACCTCGTCGCTGTTCAAAATGGGCCCTGGGTCATCGGAGTAGAAATAGCCTACAACCTCAAGAACGCCGTTGAACTCTTTGGAGATTTCGCGAACGCTCTCTACATTAGGCTGCAGTTGGGAGATCACGTCGCGGATATGCTCTTCCAATGCGCGCGAGTGGTCCAATCGTGAACCCAACCTCCAGCGACTAAACTTCCGCTCTATTTGGTTCAGAGGATTCAGGTCGCCCTTTGCCCAGCAATCAGAGGGCAACATCCCCAGCCTAGACGTTATCGCAGCGGGGTCGAAAATCCCCTTTATGCTGAAATATGCACTCAGTTTATTGGGTTTGCTCATAGCGCAGCCTCTCCGATTTCTATCGCCGCGATTCTATCAAGCTGCACAGCGCCCTTACAGGGCGCGGGGGCGTGGGCGGACCAGTTCCCAGCACGTCGCGCGGCTCCGTGCTGGGCTTCTTGCACGTTGCCCCCGTGGGGCAACTTTGGCGGAGCATGCAAAGTCTAGAGCATTTTCCCTTTTGCTATAGACCTCGGGTGCCCCATCCATTTCCGCGTTCTTTGCGGAAATGGGTGGGAACCCCATGCCCTTCTGGTCTACACCATTTCAGAAAATACTCTAGTCTGCACGCTGAACGACGATGAGCTTCTAGCTGACGGCTAAAAGCTAAAGGCTAGAAGCTGAAAGCTCTCAACTCTTCTTGCGCGTGACGGTCTTTTGCCCCACGGGCCGGGGAACCGAAGCGGTGCGTTTAACGGGCACAATGGCGGCGGAGGATACCGGCGAGGCCTGTTGGAAGCGGCTCAGCATCTCGGTGCGCACATACTCCACAAAGCTCTGCATCTGGCGGTTCATCTCCTCCATGCGCTCGCGCATCTGCAGGATGATGGCGATGCCGGCGATGTTCACGCCCAGGTCGCGCGCCAGGTTCAGGATGAACTCCAGCCGCTCCAGATCCTCGTCGGTATAGAGCCGCGTATTGCCGTCGCTGCGACTGGGCAGCAACAGCCCCTCGCGCTCATAGAGCCGCAGCGTCTGCGGATGAATCTCATACATCTCGGCCACTGCCGAGATCATGTACACGCCCTTCGATTTCTTCTTCGTGGCCATTGTTTCCTACTCGACGTTCAGCATCATCAAAAACGTTAACGATAGGTTCTAGGGCCTAGGTGCTAGTGGCTAGATGCCGAGAGTTTCAGTCCAGCACCTAGAAACTAGCACCTAGAATCTGATTTCTACACCTTCTCAAACAGCTTCGCGCGCGGGTCCTGGCTGTTCAGCTTGGCCAGCTCGCGCATGATCTCGCGGGAGCGCTCGTCCTGGAGATGCGGCACCACCACTTCCACGGTCACAATCTGGTCGCCGCGCTGGCCAGGGTTCTGCGCGCTTTCCACGCCGCGCTCCCTCATGCGCAGCTTTTGGCCGCTCTGGGTTGCGGGGGGAATCTTCAACTGGGCGCGCCCATCGATGGTGGGCACGTCCACCTTGGCACCCAGCGAGGCTTCGGAGACCGTGACTGGAACCGTAAGCTGGACGTCGTCGCCCACGCGCGTAAACACGGGATGGGTGCCGGTGCGCACAATCAGGAACAGGTCGCCGGTTTGGCCGCCGTTGGTGCCGGCGTTGCCCTTGCCGCCCAGCCGGATGCGCTGGCCGTCGCGGGTGCCGGGCTTGATGCGGAACTCCACCGACTCGGTCTTGGAGAGCGCGCCCTCGCCGTGGCAGGTGGGGCAGCGATTGGAGGTCTTTCCCGCCCCGTTGCAGCGCGGGCACTGGATGTGGAACTTCATCCGCCCGCCCATCTGCGTCACCTGGCCGGTGCCGGAGCACTCCGGGCACTCCATGGCGGCGCCGGATTGGGCGTGGCCGTGGCAGGTGGGGCAAGGCTCCTGGCGGTTGACCATGATGCGCGCCTGGCCACCGCGGATGGCGGTCCAGAAGTCCACCGTGGCCTGGTACTCCAGATCGGAGCCCGACTGCGGTCCGCGCTGGTGCGCTTCATGCTGCGAGCCGGTGAAGAGACCGGAAAAAATATCCTTGAAGCTGCCCCAACCGGCCTGGCCGCTCGGACCGGCTTCCGGAGCCGATCCCGCGCCTGCGCCGTTGCTGAAGCCGGAAAAGTCAAAGCCGCCAAAGTCCACCGGGGGATGGGCCCCGGCCTGCTGCTGGCGCGCGTAGGCGTCGGCCTGCGCGGGATCGATCTGGTCGGAGTAGAAGCCCATCTGGTCATAGACCTTGCGCTTCTTCTCTTCGCTCAGCACGTCGTTGGCTTCCGAGATTTCCTTGAACTTCTCCTCCGCCTTTTTGTCGCCCGGGTTCACGTCCGGGTGGTAGCGGCGGGCCTGCTTGCGGAAGGCCTTGCGGATCTCTTCCGGGGTAGCTGTGCGCTTGACGCCCAGCAATGCGTAGTAGTCTTTGTTCGTCGCTGTAGCCATAAGTGTGAGATCAAACCCCTCTTTTCGAGCCTGGTTCCAACTGCATTCAACGCTGCGCGGCAACTTCCCTCAAGCCCTGGGCCATTGGCCTGGACTTCAACTTTGCAGTTGCTGCCGGTGAGGCAGGAAAAATCTCCAGTTCAATCCGCGCCATCGAATCCTGATGAGCCAGTGCCAGGTCATAGGACATCTGCATCTTCATCCAAAAGTCGGCCGTGGTGCCAAAGTAGCGGGCTAGCCGCAAGGCGGTGTCGGCGGTGATGCCGCGCCGCTCGCGAACAATCTCGGAGATGCGCGTGACAGGGACTCGCAAGGCAAGGGCCAAAGCATTGGCCGAAAGTCCCATGGGGACAAGAAAATCCTCACGCAAAAGCTCGCCCGGATGCACCGCTACCACTTTTTCCTCCGGTTTGCACACGCTCGTCATGCCCCTGCTCCTTAGCGAACCTCAACAATCCACGGCAGCTTGCGTGGTTCTCATACTTTTGGCAGCAACTCCAAGAATACCTGCCTACAGTATGGATGCTCCAGCCTTGTTGCTGGCCGCATCGAACGGGATGTATTCCGTATAACGTTGAACGTAACACGGGAGACGGTGCCAGACAATGCTGTTCAGGGCTTGACAGAACCATGGCGCAGAAACCACTCCTTGCGCCACAATGTATGCTTTCACCCATCGGGGAGACCACCGTGCTCGGAAAACTGGAAGTCATTGTCGGACCGATGCGCAGCAACAAGACCGCGGAACTGCTGCGCCGCATTGAAACCCGCCGCCAATACGCCGGCCAGCACGTTCTGCTACTCAAGCCCAGTGACGACACCAAGGCCGCCGCCGGCGTGGTGGAGAGCCGAAACCTCCAGGGCTGCGTCAAGATGGAGGCCGTCGAGTTCCGCTCCTCCAATCCCTGGTCGGTGCTGCCGATCCTGGCGGCCACCGAGCAGGCCATCGGCAAGCGCGTGGAGTGCATCGCCATCGACGAAGGCCAGTTTGTTGCGGATCTGTTTCTGTTCGTCAAACGGCTGCTGGAATGGGGCTACGACGTGATGGTCTCCGGCCTGGAACTGGACTTCCGCGGCCTGCCCTTTGGCGAAATGCTGGAACTCAGCTGGCTGGTCCGCACCTATGCCGGCAACATCACGGAACTGGTGGCGTACTGTAGCTGCGGCTCCAAGGCGCTCTACCCGCAGCGGCTCATCGACGGCCAACCAGCATCGTACGAAAGCCCCATCATCATGGCCGGCGACAACTACGAACCCCGCTGCGGGGATCACTTTGTGCTGCCAGGAAAGCCGCACTAAGAGCATGTGATTAGGTGGCTAGGTGACTAAGTGGCTGAGTGACTATCGATCCAGCCCATGAACACTGACGATCGGGTGCCCCATCCATCCCGCGCTTTATGCGGGATGGGTGGGATAGAGTGACACGACTGATCCGGCCCTTTTGGGTGAGATTGTTCTTTCCCACCCTTGACCGCAAAGAACGCGGCCAAGGGTGGGGCACCCAGACTCATGCTTTTGGGCCGGATCAATAATTGAGGGCAGGATCGATGAGTGGCTTCGGGCTTCGGGACTGAGGAACGGGGTGGTAGGGGGGGACGCACGAAACCCTCGCACAGATGCGTTTGGAGCGAGGGAAGCCCGGCTGCCGAACCGCTGGTGCCAGGTGGCGCACCGCTGGTGCGATACTTTGAACCATGTCCGGAAAAACCATTGGCTGCGTTGTTCTCCTGCTGCTCGCTTCCTCTGCCGTTTCGGCCGTGGCCGAATCCGAAGCGACGGCCATTGCCGCCGGCGGGCTGGTGGCGCGAGGCGAAACCCGGATCGTGATGGCCAAGGAGCAGCTCCTCATCCGCCCCGACAAGATCGTCGTCGATTACGACTTCCGCAACGACACCAACGAGGACGTGACCACCGAGGTCGCCTTCCCGGTTCCACTCTATAAGGACGAAGCGCCCCAGGTGTCAGGTTCCGATCAGTCGTTCGGTGGCCTTCAGGTGTGGGTAGGCGGCAAGCCGCAGGCCTACAAGATCGAGATTCGCGCCACGCTGGGCGATGACGACGTGACCGGCATCCTCACCGACGACCAGATCGACATTCCCAGCTTTGGGCACCACGAAGGCCGCACCGACAGCTCCGGCGCCTTCCGCGAAACCATGCGCGATTTTGAGCGCCTGCCCGCCGACGAGCAGGACCATCTGGTGCGGCTGGGGCTGTTCGAGAAGGATGGGCAATCAGCCGGCGCGCTGTGGACCGTGCACATTCAGTACTACTGGGCGCAGCGGTTTCCGGCGCACTCCACCGTCCATGTCCGCCAGGAGTACGCGCCGGTGACGGGCCTGGCGTACATCGAAAACGCCGACCAGGTGTTCACTTCCCTGCTGACCGGCAAAACCTACATGAGCGAATTGGGCGTGGAGGCGGGCGCGGAGAATACCGCCGCGCTGGCCAGGTTTTGCCCGGACCGCGCGTGGATGACAGCAGCGGTCAGCCGCTATCGCGCGCTGCGCAAAGACACCCATGGCAATGCCGACTGGGAGGATGCACTGTTTCAGCCGCGCTGGGTAGACTTTCTGCTGACCTCGGCCAACAGTTGGCGGGTGCCGATCGAGGACTTCACCCTGATTGTGGATCGCGGCAAGGCCGTGGGCACGGACTGGGAGTTCACCACCGGCATCAGCTTTTGCGCCCCACCCGACAGCAAGTCCGACCAAAAAATTGAAAAGCTCAGCGACGGCCGCTACCGGCTGCACATCGACAATCTGGTTCCTGCCAGCGAGCTGCATATCGGCTTCTTCGACCTGCCTGCCGCCGAGCCGCCGGCGCGGTAATTGCGAGTCGCTAGGTGATAGGTTCTAGGTGCTGGTGGCTAGGTGCTAGGTGGCTGGCAGCAAGGTGCCTGGGCACTGACCGCAGCCGGTTGACGCAGTCTGCTCCTAATCCTTGAACTCTAACCAAGCGCGGGGTCCTCGCGCCGTAGGCGCAGTGCATGTTAGCCCCACCTTTCAAGGTGGGGTAAACCGCCCCACAAAGCCCCCGGAGTGCCGTAGGCACGGCGCAAACGACTAATCCGCTTCCGGAAACCCGAGTGTGCGGCAACCCTTGGGATTGAAGACCTGCTTCAAGAACCATTCTCTGTCGTGCTCGGGCAGCTTTCTTACTGCCGCCGCCAATTCGTCATGATGAGCCCGGCAGACGCGGCGCATCTGGACGGCGTAATCGTCGTGTGGATTCAGCCCCATGATGATGGGATAGGAGACGTAATCCGCCATCCGCTCCGGAATCAGAATCGCCGCATTGGCCCAGTCGCGTGCGAGCCGGTCATCCAACCTGCCCAATGTCTTCATCTCGGCCACAGACTCTTCATCGCAGAGTGGTCCACTTAAATAAAGAAGCTCGCCACCCTGCTCAAGGCGCTTCGGAATCAGGTCGAGCACGGCCGTGGCCGCGGCACGATCCTCCGGCATCAGCTCGAAGCGCCGGAAGGCATAGGCAACGCGAGCACGATAGCCCTCTCCTGCCGCAGCTTTCGATCTCTCCAGCGCTGCCACCGACTGTGCACGCACCATCCGCACCATGGCGTGAACTTCCGTGCAGTTCTGCTGCTCCTGCGCCGTTGCGTTCAGACAAGTCGCGATAAAAACTGCTCCCCACATCCATCGCATCGCCAAATTTTCTCCTCCCCTGTCCGCTCAACGTGTGCATCGCGAAGAGCGCATCGGGACCCTCGAAACAGGCTCGCCAGCAGGCTAGCACAATGGGTAGTAGACGCGGGTACAAGAGAGCTAAAAGCTGACAGCTGGAAGCTGGAAGCTGAATCCCGTGCCGCCTGTCGGAATGGCTGGCTCGGGGCGCGTCTTTTCTCCCCATCCCATGCTCCGCGCCCCTACACTCATAGCTGAGAGGGCGCTGCGCGCGTGCCTCCAACCACACCCATGACCAAGAATTCTTTTGCCGTATCTCTGCTGCTCTTCGTCGCCTTGCCTCTTGCCGCTGCGCCCCGCTTTGTGACCGGTGCCGACCCTGCACCACGCGAGGCCTACGCCGCCGAACAACTGCGTCTGGCTGCCGCCGGACTGCCAGCCAGCACCACGATTGTGGTTGCACATCTGGGCGACCCTGCGCTTGCCCCCTACGCCGCGCAGCTCACCGCGCTCACGGCGGCCGCGCCCGAGACCTTTGCCCTGCGCCGCGTGGGATCGACGCTGGTGGTTGCCGGTTCTGACGCGAGCGGCGTGCTCTACGGCGCGCTGGAACTCGCAAAGGAGCTGAAGGGCGCACGCTCTCTGCCGGATACGCTCAACGTGGACGACCATCCCCACCTGAAGCTGCGCGGCGCCGCCATCGGCATGCAAAAGCCCGCCATCACCTACGAGGGCGCCGAATACGACTACCGCTACACGCAGGAGGATTTCCCCTTTTTCTACGACAAGGCTGCTTGGACCGCGTATCTGGACATGCTGGCCGCGAACCGCTTCAACGCGCTCTATTTGTGGAACGGGCATCCCTTCAGCTCATTGCTCAAGCTGCCCAAATATCCCGAGGCGCAGGAGCTGACCAACGCGCAACTGGCGCAGAACATCGAGATCTTTCACTGGCTCACGGCGGAAGCCGACAAGCGCGGCATCTGGGTGATTCAGGGCTTTTACAACATCCACCTCTCCCACAAGTTTGCCGCTGCGCATCACCTGCCGAACCATCTCTCCAAGCCCACACCAGAGGCCACGGCGTACACGCGCTACTGCATCTCGGAGTTCATTCGCGAGTATCCCAGCGTGGGCTTGCTGATGACGCTGGGCGAGGCCATGGCGCCGCGCTACGGCGCGGAGTGGATGACGAACGCCATCCTCCCCGGCGTGAAGGATGGGGTCTCCGAGCTAGCCGCGCAACTTGGCCATCCGGTGGCCGAGCCGCCCATCATCGTGCGCCGCCACGCTACGGACATTGACGCGGTGATGGCTGCCTCGCGCCCGCTCTACTCCAACATCGACACCATGTTCAAGTGGAATGGCGAGTCGCTGACCTCTACCGACATTCGCGGAGAAGTGCGCAAGGAGTTCCAGGAGCTGGTCCCCATCTCCAAGGTCACCATCGCCAACGTGCATCTGCTGTCGAACCTGGAGCCCTTCCGCTGGGGCAGCCCGGAGTATATCCAGAAGACCGTGCTCAGCTTTGAGCGCATCGGCATCAGTGGTCTGCATCTTTATCCGCTGCGCTATTGGGAGTGGCCGGTGACAGCCGACAAGGTGACGCCGCCGCTCGCGCAGACGGATCGCGACTGGATCTGGTATGAGGCCTGGGCGCGCTATGCGTGGAACCCGGATCGCGACCCCCAGGCGGAACGCACGTACTGGATCGGGCGACTGACGGAGCGGTACGGTTCACGCGAAGCCGCCGCGCATCTTCTGGATGCGTACCAGCTCTCCGGCCCAGCCGCGCCTACAATGCTGGCGCGGCTGGGGATTACCGAGGGCAATCGCCAGGTGCTCTCCTTGGGCATGACCATACCGCAGCTGATCGATCCGGATCGCTTTGGCGCAATTCCGTCTCTGTGGGAAGGCGACGCGCTGGATGGCGAGCGGTTGAATGAGTATGTGGCCAACGAGCTGGCCCACAAGCCGCACCATGGCGACACCGCCATCGGTGTCACCGTTGCGGCGGAAGCAGCGACCGCCAAGGCTGCCGCGGAGGCAGAGGCCGCGCTGGCCACGGCGACCCGCAATCATGAAGAGGCTGCGCGCCTGGTCACGGACATGCAGGCCATCCACTTGATGAGCGCGTTCTATCGCGCCAAGGCTGCCGCCGCGGCTGAGGTGCTGCTCTATGCGCACGACAAGAAGATCGACCATCTGGACAAGGCTGAGGTGTTGCTGGCGGAGTCGTTGGAGAGCTTCCGCAAGCTGACCGCGCTCACCGCTGTCACTTATCGCGACGCCGCCGCGCTGCACGCACCGCATCGCCGCATCCCGGTAATGGCGGAAGACAGCACGCTGCACTGGACAGGCTTGCTGCCGGTGTATGAAAAGGAGCTGGCTACCTTTCGCAAGCGGCTGGCCATGGTGCGCTCGGGCGCGGTTGAGGATCAGGGCAATACGCAGAAGTTGCCGCAGGCCGCCTTTGCGCTGGAATCCGGCGGCGAGACGTTTACGCTGACCGGGGGCGCTGTGCTGGGCGTGGGGGCAAAGGCTCCGGTGGTGGCCGACGTTCCGGTGGAGCTGGACGGGATGCAGGGGATTCGCGTAACCAGCGCGGATCGTACGCTGCACTTCAAGCTGACCGCTCCGGCGCAGATTCTGTTGGCGCTGGTGGCCACGGGCGACTCCGACCGCGGCCTTGCAACGGAGGCGGAGAACTGGAACCTGCTGTATCCAGCGGCTGTCCGGCTGGAAGGCAAGAGTGGCCGCACCCTCAGCGTATGGAGCCAGGAACTGCCCGCGGGGCCGAACGACCTGAACCTGGGCAAGACCAACTTTGTGGTGCTGGGATTTGTTCCGGCGGCAACCAAGCTTGCTCCGCACGCCGCGCCGGTTGCAGCAGGCGCAACGCCCAACCTGGACTGGCTGTTCGAATAGGCCACCTGCGCCACTTGCGGTGGGGCCATCCCGCTTCGCGGCGTTCAAAGACGCCTTGTGAAAGAGTGAAAGACGGGTGCCCCGGGTCCCTCGCTGCATTTGGGGACCCGGGTTTCATCGATCGACGCACTCCCCACAGCAACGCGAAGCGGATTGGCCGCACCGCAGGTGCCGCGAAGCGAGTTGGCCCCACCGCAGGTGGCCGCACCGCAGGTGGCCGCACCGCAGGTGGCCGCACCGCAGGTAGTGAGCTACCATGTTTGCGTGAGTGATAAAACGTTTCCGATCCACGCTGACCGCCCTCGCCACAGCCATGAGAGCTTTGCCGCACATGCGGAACTTGAAGAGCTTTTGAAGAAAAACGTGCGGGGCGAAGTCCGTTTTGACATGGCTGGGCGCGCGCTCTACGCCTCGGACTCGTCGAACTATCGCCAGCTGCCCGTCGGCTTCGTCTGCCCCCGCGACGCCGCCGATGTGGAGGCTGCCGTGGCCGCCTGCCGGGCCACCGGTGCAGCCATCCTGCCGCGCGGAGCCGGCACCAGCGCGGCGGGGCAAACGGTGAACGTGGCTTTGGTTTTTGACTACTCCCGGCACATGAACGCGCTCACAATGCTCGATCCCGCGGCCAAGCTGGCCGCTGTCGAGCCCGGCATTGTGCTGGACCGTTTGCGCGACGCCGCCGAAGTCCATCAACTCACCTACGCGCCCGACCCCGCAACCCACTCCCGCTGCACGCTGGGCGGCATGATCGGCAACAACAGTTGCGGCGTGCATGGGTTGCTGGGCGGCAAGGTGGTGGACAATGTTGAGTCGCTCGACATTGTGCTCTACGACGGCACGCGGATGACGGTGGGCCGGACGAGTCCTGAAGAGCTGGATCAGATCATCCGCAGTGGTGGCCGGAAGGGGCAGATCTACGCGGGTCTGGCGTCGATTCGCGACCGCTACACGGATCTGATCAGAAAGAAATTTCCGAAGATTCCGAGACGGGTGTCGGGGTACAACCTGGACGACCTGCTGCCCGAGAACGGCTTCAATGTGGCGCGCGCGCTGGTGGGCTCGGAAGGCACCTGCGCCAACATTGTCTCCGCTACGCTGAACCTGGCGGACAGTCCACCTTATCGCGTGCTGGTGGTGCTGGCGTACCCGGACGCCTTCATGGCCGCCGACGCGGTGATGGAGGTGCTGGAGCACAAGCCCATCGGCCTGGAGGGCTTTGACAGCATTCTGGTGGACGCCATGCGCAAGAAGGGTCTGCACGTGAGCGATGTGGATCTACTGCCCGCGGGCGGCGGCTTTCTGCTGGTGGAGATTGGCGATTGGGACGCGGCCACCGCGCAGGCCCGCGCGGAGGCTCTGGTGGCTGCCGCGCCGCGGATTGCCGGGACGCTCTCCGCCCGCATCTACGAGCCTGCGGACGCGGTGCGCATCTGGCGGGTGCGCGACTCCGGCATGGGCGCGACCCAGTTCATTCCCGGCCAACGCAACGGCTACGAGGGCTGGGAAGACGCCGCCGTGCCCCCCGCCACCATGGGCAACTACCTGCGCAAGCTGACCAAGCTGATGGACGAGTACGGCTATAAGACGCCCATCTACGGCCACTTTGGGCAGGGCTGCGCGCACATGCGCCCCACCTTTGACTTCCACACCGAACACGGCATTGAGCAGTTCCGCAGCTTCATTGACCGCGCGGCGGACCTGGTGGTGAGCTTTGGCGGATCGCTCTCCGGCGAGCATGGCGATGGGCAATCCCGCGCCGCCCTGCTCCCCAAGATGTTTGGGCCGGAGCTTGTAGAAGCCTTCAAGGAGTTCAAGGCGCTTTGGGATCCAACCAACCGCATGAATCCCGGCAAGGTGTCGGACGCGCTGCGGGTCTACGACCCCATTGAGAACCTGCGCTACACGCCGCTGGCGCTGGGCGAAGTGACGCCGCTCCAGCCCGAGACCCACTTTGCCTTTGCGGCCGATGGAGGCTCCATGGAGCGGGCGGCGGAGCGCTGCGTGGGTGTGGGTGCCTGCCGCAACACCACCGGCGGGGTGATGTGCCCCAGCTACCGCGCCACCGGCGACGAGCTGCACTCCACGCGCGGCCGGGCCCGGCTGCTGTGGGAAATGCTGGCCGGAGCGCTGCAGAAGGAAGGCTTCCGCTCGAAGGCCGTCTTTGAGGCGCTTGACCTCTGCCTGAGTTGCAAGGCCTGCAAGACCGAGTGCCCGATCCAGGTGGACATCACCGCTTATAAGTCGGAGTTCCTGGCCCAGCACTACAAGGGACGCCCGCATCCGGTGCAGCACTACATCTTCGGCTTTGCCGACCGGCTCGCGCGGATGGGTTCGTTTACGCCGGCGCTGACCAATGCGGTGCTGACCAGTTCGTTGACCAGCCCGCTGGTGAAGCGGTTGGCGGGGATTGCGAAGGAACGGCAGTTGCCATCGCTTGCGCCACAGAGCTTTGTGGCGGCTCGGGTAGAGAAGAGTCAGGAGAAGAGTGCTGCGATCCCACCCATGCCTGCAAAGAACACAGGCATGGATGGGGCACCCAGACCTTTTTCTGGAACGCTCGTCCCGGAGAGCTTGGGGAATGAAGGCGAAAGCGTCCACGAAGGCCGCGAAGCGGGATTGGCCCCACCGCAGGTGGTGCTGTGGCCGGATACTTGGAATAACTACTACCATCCGCAAACGTTGGTGGCGGCGGAGAAGGTGCTGACGGAGGCTGGGTTTGCGGTCGAGGTTCCGGCGGGGCACATCTGCTGCGGCAGACCGCTCTACGACTTCGGCTTGCTGACGGCGGCAAAGAATTATCTGGGCAACGTGCTGGAGCGCATGGCTGCGCGGATCGACGCTGGGCTGCCCTTCATCTTTCTGGAACCGAGCTGCGCCAGCGTCTTCAAGAACGAGTTGCTGGAGCTGTTCCCCGCTGACGAACGGGCCAAAAAGCTGGCCGCGCAAACCTGGTTGCTGGCGGACTGGCTGCTGGCCAACGCGCCGGAGTTCGCAAATGGAAGACTCACGGGCGCGCAGATCCTGCTCCACGGCCACTGCCACCACAAGGCTGTCTTTGGCGGGCCCAAGGCGGAGATCGAGCTGCTGCGGAAGGCAGGAGCCACGGTGGAGATGGTGGAGTCTGGCTGCTGCGGCATGGCAGGGCCGTTCGGCTTTGAGGCCAGCAAGTTCGAGATCTCCAAAAGAATAGCCGAGGCGGCCTTGCTGCCCGCAGTGCGCGCGGCCAGCCCCGCTACGGCCATTGTGGCCGACGGCTTCAGTTGCCGGGAACAGATTGCACAACTGGGGGGGCGCGAAGCCGAACACTTTGCGGAGATTCTGGCGCGCGGCTGCGGCTGCGGGGAGTAGCGGACGGGGAGAACTGAAACCCATGGTTTCGCCCCGGGCCAACTCGAGCGGTTCCAGAATTGCTGGTCCAGGAAACCATGGCTCTCCAGTCGACGCGAGCATCAGGAAGCGACTAGAGCGTTTTCGATTCTGGTCTTAACAGAAAGCCGGGTGCTGCGTGCAATTTCCTCAAGAAATTGCCACGCAGCACGATCCTTGCAAGATCGACACTTGAATCGAAAACGCTCTAGGGAGCGACGACCTTTCAAGTCGCCGGCATGGGTATATATTCCGGGGCCGCTCTAGGTGTAGAGTGTAGTGGATACGTGTCTTGCGCGGTTTGCGGCAGGATGCGCATATTTGTACCGCTCAGGCATTCCTTCAAGTCGAGCGAAAGGAGAGTCTTCGTCATGGCAGAAGAAAACAAGTCCTACGGAATGGCGTGGTTTCTGGCTGGTTTGGGAGTAGGGGCCCTGGTGGGCATCCTCTATGCGCCCAAGAGTGGCCGCGAGACGCGGGAAGATCTGGCAACGGGCGCACGGGAGGGGTCAGAATACCTCCGGAACCGCACCACACAGGCCGCTGAAGAAGTGAGCGCGTTTGTGGACAAGAGCAAGCAGCAGGTTGCCGAGTACGTGGAAAAGGGCCGCGAGGCCGTGGACCGCGGACGCGCGCAGTGGGAAGAGTTTGTGGAGCGCGGCAAGCACCTGGTGAGCGAACAGACCAGCCGCGTGGGCGCCAGCACGGAAGGCGGCCGTCAGACGTACGCGGCCGTGCCTCCCGAGACCAAAGAATACTAGGCTTGCTGCCGTACGGCCGGTTCCGTGCGGCGCAACCCTTTGCCGTGGCGATCTCCGCACTTGTGCGCGCCGGCCAGCCTGGGCGGCTGGCGCGCCGGGCCTCCGCTTTGCCGCCGGCAAACGCGGCGCCAACGGCTCGAGCCGCATCCTGCCCAGCACGAGGCTTCCCGCATGCCTAACCTCGATAATCAAACCATTCTGCTCGCGATTCTGGGCGTGGTTGCTCTGGCCCTCGTTGGCCAGACCATTCTGCTGTTTGCTATCTTCATCGTCATCCGCAAGACGACCAACTCCGTCAAAGAGCAGGTGGAGGATCTGCGCTCCGCCGCCATGCCGCTGGTTTACAACACCCGCGAGCTGTTCAAGCGCGTGGCCCCGAAGGTGGAGGACACCGCCGCCGATCTGGCCGCCATGGCCCACGGCCTGCGTACCCAGACGGCCGAGATCCAGGCCTCGGCCGCTGAGACGCTGGAAAAGATTCGCCACCAGACCACGCGCCTGGACCACATGGTCAGCACCATCTTCGATGCCGTGGACCGCGCCACCACTTTTGTTACGGAGACGATCGCCAAGCCGGTGCGGCAGTTGAATTCGATCCTGGCGTCTGCCAAGTCGGTGCTGGAGTCCATACGGCCGCATATGCCGGAGCCACCCCAGCAGCAGCCCCCGCCGCCGGTCTCCACTTACGATCCCGAAGACAAGGATATGTTTCTGTAGAAACTGAGACAGGAGAGCGCGGCCTGAAGGCCGCGTTTCAGGCCGCCCCTATGGGGCGGCTTTCTTGTTTGCGTTGCCTTTTCCCCGGGTTCCCCTTTCCCCTTCGCCTGCGTTCAGGGTAAGGGTCCACCCGGGTCTAATCTCTTGCCGCCCCTATGGGGCGGGTATGGGGTGCGGCTGCGTTCCGGACTCCATTGGAGAGGAAAGTCACACTAAAAGCACAAAAAGTCGCCTCGAAGGGCGGCTTTTGATTTGGGCTTATTGATCCGGCCCTCAAAGAGGGTCACTCTATCCCACCCATCCCGCACAAAACGCGGGATGGAGGGGGCACCCAGTTGTCAGTATTTACGGGCCGGATCAATAGGCAACCGCGTTAGTCCCGATTCTTCTTGCGGATCTCGATGTTGAGGCGCTTGATCTTCTGGTTCAGGGTGGAGAGCGGAATGCGGAACTGCTCCGCGGCCTCGGTCTGGTTCCAGTTGCTGCGCTCCAGCTTCTCCACAATGATCCGGCGCTCGATGGTCTCCAGAATATCGAAGAGCGAGGCGTTGGGATTGTGTTCGAGCAGGGCGTCCTGGAAGCTGCGGCCGGTGATCTGGCCGGGCAAAAGGTCAGCGCCGATCATCACGCCCGACGACAACACCACGCAACGTTCAATCGCATTTTCCAGCTCGCGGACATTGCCAGGCCAATCGTAGTCCACCATGGCCCGCAGCGCCTCGGGCGAGAGCCGGCGCAGCTCCAGGCTGTTCTCCTTGGAGTAGAAGTCCAGAAAGTGGTTGGCCAGCATGGGAATGTCGTCGCGGCGCACGCGCAGCGGCGGAAGCTCCACCATGATCACGTTCAGGCGGTAGAAAAGATCTTCGCGGAAGCGGCCGGCGCGCACCTCTTCCCGCAGATCGACATTGGTGGCGGCCAGAATGCGCACATCCACCTGCAACTCCTGAATGCCGCCCAGATGCATGAAGCGACGGTCCTGCAGCACGCGCAGGATCTTGGCCTGGGTATCCATGCCCATGGTGGCAATCTCATCCAAAAAGAGCGTGCCCCCGTTAGCCACTTCAAACAGGCCTTTCTTGGTGGCAATGGCGGAGGTGAAGGCGCCCTTCACGTGGCCAAACAAGGTGCTCTCCAGCAGCTCGGAGGGCATGGCCCCGGTGTTGATGGGCACAAAAGGCTTGTCCTTGCGCGGTGAGTTGGCGTGGATGGCCTTGGCGATCAGTTCCTTGCCGGTGCCGCTCTCTCCCTGGATCAACACCGTGGAGCGCGACGGAGCCACTTGGGCCACAAGATCAAAGACCTTCAGCATGATCTCGCTCTTGCCCACAATGTTGTGGAAGTTATAACGCTGCTTGAGGGTGCGCTTGAGCTGGAGGTTTTCTTCCTCGGCCTTGCGGCGCGCCACGGCGGAGCGGATGTCGGCCAGCAGCTTCTCGTTGTCCCAGGGCTTTTGAACAAAGTTTTCCGCGCCCGCGCGCACTGCTTCCACCACGTTATCCACGGTGCCGTAGGCGGTAATCATGATGACCGGCAGTTCGGGCCGGATGGTCTTGATCTGGGGCAGCAGCTCCATGCCGCTTTGGCCGGGCAGAGCCAGATCCAGCAGCACCAGATCGTAACTGCCGGCCTCCACCATGAGCAGGCCTTCCTCCCCATCCTCGGCCATGGAAACCGCGTAGCCCTCAAAGGTCAGCAGGACCTCCAGCGAATCGCGGATGCCGGCCTCGTCGTCAATTACCAGGATGGAAGCAGGCAGAGTATCGCCATTCGTGGACACGAAAGGAGAATTATTCAAAGACAGTTCAACCTCAGACATGGACGGAATTCCTTAATAACGGAAACTCGAGATGAAACGTGGTGCCGGCGCCGATGGCGCTTTCGACATGAATCTTGCCGGCATGTTCTTGAATAATTCCATAGGAAACAGATAGGCCCAGACCGGTGCCGCGCCGCTCGCCGGGTTTGGGTGTAGTTTTGGTGGTAAAAAACGGATCGTAGATACGCTTCAAATGCTCGGGCGCAATGCCAGAGCCGGAGTCGGATACAACCGCTTCCACGCGGCCATTGGAGCGGGTGACCACGCGCAGGTGGCCGCCCCCGTGCATGGCGTCCTTGGCGTTGAGCAAGAGATTCAAAAACACCTGTTGCAGCTTGCCGGGGTTGCCGTGGATCAAAGGCAGTTGCGCGTCCAGTTCCAGATCCACCACCACTTGAGCCGTCTTGAACTGATGCTCCAAGAGCGACAACGTCTCCCGGATCACCTGGTTCAGATCGGTGGAGCGAAACTCGGTGGTTGAGGTACGCGAAAAATTCAGCAGGCCGTTGGCAATCTCCGAGGCGCGGAAGCTCTGCTGCACAATCTTGTCCAGCACCGGCCCCAGGCGTGCATCGCCTTTCATCTGCTTGGTAAGCATCTGCGCGTAGCTGCTGATCACGGCCAGCGGAGTATTGATCTCATGCGCCACGCCGGCCGCCAGCAGGCCAATGGAACTGAGCTTGTCGGCCTGCGCCAGCTGGTTCTCAAGGGTCACGCGGTCGGTAATGTCGTCCACCAGAGCAATGCGGCCCACGGGCACAAAATCGCGGCTGAGCAAGGGCGCCACGGCGGCGTTCACGGTGCGCTGCTCGCCGGCGCGGGTAGTGAGCTGGAACTTGTAGATGTGGTGCACGCCGGGCTCGTCGCCAAAGCTCTCCATGGCATCCACGAACTCGGCCGGGAAGACCGCGCGCAGCGCCTCACCCAGAACCTCGGCCCGGCTCAAGGCGTACATGGCCTCCATCTGCGCGTTCCAGCTCTCGATGTGGCCTTCAAGGTCCAGCGCGAAGATGCCCACGTTGATGGATTCAACAATGTTCTCGTTGAACTCCTTCAGCCGCTCAAACTCGTTGATCTGCTTTTCCAGGCGCGCGTAGAGGGAGGCGTTCTGGAGGGCAATGCCGATGTAGCTGGCCAGGGACTCAAGCAGCTCCACGTCTTCGCTGGACAGGAAGTCGCCGCCCAGCGTCCGGCCCAGGCCGATGATGGCAATGGTGCGCGACTCCGCGCCGTACTGCACGCGGCAGGGCAGATAGTAGTTCAAATCGAGCAGAGCGGCGGTTTGCTGCTCCGACTCCGGCAGGTGCAAAGCCTGCTGTGCGTTTTCCAGAAAGATGTGGGAGTGGTCAGAGGCTTCGTCAAAGTTGATAAAGCCGAGATCGAGCGGCTGTTGGTCAACGTCCGCCGGCAAGCCGTGGGAAACCGCCAGGCGAAGATCGCCCTCTTCGGCCAGGAAGACGGCCACGCGCGCCACCAGCAAGGTGCGCGGAAGCTGATGAACGATCGACTCCAGCAGCGCCTTCAGATCGGTCTCCGTGCTCAGCCCGCGGCCAAACTCGATCAGCGCCTTGCGGTAGTCGTAACGGTGGCGGTCAAAGACCTTGTCCACCCAGCTCTGGATGCGGCGCTTGAGGGGCTCGAAGATGGCGGCGGTGAGCAGAATGGCAGCCACCAGGCCATACTCGCGCACCGCCTCCGGCATGGCGTTGTGCACCAGCACGGAGATGAGGGCAATGATGCCGAAGTATCCGCCCACCAACAGCCCCGTAGCCAGCCCGTAGGTGACGCCCCGCTTGAAGATCAGATCGGTATCCATCAGCCGGTAGCGCACAATGGCCCAACTGAAGGTGAGCGGCAAAAACACCAGCGAGAGGCCGGCCAGATTGGTCAGCAGCCGCGGCGGATTCAGATCGAAGAGGAATGGCACCGCGTAGAACAGCGTGTAGGGCAGAACCGCCACAAACGTGCCGCGATAGAGCCATTTGAGCTGCTGGCGCAACAGCGGCGTGTTGGCCTTCATATAGCTGCGTACAAACAGCACCACCGCCAACAGATAGAAGAAGGCGTCGTAGGCCGTGCCGGTCTGGTCCAGGCGATGCTTGAGCAGCCCGGTGGCCTCGCGGGTCTCGATCACCCACAGCCACAAACCGATCAGCGCCGCACCCGGCATATAGAGCAGCGGGAGCAGCGTGCGGCGGCCAAGCCGGTTCAGCCGCTCCTCCGGGAAGCTCAGCGCAAAGTGCAGGAACAGAGCAGGTTGCAGCGATTCCGCAATAATATTGGCCCAGAACACCACCAAGTCCAGCCCGTGCAGCCTGCCGGTGAACTTGAAGGCGTACAGCACAAACGAGACCAGGCAGAAGACGTAAAAATGGGTGGCCCGCACCGCGCCCCAGCGGCGCAACAAAACGTAGATGCCAATCAACAGATAGATCAGGCCGATAATACGCAAGCCCTGCGCCAGAGAGCGGTCCAGCGGGACCGGAATCACCTTGATCGGCGTATCCAGTGGAATCCGGTCGCGGGTTACCTGGTAGTAGACCTGGCCGTAGACGCCGGTGCGGTAAAGAACCCGCTCCAGGCTGGCAAGATGATCCACCGCAACGTCGTCGCAGGAAGGACAGGTTGCAACCGAGGTCAGCAGATCGCCAGCATGGATGCCCGCCACCTGACCCGGCATGCCGGGCAACACCCGCTCGGCCAGCAATCCGCCCTGAGCGTCGCGCCACCACACACCGTCGTCCGGCTGCTCCACCTGACGCTCTTCCATCAGGTTCATCACGGCCAACAGGAAAAGGGCGGCTGTGGCCAGAGCCAGTACCGTAGCCTGCACTCGATGGAATAGACCTGTCTCCATGCGGGAACGCCCTCTCTTTGGTTGCAAGCACGTGGCGTGCCAGGTTGCGGCGCCATGTCAAAATGACCGGCTAGGGTACTGCAATCATCAGACAATACGGTGGATAGACGCGCATGGTTCCCAAAACCGCGGTCTGCCAGATGGGTAAAAATGCAGAAAAGTGAAGACGGGTTCCGCAGAAAAGGATATCACTATGAAAAACAGTATTCCCTTTGAATTCCCTTAATTTAGACGCAAGAACTCCCTGAAAATTGCGGTTTCCTGACATGAATCTACGCCATTTCAGTGGCAGACGGCTTCCCTGCCCCGCAATCCAGGCTGCGGGGTAGGGCCCATTTTGATTACTCGGACTGGCTTACTTTGCCTGGCCGTAGCTGGCGTTGGGGCCATGCTTGCGGCTGTGGTGATGGTCGCAAACGTAGCTGGGAATCCCCGCAGCCGGTGCGCCCAACAGCGCCGAGCGGAAGGCCAGCCGGGCAATGTACTCCAGCACGTCCGAGTGCTCCACCGCCTCCATGGCATCCTTGCCCCAGGTAAAGGGAGCATGGCCACCCACCAGCACGCCGGGGAAGGAGACCGGATCCAGATGGTTGGCCTCAAAGTGGCGGACGATCACCTTGCCCGTGTTCAGCACATACGCCTCTTCCACCTCTTCGGCGGTCAGCGGGGCGGTCACCGGCACCGGACCATGGAAATAGTCCGCATGGGTGGTGCCGTAGCAGGGGATGGGCTTGAGAGACTGCGCCCAACTGGTGGCAAACTCCGAGTGGGTGTGCACCACGCCACCAATCTGCGGGAACTGGCGATAGAGCTCCAGATGCGTATCCAGGTCAGAGGAGGGCCGCAGCGAGCCTTCCAGAATCGTGCCATTCAGGTCCGTGACCACCAAATCGTCCTCGGTCATGGTGGCGTAGTCCACGCCGGAGGGCTTGATGACCACCAGAGACTCAGCGCCGGCGCGGAGAATGCCGCTGGCGTTGCCAAAGGTGTGCGGAGCAAGACCGCGGCGGGAGATTTCCTGATTGGCCTTCAGAACAAGAGCGCGAAGCTGAGCAATCGGCATGGGAATCCTTGAGACAGGTTGGAGTGAAACGGGTTGGAGTCAGCGCGGGTGGAGCGAGTAACCGTTTTCCCTTGCAGTGTACCAGTCCGGCTCGGTGGTGAAGCAAGGGCCGATGGCTGAAAACGGCGTAGAATGGCGAGCAATGGTAAGCGAAGAGAAAACTCCTGCACTGCAACTGAAAGCGGGTTGGCGCATGCGCTGGGCCCTGGCGCTGGCCGTTCTGGCTGACCTGATCCAGATGGTGGCCTTCCCCATCTTCTGGGAGGGAGCCGCTTCCGGAGTGGATGACGCGGTGGACGCGACCATGTGCGTCCTGCTCAGCTGGCTGTTGGGCTGGCATTGGGAGTTTGCGCCGTCGTTTGTGGTCAAGCTGCTCCCGGTTGCCGATCTGGCACCGTTGTGGTCCATCGCCGTGGCCAACGTCTATCGCAAGGAGCGAAAAGCCGCGGCCCTGGCCGTGGCCAAGGCCGCACAGCAGGGCTGAGTTTCCACGACACGCCGGCTCGAGCCGAAGCGGAGCCAGCTCGCCGCAGCGGGTTTACGTACTCTCACCGTGCCTGCACCTGCGGCGTCAGAGCATCCAGCACGGCCTCAGGATTGCGGTCGATCACGGTCAGAAAGGCACGGGCTGCCGCCTCGGGCCTGCGCCGTCCGCCCTCCCAATGCTTCACCGCATCCAGCGAAAAGCCGAAGGTCGACGAAAAGCGCATTTGCGTCATCTTGAGCCGCTTGCGAATCTTCTTCACATCCACCGTCTCCGGGACGGTGACGCGATAACCCTCTTGCTGGCCGCCCAGAAAAGCCTCGACCTCATCCAGTCCATGCATCATATCGTTGAAGATCGCTGTCATCGCTCCACTCCTCTCCGCCCCGCGCCGTAGCGTGCAAAGATCTCATCGGCACGGCGCGCCAATTGGTTCCGCTCCTGCCCGCTCAGATTCTCTTTCACGTTCTTGGCGTAACCGGCAACCAGAAAAGCCGGGAAAAGCTGGTTGCGAAAGATATAGATCAGCCGCGCACCGCCTCGCTTGCCCATCCCGGCGCGCGCCACACGCAGTTTGCGAAACCCGCCCGTGCCTGGAATCAATTCGCCGCACTCGGGATCGCCCGCCACCGTGCGCACAATCCGATCCCGCTCCTCGGGCGTAAAAAGCACTTCGGCAGCCTTCAAATAGCCCGGCGTCTCCACCACCGTCTGCACACCTGGATTGTGTGCCAATGGACACCTTTTGTCAAACCAATTTGAGGCGTCTTTTCGAGGGAAGCGCAATCGCGCAGAGGATGAAAAGCGCGGCGTACAGAGCGCTTCTGGCCGCCCCGATGGGGCGGGATACCAAGGAAAGGTTCGATCTTTCCCCGGTCTCAAAAGCGAGACCGGGGGCACCCAGCTCTGAGGTGAGGCCAGATGTGGATCAGCGGCCTTCGTGCTATCCCAGGTCCGAAAATCCGGACCTGGGGCACCCAGACTCTTCGTTCGCCGCAAATGTGGGCGACACGCCAGCAGCATTCTTCGGTCGAGAAGATATGGGCCGCCCGTCGGCATGTGTATTATTATTCCGCCATGCCAAAACTCTCTGCTCTGACGCTGTTCCGCAGCTTCGTCGCGCTCGCCTTGGTCCTGACGGCAGCATCTGTCCCTCTCAGCACATCGGCGCAGAACGCCCCTAATGCCGCACCAGCCGTGCACAGCATCGATGTCAACTGGAGCGTGATGCATGCCATGCTCTTGTCCAGGGTTCAGCCACGCTACCCTCAGGATGCCAAGGAAAAGCACATCACCGGCGTGGTGACTCTGGAGGTGCTGGTGAGCGGGGAAGGTAACGTGGACAGCACAAAGCCCCTCAACGGTCCGGAGGAACTTCGGCAAGCAGCCATCGAATGCGTTCAGCAATGGAAGTTCAGGCCCTATCTTCTCAACGGCAAACCAATCCAGGTGCGCACCGAGATTCCCATCTACTTCATGATTTCGAAATAGGGGGACTGATCCAGTGAGACAACGTATTGCCTTTCTTGCTCTGGGATGCGCATGGTTAATGACAGCAAGCAGCAACGCCTGGCCCGACACAAAGATCCAGAATCAGGTCGTCTGCCAGCCCCCGCCCCAACGCGTCGTTGTGCCGATGGATATTGCCAAAGGGATGATCCTTCACAAGGTGAACCCAAAGTATCCGGGCAAGGCCAAGACTGCACATATCTCTGGCGTGGTGGTGGTGCAGGGCATCATCACAAAGCAGGGAAAGCTGCGCGACCTGCATGTGGTCTCCGGCCCGGAGATGCTGGTAGAGCCGTCGCTGAAGGCGGTGCAGAAGTGGCGCTACAAACCGTATCTGCTGAACGGCGAGCCAGTTGAAGTGGAGACCACGATCAATGTGCTTTTCAGCCTCGGCGACAAGTCCGCGCCGCCACCAGCCAACTGAGAGGATGTGAGGCCAGATGTGGATCAGCGGCCTTCGTGCTAACCCAGCCTCTTGGGTCGCGGCAAACGTGGCCCCCGGCAAATGTGAGCCACCCGCCGACCGCGATTCAGAACAACTGCAGATCCTTCGACTCACCACCCCCAGACTGAAGAGTACGTCTGGGGCCCCGTTCGCTCAGGATGACCACCTGCGATGGGGCCAGGCTCTGACACCTTCGTTCCCCGGTCCCCAAATGCGAGGGACCGGGGGCACCCAACCTAACTCGGAAGGGTCAAACGAATCTTTCGTACCGAAGCATACCGCAAACGCAGAACGGGGCGAGCGACTGAACGTCGCTCACCCCGTTGTTGCTAACTCCGCTAGCTCCGCTAACTTCGCCAGCTCCGCTTATTTTTTCTCTTCCACGTCCACGTACTCGGCGTCGATGACTTCGCCTTCCTTCTTGGCTTCCTCGGTGTGCGGAGCGCCGCCAGCAGCTTCGGCGGGGCCGCCGGCCGCGGGGCCTTCGGTGGCGTTGGCCTTGTAGAGGATCTCGGCAAGCTTGTGGCTGGCCGCGGTCAGCTTCTCGTGCGAGGCCTTGAGGTCCTTCGCGGTGGGCGTGCCTTCGAGAGTCTTCTTGGCTTCGGCCAGTGCGGCCTCAACCTCGGTCTTGTCCGCCGCCTGCAGCTTTTCGTTGGCGTCCTTCAACATCTTCTCGATGTTGTACACCAGACCGTCAAGGTGGTTGCGCGCCTCGATCTCATCGCGCTTTTCCTTGTCCTCGTTGGCGTGGGCCTCGGCCTCCTTGGCCATCTTTTCGACTTCTTCCTTGGAGAGGCCAGAGCTGGAAGTAATGGTGATGCGGGTATCCTTGCCGGTGGCGTTGTCCTTGGCCAGTACGTTCAGGATGCCGTTGGCATCAATGTCGAACGTGACCTCGATCTGGGGCACACCGCGCGGAGCCGGCATGATGCCGCCCAGCTTGAACTTACCCAGAGTGCGGTTCTGCCCGGCCATGGGGCGCTCGCCCTGGAGCACATGAACCTCAACCTCGGTCTGCGAGTCGGCAGCCGTGGAGAAGGTCTCGGTCTTCTTGGTGGGAATGGTGGTGTTGCGCGGGATCATGGGAGTGGCCACGCCGCCGAGCGTCTCAATCGAGAGCGTCAGAGGGGTCACGTCCAAGAGCAGCAGATCCTTGACCTCACCGGCCAGAACGCCCGCCTGGATGGCCGCGCCAATGGCGACGACTTCATCCGGGTTCACGCCCCGATGCGGCTCCTTGCCGAACATCTTGGTCACGACTTCCTGAATCTTGGGCATGCGCGTCTGGCCGCCAACGAGGACAACCTCGTTGATCTGCGCAGGGGTGACGCCGGCGTCGGCCAAAGCCTTCTTGCAGGGCTCAAGCGAACGCTCGATCAGGTCGCCTACCAACTGCTCCAGCTTGGCGCGCGTCAGTTTGCGGACCAGATGCTTGGGGCCGGTGGCGTCGGCGGTAATAAACGGGAGGTTGATCTCCGTCTCCACGGTGGTGGAGAGCTCAATCTTGGCCTTCTCGGCGGCGTCCTTCAGACGCTGCAGGGCCATCTCGTTGCCCTTCGAGGTCAGGTCCAGACCCTCTTCGGTCTTGAACTCCGAAATCAACCAATCCACGATGCGCTGGTCAAGATTGTCGCCGCCCAGGTGGGTGTCGCCGTTGGTGGACTTGACTTCGATGACGCCTTCGCC
>CAZYDF010000045.1:0-32359 GCA_964645855.1 uncultured Occallatibacter sp.
AGTTAGACGGGAAATACCTATAGATGTTGCATATATTACGGGCCGGATCAGTAAGGCTTGTTTTTCAGACCGCGTGGACGCAACTTTCCGCCCGCGGAGTTTCGGCAGGAGGAAGTATGACAGCCAACGCGGCTTCAATCATCCGCGCACCTCGCGGCACACAACTCAATTGCAAGGGATGGCAGCAGGAAGCGGTGTTGCGTTGCCTGATGAACAACCTCGATCCGGAGAACGCCGAGCGCCCCTCCGATCTGGTGGTTTATGGCGGCATTGGCCGCGCGGCGCGCAATTGGGAGTGCTACAACGCCATTGTGCGCGAACTCCTGAAGCTCGAAAACGACCAGACGCTGCTGGTGCAGTCCGGCAAGCCGGTGGCCGTCTTTCCCACCCATGAAGAGGCCCCGCGCGTCCTGATTGCCAACTCCAATCTGGTGGGCAAATGGGCCAACTGGGAGCACTTCAACGAGCTGGACCAGAAGGGCCTGATGATGTACGGCCAGATGACCGCGGGAAGCTGGATCTACATCGGCACGCAGGGCATCTTGCAAGGCACCTTCCAGACCTTTGCCAGCCTTGCCGATCGCCACTTTGGCGGCTCGCTCCAGGGCAAGCTGGTGCTCACCGGCGGCATGGGCGGCATGGGCGGAGCGCAACCGCTCTCCATCACCCTGAACGGCGGCGTGGCGCTGGTCATTGAAGTGGATCGCAGCCGCATTGAACGCCGCGTGGCCAACCGTTATTGCGACACCATCGCGGAAGATCTCGACCAGGCCCTCCGCCTGTGCCAGGATGCGCAGCAGGAAGGCCGCGCGCTTTCCGTGGGCCTGGTGGGCAACTGCGGCGACCTTTTGCCGGAGATTGTGCGCCGCGGCGTGCAGGTAGACGTGGTGACCGACCAGACCAGCGCTCACGATCCGCTGAACGGCTACGTCCCGCAAGGCCTCACGGTGGAACAGGCCGCCGAGCTGCGCAAGACGAATCCTGCCGAGCACATCCGACGAGCGACAGAAACCATGGTGGTTCATGTGGATGCCATGATCGCCCTGCAGCGCGCCGGCGCCGTGGTCTTCGATTACGGCAACAACATCCGCCGCTTTGCCTTCGATGCCGGCTGCGCGGACGCCTTCCTGATCCCCGGTTTCGTGCCCGAGTATATCCGGCCTCTCTTCTGCACCGGCCAGGGCCCGTTCCGCTGGGTTGCGCTCTCCGGTGACCCCAAGGACATTGACCGCACCGACCGGCTGGCGCTCGAACTCTTCCCGGGCAACGAGATTCTCAATCGCTGGATGCGCCTGGCCCGCGGCCGCTTCGCCTTCCAGGGCCTGCCCGCGCGCATCTGCTGGCTTGGGCAAGGCGAACGCGCGCGCATGGGCGAGGCCATCAACCATCTGGTGCGCAAGGGCGAGATCACAGCCCCCATCGCCATTGGCCGCGATCACCTCGACACGGGCTCCGTTGCCAGCCCCTATCGCGAGACCGAGAAGATGCTCGACGGCTCCGATGCGGTTGCCGACTGGCCCATTCTGAACGCTCTGCTCAACACCGCCTCCGGCGCCACCTGGGTCAGCTTCCACCACGGCGGCGGCGTGGGCATTGGCTACTCACTCCATGCCGGTCAGGTGACGGTTGCCGACGGCACCGATATGGCCCAGCGCAAGATCGCACGCGTGCTCAACAACGATCCAGGCCTGGGCGTTGTCCGCCATGCCGACGCAGGTTACGAGCTGGCCCGCGAGACCGCGCGGGAGCGTGGCATTGCCATGCCCATGCTGGGAAAACAATCCTGACCGTCCCCAGAACGCTGGGTGGGTACATTCAAATTCCAAGTGCAACAAAGAGCGTGAACAGAATCAAACAGTTCGTCGCAGCCGTGCCGTGGGAAAGTGGGAAACGCTCTTTGTTTTCCATCTTTTCCATGGCTTCCTACCAACCATCTCCTGTCGGCTCTTTGCGATGTGTTGTTGCACTTGGACCTTGAATCCGCCGTGCCCCATCCTTTCACGCGCCTTTTGCGGGAAAGGGTGGGAGAGCACGAACCCCAGTCCGCCCTGAGCCGGTTCATCCAAAATGAAAGGGTAGGAACCCCGGAGACTCCGTGAAAACTCCATGATCGAAGCCATCGTCAATATCGGGCAGCTTGTCACCCTCGCCGGGCCCAATCGCCCCCGCGTGGGAGCGGAGCTGCGCGAACTGGGCCTGATCCCGGACGCGGCGCTCCTGATCCAAGACGGCCGCATCGCCGCTGTCGGTCCCTACACCGAGTTGCGCGGCCGCATCCCTACCGGAGCCCGGATCATCGATGCGGAACGTCGCTGCGTGACGCCCGGCTTTGTCGATGCCCATACCCACATGGTCTTTGCAGGCAACCGTGCCGCGGAGTTCGAGCTGCGTCTGGCCGGCGCCAGCTATCAGCAGATTGCAGCTTCCGCAGGCGGCATTCTAAGCACCGTGCGGCATACCCGCGCCGCTTCCGAGGACGATCTGCTGGCCTCCGCGCGCCGGTATCGCGACTGGATGCTGCGCTCGGGAACCACCACCGCCGAGGCCAAATCCGGCTATGGACTGGAGCACGCGGCCGAGCTGCGCATGTTGCGCACCATGGCGCGGCTCAACGCCGAAGGTCCCCTCCGCATTGTGCCCACGCTGCTGGCCGCGCACACCGTCCCGCCCGAGTTTTTAGACCGCCGCGCGGAGTACGTCCGCTGGATCGCCGAGGATCTCATTCCAGAGGTTGCAGCAGCAGGCTTGGCGCGGTACTGCGATGTCTTCTGCGACGATCACGCCTTCACGGTTGAAGAGACCCGCCTGGTGCTCACCGCCGCACGCACGCACGGACTCAAACTGCGCGTGCACGCAGAGCAATTCCGCCCCGGCACCGGAGCCGCTTTGGCCGCGGAACTGGGCGCCGCGACGGCCGACCATCTGGAGACCGTCACGGTGGAGACGCTTGATCTGTTGCGCGCCACCCACGTGCAGCCGGTGTTGCTGCCCGGCTCGGTCTTTGCACTGGCCCGTACCGCCTATCCGCCCGCCCGCGCCATGGTCGAACATGGCTTGGCCATTGTTGTGGCCACCGACTTCAATCCCGGTTCCTCGCCAATCGCATCCATGCCGTTCACAATCTCGCTGGCTTGCCTGAACATGGGGCTTACACCGGCTGAAGCGCTCACCGCCGCCACCCTCAACGCAGCGTGGAGCCTGGGCCTTGGCGCCACCATCGGCTCCCTTGAAGTGGGCAAGCAGGCCGATCTACTCATCCACGAGTTCGCCGACTATCGCGAGATTGCGTACTTCATTGCCGCACCTGCGCGCCCCCACGTCTTCGTTGCCGGCCGCGAGGTGAATCCGTGGGGCGATTCCCAGAGGTAGAGCATTTTCCCTTTTGGTATAGGCTTCCGTGCCCCATCCATTTCCGCGTTCTTTGCGGAGATGGGTGGGACACCTGGGAAAATCAGGTCTGCACCATTCCAGAAAATGCTCTAAGGTCACTGCACCAGCGAAATGGCTGTGCGCCAGAAGGCGACCTTTTGCGCCGACGGATCGACGATCGTCACCTGGCAGTCGTAGGAGCCACGCGGTAATTCATCGACGCCCAGATCGAAGCTCAGGCTCATGGTGCCCAGCCGGTCGGCAAGGCTGGGAACGACAGCTTGCGGCGACGTCTCAAAGAGTTTCTTGCCGTCCAGATAGAGGCTGACAAATGCAAAGAGCGATTGTGCGCTGGATGGCGGCTGCGCGCTCGCCGCTAGCTGCGCATTGGGAAGACTCTGAGCGCTCGGTGATGGAGGCTTGTACGCCTGAAAGTAGACGTACATCCGGTGGCCGGTGCTAAAGACGCGCGTCACACTGGGGATGAGCCGCTTGCCGTCATGGACCAGCGGGTCAACGGCATTGTTCTTCGCTCTGTCCTTGGCTTTTCCGGCATCGTAAATCGCATCGCCCAAATCCACGCGCTGGCTGCTCAGCACCACGGCGCTGATGGGAATACGCTTCGCTTCCTTGTTCAGGTTGGGTATGACAAACGTGGTTTGAAAAGTTCCGATGCGGCCCGTCTCATCGTCGCGGGCAAGAAACTTGATGGAGTATTTGCCGGGCAGCAGCGTAAACCCGGTGTCGTATTCAATGGGCCTTTTGGCAAGCTGTGCGGCGGTATAATTCGATAGCTTCTGGCTGATGTTGTCGCGCACATTCGACACCGTAGTCCCGCCCACCAGGTCCTTGATCTCACCTACAAAATCGATGCGCGTGTATTCTGCTCCGCCCCGCTTCGCAAGCGCCAGTTCCCGGCCCGGAATCTTCACGATGATGGGCACAAAATATTCCGCACGGTTCAACTGAAAGTAATCAATCTCCATGGCAATGGTAAGGTCGGTGATGGGGTCTTCGAGCATCAGCGCGTCTTCCAACTGGCGCTCGCGATCCACGTCGTTGAACTTGGCGAACTCCTTCGTCGCGTAATAGCCCTGGCGATAGTCGAGCTTGGCTTCCTGATTCTGCGCAAGCGAGATGCGGATGCGCCGGAACTTGCCGTTGGGCTCGGCGTTGGTCGTGTAGTAGCCAAGAATGTAGTAATCCGAAATCGACTCTTGCGCCTCAACGATCCCGCGAGAGAGATCGTTGTTGTCGAGGAACGCCTTGCCGCCCGTGTCGCCGGCCAGTGCGTAGAGGGTGTCCTGCGACCTCTGGAAGTTTGTGGTAACTGCTTGCGCGGACGCCCCGGTGTACATGGCCTGGCCACCGGGCGAGCCCTGCGAAGCATCGCCCATGGGAGCCTGCGCCACCAGGCCGCGCGCATCCACGGTCCAGATCGTCACGCCGGCCTTGATCGCCGTATCGGCCGTGGCGTGCATCTGCGCCTGGTTATCGATGCCGTTGAGCCGCAGACCGCTAGCAAAGTAAATCAGCGACTTCTTCTCGTTCACCAGGCCCAGCATTCTTGCCGCGGTCTGCAGCGCGGAGAGCTGACGGTCCGTATTGAAGACGTTGAACTCGCTGTCATCCTGTCCGAAGGCCGCGCCGGTATCCGTGCTGCTGGCGTCGTCGATGCTGCCGGCCAGTCCCTTGCCTTCGCCAACCACCATCGTCGACAAGATGCTCAGCAACCGGTTGCGATCCTCGGTAAAGTCCTGGAGAATGTCCACCGATCCGCCCTGGTAGCGCAGAATCGCAATCAGGTCCGCGGTGCTCATCTGCGTGCGTACAAACTTCTCCGCAGCTCCCAGCGCGCGCATCTCGTCAGCGGGCGGCAGCGCCGTCATGTCAAAGTAAAACGCCAGCAGCCGACGGTTCTTGTAGCGCTGATTGTCCATTGTCTCCGGCGCAATCTGCGTGCGCGCCAGACGATCGAAGATCTTCACGTCCTCATTGGCCGCGGTCATCGTTGGCAGCGCCTTGGCCGTTTCGGAAAGGTCCTGATGCTCGCAGTAGCGAATGGTCTGCGGAGCGCCATCTTCGGTCAACACCAAATCCTTGGCCGTGAGCCCGTGGATAAAGTGGCCTTGCTTGTCCTTCACTACGACAGCTTCGACCACCAGATTCGATTGCACCTTGATGGTGTACTCCTGCAACCCGCCAGGAGTCTGGTTCTGGCCCACCTGCTGCGCCTGCACGCCCGCACCAGCCATGAGAAGCAGTGCGATGAAGACTGGTTTCCCCATCATTGCCACCTCAGATGGAACGTGGTTTGCACACTGCGCATGGATTCAGCCGAAGACGGCAATCCAAACTGGCTGCTGGTGACAAGGTTGTTCCAGTTGGCGAAGGCCGGGTGGTTGAAGAGGTTGTTCGCGCTCACAGCCACGTCCAGATACCACTTGCCGTGCGGCCTGAAGGTGCGCGCCATCTGCGTATTGAAGCTGAATTGATTGGGCCCAGTAATCGAGTTCCTGCCCGCTGTTCCCCACGCGCCTAGCGGCTCCGCGTACGCCGCCGCATTCAGGTGCGCTGCCGTCCCTGAGTTATAGATCGATGCCCCGGTCAAGTTAGGCCGCAGAATGCTGGAGAATCCCGTGCCGGGAACCGCGGAGGGATAAAGCGGCGTCTCCGGCAAGCCAGTACCGTAGGTCAAATTGCCAACCACCGTCCACTCCTTGAGCGCCCTGCCTCGCCAGCCGCTCAGCAACGTGCCGCCGCCCAACCCCTGACCGCTGGTGTATTGCGCCTGCAAGTTCATGAGCTGGCGTTGGTCGAAGCTCGATAGCGAGCGCTCACCATGCGGGTCGCGCCAGTTCTGCGCAACCGCCGCCGAAGGGAACGAGAGCGGTGCCGATTGTGCCGCGCCTCCGCTGCTGGCTGTCGCGTGGCCCACGCCGCCCAGGTAGGCGTCATCGTCAAGCGACTTGGCAAAAGTGTAGCTGAGCGTTGCTGCAAATCCACCGCGCAACCTGCGCCGCAACTGCAACTGCCCTGCCTCGCGCATGGAGTTGCCATTCGATGTTTCGTAGACAAAACCCGAAGGACATTGCGGGCAGGGATTGGCCGTTCCCAGCGGATAACTGTTGGGCAGAATCTCCTGCGGACCATGCGTGCCCTTGATGCCGCTGTAGGTGGCAGTCATCTGCATGGCGAAGGGCAGATCGCGTTGCACCGACAACTGCCACGTCTGCGCGTAACCAATCTGGAAGTTGGGATCGATGCCGAAGGTCGCGCTACTAAGCGACGAGCAAGACGCGAAGCCATTGCCGAGCGTGAGCGGACAGGACGCGCTGTTCTGCACGCTCAGGCTCTTCGAGAGCGGGGCCTGCTGCGCCATGTTCAGAATAATGTTTTGATAGACCGACGTGTCCGGATAGAGGCCGTAGCCAGCCTTGACCACCACCGTTGACGCGGGAATCGGCCGCCAGGTGATGCCGATGCGCGGCTCGAAGATGCGCCGCTCCGGACGAAGCAGCGAAGCCGGATAATGCGTGCCCGTCACCGAACCCACGGGATTCTTGGCTACAACGGGCGCAACCGCCGTAAAGCCACTCGCGACATCGAGATTCACGAGATTGCCGAATAACTCCGTGATGGGCGCGCCGTAGTCCCAACGCAGGCCCGCGTTGATGGTCAGAATGGGCAGCACCCGCCAGTCGTCGTTCACATACGCGCTATACACCGACTCGCGAAAATATTTGTTTGCGTTGCCGTAGGCAATGGAGCTGGTGTCGGGCACGCCGATGAGAAAATCCGCCAGTGCCGATCCGCTCGTCGATCCGCCTGCCGTTCCCGCGGTTGCCGCGCCCGTGAACGTAAATGTGCCGCGCGGATTCTGCTGGAAATCATCGTTGTACTCTTGCTTGCGGAACTCACCACCAGCCGAGAGGTTGTGCTTGCCATGATAGATCAACGTGGAGATTGAAACATCGTCCGTACGATTGCGATTGAAGGAACTGTTGCCGTCGCTCAGCCCTACGGTGCCGTCGCTGAAGCTCAAGGCCGGCGGACCCCAGTTAACCGCGTCCTTATCGTTGCCGCTGATGCCCGCTGTGCCCGACACATTCGTGTGGTTGGCAAAGTTGGGCGTCAACTCCGTGCGCAGGCGGCTGAAGGTGTAGTTGCCATACAGAAACACGCGCGAAGTGAGCCGGTGCGCCCATTGCGCACTGCCATTGATGCCCAGCGTGCCGCTCTGGTCGGCAAATCCGAAGAGGTTCACGCTGCCAGAGCGCGTGCTTTGAAAAGCGAACTTGCCGTTCAAATTGTCTTTGCGCCCCAGATTCTTGTCGAACCGCGACTGCAGCGCATCCTGATGCGTGTTGTTGAGTACGGCAGCCTGGTAGTTATAGTTAGAAACTCCGGCGATGTTCGGCTGCGGATAGAGCTTCAGCAGCGCGGCCGCCTGCGCGCTGACCGGAATCTGGTTGTTTGCATAGGCCAGGTTGGTTCCCGGTTGATAGATTGTCACCGGCTGCCCCACGGAGTTGGCGAGCCCGGAAAGATTGCCCACCTGTTCGTCCAGCGTGGGCACCAGCCCCGGCAGAGTTACCGAATCGCTGTTGCGTGTCCACTGGTAGGAGACAAAGAAGTTCGGCCCGTGTGGCAGCAGGCGCGGAATCTTGAGTGGGCCCTGCAACGCCACGACGCCCGTGAAATCGTTGTAGGAAGAACGGGCCGCGGCAGCGCCGCTCAGCGCATACGGTTGCGCATTCAGCGCGGAGTTACTCTCGACGATCGCAAGCCCACCGGTGTACAGAGCCTTGCTGCCCGTGCGCGTGTTGCCAAAGGCTGGATTGGTTGCGTACTGCGAGGTGGCCGCGTTGTTCACGCTGCCCTGCACCAGAACGCCGTCCGCGCCTTGCTCATTCTCCTCGGGGGCTTTGGGGATTTCCTGCGGGTTCGTCGGCCCATTGTTCTTTGCCGACGTCTCCGGCTTTGCCTTCTTTTCTGGCAGTAGAGTCTGCGCTGCCGCCGTGGGCTTGAGCAGTTGCAGGCTGGCCACGATTTGGGCGGAGTCGAGAACCTTCAACTCATACGCTGCTGCAGGCAAATTGGGTGCAACCTGCACTTCGGCATGAACCGGCGCGAAGCATTGCATTGCGATGTTGAGCGTCCACTTACCGTCCGCCAGATCGTCGAATTGAAAGCCACCAACGGCATCGGAGACAGCGGTCAGAGTCACTGCTCCCTGCATGGCCGTGACTGTTGCTCCTGGCAACGGTAGCCCGCCAAAGGTCACCTGGCCGCGATAGGGCGAGGCCAACGCTAACGCAGAACACACAAACCATGCCACGGCGCAACCGTATTGTCGAATTCCGTACATCCGTCTCCTGCAGTCAATTCTCGGCTGGTCTCTCTGCGTGCTCAATCACGATAGTCTCAACCGTTCCCTTGCTCGCTTCGAGTGCAAGTCCGATTCCCTTGATCGAGGTCAAGATCGAATCGGTTCCGTCGGTATTCGAGACTGAATCGACCGCGCCAGAGCGATATTCGAAGTCAAACGATCCCTGCAAACCGGTTTTGTCGATCACGGGGCGGCCGAGCCAACGGCTCAATCGCAGGACCAGCTCCGGCATGGAAATATTGGTGCCGCGGAGGCCCTCTCCGTCGGGCAATCCACCGCTGATTCCACCAGCCCACGAGCCCTCGTCGGGGTGCTTGGGAGCCATAAGCTTCAAAGCGCTGCTGCCGCGGATCAGCTGATAGACCTGGCCTTCTTTAAGGTCGTGGCGAATCTGCAACCGGAAACGTTCCGCAAGCAGCGACTGCAGCATCTTCAGCTCTTCATCACCAAGTGGGAGCCGCGGCGAGCTCGCTACCCAGTGTGCCGAAGCCGAATCCTCCTGCGGCCGGGCCTCGATATCGAAGCGATCCCCCCTACCGATATTCGTCCATGCAGCACCGCCGGAGATCTGAAAGGGCTGGACGCTGTAGGACACCATAATGAGGAATTGAAGCGTGCACCCATTTCCTACCACCCTGCCACCCGAAAACGCGCGCAGGCCGTTCAACTCATGCTGTTGGGGGCCAGATGGCCGAACCGACGCAACCTCAAATTGCGGAAGCTGCGTCGGGGGCGCATCAGACGCCGGGTTCTTCGTCTGCGCTGCGCCTGCCCCGCTCCAGAACGCGGCGAACAACGCCAAGACCCAACCTATGCGGTGCATTTGTTTTCTCTCCCCTGCTCAATTCCCTGCTGCTCAGTTCGCCGACGGCTTCTCCACGTGGTCGATCACGATCACATCGTCCATCGCCTTGCCGGCTTCGATCTTCAACCCGAGCGTCTCCTGCACTGCGGTGTACAGGCTGGGCGGCGCATTGGGGTTGTCACCCGCGGGCGGAGTCATGTTCGGGTTTGTGCCCCGGAACTGCTGGAACTGCGAGTCGTCCGGCGTCCACTTCAACGTGAAGTCGTATTTATCGGTCAACTTTGTGTGGTCCACGACGGGCCGATCCATCACCCCCGTCTGCATCCAGCTCGCAAACTCCGCCATATTCATGTTGCGCACAATCAGGTCGCCAAGGCCTCTGAAGCCGAAGCCCTGCTGGTCATTGGGCCCGGCAGTGGTCTTGGACATCTTGGGGCCGGCCGAGGTCGCGGTAATGATATAGACCGAAAGCTCCCGCTGTTCGTGATGGAACTTGAGCGCAAACCGCTCCGGCAACATCTTCTGCACCATCAGCTCCATCTGGTGCAGATTCGGCTGGCCTGGTACATCGGGCACACCATCGATATCGAATAGCTCGCTCCCGAACCAGTCCGGCGCGCCCACGATCTGCTTGGTATGGAGCCCATACGCGAAGGCGATCAGGTCGTTCATGTTGGTGTTCATAGTCCGGAAATGCGTACCCCTGAAGCCAAACCCTTTCCCTTGCTTGCCCGGCTCGCTCGGCTTGATGGTCACCACGTCGAACGCCGGATTCGCGTCGGCCGCCATGAGCTTGGTCGGCTCGGGAATCGGCCAAGCCGCGTCCGGCAGCGTGCGCGCCAGGTTCAACGCTAGCGACATGCCTCCCTGCGTGAAATTCCCCGCAATCGTCTTCCCATCGGCGCTCATTTTGCCTTCGTATTTGCCGCCGATCATGTCGATGGAAAAGGTCAGTGTGCCGTTCTCAAAGGCCGTCTTGGTCGCCACCAGCGGTTGGCCGCCCTGGTCAATGCTGTAGAAGGTGGCTTTGTATCCGCTGCCTGCCTTCTCAATCTTGATCTCCGTACGTAGATCTTTATTCGCTTGCGCAATGTGTAGCGTCCCTTGCCAAATGCCCGCAATGTCGGTTGCCGAGGCCGGAACTGCTGGAGTTGTTGCGGCGGGCGCGGCATTCTGGCCCGAGGCCGTCTGCACTTGAACCGCCAGGACGACTACGACGGCCCAAACTGCAAGCCAGGATAACGTTTTTCCACTCAATCGCACACTGCACCTCGATCTTTTCGTGTTCATCGCAGAGACAACCGTTCTGTCTTCAAAGGAACGATTACGAAGGCCGCCTACTGCGGATTTTTCAATCCCAAGAAGAATACATCGCCAAAACGGCGGCAGCTTGGAACAGTTTATGCCCCATGCGGCCAACTTTCCGTCTTCCAGGCCTGCCTCTGGCACAACAGCACCTTAAAGAACCTTGCCACCATGGGGGTTTGCACGACGATTACGTTCCAACTCATTAAGAAGTTCCCCGACAATTCTGGAAATCAGTCCTATCCTGGTGCTCCTTTCTGCTTCCGGCATGGGAATAACCTTTGCTCGGAGTGGGCGGACGAGGCCGCAAAGAGCGCAAGGACAACCCTGGCGTTCAGGCTGCGGAAAGACAGTTGTATCCCGTCCTGCTCTGTCCCTGGAGTCGATTTCTCGCCAGGATGTGTAGGTTCTGTTCGGGATTTCTCGTTCCGTTTTGCGTCTGGAGGCCGTTTACCAGCCTCCAGACAAACTCCCATTGATCCGGCCCTAAAATAGGGTGCAGGTATCCCACCCATTTCCGCAAAAAACGCAGAAATGGATGGGGCACGGAAGCGTTCTGCGCAAAGCGGACTGGCCGCACCGCAGGTGCCTCATTGATCCGGTCCATGAATACTGACAACTGGGTGCCCCATCCATCCCGCGTTTTGTGCGGGATGGGTGGGACAGAGTGACACTCTTTAATTGCCGGGTCTCTAGTCCCTGGCCTTTGCATTCTTCCCCGCCGACAGCAGATTCGCCATGATGCGGAAGGAGCCGGGGACGCCTTCTGGCATCTCGCGGAAGAAGGCATAGGCGGCATAAATATAGATTCCTTTGCCGGAGCGGGCCCAGAGCAGGCCGCCGCGCTGGGGGTCCTGATCGGTGTCGTGCATCGATGTGGGGGCGTGGAACTCCGGGGCCCAGGTAGAGGCGAATCCGTGGCCACGCTCCTCCACCCAGTTGTTGAAATCAGCCGCCGCGATCTGGTTGGGCCAGCTCAGCAGTGGGTCTGCTGCATCGAACTCCACCGGGCCGTCTTCTTCGACCACTTTCTCGGCATCGCCAGGAACGGAGAGCGCAAAGGGACCGTAGTTGCGATCGAATTCTGCAGTTTGATACTGGACAATCGTAACGCCACCGGCCTTGACGTACTCGAGCAGGCGACTATTGGCGGCGCGCAGGTCAGCGCGGGTGGTGTACGCGCGGATGCCGATGACGATCGCATCGTAAGCAGAGAGGTTGCAGGCAGCCAGATCCTGCGCGTTAAGCTGCGTGGTCTCGACGCCGATCTGCTGAAGCGCCGCGGGAACATCGTCGCCGGGCCCCATCACATAGCCCACGCGCAAGCCGGGCGCGATCTTGACGTCAGCGCTGGTGATGGTGGAAAGCGCGGGGCGCGCCTCCGGATAGGGGCGCAGGCCCGGATACCCGATGGCCGTAAAGCCAGAGCTGAACTCGGTGCCGCCAATGCTGGCCGTGGCCTGCAGGGTGTAACTTTGCCCGGCCACGCCGTGCGGCTGAACAGTGAAGTGCAGCGGCTTCTCCTCACCATCGTGGGTCAGGGTGAAGGCAGCCTGCGCGGGCTGGGCGGTCCAGCCAGCTGGAAGCCGGAGATCCAGCGTGCCTTCCTGGCGAGCGTCGCTCAGATTGCGCACCCGCACTTCCACGTCCAGACGATCCCTCGTAAGCGGCAGAATGCCACGTCCAGGCGCAAGGGTCACGGAGACGGCCGGAGCCACCAACAACGGCTCCAGCACCGGACCAAGCACGTTGACGCGATGAATGGTCTGCACCACCTGATCGACGCTGGCTTCAACGCCCTGGAAGCTGAAGGCAAGATGCGCGCTCAAGGGATAAGGCGCGGTGGGCAGCCCAAGGTCGTCAGCGTGGAGCAAATCATAGTACGACTGCTCCAGCGTGGGCCGCGCAAAGTAGGGGTGGGTGGGCTCCGCCGTGGCTGGGACCGTGGCCGTTGCCTCCGCATCAAAGGCCTGACCGGGAGCAAGCTCAGCAGGCGCAGCCGTCTTGACGGCCACAGACCAATCGCCAACCGTGGGCTTGAGCTCGGCGGCGACGATCTGCACCGGCTTTGAGCCCTGATTGGCGAGGTGAAGATTGACGACAAATTTTTGCCCTGCAATTACGCTCTGCGGGGTGGGCTGATTGCCGCGCTGCGGACCCAGCGGAAACCCCGTCCGGCCAGCGGAAGCAGGCTGGAGCGTGGCCACCAGCTGGAGGCCGAGCGACTGAGCCAGCGCCAGATTGAACTGCGCCTCTTTGGCGGCCAGTTCGTGGTCCATGTTGGCGCGCGCCGGCTGCGGGAGGTTACTTGCGGCCAGCTGCTGACGCAGCGTGCGCGTAGCCTTCAGGCCCTCAGCCAACGGCGCGGCGCAGTTGGCCGGGTTGGCTGCATCAAAGGCGGCAGCAGCATTCTTCACATAACCGGCAATGACTTCAAGAGAACGGCGCAGAGCGTCGCGCTTGGCGGCCGGAGCGTAGCTGGCGATGCCAGCAAGCGAGACATCGATCCCGTCAAAAAAGCCGGCTTCATGCTCGGGCAGAGCATCGGCAGCGCGCGAGGCGTAGAGGTGATAACTGGAGCTGAAGGGACCGGCCGGGGGAATGCCCACGCCGTCGTTCTGCGTCTTCTGCTGGGAGAGGCCTTCGCGGGCCAGCGCAATGTAGCTTTCTCCGAAGAGCGGGTTGTACGTCCCTTCGGGCACATCAAGGGTGGCGCGGGGGACGCCCTCAATCCACTCGCCGGTGGCGTAGTTCTTGAAGCGCGCCGGAGCGTAGTGGCCGGTGGCGTAGTCGAAGATGCCCTTCTCCGAAACGCGCGCAAAGGGCACGCGGGCATAGACCTTGAGGGGCGACCAGGGCTGGAGTCCGGCGGCAATCTGATCGGGGAAGACGCTGGGATCGCCGGCCAGTTTGTAAGCCTCCTGGGCCAGCACGCCGGAGGCCTGATGATGGCCGTGGCCGTCCGAAACGCTGCCGGCAAAGACGCTCATCACCACCAGCGGGCGCTCCATGCGGACCTGGCGCACTACGTCGTACAGCACACGTTCGTGGCCCCAGGTCTTGAAGGTCTCTTCCAGAGTTTTGGAGAAGCCAAAGTCAGCCACGCTGCTGAAGCGGAGCCGGACGCCGTAGGCATCGCTGGCGGCCAGCAACTCCTGGGTACGCAGTACGCCTAGCTCATCCCAGAAGTCGCCGGTGACCACGTTCTGGCCGCCTTCGCCACGGGTGAGTGTAAGCAGGGTGGCATCTACGCCCAGCCCGCGGCTTTCATAGGCCAACATGCCGCCGTCTTCGTCGTCGGGATGGGCAACCACCATCATGAGGCTGGCGCGGGTGTTGAGCTTTTGCAGGCTCTGCCACAGAGCGGATGCGCCGCGATCAACGGCCAGCGGATAGGCGCTGGCCAAAGGACGCTCCAAAGCCAGAGGCGACTGCCCCGATGCCAATGTTGCCAGCAAGCCCGCCGCAGCCACAAGCGCCGCATGGCGCAGATTCGTCCTCATCATCCCGTTTCCCCTTGTGTTGTTCGAGCGAAGTTGAGGCCCCTCAGTTCGCTGGGCCTGTCTCCATCATCTCAGCAACCAGCAGGTTCCAGTCCAGAAATCCGTCGTGGCTGAGGGGGGTACCGCGATCGGGATCGTAGTACTCGTTGAGGGAGCCATGAAGGTCGAGATCGTTGGCCAGCATCTCCACCGTGGCGCGCGCCAACTCACTCGCCTCGGCCGTGAATCCGTAGTCCACCAGGCCCCGCCAGACTAGATAGTTCGAGATAATCCAGACGGGCCCGAGCCAGTTGCTGGGGTTGGAACTGCGGGCCAGCGAATACATGGTCTCGTTCCTGGCCAGCGTGCGCACGCCATACGCGCCGTGGAAGCTTTCCGGATTGGCAAAGTGCAGGGTGACCAGATCGTGAGCCTGGGCCGGGGTGGCAAGGCCGCACCACATGGGTAGAAAACCGGTGAAGACCTGGATGCGCAACGGTAGCGTGTGCCAACTCATGTCCATGCCCCGCGGCACGCTGGGGATAAGCTCGGCACGGCGATCGATGCAGTGTACGTCTGCCGTGTAGTAGAAGCGATCGCGCCGGTCCCAGCAGTTCGTTTGGATAGCCTTGCCAAGGGCGCTGGCTTGCTCGTTGAGTTGCTGCTGGTCGGCGCTGCGGCCCAGCCTTCCGGCTAGCTCCGCCGCCGCTTGCAGATCGCGATAGAAGAGGCAATTCAGCAGCAGATTGGCCGAGGAATACTCCGGGCGGCCAAAGGTGGTGGGGTCGTTGTCGTTGCCAATGGCCACGTCGTTGGACCATACCATGAGTCCCACGGCCGAGCGGTTGGTGCGGTTCCACGACGCGTAAAAGCGCAGCAGGTGGTCAAAATTGGATGCCAGCCACGCCACGCTACCGCACTCATTGGCGGTGAGCAGACCGAGCTGCCCGAAGACCGGCTTGGCCTGGTTGGCGAGGTCGTGCTTGTGGGCAACCGAGCCGAAGAGGTCTGAGTTCTGGATGTTGACCATGATCGGAATGCGGCCTTCTGGCGATTGATAGTGCAGGAAGTTGAGCAGGCTGCCCTGGGCATGAGCGCAGATCCGGGCGTGCAGGTCGGTGTTCTTGGTAAGCCGCGCAATGCGGAAGAGGCCGCGCACGGTCCAGTAGGTGTCCCAGTCCCAGAGCTGGGTGGAGTAGGCCTTGCCGGGCAGCGTGGGCGCAATGCTGGGATAGAGCAGCGCGCCCTCAGCTGGACGCAAAAGCTGCGGGGCCGCGCGGGCAAAGTAAGCCAGCAGACGCTCGCGGCCAGCAGCATTGGCAGCGCTTTCAGCTGCCATGGCCAAGCCGCGAGTGGCAGCGGCAGCTGTGCCAAGGCCAAGAACTTTAAGAACGGCTCTTCTGGATGAATGGATCATGGCGAACTAAGCCTCCCGTAGATCCTGCTCCGCGGCGGATGGTGTGCGCAATGCAAACTGCCCGGCCTGCGATTCTGAAACAACTCACCCGTTGCGGTAGCGGAACTCTTGTTGATCCCACCGTAGCAGGAAAGCCGAAGGCCAGGCGAGTGCGGGGCAGCCACAGGGCGTCGAAGGAACGGCGGTCGCTTCCCAAAAGCATCCCCGCCCAATCTCACCGGCAAAGCATTTTCACTTTAGCTACAGACTTCCGTGCCCCATCCATTTCCGCGTTTTTTGGGGAAATGGGTGGGATACCTATGAATTCCAAGTCTTGAATTCCAGGTCCAGACCACTTCAGAAAATGCGCGAAAGAACCGCAAACAAAACGGCGGCGATTCTTGCGAATCGCCGCCGTCTGTTTTCGTGCTGTACGTGCCTAGAAGGTGAAGTGTACGGCCAGCTCAGCTGAACGCGGTCCGCCGCCACCCAGGTACGGGTTGCCGCTGCCCACGTCGGGGGTTGCGGTGGTCTGCAGGAACTGCGAACTGGTGCCGGCCAGCAGCTTGTTGCCGCTGGAAATGCTGTTGCCGAAGACGTCAATGCCAAAGCCAGGCAAGAGCGGGTTCGAGAAGTTCGGGTGGTTGGACAGGTTGAACACGTCGGCCCGCAGCTCCATGGCCACACCCGCATGCAGTTGCGTGGTCTTGGTTAGCGAGAAATCAAAGTTGGTGTAGTTGGGCGAGTTGAAGGCGTTGCGGCCTTCCGAGCCCGGGTGCTTGGAGTTGGTCAGGCAAACGCCGTTCACTTTATCCCAGGTGCAGGGTGCGGCAAAAGCTGCCAGGTTCAGCAGGTTGTAGCCCTTGGCTCCGGCGTGAGGATTGCCAATAATGTCCGGACGACCATAGTACTCGCCCGTGCCGTTGTAGTCGTTCTCAAACAGGTAGCTCACCGTGTAAGGCTGGCCGCTGGCAAAGTTGAACATGCCGTCCAGAGCCCAGCCATTGGTGACCTTGGTTAAATGGTCATACTTCGGAAAGTTGTAGGTCCAGTACCACTGCACGCGCTGGCGCACGTCAAAGTTGGAGCTGGCGCGCTCATTGTGCGGATGGAAGCTGTCGTCGGGCATGGCGGCGTTGGGTACAAAGTCCAGACCGTCGGAGGCGGTATCAATCGAGTGGCTCCACGTGTAGTTCAGCGTCGAGGTCAGCCCGTGCCAGCTCTGCACCTTCAACGTGCTCTGCAACGAGTTGTAGTTGGAAAGGGCGCTGGTCTCGATCTGATTCAGATAAAGCAGCGTCGTGTTCACAAACGAGCCGTAGGTGTAAGTGGGATAGCACTGTTGGCCGTAGGTCACCTTGGTACCGTTGCCGCAAGCGTAGGAACCCGCCGTGTTCACAACCTGGTTCAGATCTCGGAAGTGGTACAGGTGGCGTCCCTGCGAGCCGTAATAGCCGAGCTGAAGGGAGACACCCTTCGAAAGCTGCGACTCCACATTCATGGAGTAGCTGGCGTAACGCGGGGTCTTGAGGTTCTGGTCCACCGTAAACACGCTGGACGGCGCGTAGCCACCGAAGATGGGCGTATTGGGCGTGATGTTGGTGGCCACCGTCGAAGCAAATCCGATGCCGTTGAAGGCCGGACCGGCTTCACCTGCGTTGGTGTTGTAGGCCTGGTTGCCAACAAAGAAGTCCTGACTGGCACCGTCGTAGTAGATGCCGGCCGAGGCGCGGATCACCAGCTTGCCGTTGCCCGCCACATCCTCAATCAAGCTGAAGCGGGGGGCAAAATTCGTGAAGTCTTTGGGATACAAGCCGTCAGGACCGCCCGTAGCGCCCACCGTCTGCATAGCGCCGGTCTTGGTATTGAACAGGCTGAAGGCGTTGTTCTTGGCGCCGATCACGCCGTAGTAGTCCCAGCGCACACCGTAGGCAAAAGTCAGCTTGGTGCTCAGGTGCCAGGAGTCCAGCAGGTACGCGCCGCCACCATTCTGGTAGCTGTAGCGTGTGCCCGCCCCCTGCGCTGAGGAGCCGCCATCAATCTGGCCAGCCAGGAAGTCGTTCAGGCTGTTAAACACCAGCTTGCCGCGGTGGCCGGAATCGATAAACGAGTTGATGAAGGTACGACGCCACTCCACGCCAGCCTTGAAGTTGTGCCGACCCTCGGTCAGCGCCACGTTGCCGAACAACTGGTAGTTGGTATCGACGCGACCGCGCGAGTCGCTGGCCGTGGCTCCAATCGGGCTCAGGGAGCTGCCATTGGCGGGGCTCAGCGGGTCGCCAGAGTACGATGCAAAGCCACCTACCACCATGGTCGGCAGGCCCAGGTCGCGCGTGGTGTAGCCAGCAGGCAGCGTGTTCAGGCCAAAAACAGTGTTGGGGTTCAACCCGATATCTTGCGGCAAAAACTGCTGCAGAAAGCGGTTGAACCCGCCGCGCACTTCCACAATCAGATTGGTACGGGGAACCGACGTATACGAGAGCGAAACCACGTTCACATGGGTTGGCGTCGTAGTGTTGAAGCCCGGCGCGCTCGATCCGGTATAGAGCATACCCAACGGGAAGCTCTGCATGCCGTGCGCATAGAAGTAGCGCGCCGTCAGCAGATCGCCGGGGCTGAACAGGTGCATGTGCTGGTCGATCTTTGCAATCACGTTGTCGCTGTTATTGAGAAAGGGGGTGGTGAAGGTGCGGTCCTGGATGGTCTGCGGCAGCGTGCCCCACGGCTTGACAGCCAGCAACTTGGAAATCACGGAGTTGATGGCGCCGCTGTTGCGGGTATAGGCGCTGATCTCATCCAGCGTGGGCACCGTGCCCAGCTGCGGCAGAGCGCCATTTTCGCGCTGGCCCTCGTAAGCCAGCGTAAAGAACGACTTGTCTTTGAGGATGGCGCCGGACGTCAGGCCACCAAACTGATGGTTGGTAAAGGCGTTCTTGGCCAGATCCACGGTGTTGAAGTAGTTGCGGGAGCTAATAGCGTCATTGCGATAGTACTCAAAAGCACTGCCATGGATGGCATTGGTACCGCTCTTGGTCACAATGTTCACGGTAGCGCCAGCACTGCGGCCAAACTCAGGCTCCGGGTTGCCGGTCACTGGCAGTTCCGCCAGCGCATCCACAGGCAAAATAGTGGAGGGCGCGCCCCACACACCGGCCTGGTTCACGGCCGGCAGGTTGCGGTAACCATCGTTCATGTCCGTGCCGTCCAACAAATAATTATTTGACCGGCCACGGTTGCCGTTCAAACTGAACAAGCCGTAGGAGCCGGCTGACTCCGTGGAGCCCACCGGATCGCTGGCCGCGCCCGGAACCAGTTCCAGCAGCTTGGTATAGTCGCGGCCGTTCACGGGCAGCTCAGCAGCCTGCTGCGCCTCAATGGTGCCGCCGGAGGTGTTGCTGCCGGTCTCCACCATGGGAACGTCGGCCGTAACCTCCACAACCTCTTCCACCGCGCCCGCGCTCATCTTGGCGTCAGCGCGGCTGGCGGAACCCACGCTTACCGGAATCCTGGTCAGCGTCACGGTCTTGAAGCCGTCGCGGGAGATGGTCAGGCTATAGACGCCCAGCGGCAGCTCGCCCACCACATAGCCACCCTGATCATTGCTGACTACCGTGCGCGACAAGCCCGTCCCAGGGCTCACCACCTTCACCTGAGCTCCTGGAATAGCGGCTCCGGTCGTATCGGTAACCGTGCCCTGAATGCTGCCACGGAAGGACTGTGCACTCAGAGTGCACGCAAAGATTGCGCAGGCCACAAATAGATACACAACTGCAAGGACACGGCTTTTCATCTGCCTCAACTCCTAATTGCATTGAACTTGATGGGAGGAATTTTAACATCCAAGCAATAGATTTCAGATAAGGAACGCATAAGAAACTTCCCCACAACCAGGGCGGGAGCAACTTTGCGCCTGCAGCTCGGCAGGGGCCGCGCCGCCCGGTCGTGTAAAATATCCAATAAATCTACCCAATTAGGGCAGCAGGGTGAACGATCCAATGCAGAGCGAATTTTCGCTGCTCAGCGGAGACGAGGCCGTAGCTCTGGCCTCCATCGACGCAGCCGTTACACTTGGCACGGGTTATCCCGGCACTCCATCCACTGAGATTCTGGAGTCCTTTGAAGCTCTCGGGGGGCGCGCGCAGTGGGCGCCGAACGAGAAGGTGGCGCTGGAAGTGGCCATCGGCGTGGCCTTTGCCGGCGCGCGCGCGCTGGTCACCATGAAGCACGTGGGCCTGAACGTGGCCGCCGATCCCCTGTTCACCGTGGCGCTTACGCGGCTGGACGGCGCTCTGGTGATCGTCTCAGCCGACGACCCCGGCATGGCCTCCAGCCAGAACGAGCAGGACAACCGCCGTTATGCCGTGGCCGCGAGCGTGGCCATGCTGGAGCCCGCTGACTCGCAAGAGGCGTACGAGTTCACCCTGCGCGCCATCCAGCTCTCCGAGCGCTTTCAGGTTCCGGTGCTGCTGCGCATGACCACCCGCGTCTGCCACGCCAAAACCCTGGTCCGCGGCGGCTGCTTCCCCATTGCCGCGCCTGCGCCCGCCCACTTTGAGCACGACTTCCCCTCCCGCGTCATGATTCCGGCCTACGCCAAACCGGCCCATCGCCGTCTGCGCGCCACTTTGGCCGCCCTGGCCGCCTGGAACGAGGACGAGGGCCCCAACCAGCTTGTTCCAGGCGACAAATCCCTGGGCATTGTGACCAGCGGCGTCAGCTACCAGCACGTCCGCGAGGCCGCGCCCGATGCCACCGTCTTCAAGCTGGGCATGACCTACCCCTTGCCCATCGAGCGCGTCCGCAGCTTTGCCAACTCCGTTGACCGCTGCATCGTGATCGAAGAGGGCGACCCCTATTTGGTAGAAGCGCTGCGCACCGCCGGCATCGCCGTCGAGGGCAAGCCCGACGCCTTCCGCTTTGGCGAGCTGAACACGGCGCGCGTTCGCCGCATCCTGACCGGCGACAACAGCCCCGAGCCCAAGCCCCTGCCCGGCAAGCCTCCCGCGCTCTGCCCCGGATGCCCGCATCGCATCGCCTTCAACGCCCTGCATGAGCTGGACTGCATCGTCTCCGGCGACATTGGCTGCTACTCGCTGGGCGTTCTGCCCCCCTTCAGCGCCATGGACACGCTGGTCTGCATGGGCGCGGCCATCGGCGTGGGCCTTGGCCTGCGTCATGCCCTGCCCCTCGATCAGGCCCGCCGCGTCGTCAGTGTTATCGGCGACAGCACGTTCGTCCACAGCGGCATCACCGGCCTAGTGGAGATGGTCTACAACCCGCCCAAGGGTGGCCACGTTGTGCTTCTCCTCGACAACGGCACCACCGCCATGACCGGCCTCCAGGAGCATCCCGGCACCGGCCGCACGCTGGCCCACGCCGCCACCGGCAAGATCGTCTTTGAAGACCTGGCCCGTTCGCTCGGCATCCAGAATGTTCATGTCATCGATCCCTTGCCTGACCCGGATGCCTTCAAGCAACTGATCAAATCCGCGCTCGAAAAAGACGAACTCACCCTGATCATCGCCCGCAGAAACTGTCTGCTGGCCGCCGGCGCAATCCGCCAGTACGAGAGGTGTAATGAGCAAGCCGACTAATGTTGTTATTGCCGGACTCGGCGGACAAGGCGTCATCAAGGCCTCCGACATTCTGGCTGATGTAGCCGTCGCCAGCGGCCTCGATGTGAAGAAGAGCGAGTTGCACGGCATGAGCCAGCGCGGCGGATCGGTTTCTTCCGACGTCCGCTTCGGCCTGCAAATCTTCAGCCCCATGGTCACCGAGGGTGAGGCCGATTTTCTCGTTGTCGTGGCCGCCGACCAGATCGAGGTGAATCGCGCCGTGCTTGCGCCTGGGGGCGTGTTGATTGAGCCTTCGCAGATCGATGCCACGCGGCTCTCCAACTCCAAAAGCCTGAACGTGGCCCTGCTCGGTGTGCTCAGCAAGCATCTCCCCTTTACGGATGAGGCGTGGAAGACGGCCCTCATGCGCAATCTTCCCGAAAAGCTCCACGAAGCTAACTTCAAATCCTTTTCCATCGGACAGGGCAGATGATCGCAGAACTTGAAACCAGCATCGTCGACTGCCATGAAGTGAGCGCGCCTGATTACCGGCCGCTGGATGAGCTGCGCGCGCTGCAGCTCGCCCGTCTGCAGCAGATCGTCGGCCGCTCCTATCAAAATGTGCCGCTCTTCCGCCAGCGCATGGAAGAGCGCAACCTCACGCCCGCCGACATTCGCACCCTCGACGACCTTGCGCGCCTGCCCTTCACCGTCAAAGCCGATCTGCGCGACAACTATCCCTTCGGACTCTTTGCGAGCCCGATGGGCGAGGTGGTTCGCCTGCACGCCTCCAGCGGCACCACCGGCAAGCCCATCGTCGTTGCCTACACGCAGGAGGATATCAACACCTGGACCTCGGTGGTGGGTCGTGCCATGGCCGGTTGCGGATTGCATCGCGGCGATGTGATTCAGGTCTCCTACGGCTACGGCCTGTTCACCGGCGGGCTCGGTGCGCACTACGGAGCGGAAGGCATTGGCGCAACCGTGGTGCCTACCTCTGGCGGCCAGGCCGATCGCCAGATCATGCTGATGAAGGACTTCGGCGTTACCGCCATCTGCTGCACGCCCAGCTACTTCATCCACCTCATCGAGCGCGCCGCTGAGATGGGCATCGACATGAAAGATTTGCCCGTCCGCGCCGGCGTCTTTGGCGCCGAACCCTGGACGGACGAGATGCGCCGCCACATTGAACAGGCTGGCGGAATTGAGGCCTTTGACATCTACGGCCTCAGTGAGATCATCGGCCCCGGCGTGGGCTGCGAGTGCCGCCGCCACGCCGGCCTGCACATCTTTGAGGATCACTTCTATCCCGAGATCATCGACCCTGAGACCGGCGAAGTGCTGCCCGAGGGCGCGGAAGGCGAGCTGGTGCTGACCACGCTCAGCAAGCAGGCCATGCCCATGATCCGCTATCGCACCCGCGACATCACCTGCTTGCTGCCGGGCAGCTGTAGCTGCGGGCGCACCTTGCGCCGCATTGCGCGCATCGGCCGCCGCTCCGACGATATGCTCATCCTGCGCGGCGTCAACGTCTTCCCCTCGCAGGTGGAGACGGCGCTGTTGCAAGTGGAAGGCGCTCTGCCGCATTACCAAATCGTGCTCACCCGCGCGCAGGGCCTGGATCAGATGGAAGTGCAGGTGGAAGTGACCCCGCACATGTTCAACGACCGCATGGGCGCACTGCAGGCCGTGCATGCACGCTTGCAGGCCGCGCTCGATCGCGTACTCGGCATCCGTGTCCGCGTCTCGCTGGTGGAGGCGCATTCCATTCAGCGCAGCGAGGGCAAGGCCAAACGTGTCATAGATCGGCGCAACGCATGAAGATCCAACAGCTCTCCATCTTTGTTGAAAACAAGCCCGGCCATCTGGCTGCTCCCATCCGTCTGCTGGCCGCTGAAGGCATCGATCTGCGCGCGCTTTTCCTGGCCGACGCGCGCGAGTACGGCGTACTGCGCATGATCGTGTCTGACTGCGAGCTGGCCGTGGCGCGACTCACCGCCGAGGGCTTTGTGGCTCGCGTCACCGAGGTGCTGGCCATCGAGGTCAGCGATCATCCCGGCGGCCTGGCCGGCGTATTAACCGCTTTGGACGCCACCAGCATCGACATCGACTACATGTACGCCTTCCCCTGCCGCAACGCCGAACAGGCCGTACTGCTGTTCAGCTTTGCCGACGTGGATGCGGCCATCGCCAAGCTGCGGTCGGTGGGCATCAACCCCCTGGCCAACGACGATTTATTGAAACTGTAGCGGACGCTTCGCAGACAAGCAAGCTTGAGCAGATCCACTTTGGGTGCCCCATCCTTGTGCGTTCTTTGCGGACAAGGGTAGGTGTAGAGGATGTTGGTTCACGCATCTATCCCGGCCGATAACGCTGCTTTCCCAGGTCTCGATTTTGAGACCTGGGAAAGCAGGATGTACGCTCCCCGTTTTCTCCGAGCGAATTCTATTGATCCAGCCCAGGAGATTTGCATCGTGCAATCCCACCCTAGCGACAAAAACAAATGCGTCGCGAGGGTGGGGCACCCTGACCGTGTTGCAATTCCTAAGAGTCGGCTCATTAGGTCAGCCGCGAGCATAGAATGGAAGGCGGGCCACCGCCCGCGAGGAATCGCATCATGCTTGTCTCGAAGACCGTCACCGCGCAGCTTGAAAACGCCTCCTGGATTCGCCGCATGTTTGAAGAGGGCGCGCGGCTCAAGCGCGAGCTCGGAGCTGACAAGGTCTTCGACTTCTCGCTGGGCAATCCAGTTGACGAGCCGCCCGCGGCCGTCCTCGATGCGCTCCGCAAACTGGTTGCCACCAGCGCCACCGGCACCCATGGCTACATGCCCAATCCCGGCTATCCACGCGTGCGCGAGGCCGTGGCCGCCAAGCTGAGCCGCGAAACCGGCCTCTCGTTTTCGCCGGAAGACGTCTTCATGACGGTGGGCGCGGCCGGCGCTTGCAACGTGGCGCTCAAGTCCCTGCTCGATCCCGGCGATGAGGTCATCGTGCTCGCGCCCTACTTTGCCGAGTACCAGTTCTACATCTCGAATCACGCCGGTGTCATGGTTGCAGTCGACACCGAGGAAAACCACATGCCCGACGTGGAGCGCATTCGCGCTGCGATCACGCCGCGCACCCGCGCCCTCATGATCAACACGCCCAACAATCCGTCCGGCCGCGTGTATCCCAAGAGCGTGCTCGATGCAATTGATGCGATGCTTGCAGAGGTCGGACGCCCCATCGCCGTGCTCAGCGACGAACCCTACAAGCAGTTTGTCTACGATGGCCAGCATCAGCCCGAGGTTGCAGCGTCCATCACCAACACCATCCTCTGTAACTCGTGGTCGAAGACCTTGGGCCTTGCCGGGGAACGCATCGGCTATCTGGCTCTTTCACCGCGCATCGACGATCGCGACAACCTGCGCCGCGCCTGCGCGCTTGCCAATCGCATCCTGGGCTTTGTCAACGCTCCCGCACTTTGGCAGTGGGTCTTGCTCGATGCCATGGATGCCAGCGTGGACGCCGCGCCCTATGAGGCCAGGCGCAACGCCCTCTGCAGCGCGCTGGAAGAGATTGGCTACGACGTACGGCGACCCGAAGGCGCATTTTATATTTTTCTCAAAACGCCCATCGCCGACGATGTTGCCTTCGTGCGCCTGCTTGCGGAGCAAGGAGTACTAACAGTCCCGGGCGCGGGATTCGGCCGCCCCGGCTACATCCGCATCTCGCTCACCGTGGAGATGGACACCATCACGCGCTCCATCCCCGGCTTTGCGCAGGCCTTCCATGCCGCCGGCAAGCAGTAAACCACAGACCCCATCCTCTCCAATCCTGAAATCTCTCGATGTGTGCCAAGAAAGCGCGCTCTCCACTCTCGTCCGCCCCAACTCTCCGGGACAAATGAAGCCGCAAGTTGACCGGGCCTACCGCTCCGTCCCTTGAATAGAGTGCGGGCGCCCTTCGCGCGATAGAACCCGCAGAGAGGATGGGACCCGGTGCTTCTGTTGGAGGGCCGGATCAAGAATGCTGGAACCGCGAGCGCGGCTCAGGCGAGCGCGATGAGCACCGCTCCCGCCGTGATGAGCAGGCCGCCGCCCAGAGCCAGCGGGGTGATCTTCTCGCCCAGCAGGAGCCAGGCAAAGAGCATGACAACCGGCACGGAGAGCTTGTCGAGCGGGGCCACGCGCGAGGCCGGGCCAAGCTGCAAGGCGCGGAAATAGCAAAGCCAGGAGAGGCCGGTGGCAAGACCGGAGAGGGCAAGGAAGAAGAGCGTGCGGCGGTCAAGCTGACGCAGGGCTTGGTGCTTGCCGAAGGCAAAGACAATGGACCAGGCAAAGAGCAGCACCACCGTGGTGCGGATGGCCGTGGCCAGGTTGGAATCGACATGAGCCACGCCCTGCTTGGCCAGCAGCGCCGTGGCGGCAGCGAACAATGCGGAGAGCAGCGCCCAGAAGATCCAGCTCATCTCCTGATGGTACAACCGCGGAAGGATGCGCGGAAAAAGCCCGCGTGACAGAGCAGGCGGCGTCCCGCTCCGGTTGCGAGAGTGCCGCCTGTTCCCTGCCCTGGGTTGAAGTTGCGCCCAACGACGCCGCTACTGGGTTACGGTGACCACAATGGTCTGGAAGTGGATCACGCTGCTGTTGGTGCCGGTTGCGGTGACCTCAATGGGGTAGGTGCCGGGGGCGACGCTGCTGGTAGTGACGCTGTTGCCGCAGCCCGTGACCAGCAATGCGACCCCGGGAAGCGCAACCAGGAGCAACGCCAGCCAAAGCGAGGCCGACAGGCGACGCTTGCGCCTGAAGACCCATCCGAGGAAGATGCCGCCCGGTAACAGGAAGCCAGCCAGCGCCACCCCTGCACTCGTGCTGGAGCGATGCATGGCCGATGCGCCGCTACTGAGGGGATTACCGGTGTCAATGGTGAGTTGCGCGGTAACATTTCCATTCGTGGGCAGTTTGACAGTGAGCGCGGAGAAGTGGCAGTTCATCCCCACAGGCAAAGTGGCACAGCCCAGGCTGAGGGTGTCAGAGAAAGTGGCGTTGGAGGTAAACGTGACGCCAACGGTCATGTTCTCTTTGGTGGGAATACTAACCGCGGTCGGAGTAATGGTGATGTCGAAGTCGGTGACCGTGGAGTTGATCGTCACAGCCTGGGAGGTGGAGCCGCCGTGGCTGGCATCGCCGCCATAGGTGGCCACAATGGAGTAGTTGGTTCCGGCCACCAGGTTAGGAACAAGGGTAGCAATGCCGGAGGTGTTGAGGGTGGCCGTGCCCAGCGTGGTGGTGCCTGAGGTGAAGACAACGGTGCCGGTGGGAACCGGTCCCGTGGAGGTGTTGACGACCGAAGCTACGAGGATGTTCTGCGGATTTGTGCCCCCCGCGGAAGAGCTGCCGAGCACGGTGGATGTGGCGATGGTGCCAACGGTGAGGCTAATGGCTGGAGAGGTGCTGGCAGCGTCGTTGGTGTCGCCGGAATAGGCTGCGGTGATGGAGTAAGGTCCAGCGGCCAACGCCGAGGTTGAGAAGGTAGCCGTACCCGCGGCCAGCGTGCCGGTCCCCAGTGTGGTGGTGCCAGAGAGGAAGGTGACGGTGCCGGTGGGTGTGCCGCCGGTGCCGGTAACCTTGGCCGTGAAGGTGACCGATTGCGCCACCACGACCGAACTGGGCGCGGCGGTGACGGCGGTTTGAGTGGTGGCTTGGTTCACGGTCAGGCCATAGGCGGCGGAGGCGCTGCCGTGGTCATTGGCGTCGCCAGCATAGGTGGCGATGATCGGATAGACTCCGGGCGCAAGGATCGGATTGATGGTAGCCGTTCCGCCCGCACTGAGCGTAGCCGTGCCCAGCGTGGTGGTGCCGCTGGTGAAGGTGACTTGGCCGGTGACCACTGCCGAGCCTGCCACCACCTGTACAGTTGCCGTGATGGCTACCGGAGCACCGGCAAGGCCGGGATTAGGGATGGCTGCGACCGTGGTGGAGGTCTGTGTCTGGGTCACGGTCTGGTTCAGCGTAACCGTGGAAGCCGCGGAGGTGTTGTAGTTGTCGCCGGCATAGGTGACCGTGATGGGGTGGTTTCCCACCGTGAGAGACGAGCTGGTGAAGATGGCGATGGCCGGATTGCCGGACAAGGTTCCGGTACCAATCTGGATGCCGTTGTCAAAGAACTTGACCACTCCGGTGGGAGCCTGCGCGGAGGTAGTGCTAATGGCCGCGGCGAAGGTGACGGAATTGCCGTAGTTGGATGGATTCAGGTAGGAGACAACGCCGAGGGTGTCCGTCACCTGCACGGTCTGGTCCAGCGTGGGCGCGGTGCTGGGCTGCACATACGTGGCGGTGTCGCCGCCGTAAACCGCTGTCACCGGGATGATGAGGCCGTTGGGCATCGCCGCGGTGGTGTAAGTGGCAATGCCTGTAGTCGTATTAATCGCAACGCTCACGGCGTTGCTGCCCCAGGAGAAGGTTACCGAACCATCCGGGATCACGCCGCCACCGGCGCTGCCAATCGCAACCTGTGCGGTGAAGGTAACGCTGGCGCCCAACTGCGCCGGATTGGCGCTGGAAGTCAGCGTAGTCGTGGTGCCCTCCCACACTTTCAAGGGTACAGCCTTGACGCCGTTATCGGTGGAGGTGGAGGAGAAGTGGCCGCTGTCGCCGGTACTGAAGGAAGCCACAATGCTGTGGACTCCCACGCCCAGCGTAGCGGTGGTATAGGTGGCTGTGGCCGTGGTTCCGTTGCTGCCAAGCGTGATGGGCAAAAGCGGGGCCAGCGTGGTGGTGACGCCTTTGTAGGTGTCGGCAATGCTTACCGTGCCGGAGAGGTTGCCGGTGCCGGAACCCGTGGTGATGCCCACCGTGAAGGTTACCGACTGGCCAAAGACCGAGGGGCTGGGCGCGACGGAAACGACAGTCGTGGTGGAATTGACGGCGGTAGCATTGCCGCTAAGATTGATAACCAGAGGCGAGTTGGGAGCGGGAACTTGTGGCGGGCCGGGCTGGGTGTCGGCGGCTATATTGATGGTGCCGGCTTGCGAAGCGGCCAAATTAGCCGTGACCTGCGGCGCAAAGACCGCGGCCAGAGAACACTCCCCCGCGATGGCGAGTGGACCCGCGGTGCAGGTGGTGGCGGAGCCGGGCGCGGTGTTGACGCCATACGTCAGCGTGGTCAGGTCCAGCGACGCGTTGCCGTTGTTGTCTACCAGTTGCGTGACAGGCACCGATTGCGACCCTTGACGCACGGCCACCGAAGCGTAGTTGATGTTCTGGACGTTGCCCTGAATCTCGGCAACCACCATGTCGAACGAGTCGGCAAAGTAGAGATTGCCTTTCCCGTCCAGAGCCAATCCGATAGGCCCGTAAACGGCAACCATCAGATCGCCCCCAAAGGGATCGACATTGCCATTCAGATAGGGGCTGAGACAGTCGTTGATGGCCAGATTCAGGATGAGGCCAGAGCCGGCATTGACCTCGCGAATGGCGGCAGCCTGGGTGTCGGCAATGTAGACGTTCCCGGCCGCATCCACGGCTACGCCGGAGGGAACCGAAAGCGGTGTGGCGATGGCCAGCGACGGATGGGAGGAACAGGTGGTGGTGGCCTGAAGACCGGTTCCGGCAAAGGTGGCTATGGTGCTGGCGGCGGTAATGTTGCCCGCCACAGCCAGAACCTCGCGGACGCGATTGTTGCCGGTATCGGGGATGTACATGTTGCCCGCGGCGTCAAAGGCGACCGCGTGCGGATAGTTGAGCTGGGCGTTCGTGGCCAGCATGGCGTCGCCGTTGTAGCCGCCATCCCCGCTGCCGTTGGGGTTAAGATAGCCGCTGCCGGCAACCGTCGAGATCAGCCCGGTGGCATGGCTGACCCTGCGGATGCGGTGGTTGGCGGTATCGGCAATGTAGACGTTGCCGGCCGCATCCACGGAAACGCCGGTGGGCAGATCGAATAGTACCAGCGCGGAGGTGGCGAGCTTGCCATCGCCGCCGTAACCTGGGTTTCCCGTGCCATTGCCGGCAAAGGTAGTAATGTAGCCGGAGTTGGTGGAGATCACGCGAATGGCGCTGTTGCCGGTGTCGGCAATATAGACGTTGCCCGCACCGTCCACGGCCACTCCGTTGGGCGAGTTCAAGGTTGAACTGACCGCCAGTCCGCCATCCCCCGTATAAGATGGAAGGCCGTTACCGGCAACGGTGACAATATTGCCCACCCCCCCCGCGCAGTTGGTAACGGCAAAGGGCGGCGGGGTTTCGCCGCAGACCATGCGCAGGCGATGATGCAGGCTATCGGCAATGTAGAGATTGCCGGAGCCATCGAGAGCCACCGAGGTGGGCAGATAGAGTTCCGCACCGATAGCCGGGGTTCCGTCACCGGTGCCGGTGTAGTTCTTGTACTGGCCGGCTACGACCGAAAGCAGGCCAGGCGTAAGAACGCCCAGGCCTCCCAGGCCCGTACCGGAGAGAGGCGCAATGCCGATCTCCAGACCATTGACGTCCAGCAGCACCACGGCGCCCACGCGAACGCCGGGAGCGGTGGGGGTGAAGGTGACCATCTGGGTACAATGTTGGCCGGCGAACAAGATGGCGTTGGCGCAGGTGGATTCCCCAGCGGCAGGGGCAAAGTCCAGCCCCGCCGCGCCCTGGGTCAACACCGCCACCGTCTTGACCGTGGCCGGGCCCGTGGCCGAAGCCGTTACCGTGACGCTCTGTGCCAGCGAACTGGAACCCACCGCCAGAGGGGAGAAGACAGCTTGCGCGCCCAAGGAAAACGGCGCCAGCAACAGGGCCAATACCGCTACGGCGCACCGCAACACCGAACCCGCCGCAGTGGTTGGGGTGGCAAGCCACCGCTTGAGGATATCGACGGGAACAATCACAGAAGATTGAGTACGCGCACTAGGGCTCATAGAGGCTCCACAACCAAGGTCTTCCAGAGAAGGGTCTTTCTTTCTCCAGTCGAACAGGGAAAGACGTTCGATAACCACAACCACGCCACGGCACCGCCCGAGGGTGGAGGTGAGCACGCAGCAGACGGTGAAAAGATCTTGCACCCGAACCTCCAAAACGACCATGAAAAGGTGGGTGGTGATTCATGGTTGTATATCGGCTGAGAGCGCAAATAGATAAACTCCGGAAACTGCGCAAGCAAGGTGCGGATTCTGGAAATCTCATGGAAGCCTTGTAAGCTGCGCAGATCCCGAACTCGACGAATGCCTATAAAGTATTGATTTATTTATTTTGGTACAGCTCAATGCAGTACATCCAGAAGGCTATTTAGAGCGGTTCTCCAACAGATGAAGCACTTGCAAAGACTGTGCAAGGCCGCTCTTTCTCAAGAAAAAAGCTGCTCAGCGGTTTTGGGTTCGGGGTATGGCAATTGGAGAACCGCCAGAGTTCCAAATTGGGAAGTGCGGCAACGCCAGAAATGGGCGGCTGCGCCTGCCTTGCAAAAGCACAGCGCCCCCCTGACGCATGCGCACCAGGAGGGCGGGAGGTGGCCTCACAAAATCGCTCCACTGGAGGAGAGAGCGATGGGCTTCTGAGCTTGCCGGAGTCTATTTGCTCCAGTCGAGCGGCACGCCAGAGGTGAGCAGGATCGGCTCCAGGATGCCAGAGGGCAGCAGGGGCGAAGTTGCTTTGTAAGAACGGCTGTTGGTTTGGGTGTAGTGTTTGGTGACGCCCGGTTGCTGGTCGCCGATGATGCGATTGGGCCAGAGATTGGAAACGCTGACCTCAACGGTATTTTCGCCCGCGTGCAGCAGACCATCGATGCGCACCGCATAAGGCGCGCGCCAGACGGTGCCGGCGTCTTTGCCGTTCACCCGGACGGTGGCAATCTCCCGCACTTCGCCCAGCCGCAGCCAGAGTTGACGATCTACGGCGGAGGCAGCCAGCTTGAGGCTGGTGCGATAGGTGGCGGTGCCAGAGAAGTAGCGCACACCAGCGTCAGTTGACTCGGTCCAGGATTGGAATTTTTTTATTGGAACCGAGCTTGGCGCGCCCCAGCCGGCGGGGAACGAGAGGCTCCAGTGGGCGCTCTGCGCGACGTCCTGCGCGGCGGCAACGGTAAAGCCGTGACGCTGACCCGCGGCATCGGTGGCCACATAGTTGCCAGCGGCGGTGGCTACGATGCCTTCGCTTGTGTAGAACAGATCGCCCCCCTGGCGAATGGAAGGATAAGAGGCAACGCCTTCGTGCTCCACGCTGGTCAGATGATTTGCGACAGGGCGCGTGAAGACGACAAAGACCGATCCGTAGGCGGGAAACGTCAAGGGCAGCTCGGTGCGGTGATCGTTGGTGGCGCGGTAGATCTGGACCGGAGCGATGGACCCATCCTCGGCGGACCAGAGCTCGGGCGTGCGGCCCTCCACGCGGAACGAGACAGTCGCCTGGATGGGACGGGACTGGGTATTGCGCACAAAGTAGATGTCAACCTCGCCCGTGCTGCGATGCACAAAGTCGAGCACCGGGCTCTGCACGGGACGGGGATCGGCAACGTTCACCTGATAGCTGAAGTCAGGGGCGATGTTGAGTGCGGCAAAGGCGCTGTGGGCGTTGTTGGTGCAAACCACAGTTCCCTTCCCGTAGGCGGCCTTGGGAGCGGCTGGCGAACAGCCGGCCCACACGGCGTCGGCGGTGCGCTTGTAGTTGGTCAGCGCCTCGGGCAGGAGGATGCCCAGCGGACCGGAAGGCTTGAGACCGATCACGGTGCCGCCCTGGGCAACAAACTTCTCCACCCACTGGAGCGCTTCGACTGAAAGCTTGCCGTTGGAGGGCAAGGAGAGAGCGCGGTAGCGAATGCCTTCCGGAGTAACCAGGTCAGCGCCGCTGAGGCGCATGCGCTTCAGCAGGGCATCTTGGCTGGTGACGTCGTAGTCGTAGCCGGGCAGCAGATGGGCCGGGTCATCGTTCTTGACGCGGACAAAATTGGGCACCTGATTGCCGTAAAAGTGGAGCAGGTCACTGACGGGCAGGCCCTGCTGCAGCAGGTACTGGGAGCGGCTGGCGGAGCGCAGGAAGGGCTCGGCCTGCGGCCACCAGGTGACGTTGGGATTCAGGTGCGTGCCGGCGAAGTACTCCTG
>CAZYDF010000046.1:0-32030 GCA_964645855.1 uncultured Occallatibacter sp.
GACGAAAGCAAGCGCGGGGTGTAGCACCCGTTTCCAGGCGTCTCCCGGATTCCCGTATGTTCGAGGACAATAAGTAAATGCTGTTTCCGGCGTCTTGGAGCTTGCCCGTAGGAGCGGCCGGAGGGCTCTGAACATGTCTACACCTGTCCTGACCTTGGCCAGGAGCATCCTGGGGCCTTCCTGTTGGAATTGGAGGTCTCTTGTCGAAGGTCCTGTAGGAAAAAAGCAAGTAGAGGCTTGAGCGGCCGGGCGTTAATCCTTTTATGGGTGGGGTGAGACTTTGGCTCCTGGGCTGTATTTTTGAAGTGTTCCTTGCGGGTTAATTTTGGGAAATGTTGTGTTTTTTGCTGATTTCCACAGGCATCTGCTCCTGTTATCTCTTGTCTCTTGAATCTCTTGTTCTCTTGCTTCTATATATAGGGGTACGCGGAAGGTCACATATTCATACGCGGAAGGTCGCATAGAAATACGCGGAAGGTCGCATAGAAATACGCGGAAGGTCACGTTGTTCATACGCGGAAGGTCCGAGCGAAAGCCCCTCTTTTCCACAGCGATTCATGCGAATGGAGCCTTGGAAGACGTACGCGGAAGGTCACATAGACTCAAAAACGGCTGCTTTTCTCCGTCTACGCGGAGGGTGCGCAGAGAAAATACGCGGAAGGTCACACTGGATAGGCTCGCTTGGGGGCTTTCCACTCCATTTGCCCTGAAAATCCATACGCGGAAGGTCACATCAGAACGAAAGAATTTTTTTTGTTCTCCGTTGTACGTGGAAGGTCACATTTGGACGGTCCCAACCTCCGATTTGGCCGGAATTTGGCTCAGAGAGGCTGTCACGCAACAGCTTATTCCTGCGCCAGAATAAGCTAAAAAAATTGTACGCGGAAGGTCACATTTCTGGCGAATCATCTGTTCCCGGCAGGTCGAGCCGGCGAACCCGCTTTTTAGTAGGGTCATCTGGTAGCAGCTGAGTGGGGGCTTTCGCTACCCATATTCCTTCCTTGAGAACATCAATCTTCACTTCAGGCCAGAGGATGCGGAGATGCTTGACCGCCTTCTTGACGTTCTGCTTCAGGCGTCCGGGATTGCTGTCATCTTGGGGAAATTGTTCGCGCAAACCATTCCAGGGTATGACGCTTTCCGTTTGCGCGCTATAGCAGCGGTAGACAAAGAAGGTAAGGATATCCTTCAGGATGGCGCCTCCCTTGTTGCCTTGCAGCTCAAGCCAGAGCTTGCGCGGGATGGCAACATGATGGCGCTTGATGTCTTGAAAGAAGCGCTCTTCCAATTGGATTCCAAAGGGGTTTTCGAGCCCTGGAAAGCTCCTCTGACCGGTATTCTCTGCATGGAGTTGCAGGGCCAGGCTGTGCGGCAAGTGTGAGGCCGCAATCATCGGCAATACGATGGTTTGGCTTGAGTTCTCGCGGGGCCGCTCAATGCCGATGACCAGGCCGGACAAACGCCGCAGGCGCCCAGCAAGGTCCTTGACGCGATCTCCGCTCCGGCTCTTCCCTGTTTCGCGAAAATATTCGTTTGCGCTGCGGATGGGGACAAAGGACGTTTCCGAGTTGATCGCCTTGTCAAAGAGCCACGCCATCAGGTCGCGATCGGCCCCGAAAGGCATCTCAATGTCATTGAGAGCGGCAGAGAAGGTGACGGTGAGCTTGGATCCATCACTCAACCGTGCTGTCCTCACAATCTGGCGTTCTTTCGTGGGGCGATAGGGGAGGGTACACAGGATGAGAGCCTGAGCCAGCTTGATAATCTCTTCACCCAGCACACCGGAATCGCGTTCTTCCCGTAGACCGGAGATGCGATCGACGCTTTTTTCGACAGCTAATTGTTTTTCTTTGGCGTAATCACGCGGTTTGGGCGCGGGGGACAGTGGCTTGCCCTTTCGGGTAGCGTTAGGGGGCTTTGTTTTATCCGTGCGTGGCTTAACAGGCAGGTCCAAGTCCGGCACGATGGAACCGATCTGGAGTAGGTCGCTTTTCTGCCTGGACGAGGCTTCTTCGGACTTTCTTTTCATCGAGATTCGCTCCTGCTACGGCACTCCTGCTGTTCGAGAAGCCTAGAGTGTATGAGTCTCACACTCACTTACTTTAAGTCTGCCGCCCAGTCGGCGACGGTAAGAAACGGGATCACGTGCTGAAATGCCTGGTCGTGGGAGACGAGGACTGCACCCGCCGCCAGAGCGTGCGAGGCAATCAAGAGATCCATCTCCGTGAGGGCCTTCCCTGCCATCTTCAAGCGGGTCCGTAGCCGTCCATATGCCTGGGCCGCAGCCGAATCCCAAGCGCGTATCTCGACAACCTGAAACAGTTTTTCGACCGAAGTGCGAAGGCGGGTCGCCTCCGGCTTCTGGGCCAGGCCATACAGAATCTCTGCCTCGGTGATCGTGGAGATGGCAACCTGTGCCTCTGAGAGGGTTTGCCTCAACAGGTTACGGGCCATTTGCGAGCGACCGCTGACGATGTACCCGGTGATATTCGTGTCGAGCAGGTAGATTGCGGAGTTGCTCACAACCACTCCCGTTCTAGCGGCGACGATAGATCACGCTCGAGATCAAACTCCGCGGCGCCGGCGGCATCAAGATCTCTAAATATCTCGTCGAGGGAAGGGCGAAAAGGCTGCTCCGACAGAGTGATCGTTCCCGTGTGGGGATTGCACTCGATGTAGACCTCCTCGGTTGTGAAGCGGTATTGGGCCGGTATGCGGACGGCTTGGCTTCGTCCATTGCGGAAGACACGTGCCTTCTGGATGGCAGGCATGAGACGCCTCCTTGATGTTTATCATGATGTATACCATGTGATCTGTCAAAGGCATTGCATCTCTATTCGGGGAAAGCGCAATGATTCCCAAAATCGAAGTGGTACCGCCTCACACAGTATGAGTCTCCGAAAGTATGCGCCCACAACACGCGCACGCCATCCTACTATCATACTGTCCTACATGGTCATCTTTCACACTGTCCGACACTCACACTGTGCTACTCTACGAGTAATGGTGCACATTTGAATCAGTGTGAGAGTGTGACAGTATGAAGATCGCATTTCTAGCGAAAAAAGGTGGGGCAGGGAAAACAACTTCGAGCCTGCTGATTGCGGAGGCTCTGCGCCAAGCAGGCAATCACGTGGCAGTCCAGGATTTCGACAAGCAAGGGTCGAGTACAAAAAGCCTGATGTATTCAAAATCCGAAGTTGAGATCGCAGTCCCTAAAAGCGAATATACCTATATCGTCTTCGACACACCACCGAATCTGGAGCATCCGGCCACCCTCCTGGCAGTGAGGGAGGCAGACGCGGTGATTGTAGTAACCGGCCAACAGGTGGTCGACTTTTGGGAAGTGACCGAAGCCGTCGACTTTGCGGAAAAGACCAATCCCCGAGCCGCTGTCCGTGTCCTCGTGAACAAGGTCAAGACCGGAACGATCCTCGCAAGAAGCGTAGACGAGTCGATTGCCGCCTTGAGGGTGACGGCCCTCCAGACGCAAATTCCAGACCGTCAGGTCTTCGCGCATTTTGTGGGCGGGGGCGGTTGGAATGTCCTGGACCGACCAGCTCAGATGATTGCTGGAAAGCTGGCCCTGGAGATTGTGAGCCTCACCAACAGCTCCTCGTTGGGGCAGGGAACACAGGCAAATAAAAAAAAAATGGAGAGGGGCTAAGCGCAAATGGCTAAAAAAGCCTACAAACCGACACAAATGCTCAGGGAAGATCCTCTGGCAGCGCTAAGACAGGCAACCGAAGAGCGCGCCGCTGAATTGACCGTACTTGCGGGCGTAAACGAACACGCTCAGGCCGCTCCTCCTCAAGAACCCATTCGAACCACCGAACCAGCGGCGTATACGGAAGTCAATGAATCTGAACAGCTTCGCCATATGAATACGGCGTCATCCGTGGCGCCAACGAAGCCGTTGGCGAGGTCGCTGAATCCCAGTCGGAACACGGTCTACCTATACCCGGAGGACCTGACCAAGCTTCGGGTGCTGAGTGGATATGCTTCTACCGACCACGGAATCCGGACCAACGACAGCGTGATCGTTCGGGCAGCATTATCCCTGGTCGAGCCGAATGTGCGGTTTATGCATGCTCTTGAAGAGGCAATGCTGTCGGATCGACGCAAGTCCAAGCTGTAAGATGCGTCCCCTCACGAGCACAACTAGTATTCTTTTCAATCCCTTCCCTGCCGAGGAGCCCGCAACAACTAAACGACCAACCGGGTACAGTAGGCCGGATACCCACAGGTGACAGCAAGGTTATATTTGCCACTACCTGTAGAGGGTGGGGGTCAAAACCCCATAGACAATAAAAACTTTAATACTTACTAATCCCACGAAAGTTGTAGTATTTCATGGGGATGTTTGTACGAGGAAGTCTGTGCGTAGACGTGCTTTCACCGGGAACTCCAGGTGTGAGCATGACCTCCAAAAAGCTAGGACCCAAGCGGGATCACGGCTACAGATTAAAGGTTTAAACAGTTTTCTCTATTTGACCGGCACGTTTCTATCAGAGGTGATGCTATGAGACACACCCTTCGCAATCCCCTTTCCAGCATTTGCCTTTCAGGGGCGCATCCACGCACAATCGCACGTTTTGTTGGCGTTGCGCGCCGTCGCGTTCTGACGCCTGCCATGCTGCTTGTGCTGGGCGTCCTGATGGTAAGCCTATCGGCCGCTCAGACCGCACACTTTAGCGGCTATGAGAGCACGCTGGCTGTGGGCGGGCTGGCGCCGGCTGATCCGATTGCGCTTGCGGTGGATGCGAGTGGGGACGTGTTTGTCTCCGACTATGCGAATAACAGCGTGGTGCGGCTGACGCCATCGGCTGGGGGGTATACGCAGTCGACGGTCATGAGCGGGCTCGGTAGTCCTCGCGGAGTTGCGCTGGATGCAGCCGGCAACGTCTACATTGCCGACCTGGGTGGGCAGCAGATCTATATGGTCCCGCCGTCTGGCTCAGGGTACGGAACAGCTGTTCCGTTGCTGCCTTCTGGTGGCACTTATTCGCCGCAGGATGTTGCGGTCGATCCTTACGGCTTTGTGTTCTTCACGAGCTGGGGCAACGCGCAGGTGTATTACATTCAGAACTCCGCGGGCGGCACGGTGGGCACGCTGACGCAGATAACCGGACTTTCGCAGCCCGCTGGCCTGGCGTGGCAAACCACAGGTGGCGGCCCGGGCAACTGGACGGGAAATCTGTACATCTCGGATTACAACCAGAACAGCGTAACGGAAACGACGTGGAATGGAACGAGCTGGTTGACGCCGACGCCGGTTCTCACCAGTGGGTTGACCAATCCCGTGGGGCTGACGTTGGACAGTGGCGGCAACCTCTACATCGCGGACCGGGGCGACAAGCAGATTGTGAAGGTTCCGAACAGTGGGGGAACCTGGGGTACGCCGTCCAAGGTGCGGACGGGTACACTCTCAACGCCACAGGGTGTTGCGGTGGATGCCAACGGGAACCTTTACATTGCAGACATCAACAATGGTTCGAACGGCTGGGTACTGAAGGAGACGTATAGTGGCGTGAACTTTGGCACAGTGGCTGTAGGGTCAACAAGCAGCACGGTGCCGTTGCAGTTCACCTTTGATACGTCCGGGATTTTGGGTTCGAAGTCGGTGCTGACGACTGGATCGGCGTCCCTGGACTTTGCCGACGCGGGAGGAAGCAATTGCGCAGCGGGTACAACCTACAGCGCTGGCGCGACCTGCACGGTGGCTGTGAAGTTTACACCAAGAGCGGCAGGCGCGAGCCTGGGCGCGGCGATTCTGAAGGACAGCCTGGGCTACGTGATCGCTACCGGCTATGTGTACGGCAGCGGCACCGGTGCGCAGCTTGCCTATCTGCCCTGGACCGAGAATGTGATGCCGGTGAGTGGCACACTCCCTGAGCCGGGGGCACTGGCAGTAGATGCGAATCGCAGCCTGTTCGTCTCCGACATGGCCAACCAGCGTGTGGTGAAGATTACAACGACGAACGGCTACTCACAGTCGAATGTGCTCAGCTTTAGCGGGCTGAGTCCGCGCGGCGTGGCAGTGGATGGCGCAGGTAACGTCTATATTGCAGACTACACAGGGAAGCAGATTTACGTGGTGCCGTGGAATGATGGCGCGTACGGCACAGCGAAGGCAATGCTTACGGTAAATCCGATTTCGCTCGATGGTGTGGCAGTGGACGGCGGAGGTAACGTCTACTACACCAACTCACTCGATCACAACGTGTACATGGTATCCGCGGGCGCGAGCCTGCCAGCGACACCGACAGTCGTTGCGGGGTTGAGCGTGGGGCAGCCCGGCGGGCTGGCTTTTGATGCGGCCGGCAATTTGTTTGTGAGCGATGACAGCAATGGTACCGTGGTTGAGCTGCCGTGGAACGGTGTGGTGTGGGGAACGCAGACCACCGTGGCCAGCGGCTTGTCGTATCCTCAGCAGATTGCTGTGGATGCGAGCGAGAGCGTCTACGTTGCGGATTCTGGCGCGAACCGCGTGGTGCGGATTGTCTGGACATCGGGCGCATGGGCAGCACCGGTTGCGGTCCAGACCAGTCCGTTGAACAGTCCGCAGGGTGTGGCGCTGGATGCAGGCGGCAACCTCTATATTGCCGACTCGAACAACAACCGTTTGGTGGAAGAAGATCGCTCCAATGTTCCTGCGTTGAACTTTGCCACCACTGAAGTGACGGCGACCAGCACTCCGCAGACGGTTATTGCGGAGAACATTGGAACGCAGAACCTGACATTCAGCGCGCTGAACTATCCGACCGACTTTCCGGCGAATGCGCTGAGCACCTGCGCGACGGCTACGCCGCTGGCTCCGGGAGGAACCTGCAACCTGTCGGTGAACTTTACGCCGACCTGGGCGGGCAATGTCTCCGAGAGCCTGGTTCTGACGGACAACAACCTGAATGTGAGCGGCGCACAGCAGTCAATCAGCCTGAGCGGGATCTCGTATGCGCAGTTGCTGGTTTCGCCTTCGTATGTGCCGTTCAGCAACCAGGTGCAGGGTACGACGGCCAACGCCTGGACCATGAATCTGAGCAACATGGGCGGTAACTCGATCAGCGGCATCACGATGAGTATCGGGACCGTGACGCTGACGGGCACCAGTGGCACGACGACGACTCCGCCGGCCAATACCTTCAGCATTCAGAGCACGTCTTGCGGCACCACGCTGGGCGCATACTCTTCATGCACTTTTCTGGTGACCTTTACGCCTCCGGTGACCGTCAACAGCTGGGACTCGTACGCGGCGACGCTGAAGGTTATAGACAGCTCGAACGGCACGCCTGTGACCGCATCGATTACCGGTACGGGCACGGCGATGAGCGTGCAGCTGAACCCGTCGTCGATTGACTTTGGAACGCAGGTTGTCGGCGGCACAAGCCCCGTGCAGGTGGCCACGCTGACCAATGCCAGCAGCGGCACGGTGAACATCACCAGCGCGGCGGTGAGCGGCAATTCCTCCTACGTGGTGATTACGGCAACGACCTGCGGCGGACTGACAATTCCCGCGGGCGGACTGGCGGCGCTGCCGATACCAGGTGGCGGGATTACGCTGGCGGCAAACCAGAACTGCACCATTACCATGGACTACGCTCCGCTTGCGACCGGTACTTACACCGGCGCACTGACGGTGACCACTAACGGGCAGCCGGCAACGCTAACCACTTCGTTGACGGGCGCGGCGACGTCGCCTTCCGTAACCCTCGCTCCCTCCTCCATATCCTTTGCGAACCAGACAGCCGGTTCCACGGGCAATGCCTGGACGGTGACGCTGAACAATTCGAGCAACCTTGCCGTGACCGGCGTGGCGATCTCGATTCTAGGCGCGGAGGCGGCGGACTTTGGGCAAACGACGAACTGCCCGGCATCGGGAACGTTGGCGCCGTATTCAACCTGCAGCATCTATGTGACCTTCAATCCGCAGGCCGCGGGTAATTTTGCGGCACAGCTGAATGTGAATGACAGTGCGGGCACACAGACCGCGACCCTGAACGGCACGGGCACCGCCCCGACGGCCACACTCGCACCCAACTCCTTGAACTTTGGCAGTGAGGCGCAAGGCAGTACGACAACGGCCCAGACCGCAACCCTGACCAACACCAGCGATGGCCCGGTGAGTCTTGCAAGCTTTGGCGTGACGAACGGAGGAGCAAACTTTGCGCTTGGTAGCGGTAGTACGTGCAGTTTGGCAACCCCGCTGGCGGCGCATGGAACCTGCACGATTCTAGTGACCTTTAAACCGAGCACCACGGGCAACCTTACAGGGAAGCTCACGGTGGTGGACTCGGCGGCGAGCAGCCCGCAGCAAGTGGACCTGATCGGCACGGGCACGGCGGCGACGGCTTCGGGCTTCTTTGCCCCCAGCTCGATCGCCTTTGGCAACCAGACGGTGGGCTCAACCTCCAATACCTGGGGCATGACGCTGAACAACACCAGCAGCGTGGATATGACCAGCCTGATCTTTACGCCTGCCAGCGGGGTGAGCGGAGAGTTTACGGAGGTGAACAGTTGCGGCACCACGCTGGCGGCTAACTCCACCTGCTCGATCTCGGTGACCTTTACGCCGAATAGTACGGGCATCCAAACGGGCTCGCTGGGGGTGACTTACAGCGGCGGAGGTTCCCTGACGGCCGGCTTTACGGGCACCGGTGTTGCACCCACGGCCGCACTGGCGCCCAGTTCGCTGGACTTTGGCAGCGTGGCGCAGAACAGCACCAGCAGCCCACAGGTTGCAACCCTGACCAATACCAGCGCGGGACCGGTGAAGAACATCGGGTTTGCCGGCTCCGGCGCGTTTACGGCGACGGCCGGCGGCTCGACGCCTTGCGGCACAACGCTGGCGGCAGGCAGCTCCTGCACCATCGCGGTGACGTTTGCGCCGACGGCCGTGCAGAGCTATACGGGCACCCTGACGGTAACCAGTACCGCGGGAACGCAGACCGTTAGTTTGACGGGCAAGGGCGTTTCCTCGGCTGCGTCGGCCTACTTTGCGCCGGCTTCGATCAGCTTCGGAAATCAGACGGTGGGCTCCACTTCCAACCCCTGGGGCATGACGCTGAACAATACCGGCAACGTGGCTTTGAGCACTACGAGCGCCAGCCTGATTCCTGCTGGGACTGCCGAGTTTACGGTATCCGGCAACAACTGCGGAGCAACCCTGGCGATAGGTGCGGCGTGCGCCTTCCAGGTGACCTTTACACCGGCGCAGACTGGAGCGCGCTCGGGCGCCATCACGGCAAACTTCACGGGCGGCCCCATGGCGAGCCTGACCGGTACCGGCGTTGCACCAACGGCCACGCTGGCGCCAGCTTCGCTGAGCTTTGGCAACGTGACCCTGGGCAGCCAGAGCGCTGACCAATATCTGACGCTGACCAACACCAGTTCTGGAGCGTTGTCGATTGGGACCATCACGCCCAGTTCAGGGTATGGGGTGGATGGAACGGTAAACAACGCGTGCAAGACGGCAGGGACGCTGGCGGGAGGCGCAGCCTGCTCCCTCGCCGTCTACTTGAAGCCAACCGCGGCGCAAAGCTACGCGGGCGGAACGTTGACGGTGGCGTTGAGTTACGCGGGTGGGACAATCACGCTGAGCTCTGGACTGTCGGGCACAGGCGTAACGCCAGCCATTGCACTCTCAACCAATGTGCTGAACTTTGGCAGTGTGGCGATGAATGTGCAGAGCCCTCCGCAGACGCTGACCCTTACCAACAACAACCCCGTGGCTTTGACCGTGGGCACAATCACCATTTCAGCACCCTCGCCCTTTGCCGAGGGTGTGGACACCTGCAGCGGCATCACCCTGACCGCCAACGGCGGCGCTTGCACGGTTACGGTGACCTTTACGCCGACAGCGGCGCAAAGCTACCCGTCCGGAGCGTTAACCATTCCGCTGACGTACAACTCTGGCATGACACTGCAACCGGCAACGGTTCAGCTGACCGGCACAGGAACAGCGCCGACCTCAGCGCTGGCTCCAAACTCGCTCAACTTTGGCACCGTGGTTGATGGCACAGGGCCGAGCACTTCGCAAACGGCAACGCTATCCAATACCGGGAGCGGCCCGCTGAGCGTGACCTCGATTGCTGTAAGTGCAGGCAGCGGCTTCACCCTTGCGGGCGGCACCTGCGGTACGCCTTCGTTCCTTACCCCTTCCACGCTGCCCGCTAAGAGCTCCTGCTCGATCCTGGTCACCTTCAGCCCGACCGCGGTGCAGAGCTATACGGACACGCTCACCGTGATCGACAACTCAACCAGCGGTGTTCACACGCTGAGCCTGACTGGAGTGGGAGCTTCAAATACGCCAACGGGATCGTTTACTCCGGGGGCAATCAACTTTGGCAACCAGACGCAGCAATCGATGAGCAACGCCTGGACGATTACGCTGAACAACACAAGCCCGGTGGCCATGAACGCCCTGGCGATCGCGACAACGGGCGGCAATAACACGGACTTCACGATTCCGGCCAGCCCGTGCGGAACGTCGCTGGCAGCCAACTCCACATGCAGCTTCCAGGTAACCTTTACGCCTTCTACGGTGGGACCTGAGAGCACGACACTGTCAGCCAGCTTCACGGGTGGCTCCGGTGGCACAATCACGGCCAGCCTTTCGGGTACGGGAATTGCGCCGACAGCCGCGGTAGCGCCGCAGCAACTGGACTTTGGCACGATTGTGTACGGTGCCGGCCAGAGTGCGGACAAAGTGGTGACGCTCAGCAATACGAGCAGCGGTCCGATGACGATCAGCAGCAAAACGGTGACCGGTAGCTCGTTCTTTCTGGACACGACCAACTGCGGCACGGTGCTGGCCAAGCAGAGCTCGTGCACCATCAACATCTACTTCAACCCAGCGGCAGGCGGCAGCGCTACCGGGACGTTGACCATTACGGACAGCGCGACGGGCAGCCCGCAAATTGTACCGCTGACCGGCAACGGCCAACTGGCTACGCAGACGATCACCTTTGCTGCTCTTGCGGGCCCGTACACCTTTGGCGTGACAACATCGATTCCTCTGACGGCGACGGGTGGTTCATCGCTTAATCCCGTGGTGTTCAGCGTCGTCTCCGGTCCGGCTACCATTGCGGGCAGCGTGATGACCATTACGGGCGCGGGAACCGTAGTGGTGGCAGCGAATCAGGCCGGCAACACGGACTACTCAGCAGCTCCCGAAGTAACACAGACGATAACGGTGAACAAGGCGATTCCAACCCTGACGTGGGCAACGCCTGCTTCGATTGCGGGTGGAACTTCGCTGAGCAGCGCACAGTTGAATGCCTCGGCTTCCGTAACGGGCAGCTTTGCCTACTCGCCCGCGGCAGGCACGGTAATGAGCCAAGGCACGCAGACCCTGAACGTCCTCTTCACCCCCAACGACACCACGGACTACACCACGGCGACTGGCTCTGTACAGCTCACAGTTACGGCTCCAGTTGGTGGGCATGTGATCACCAGCGGCAGTTATCTGCTGACGGCAAATCCATCGTCGCTTACGCTCCAGGCTGGCCAGACGGGCCAGGCTGTCTTCTACCTGCAGCCGCAGGGTGGCTTTACGGGTACTGTGACGCTTGGCTGCGCAGGCCTGCCAGAAGGTGCAAGCTGCTCCTTCTCACCGGCTACGCTCACGTCAGACGGACATACCGTGCAGACCTCGCAGATGACGATCCAGACGGTTGGCCTGAATGCTGCTTTGGACGGGAACAGGTCCTCGAGCAGAGGGACTGCGCTGGCGGGGATGTTGTTCCTGCCAGCACTGCTGTGCGGTATTGTGCTGGCCTTCCAGCGGAAGCGCATGGCGACATGGAGCCGCCTGATGGTTCTGTTGTTGGGGCTGGGATGGACGCTGGCAGGGATGAGTGGTTGCGGCGCGAACTTTACGAGCACCGTCACCGGACAGCACACGATCCAGATCAACGCAACGGCTTTGCCTGCCGCCGGGGGCGCGAGCAGTACGCAATCCGGCAACTTTACCTTGACCATTACCCAGTAGCAAGGATGAATGCATGAGTGCTCAACCAGAACGAATCCAGGGTGTTATGCCGTTGTCCATCATCGGCACGGCGGGCACGGAGCGGACCAATGCAAGGCTGGAGAGGATGAGGGGGGCGACAATGCCCTCACCCTTCTCCAGCATTGGTGATCGATCAAGCATGCTGAAGTCGGGGACGCAGCGTTCGGCCTTGGGTTTGTTGTTGTTGCCGGTGACCCTGGTGGTGTTGAGTGGTGCTGCGCTGGTCTGTCTTTGCACTTTTATATTTTTCCGCTTTGTAGATCTGTTTCCAACCCGATCCACGAACTGATCCAGGCTATATACGGGTGGCTTCGCTGTGATTTGAGCTACCTCCAGGAGGATATTGCGCATGGGGGACATCTTGATCGCTTTGGTGTTTGTCGCCATGGTCCTGCTTCCAGTGCTGGTCGCCTATTTTCACGGTTCTCCCCATGACAGTGAGCTGTGAGCTCTTTTCAGCCGTTCCCGTTGGCTCCCATCGCACTGCGATCTCCGCGGCCGCTGTGTGCCTGAAGACGGAAATGGCCTCCGGGAAGGATTCCCGGAGGCCAACAATGTTATTCAGCTGATTTTCAACAAGTTCTCAAGGAATCAGGCTGACCCGCCGTTCAGCTTTACAGCTACCGACGGGACATCCTGAAGTGCTAGAACATGTCGAGGCTGCTACCACCGGTGCTGCCGGTTACGGTGGGCAACGTAAAGGTCTTCACGTTGTCGACCGACAGGCCCAACGATGTGGAACTGGCCCAAACACCACTGCTGCTGGTAGCTTTGTTGACTGTGATTCCGAAGGCACCAGGTGTCAGGCTCCCGCAGGAGAAAGTAACCACATTCGCGGAGTAGGATGCCGGAGAGCAACCTGACTGAGTGAACTGGTAATTTGCAGGGTTCAATACGGAGTTGGCATAGCTCGAGCTGCCCGACGCGGTTGCGACCATATTGTCACTGAACGTGATCGTGAGGGTAGACACATTCCACGAGCTGCCGCTTGCGTTGACCGCCAGTTGGTAGCCGACAATTGTCGGGTTGTTGGCGACGGCGATAACCGGCGGCGTATAGGTCGTCGGGGTAGAGGTGGCCGTGACGCTCGTCGCTGCCGTTGTGGCTACCGTTGTAACGGTACTGTTAACAAGTGCCGTGTTGGATGTGGTCATCACCGTGGTTTCAGTAACGGAAGTGCTCGTAGATACAGTTACCGGTGCGGATACAACGGTACTCGGCGTTACACTCTGTAGAGCGGCATTACTTGTTGCAATACCGACCACGTTGGCTGATGTGGCAACCGCGTTGGTGGCAATCGACGAGGCAATCGTAGAGGGAGAAGTTAAGGTAATGTTGGTGTTGTTGGTAGCGATCGTGGTAGCAGCCGTCGTCAGTGCGGTGGTTAGATTGCTCGCCAAATTGGCCGTATTCGCCAGCGATCCCGAGGAAGAACCAGAGAGTGTGGTGGCGATCTGGCTGTACACGGTAAGGTTGATGTTGTTTTGCTGCTGTTGCGTCAGCGTAGAGCCAGTCTTGGTTGCATCCTGAACCGTCTGATTGAAAGTGGTAACCGCTGTTTCGATCGAAGTGATTGCCACCATTGCAGCCGGGGTCAGACCGTTGGCGGCGGTAATGTCGCTGTCAAAGGTTGTTCCAGAAGGCAGAATCGCGTTGATGGAGGCTGCCAGAGTGCCCGTCGTATCCAGGGCAACCAATGTTGTCAGCGCGGAGACTGACTTGGCGCCAGCAGGAGCAAGCATGGTGGTAGCTGGCTTGCCGGTAATAGTGTCAGTCCCCCCCTGGGATACAACGACATACTTGTAACTCGGCTGCACGGGGAAGGTAAATGTACCGGTAGCGGATGTCGTGGTCTGGGTGGGCTGCTCAGCGGTATCAATGACAAAGCGGGTGCCTGAAGTGAGGCTGTCGGCCCAAACGGTAGCACCACTGACCGCTCCCTGAGTCACCTTGCCGCTCTGCCCTTGCGTAACGACATTGGTAGGCAAAGAGCCTCCGCCGCTCCACCAACAGCCGACCAAGGATCCAAGCATTAGAACTTCAAGAGAGAGCAATACTGCGCTTTTGCGGATTTTCACTGTGAACCTCCATTAGTTTGAGCGTAGTTCTCGGGGAGTGGCATCCCTCAGAAGAGGAAAATGGCACCAGACTGTATTTCTATCATTCTACTTCAAACGAGTACTAACTGTACCACCTGACATTTGTCAATAGCAAAAATAGGGAGCCGCCCCAGCACAAGAGGAAGAACGGCCCCATTCTGCACGATAGACACCCCCGTGGGGGCGGCTACAGGCCATTGCGAAAGCGCCGCCACCCCTCCTTGATTCGCTCCGTGTGGGAGAGGATGTAATCCTTGTTGAAACGCTCCCGGTCATAGAAGGACTGGGTAAGGGACTGCGTTGCATCTGGCACGGTCGCCAGACCCGGCTCGATGGAGTTAGCGTTTTGAGTGGCAGAAGTAGCGATCACCGTCTCCTGACCATAGACCCAGTCCTCACTCCCACGTATCTGCACCGGCCGTGCGGCCATATCCCGACGCGGCGTTAACGGGATCTCAAACTGGATCCCTCCCTGCTGCCAAACTTTGGAATCAGTAGGTGTGACCGAGTGCTTGTAATACAGTGACACCGACACATCCCCGAAGAACCGCTTCATATTCAACAGAACACCGGTATCCTGCCCCCAGAAGCGTCCCCCTGTCGCCTCAAAGGCCAGATCCTGGCGGGCCAGGAAAAAACGGTAGGAACCGAGCTCAACGTTGCGGGTGGAGTTACTGCCCGTGTCACGTCCCCATGATTGAATCGCTCCGAAGCGGTGCATACCGCCTCCAAGGGTCCAATTCAGCTCATTGAGGGTGCCGAAGGTGGTGTCCAGAATCTCGCCCCCGCCCAGGTTGGCCACCAGGCCGGGAGCCAGAGGCAGCGTCTGGAAGAGCATCAGACGATCCATCTGCGCCTGGGTATGGTAAGCAGCATAGACCTGTCCTTTATCGAGGTTGTGACTCCAGGCCACCGGAATATCCCAACGGGCCACGCCAGTCGCCCCCCGCCAGAGCGGCACCTGCAATTCCGGCCGGATGGAGAGCTGATAGTCAAAGACTCCGTACTCGGTCCCCACCAGGGTAGTTAAAGAGGGGTACACCATTACCGAGGGCTTGAGCCTTCCCGGATTGTCGTCCCCAACAACAAAGCCCACCCCTTTTGTGTCCACCAACTTGTTGGTTACGGTGAACACCGGTGCTTGGGTCAGGTCGTTCCCCTCCAGCCAGTCGCACAGCGGCAAAAGCGGGGCTTCAATCTGCAGAAGGGCCAGCCCTTCGCGCTTTACCACCAGCCGAAGCTGTTCGGCACTGGTTGCGGCGGTCTGGACGGTAATTCCGGCAACTACCCCAACGGCATCAAGTTCATTGTGATGGTAACGGATGTTCTCATACTCCACGACCAAGGTCTTCCCTTGCATCCCCACCCGCACATTCACAAAGCCGGCCTTGATCAGGCGCTTCCGCAGCGCCTCCAACGGCGCCGGTTCCACAACGTTGTTCTGACAGCATGGCTCTGCAGCCGACGTAACAGCAGCCGGAGGCGTAACTACCGCCATGGGAGTACCCGCGGAATCAGCCGGACGAGACTGCACCACCGGAGGCGGCGACACCGGCTCAGGAGCCCGCTGCCGCACTTTCTTGGCGGTGAGCGCACCCCAAAGAGTCTTGGGCGCGGCGGCGTCGTGCTTTGCCTTGGAGAACTCAAGCGGAATGATCATACCGACGCTGATTGCCAGCTCTTGCGAGCGCTGCATCGGTGAGGAGAAGGTGGCAGTGAACCGGGCCGGGAAATAGCGAAGCGCCGGAGTGGTCAGACGCGCACCCACATTGGTGTTGGTGGTGTCATACTCCCCCAGCAGGGTGACCCAATCATGGGCCCTGAGCTCCATACCCCCGAAGGCCCCCTTCATCCGGTCCGGCCCGTGGCCATAGCCCGTAGAAAGACGCAACCAGCCAACAGGATCAGCCGAAGCAGCCACATAGCTCGTCCGAAAGTTTGAAGACCCCCCCCCGAAATCCTGAACCCCCACCGCCAGGGCCGGGGAAAAACGGTAACGGGTAGTAAACGGCGCGCTGGAGAACTTCACGTTCCCAGACAGATCCCGAATGCCCCCTTGATTCAGGGACATGTTATTGGTCAGGCGACCGCCAATCTCCGCAAAACTGAACATACCAACCGAGAAGACATAGTTATCCTGCCAGAGGGGCATGGCCATATTGGAAAACCTGTCCTTCTGGTTGCTGTAGAGGGCATCAAAGGTCCCCTTCTCCTGAACATGGCCGGTTGGGGTATTGAGAATACCGGAGAATCCCTGCAGGGAGAGAGACGAGTCCTGAAAAGCGTGTGCAGGCAGGGCACAGCCGAGGGTGAGCAAGAGTAGCGCCAGAACAGCTAGATTTTTTGATTTCATTGTAAATTGCACCTCATGGGTGGTGGATACTTCCTTGCCTATCTGGTTTTCACCCCTGCCAAACATGTAGGGTGCTGCCATTCGCCGAAGTAGAGTCCATTGTAGGCTGAAGCGGCGGCTGCGCCGACAATGCCGAGCGGCCATGATTAAGATTTGCGAACACAAGGTGGATATTGGGCAGGCATTCTTCCGTCTCGCTGGCATCCCAACTTCTGAAGCGGCGAAATGTCTGTAACATTATTTCTCCAAAGCAGCATAACCTTTCCCGTCCTCGGTGACAACCAGAGTTCCAGACACAACGGCGTTCTTGACGAAGGCAAAATCCCGGTCAGGCAGATTCTTGGCCTTTCTATATGTGATAATGTCCTTTATCATCTATACTGGAAGACAGCATGATGAAGCCGCTTAGCCTCATCCACTCGTCAGCGCTCACGACGCTGCCCGCTCTCGTCACCCATTCGGGCGACCGCGCGAGTCTGCGCTTCCTGGAGTTCTTCGCCGCCAATATCCGCAATCCGCATACCCGGCGCGCCTATGCGCGGGCCGCGGGCGAGTTTCTGGCCTGGTGCGAAAGCGTGGGCGTCACTTCCCTTTCCGCGATTCAGCCGCTGCACGTGGCTACCTGGATCGAGCTCGAGATGCGCTTGAAGTCGACGCCCAGCGTAAAGCAACAGCTCGCGGCCATCCGCCACCTTTTTGACTGGCTGGTCGTGGGCCAGGTAGTACCGGTAAATCCCGCGGCCTCGGTGCGCGGCCCGCGCCATGTGGTCCGCGTTGGCAAGACGCCGGTGCTGGACCCCGAGGAGGCGCGGCGGCTGCTGGACTCCATCGACACTTCGACGCCGGCTGGCCTGCGCGACCGGGCCCTGATTTCGTTGATGGTCTACAGCTTTGCGCGGATTGGCGCCGCGTTGGCCATGAAGGTCGAGGACGTGTACACGCAGAACCGGCGCCTGTGGGTGCGCCTTCATGAAAAAGGCGGCAAAGAGCACGCCATGCCCGCCCACCACAACCTGGAACATGCCCTGGCTGCCTACATCCATGGCGCAGGTCTCGCAACCGATCCCAAGGGGCCGCTCTTTCGTACGATCGGACGAGGTACGGGCTCACTCACCCGTACATTCTTGCCCCAGGCCAACGCGCACGCCATGACCCGCCGACGGGCCGCTGCGGCCAACATCGAAACCAGGATCGGCAATCACAGCTTCCGGGCTACCGGAATCACCGCCTACCTCAAGAACGGTGGCACCCTAGAGAAGGCCGCGGTGATGGCCAATCACGCCAGCACGCGCACAACCCAGCTCTACGACCGCCGCCGTGATGAGATCGGCCTGGACGAGGTGGAGCGGATCTTGATTTGAAGGCTCAGAGGGAGAGAGGAGATCTTGTTGTCCATCCTTCTTCGTTCTGCCAAAAAAACAAACCCGTCCGGAGCGGCCCATTTGCCTCTCCGGACGGGTTTGTACGATTCACTCTAGTGGACGGTGAGGGTGACCGTGCCCGAACTGGTCACCTGATGAGTTTGCGGGGTGGATGTGCCGCCACCACCTCCGCCGCAACCGATGGCAATTATCGTTGCAACTGCCACAATCAGACCTGCACAAGCGGTCAACCAAACGCCCCGCGCCGCCAGTTTTCTCCTCAGGTAGAAGAGCGGCAGCAGGAGGATGGGCAGCAGGATGAATCCCGTGGCCACGCCAGGCAGCGTCTCTGTGAACACCACGATGATTTGATAGGTTCCCGTTGGCGTTGTCGAGGCGGTGGTGATGGTCACCGTATTGGAGGTTGAGGAATAGGTGCAAGTGGCGCCGGTGGGCAGATTCAGGCAGCTCGCCGAGACGCTCGTCGCTGTCGAAGGCAAGGTCACCGAATAAGTTGCCGAAGAGCCTGCGGTCACGGTGGCCGTCAAGGTGGTGAAGGTTGGCGCCCCAGATGTAGAGCCGGCCGTATCCACCTCGAAGTTCAAGGCGTTGGATGTGCCTCCGCCCGGTGCCACGGTCTTCACGGTTACCGCCGTAGTTCCCGCGGTTGCAAAGGAGGCCGCCGGAACCTGCGCCGTCAATTGCGTTGCACTCACGAACGTAGTGGCAAGTGCCGTAGAGCCCCAATACGCTGTCGAAGAACCAGAGACAAATCCCGTTCCGGTAAGGGTAAGCGTGAAGGCTGCCCCACCCGCGGAGGTGAAGGCTGGCGACATGCTTCCGATCACCGGCACAGGATTCGGGTTGACGACCACCAACTGCACGGATGCTGTCGCGATGGTGTAATCCGTGATGTCGTTGGGGGTAAATGTAACGTTCAGCGTATCCGTGCCCACAGCCGGCGTTGTGCCGGCCAGGGGGTTGTAGACGAATGTGCCCGGCACGGAAGCCGTTGCATTCAGTTGCGTCGTGCTCAGCTGTGTACCGACGGTGATAGCAGCGGGCGTGACCCAGGTAAGAACCGGAGTGGCCTTGTTGACGTTCAGCCGGACAGTCGCGGTAGCGGTTGTATAGTCCGCAATGTCTGTCGGGGTAAAGAGGACCGAGAGGAGCTGCTGCGACCCTGCTAAAAGCACTGTGCCAGCGATAGGCGAATAGACAAAGCTACCGGCCATTCCGCCCGCGCTGGCGTTCAGCTGGGATGTGCCCAGCGCCGTGCCGTACGTGATGTCGGCCGGCGTTGCCCAAGTGAGCGTGGGCGTGCCCTTGTTGTTGGTCAGCGAGAAGCTGGCCGAGGTGGAGACTCCGGAGACCGCCGCGGTGATGGCGTATCCTCCCGCGAATCCATTTGCCGTTGCGATCACGCTGGCCGTGCCATTCACGTCGGTTTGCACGGAGGTGCTGGACAAGCCCGCGCCAGGGCCCGAGGCAGGAGCAGTAAACGTAACCGTTGCTCCTTTTACCGGGTAGCCATTGACATCTACAACCAGCACCTGCAACGCCGCGGCAAATGCCGTGTTGATAACCGTGCTTTGGGAGATGCCCGCAGCCGCGGTAACGCTCGCCGCCGCACCCGCGGTCAGCGTTTCGGTGGCGCTCACATTGATTGCGGTGTTCGAGTTGAGGGTTGCCTTGTAGGTGTAGGAGCCGGGCGCCTTCAGCACCGCTGCGCTCAAGTCAAAGGTAGCAACGCCACCGGATGCCGTGGCAGGGTACGTGGCCGAGTAGCCGCTCCCGGTCACCGTGAGCGTGAGCGCGTCTTGTGCATTGACCGTGTTGCCGGTATCGTCTTGCTCCAGTACCGTGATCGATCCGGCACTGTACGGCTCAGCGGCGATGCCTGCCGGAGCCGTGCCAAAGACCAGTTTCGAGGCGGTGATGTTGGTGTTGGTGTTGGCCAAGACCGCCACCACGCCCACGCCCACGCTGGTCCCATTGGCTTCTGGAACCAATCTGGCCTCGTTTTGCAGGATGCCCCGAACATTGCCGGTTGCGAAGGTGCCTTGCGCGGAGATGGTGATGGTGCCCGTAATGGCGCCTGGGGTTAACGGTGTAACCGTGATGGTCAGGTTGCAGCTCGCGCCGTTCGCCAGCGTACTGCCACAATTGTCGGTTTCGGCGTATTCGCCGCTGGCGGCAATCGTCAGGTTGGTGATGGAGTATCCGGTGTTGTTGGTCAACACGGCGATCTGCGGGGTGGAGGGAACGCCTACGGTCTGGGCGCCAAAGTTGAGCACCGAAGGCGTAAGGGTCAAGCCACCTGGGGCGCCGTAGCCTTCGAGTGAGACGAGCTGCGTACCAGCGTTATCAGAGATGGTGAGCGTGCCGGTGCGGTGTCCAAGTGCGGTGGGCACGAATTTGACCGTAAGCGTGCAGCTTCCGCCAGCCGCAACCGACCCGTTGCAGTTGTCGCTTTCAGTGAAGTCGCCCTGGGGGGTGATTCCGCTCAGAATCAGGGGCGCGGTGCCGGGGTTGGAGACGGTGACACTCAACGAAGTGCCAGCCGCGGTGGAAACCTGCGACGGGGAGACGATGGGCAAGCTGCCGAAGGCCAGGCTGGAGGGCGAAACATTGGCCCCCGCTTGCTGGCCCATGCCGCTGAGTGCGATCGTATGCAAACCATCGGCGTTGTCGTTGAATTGAATGGCGCCGGTGCGCGTGCCGGTTGTGGTGGGCGTCATGGTGACGCTGATGACGCAATATTTGCCGGGGTTGATGGTCTTGTTCGAGCAGGTGTCCGCCTCGGCAAAGTCGCCCGTGCCGGTCACCGTGCCAATCTGCAGAGCCGCCGTGCCCGTGTTGGTGACGGTCACCGTCTGCGCCTGGCTGGTGGTGCCCACCGAGAGACTGCCGAAGGAAAGCGTAGAGGGCGAAGTGGTAATGCCCGGCAACGTGCCTTGGCCGCTGGCGGTAGCCAACGTAAAGACCGTTCCCGTGGTATCGCTGATGACCAGCGAGCCCGAGAGGTTGCCGGCGGCCGTGGGCGAGAAGCTCAAACTGATGGAGCAGGTTGCGCCCGCTGCCAAGGTTGTCGTCGCCGAATAGCACTGATCCGATTCCACGAAGTTGTTTGACACCGCGATTGGATTAAGCGCCAACGCTGTCGTACCTGTATTGGTTACCATCAGCGTCTGCGCCTGGCTGATGGTCCCCACCACCTGAGCGCCAAAGGCTACAACCGAAGGCGACACCGCAAGCCCCTTGCTAATGCTCTGGCCTTGCAGATTCACGGTCTGCGTGCCCACGCTGTCGACAACCGAGATCGTGCCGCTCAGCGCGCCGGTCGTGCTGGGCGCGAACACCGCGTTGATGCTGCAACTGGCGCCCGCTGCTATCGAGCCGGTGCAGTTGGTTGAGTCCGTAAAGTTGGCGCTGGGCGTAACCGATGTGATGGAGACCGCGGCGGTTCCCGTGTTGGTGAAGATCACCGTTTGCGCCAGCGAGGAGGTGTTCACCAACTGCCCGCCAAAGACAAGCTGCGCCGTGCTGAGCGAAGCCCCCGGAGCCAAACCGGTGCCAAGCAGGGTGACCGTCTGCGCGCCCAGGCTGTCGGTTACAGTGAGGCTGCCCGTCTCCGCTCCGGCTACCGTCGGAGCATACGTAACGGTGATGGTGCAGCTCGTGTTCGGAGCCAGTGTGGCCCCGCAAGTGTTGGATTGGGTGAAGTCGCCCAGGATCGAAACCCCGATACCGGTCAATGTGGCCGATCCGGTGTTGGTAAGCGTGGCATTCAACCCGAAGCTGGTCTTGCCGACTACCGTGCCGGCAAAGGTCTGCACACTGGGCGTCAGCGTTGCGCCGGCCTGTGTCCCCACGCCAACCAGGTTGACGATCTGGCTCTGGCTGCCGCTGCCGGCGTTGTCGGTCAACGTGACCGTGCCGGTGCGCGTGCCGGTGGCCGTGGGCGCGAACGTCACGGTAAGACTGCAACTGCTGCCTGCGGGGACGCTGGCGCAGTTGCCGGTGGTGGCGAAATCGCCCGTCGTGGCAATGTTGGAGACGGCTAGAGGAGCGGTTCCGGTGTTCTGGATGGCGATGGTCTGGCCGTAACTCGTCGTCGAAACAACCTGGCTGCCGAAGTTCAGCGCGGCGGGCGTTATCTGGATCCCCGCCACTGTTCCGGTTCCGGTCAGCGGCAGATTCTGCGGGACGTTCGACTGTGCCTCGGTCAAGCTGAGAGTACCGGTGCGCGCGCCCGTGGTGCTGGGCGTGAACGTCACGCTCACACTGCATGTACCCTGTGGAGCGATGGTCGTGCAGCTGCTGGTAGCGCTGAAGTCGCCCGTGGCCGTAGCGCTTGTCATGGTCACCGGGAACGCCGACAAGTTGGTCACGATCAGCGGAATTGCGGCGCTGGCCGTATTGATCGGCTGCCCGGCGAAGGCTATGCCGGTCGGACTGAAGCTGAGGCTGGCCGCTACCACCGCAAGTTGGACACTTGCCGTGGCATTTTTGTAGTTAAGATCAACCGGCGTGAACGTTGCAGAAAGCGTTTGAGCGCCAGGGAGGAGCACCGTGCCCAAGGCTGGCGTATAGGCGAAAGTGCCCTGTACCGGCGTGCTTGCATCGAGCTGGGTCGTGCTCAGCGGGGTGCCGTACGGGATGGCCGCCGGCGTGGCCCAGGTAATGGTGGGGGTGGCCTGGTTCACAGTCAATTGCACCGATGCCGTAGCCGTGTTGTAGTCGGCTGGATCCAGCGGCGTGAAGGTGACCGACAGGGTCTGTGGTCCTGCGCCCAACACAACACCCGAGGCAGGCGTGTAAGCGAAAGTGCCCGATGTGGAGCTCGACGCGTTCAACTGCGTTCCGCTCAACGGGGTTCCATAGGTGATCGCCGCCGGCGCTACCCAACTGATGGTGGGCGTGGCCTTGGTCACGGTCAGTTGTACGGTCGCGGTGACCGTCGCGTAGTTGGTTGTATCGGTCGGCGTGAAGGTAGTCGACAGCGTGAAGGTTCCGGCGAGCGGGACCGTGCCTGCCGGTGTCAGGTAATTAAAGCTGCCGGGGACCGACGAAGTCGCGTCCAGTTGCGTTGCACTCAGCGGGGTTCCATAGACGATCGCCGCCGGCGTGGGCCAGGTAATCGTAGGCGTGGCCTGGTTCACCGTCAGTTGCACGCTGGCCGTGGCCGTGGTGTAGTCGGCGGTATCGTTGGGCGTAAAGATCACCGAGAGGGTCTGCGGCCCGGCGGACAGCATCGCTCCCAGAGCCGGAGAATAGACAAAGGTACCGGCCACACCGCCTGAAGTCGCGTTCAATTGCGCTGCGCTCAAGGCCGTGCCGTAAGTGATGGCCGTCGGCGTGGGCCAGGTGATCGTGGGCGTGGTCTTGTAGGTGATGGTGTAGGCGGCAGTGGCCACGGCGCTCTGCGTGTAGCCGGTCGCTACGGCGATGGCCTCAATCGTTTCCGAAGACGAGACGCTGATGGGGACCGTGTAAGGAGTGGAAGATGTGGTTGCCGTCCCGTTGATGGCGTAGTAGATGGTCGAGTTGGGAGTGGTATCGAAAATAGATACCGTCTGCATCCCGATGTAGGCCCCGGCCGCCGGGCTGAAGGTCGGCGTTGCAACAACCGGAAGCGTTACTCCCTGCGCCACGCTATTCGAGAGGCTTCCGGCAAAGTTCGGATCGCCTGCATACACCGCCGTAATCGGGTAGCTTCCCAGAGGCAGCGCCGAGGTTGTAAAGCTGGCGGTTCCGCTGCTCAGCGTTCCTGCGCCCAGCAAGACCGGCCCCATCATGAACGCGACTGCCTCTCCATTGGGGACCGTGCCCGCGCTGGCTGAAACTGTTGCGGTAAAGGTGACCGATTGTCCGGTAATGGCGTTCACCGCCGAAGACTGAAGGGCCGTCGTGGTCGTGGCAATGGCTGCCGGGAGCGCCAGTTTGAAGAGCGTGCCGCAGCCGTTGACCAGCGCGCCGGTACCACCTGGCGCGTTGCAGGTTGTAACGCCACCGCCCGTGCCGCCATACAGGTTGCCCTGCACATCCCGAACCAGGCCGCCGGGGCCGGCGCCATCTCCATTGGTTCCAGTAAAGGTGTGTAGCGCGGTGATCGCGTTGCTGGTATTCATCACGAAGGCCGTTGATGATCCGAGGCCGAACAGATTGCCCTGCGCGTCTTCCGCGTTCAAGCTCCCGCCGGTTCCATCCGTTCCACCGACAAAGGTATGCAGAATCGAGAACGTGCCGGCCGCATTCACCTTGAACAAGGTTCCGCAGCCGCCCGTCACGCCGCAGGCCGTATTGCCTCCGTCCTTGGTATGGCCAAAGAGGTTGCCCTTTGCGTCACGGAACAGGTCGCGCGGAGAATCGCCGTCGGTTCCGCCCGTGAAGCTGTAAAGCACCGTAAATGTGCTGGTGGTTGGATTCAGCTTGAAGACCGATCCATTGCCCGTTGTGCCACCGCCGCGGGTGGTGCCGTAGAAGTTGCCTTGCGCATCCAGCGCGGTCACTTCCACTGCCCAACTGTTGGTTTGCGCGGAGGTAAAGCTGTAGATGGTGCTGTAGTTGCCGGAACCGTCCACCTTGAATAGCACTCCTGCGCCGTTGGCGCCGCCGCTATTCGTGCTGCCGTACAGGTTGCCCTGCCAGTCCAGCACCATGGGACTTTCCATGTCGGAGCCATCCGGGGCTCCGGTAAAGTTGTGCAGCGTGGTGAACTGCAAAGTGGCCAAATTCAATTGGAAGATCGAACCGCAGCCCTCTCCCGAGTTGCAGGAGAGATTCCCACCGGCCAACGTCGTACCGTACAGGTTGCCCTGCCCGTCCAGCACTAGGCCGCCCATGGGTACTGCGCCATCTGTTCCGCTGAAGCTGTGCAGCACGGTCTCCCTGCCGCTTGAGTCCAGCTTGATGATCGCGCCGCAGCCATACGCCGCGGGATACGGCGGGGAGCAGGAATTGACGCCGCCATAGCCGGTAATGCCGTACAGATTACCCTGTGCGTCCACCGTGCCTCCCATGATCATCGAACCATCCGGCGATCCGAGGAAGGCGTAAGGAATGCTGTAGGTGTAGCCCAGAGAATCAACCTGGTCGACCACCTGGAAGACCGTGTTCGACGTGCTGCCCTGGTTGAAGTTGTCGCCGCTGTAGACCGCCGTGAGCGAGTCACTCCCCAGCGGGAGCGCCGCAGTGGTCAAGCTGGCCGCGCTGCCCACTACCCCGGCACTGCCCAGCGACACGGTTCCCAGAATTGCGTTTTTATAGCTGAACGTCACCGTGCCGGTGGGCGCGAAGCCGGACTGCCCGGCGATGGTCGCAACCAAGGTTATGGATTGTCCGAAATTGATTGGATTGGTGGGCGAAGTCAGGCTTGTCACTGTGGGGGGAAGCACAACGGTATAGGCCGCCGTGGCTATGGGGCTCTGCGTGTAGCCTGGCGCTACGGCAATCGCCGCCAGCGTTTCTGAAGAAGAGACGGTGATCGGGCCCGTGTACAGGGTGGTGGGTGTGGTCACCGTCGCGCCTATAACGTAGTAGAAGGTCGCGTTGGGCGTGGTATCGCTGAGAGTCACTGTCTGCACCGACGTGTAGCTTCCTGCCGTGACACTGAAGGTCGGCGCGGCGGCGGGCTGCGTCACCTGCACAACCAGCGGATTTGAAGTGACGGTGACGCCGTTAAAGCTGCCCACATACTTTGCGGTCAGCGTATGCGTCCCAAAGCTCAGCGAAGAGGTTTGATACATGTAACCGGGGCCTGTAGTGTTGGGCAACGCCCCCGCGACAAGGACCGTGGTTCCGTCGTAAATCCAGTACGACCCCATGTTGGAAAACTGGCTGGCGGGAATATTCAGAGTCGCCGTCAGCGTGACGGTCTCGCCAAGTGTTGGGTTCGTGTCGCTGCTGCTGAACGCCAGCGACGCCCCCACCGTATCCATCGAATACGTAGCGCTGGCCACCGGACTGATGCTGGTTCCCGTGGCGATGGCCATGGCCTGAATCGTCATCGTGGAGTTCACCGCGATCGAACCGCTGTACACCGCCGAACTTGTCGTCGGCGTGCTTCCGTCCGTCGTGTAGTAGATGGTTGCGCCCGATGTGGTGTCGGCAATGGTCACCGACTGGGCCGTCGTATAGCTGCCCGCCGCGGGGCTGAAGGTAGGCGTAGCCGCGGGAGCAAAGGTCACCTTGCGCACGCGGTAATTGAAGTCGTCCGCGATGAACAGGTTGCCGGTTACATCGAATGCGACCGCAACGGGTCCATTGAGCCCGGCGACCGTGGCTGAACCACCGTCGCCCCAGAAACCCCAACTCTCGCTGCCGGCAATCGTGGAGATAATGCCCGTGCTGGTGGAGACCTCGCGAACAACGCCTGGACCGTTGGCAATGAACAAGTTGCCAGCCGGATCGATGGCAAGTCCATTGGCGATCACTTGAGCGCTCGTGGCCAATCCGCCATCGCCGTTCGATCCATAATCGCCGTTCCCAGCTACCGTCGAGATAAGCCCGGTGGCCTTGGTGACCTTGCGGATGCGCCCCCAAGAGTCGCCAATATAGAGATTGCCGGCACCATCGAGCGCGAGCGCCTCGGGGTTAATGAGACCCGCGCTGGTTGCCGCGCCATTATCGCCACTGAAGACATAGCTGTGGTTTCCAGCGACGGTACTGATCACACCGGTTCCCGCGACCATCCGGACAACTCCGTTACCCGAATCGGCTATGTACAGGTTGCCGGCCCCATCCAGCCGCACGCTGGAGGGGTAGCACAGAGTCGCGGCAGTGGCTTGGCCGCTGTCGCCACTGTAGTTGCAGGTTCCAGTTCCGGCAATGGTTGAGATGAATCCGGTTTGCGCTGTAACCTTGCGGACAACACTGTTATTGCCATCGGCAATATATATGTTGCCGGAGCCGTCCACGGCTACCGAGTAGGGAGTGTTCAACTCGGCATTCACCGCCAGAGATCCGTCACCACTGTAGCCCGCCTTGCCGTTTCCGGCCACAACGGAGATCATTCCTGTCTGGGCCGAAACCTTCCAGACCACATTGTTCGAATCGACAAAGTACTGATTGCCAGAGCCATCCACCGCTAGATCTTGCAGAATTCCAAACTGTGCGCTGGTGGCTGGGCCACCCGCTCCGGACATGCCAGAAACACCACTCCCGGCAACGGTTGAGATCACCGCTGTCGGAGCGGAGGTAATGGAATAGACCGCAGAGGCAACGGGACTGGCAAGATAACCAGGCGCAACCGCTAGAGCCTGAAGGGTGACCGTACCGGAGACGTTGATGGGACCGGTGTATCCCGTCGATGCGGTAGTCGGAGTAGTGCCGTCCAGGGTGATGTAGATGGAGGCGCCCGCCGTTGCATCGGTAATGGTGACTGTCTGCGCAACGGAGTAGCTTCCCGCCGAAACGCTGAAGGAGGGCGTGGCCGTTGGCGCTGACGGAGGCAAGCTGGCAGCCGTCACCTTGCGAATTCGGAAGCCGTCGCCGTCGTTAATATAGAGATTTCCGGTGCTGTCCGCGGAGATTCCAGTCGGATAACTGAATGCCGCGCTGCCCGCCGGCCCCCCATCCCCGCTGGATCCGTTGCCCTTCGGGCCGTTGCCGGCAATGGTGCTAATGATTCGGGTGCCGTTGGTTACTTCGCGGATGACGTTGTTCTGTTCGTCGGCGATGTAGATGTTGCCGGAGCCATCCAGCGCCACACCGATCGGATAGTGAAGAGAAGCGTAGGCAGCCGAATTGCCGTCACCGCTATATCCACCTCCACCGTTGCCAGCAACGGTGGAGATATAGCCGTTGTATACCATGCGGACACGGTTGTTGTTTGCGTCTGCAATGAAGACGGTGGTTCCGGCTTTATCCACGGCGATGCCTTGAGGGCTGGAGAGAGTCGCGCTGGTGGCTGGCAGGTTTTCGCCATTGTAGCCAGACTGCCCCTTCTCGCCGGCAAAAACAACCATCGATGAGGCACCGTTGGCCAGCTTCCAAATGACATAATTGCCACTGTCGGAAACGTAGATATTGTTGGAACTGTCTATCGCAATGCCTCTGGGGGACGAGAAGTTACCCTTCGTGCCTCTGCCCAGCACCGTGCTGATTTGTCCGCCAGGTGTGACCATACGTATCGCCTGGTTGTCGGTATCGGCGATATACAGGTTGCCGGCGCTATCGAGCGCCAAGCCATGCGGAAAGTAGAGTTGCGCGCTGGTGGCCGAACCACTGTCGCCGCTGAACCCCGCTGTTCCATTGCCGGCCACCGTGGTGATGATGCCGGTGCCCGTAGCTACTTTGCGGACGCGATGGTTGTCCATGTCGGAAAAGTAGAGGTTACCGGCGCTGTCTACTACCGTACCGTAGGAATAATTGATGTTGGCCAGCGTGGCCTTGCCGCCGTCGCCGCTGTAGCCTTCGGTTCCGTTGCCGGCCACCGTGTAGATGAATGGAGTCGCGGACGAACTTACAATGTACTGCACGCTGGCCACCGGGCTGGCCGAAAATCCGCCGCCCATGGCCATCGCCGACACCGTCTCCGAGGTCGAGACCGTGAAGGGGCCAGAGTACACGAAGGAGTTTTGGGTCGGAACCGCGCCGTTGGTGGTGTAGTAGATCGGCGCCTCGGGCGACGCGTCGGTCATGGTAACGGTAATCGCGCTGCTGTAGACGCCGGAAGCTGGCGAAATCACCGGCGTGGCTGCCGCGGGCAGGTTGAGGGTATAGGTAGCTGATGCGGTCGCGCTCTGTCCGTAGCCTGTAGCTACCGCCATGGCGGTGATGGTTTCTGAAGACGATACCGTGATCGGCCCCAGGTATTGGTGGGCTCCGCCCATGATTACCGGCGTGCTGCCATCGGTGGTGTAGTAAATGTCTGCCCCGGCAGCGGCGTCGGAAATATCGACCACCTCAGTCGAGGTGTAGGTCCCCGACGTCAGCGAGAAGGTTGGCGCGGGCGTGGGGGCATACAGAGACGTAGCGCCAGAGACACCGGCGGCGTAGTTGCTGTCTCCCGGATAGCTGGCTACCGCCTGATGCGGCCCAAGACCTGCCACCGAGATTCCGGTCACCGTTGCGACGGCAGCCTTCTTCGCTGTCAACAAAACGGATGCTGTACTGCTGCCGTACTGGCCGCCTAGCAAGGCCAGATCGGAGACGCCATCCCCGTTGAAGTCGCCCGCCACAATGTAGTTCGGGTAGCTGCCTTCCACAATCGCGCTGCTCGTGGCTGCTGTGAAGTTTCCATTCCCACTGCCGAGGAGAATCTGGATTACACCGTTACCGTTGCTGTTCACGGCGCTCCCAAACCAACTGTCCACCGCCAGGTCGGCAATACCATCTCCATTGAAGTCGCCCACTACAATTGATCGGGCGTTACTGCCCCCCGTTGAAGGGGAACTGGAGCTTGCCGTGAATGTGCCGTTCCCATTGCCCAGCAGGATAACCAGGTTACTGCTCCCTTGGCCAGCCACTGCCAGATCGAGAACGCCGTCCCCATTGAAGTCCCCTACCGCAATCGAAACAGGACTGTAGCCAGCCGATATCGGGCTATTTGCGGCTTGAGTAAATGTCCCGGTCCCGCTGCCGAGAAGAATGCTCACCGTGTTGTTGCCTTGGTTTGCCACAGCAAGATCGGGGACGCCGTCTCCGTTGAAATCCCCTACCACCACTGCGTCAGGGTCGGAGCCCACTGTAAGCGGACTGTTGGGAGCTACTGTAAACGCCCCGCTCCCGTTGCCCAGCAGAATCGTTACTGTGCCGTTGCCGGTGGTGCTGCCAGGAACGTAGGTGTTGGTCACCGCCAGATCGGCAATACCGTCTCCGTTGAAGTCGCCCACCACGATGGCAGAGGAGTTATAGCCCACGGAAACTGGGTTACCAACGGCCGTGAACAATCCATTCCCGCTGCCAAGAAGAATGCTCACCGTGTTGCTGCCTTGGTTTGTAACAGCCAGATCGGCGATTCCGTCCCCATTGAAGTCCCCTACCGCAATGGCGTTGGGGGCGCTGCCTACTTGTACGGGACTGTTGGCCGCTTGCGTGAATGTCCCATCTCCGTTGCCGAGAAGAATTGTGACCGTATTGTTGTCCCCGTTAACAATGGCCACATCCGGGATGCCGTCCCCGTTGAAGTCGCCCACAACCTCCGAGGGGAAATAGTTGCCCGTCACCGGCAACTGATTACCAAGCAGATTCACCCCAGAGGAATTGGCAGCCAGCGCCGATGTTCCCAGCACCGCATTTCCGTTGGTGGCATCAAGGAAGGAAAGGGTCCCGGTTGGCGCGGCATTGCCAAACCCGCCCACCGTGGCGGACAAACTGTAGTTGCCCATAACGCCGCCCTGCGAGATGGACATGATTGAAGGACTCCCCACGCCTGATGCGCTCACGGTCAGCTCCGACACCGCGGAGCTGCTGGTCGCGTTGCTCTTCGTCCCGGCGAAAACCGCTTTGTAGCTATGCTCGCCCAACCCCGGCTTGAACTTGAACGTGGCTGTCCCGCCGCTCGTCAACTGCGCCGCACCCAGCAAATGGATGTCGGAGCAGGCTACCCCCGACGCGTCGCAGAAGTTGACCAGCCCGGTGCTTACCCCCGCGCTTCCGGCCTTCACCGTTGCCGTCAGCGTCACCACGCTGCCCGCCGTGGTCGTTGTGACCGGACTGCCGGCGGCCGTCACCGCCAGGGTGGTCGTGGTTGCTCCGGTAACCACAACTGCCGATGCGACCGTCACCGCCGCTGAATTGCCCGTGGTGCCCTTGTAGATGGCGACACTGGAGGCGTTCGGCGTGTACGCCGCTGTCAGCGTATCCGGCCCCACTGCCAGCCATCCGGCCGGAACCTCGAAGACCGTGCTGCCGCTGGCCAAAGTCTGCGCATTGGAGGTATAGCTGCCACTGCTCAGCACCACGGAGCCGGTAGGCGTGCCCCCGCTGCCGCTGACGGTTACCGTAACCTTCAGCGCCTGCGCCGTGGTGATGCTGAAGGAGGCGGGCGTCACCGTCACCGTAGGCGTGGACGCGGCTACCGCATTCACCGTCAGCGGCACTGAGGCGGTGGCCGTGGTGTAGTCGGCTATGTCTGTCGGCGTGAAGGTCACCCCAAGGCTTTGCGCCCCGGCCGCCAACACCGTTCCTGCCGCCGGATTGTACGCAAACGTTCCCGGCACGGAGGCGATGGCATTCAACTGCAGCCCGCTCAGCGGGGTTCCGCTGGCGATCGCTGCCGGCCCCAGCCAGACAATACTCGGGGTGGCCCGGTTGACGGTCTGCGAGTCGGCGCTCGAGGTGCTGCCGTTGAAGTTCCCATCCCCGTTGTAGACCGCTACAACCCAAGCCGGCCCTGCTGGCAGAGCCACGGTAGTCAAGCTGGCCTTGTTGCCGCTTACTGCAACCGTGCCTAGCGGTGTGCCGTTGTTGCTAAAGCTGACCGTCCCCGTAACCACGCCGCCAAGCTGACCGGTAACGTTGGAAGTAAAAACCACAGGTTGACCGAAAACAAAGGGGCCCTGCACCGAGGTCACGTCCGTGGCGGTACTGGCTTTAGAAACTACCTGATTGACGGCCGCCGAGGTGCTGCCGGCAAAGTTCAGGTCGCCAACGTAGATCGCCGTGATCGAGTCCGTACCTCCAGGCAGCGTTGTAGGCGTCAAGGTAGCCGTGCCACCGCTCAACGGTTGCGAGCCCAGCGTGGTTGTCCCACTCATGAACCAGACGGTTTCTCCGTCGGGCACCATGCCTCCTGTGGAGGAAACGGTAGCTGTCAGGGTGACCGGCTCGCCGTAGATGGACGAACTGGGATTCGACACAAGTGTCGTGGTGGTCGCCACCTGCGCCAACTTGAGTACGTAGGCATGAATCACGGAGTTCAAATCCGCGTAAGCCCCCACCATCAACCCCGAGGCGTTGATGGCAAATGAACCTGTTCCTTCAAGGCTGCCCGTGCCCGCACCCGGAGCATCGAACGTGGTAATCCCGCCGTCGGCTGTGCGCACAAAGCCGTGCGCCACGGCATTTCCATCGGTGAAGATGCCCGTGATCGACCCCGACGCATTCATGCCGTTAAGGCCCAGGTTTCCCAGGCTCGCGGTGCCGAAATACTGGTTACCAGTGCCGTTGGTCACTTCGGCCTTGATACCTGACAGGCCGCTGCTCTGCGCCAAAAGGCTGTTTACCCTGTTCAGCGCATTCCTGGTTTTGTTGAGAAG
>CAZYDF010000047.1:0-32011 GCA_964645855.1 uncultured Occallatibacter sp.
AAAGATGTCTACTATGCCGCTGCGTAGCAATACTTCAGGGCCGGATCAATAAGAGACGAGTTCTTGGATAACGATAGTCAAACGCCGCATTTCGTTTCGCAGGGGACGGGGCGAGAATTGTTTGTTGACGACGTTAAGAAGCTCGATGTAATCAGAAAGAAGCCCTCTGTAAATGCCGATGCAGAGCAATGTCAAGGTAGCGTTATCGACTCATCTTTGGTGTCGGTATTACGCAATCCAGTCGAGGTCTTGGAACGCACAGAGGAAAAATTCGCCAGTAAGCAGATGGCGCAAGGCTTTATCTCAGGTCTATTCGATGACATCACGAAGAAAGCAACAGTTATCGGAGAACTCGGAGACATCTATTCCCTAGAGATAGTCATACATCCTGATTATCAGGAGAGCACAACGCGCGCTTTTATTATTCGCGTTCTTTCGCGAGAGAAAAGACCAGATAATTTTGTGTCTGCAGCAATTACTCATGAGCGCCGGCGGCGTGATCCTTGGGGGCTTGCTGGCATGGTTGCAGCCGCTTCTATGCTTTGGGGCTCAGATGAAGTCGTCGAAAATTACGCTCTCGAACTGAATTGCACGCTTGAGAAGGCACAAATAAGGGTAACGCTCACCCCGCGATTCACGACTCTCAAGCGTCTTGTCTTAGTCGTAAGCTGCGCTCCTAGTCTCGAAGTCTGCTACGTTATGGAAATGCTGACGAGGCATTCCCTGAAAGATTGGGGAGTTTTTGAAACAGAAGGGGATGAGGTAGTGAGACGCTGGTACAAGTTGAACTGGGAGGATAGCACTAAGGGGATAGTCGAAAAGATCTGGGATAAAATTCGAGACGATATACAGCAGCAAATCGATACTGCCGTGAAGACGGCAACTGACCTTGTCTGATCGTCCGATATTCTTCCAGCTCCACCCAGAGTGGCGGAGGGCCCTGTTCTGACCTGTCAGAGTTCGCTTGCCACCCCAGGTCTCGCTTTTGAGACCTGGGGTAGCCGCTATCTCATCGCTGACTACATCGCCTGCCAAAGCTCCACACGATTGCCTTCCGGGTCCGTTACCCAGCCAAACTTGCCGAAATCGTAACTATCCCGCTTGGGGTCGACCGTAACTCCCGCGGCAATCAACCCATCCAGCAAGCCGTCCAAATCGTCCACTTGCAAATTGAGCATCGCCTTCTGCGCCGGAGGAAAGTACGCATCCTCCTCGCGGAAAAGAGAAAAAATCACAGGCTGGCTTACCTTCGGCGCAGGAAACCGGTAGGCCCCGTCCGCCTTCGCCAGCCCCAGATGCTGCTCGTACCAGCTGTACAGAGCCTTGGGGGCCTTCGCCCGCAAAAACACCCCGCCAAAACCAGTTACTGTAGCCATGCAACCTCCTCTGAGAAACCTCTCTCCAGGGCCTCGGCCCGGAAAATCACAGTCTACCCGAAAGAAAGACTAGAATCCGATAAACCCGTCGCAGAAAGTCGTTCTCGATCCAGCTTGGTTCCTGCTATGGCTGGCTTGTTTTGTGAGTCAGAGTTTCGTCCAAGGACAAAAGCAGATCCTTCGACTCACCACCCCCCAGCCTGAGGAGAACGGCTGGGGCCCCGTTCGCTCAGGATGACAGCTTTCGATAGGGGGGTGCACATCAGAGACCTAGAACCTATTGATCTGACCATAAATACTGACTGGGTGCCCCATCCATCCCGCGTTTTGTGCGGGATGGGTGGGGTAGAGTGACACTATTTGAGGGCCGGATCAATAGCGCCGAGAACCTCGTCCATCAAAAATCTACGTGCGCTCGCACCGATCCCACCCACGCCGGTCCACGATCCCGGTTGTAGCCCGGATTCGCCACATGCTGCACGTCCACGGCATAAAAAATCCCCCGCCAGGCATGAACCGTGTAGTAGCTCTCCACAATGGTTTCGCGCCCGTAGTTCAGCTTGCCGTCGCCCAGCAAAAAGCCCAGCCCGCCGTTCTTCAAATAATTTTGGTGATCGCGCTTGATCGCGTTGGAGACAAACGCCACGCCCAGCTTGTCATTGGCCCGGTGCCACCGCGCCGCCGTATAGTCTGCAGCCAGCTCCACCGTCTGGTCCACCTCGGTATAGGCAAACGACTCGGTCTTGCCGTCGTTCCAGCCAAACCGCCCGGCCACGCGCAGATTCTCCGTCAGCTCCTGCTCGCCGTTCAGTCCCAAGCCGTACTTGAGCGCGCTGAAGTGCTCGTGCTTTGTGATGTCGGGGGTCGCGTCGTGACCGCTGGTGAAGGCTTGCACGGCTTCGCGATAGTCGCCCATATGCGCGCGGTTGGCATAGAACAGAACCCGTTGGGTTCCTTTACGTTTGGGAATGAAACTGTGTCTCACTTCCAGCTCGCCATTCTGTCCATGCGCGCGGCTGAAGGCCCAATCCATGTCGATGCCGTTGGCCACCGTGGGCATGGCAAACAATCCATAGCGCAGGCTCCACTCGCGGTCGTCGTACTCCGCCATCGCGCCCACCGTGTAGCCGCGCGTATCGGCGGCGTAGTCCCATGCGCCGTTATTGTCCACCGTCCAGTTCAGAAACTGCAGATGGCTATCGGTGGCAATCGAGTTCGCATCGAAGACGTCCGGCAGCGTCATCTTGCCCACTCGCACTTCCACGCGCCGCACCGGAACCGCCGGCGCAAAGGCAAAGGTATTCGCTTCCTGAACCGTGGTTTCCCTGCTCAGGCCGATCGTCTGGTGAATCTGGTAGCGGGCCAGATAGGGCTTGCTGCCCAGCGTGGGGTTGCGCACCACGTCCAGATTCGTGAATCCAGCCAGTCCCAGCGCCTGGCTCACCCCGCGCCCCCCAGTGCTCTCCACATCGAGCACCAGATCGGTGTTGTAGCGGACGGAGCGATCCAGCCGCAGGCCGCTATAGAGCGTACCCACCAGCGAGGTCTTGTACTCCGCGCCGGATTGAAAGCTGTTCGCTCCGGAGTAGGGCGAATGAAACGGCAGATTGCCCTGAAAGATAATGTTGGCCTGCCCCGTCAGCCAATAGCGGGAGTGCTCCGGGTGCGGCAACATGGTCAGCATCGGCGCGGGCGCGTCGGGAAGCTTGGCAGGCTCGGCCTGGTTCTGCTGGGCGCAGGCCAGCGCGGCGCTCCCACCTAGCAGGAAGAGGGCAATCGAACGCGAGATGAAAGGAAAGAGGGTCATAGAAGCTCCAGGAAGAGCTATACCCCCCCCGGGTATCTACTATACCCCCCTGGGGTATAGTAGAGCAAGGAGAACCCACCATGTCCACACACGAACGAGAGAAGATCAAGCTGCTGCAACGGCTCAGAAAGGTTCGCGGACAAATCGACGCTGTGGAGCGCTCGCTGACCGCGGACGAGGAGTGCGGCGGCCAACTGATGCAGCTCGCGGCCGTGCGCGGCGGCGTCAACTCCCTGATGGGTGAGCTGCTTGAGCACCATATCCGCTTCCACTTGGCCGACGGCGCCAAGGAGCAGATCGCTCCCGAACTCGCCGAAGATCTCATCGACCTGGTCCACGCCTATCTGAAGTAATTTAGCCACGTTCGGCCAGAATAGCCGAAACCATGCCGCGGGAAGATGAACGCCACGTTGCACGGCCGCCGATTCCCGCGACCGGGTTGCATTTTGGTACGCGCATTCCTTCATCGGACTGTCATCTGGCATTGATCAGGCATTCTTTGAGGCCGGGCTAAGATAGCGGAGCAAGACCGTCTCTTCGGAGACGAGGAGCCCCCCGGATCATGGATTCCTTCGACGAAACCGAACCCTCCCTTGAAGTCCGCCAGATGACCGCAGCCGATATTCCGTCGGTCATCGATTTGCAAATCCGTGCCTTTCCTGGCCAAACACCCTGGCAAACCGAACAGCTTGAAGCGCATTTGAAGATCTTTCCGGAAGGCCAGTTGGTTGTCGCCGGCCCCGATGGCAAGGTGCTTGGCTCCTCCAGTTCGCTCCTCATCGACTGGGACGACTACGCCGAGGAAGCCAACTGGTCTTCGATCACCGCCCACGGCACCTTTGAGACCCACGACGCGCAGGGCAAGACCCTCTATGGCGCTGACATGGGCGTGGACCCCGATGCGCGCCGCCTGGGCATTGGCTCGCTGATGTACGAGGCGCGCAAGGAACTGATCCACGAGCGCGCCCTCAAGCGCATGCTTACCGGCGGCCGCATTCCCGGCTATCGCGCCGTGGCCGCCACCATGACCGCCAGAGAGTACGTGGCTGAAGTGGTTGCCGGACGCCGCAACGATCCGGCCCTCAGCTTCCAGTTAGCCAACGGACTGGCCGTGCTCGATGTGGTGCCCGCCTACATGGCCGACGTCGACTCCTGCGGCTACGCCACGGTGCTCGAATGGCTCAATCCGGAGTACGCCTCCTCGGTGCTGCTCAAGTCCAGCACCCGCCACGCCGCCCTTGAAAAAGAAGTGGCCGACGCCATGCGCGGGACCAAGCGTCCCCGCCGTGTCCGCATTGCCGCCATTCAATACCTCATGCGCCCCATCACCTGCTTTGAGGACTTCGTTCGCCAGGTCGAGTTCTTCGTCCGCAGCGCCAAGGAGTACAAGGCCAACTTCGTGCTCTTCCCCGAGTTCTTCACCATGCAGTTGCTCAGCTACATCAACGAGCCGGCTCCCGCCTTGGCCGTACGCCGTCTGGCCGGCATGGCGCACAAATACGAAGAGGTCTTCATCCGTCTGGCGGAAGAAACCGGCATGTACATCATTGGTGGCACCCATCCCATCATTCAGAAGGGCAAGGTCTTCAACGCCGCCCATCTGTTCACGCCCAATGGCCAGGTCTTCCGCCAGAAGAAGGTCCACCTCACCCCTGCCGAGAGCGGCCCTTATCAGCTCAGCCGCGGCAATCGCCTCTACGTCTATCACACCGACTTCGGCAACATCGCCATCCTCATCTGCTACGACGTGGAGTTCCCAGAGGCGGCGCGCGTGGTCTGCGAATCCGGCGCCGAGATCCTCTTTGTGCCCTCCTGCACCGATGGCCGCGAAGGCTTCTTCCGCGTTCGCTACTGCGCCCAGGCCCGCGCCATTGAGAATCAGGTCTATGTCGCGGTAACCGGAACCGTAGGCAACCTTCCCCTGGTGCCCAACATGGCCGCTAACTACGGACAGGCCGCCATCCTCACGCCATCTGACTACTTTTTTGCACGCGACGGCATCGCCGCCGAAGGTACCATCAACCAGGAGCAGATGATCTTTGCCGATGTCGATCTGGATCTGCTCGACGAACAGCGGGTCAACGGCAGTGTGATTCCCCTGCAGGATCTCATCAAGGATGCCTACGACGACGTGGTCCACTACGCCGACTACAAGGGCCAAAAGGGCAAGTCTCCTCTTGATCCAGCAGAGTTTATCGAGGCTGTTCCGGCAGAATGATCACGCGGCAAGCACCCCGCCGCGCCTGCTCTGCCGATCCGGTGCCCCACCCGCGCCTGCTCTGCCGACTGGGTGTGTCTCATCGGCGCCTGCTCTGCCGACCGGGTACCCCACCCGTGCCGGAGCCGCCCTGAAAGGGCGCAGTGCAAGTAGCCCAGCACGGAGCGTAGCGACGTGCTGGGACCCGCGCCAAAACTGATTCCGCGCCCCTTGGGGGCGCTGTGCAATCCTCGCTCAAAGAGCCATCAGCGTTCGCCGATCCACACCGCCACCCGCGACGCTTACCGCGCCCGCGGATGCGTCCGGTCGTAGACGGCCTCAAGTTGCGTCGTCGTCAACTGCGTGTAGCGCTGCGTGGTGGCCAGCCGCTCGTGGCCCAGCAGCTCCTGAATGGCGCGCAGGTCGGCCCCTTCTGCCAGCAGATGGGTGCCAAAGGCATGGCGCAGCGTGTGCGGATGCACGTCCGAGGAGAGCCCCCGCACCACCGCGATGCGCTTCACAATCCGCCCCACGCTGCGGGTGGTCAATCGCGCTTCGCCGCCCAGCTTCTCCAGGCCACGCAATTGCAGGTTGAGGAACAGTGCCGGCGTAGCCTTGGGTCGCACCGCGGCCAGCCGCGCATCGCGCTCTGTAAGATACCCGCGCAAAGCCGCCGCCGCCGCATCGCCCAGCGGAACATAGCGCTGCTTCTGCCCTTTTCCATTCACCAGAATCGCATCGTTGGCCCAGTGAATGTCGTTCAGGTTCAGGCCGGTCAGCTCGGCGTTGCGCATCCCGCATCCATACAGCAGCTCCATGATGGCGCGATCCCGTGCCGGCCAACTGGCCGCGTCCTCATCCACCGAGTCCACCACGCGATTCATCTGCTCGATCGACGGCACGCGCGGCAGGTGCTTGGGCAGCTTGGGGGTTGATACCAGCGCCGCCGCATTCTGCTCAATGTGCCCGGCCCGCGCCAGCCACTTGAACCAGCCACGAATGGACGCCAGCGCCCGCGCCGCGGAGGCCTTTGCGAGTCCCCGCTCGTAGAGCGTGCCCAGATAGGCGCGAATGTCGGTGTGCTCAATGGCGGCCGCGGCGGCGTCCTCGCCACATCGCTCCAGAATCCATGCTACAAAGTCGTGCAGCTCGCGCTGATAGGCGCGCAAGGTGTGTGCCGAGGCCGCCCGCTCATTGGCCAGCACGCGCAGATACTCCTCGGCCAGCAACGCCAGCGGCGCGAGCAGCTTGGCCACCGGGGCGGCAGCCGGGGCCGCAACCAACGGAGGAACCAGATAAAGGCCTGTGGCGGTCATGCCGATTCCTCCAGCACGTCGGGCCGCTGGGCTTTGTCCTCATCGATGGCTGTGGGCCGCTGCGCGGCGCGGGGATGAAACTTGCGATGCACTTCCTTCAGTCGTCCCAGCGCCAGATGGGTGTACACCTGGGTGGTGGAAATGTCCGCGTGTCCCAGCAGGACCTGCACACTGCGCAGGTCGGCTCCGTGCTCCACCATGTGCGTGGCGCAACTGTGGCGCAGCTTGTGCGGACTGGCGTTGCGGTTCTGCTCTTTCACCAGATGCCACACCCACTGCCGCGTTAGCGGCATGCCACGCAGTGAAAGAAACAGCCACGCGCGCTCCGGCCTGGGCGTTGCGCTCTTGCGGCGCGAGCTGATGCGGTCCAGGTGCGGCCGCCCTTCGCGCAGATAAGCCTCCAGGGCTTCAATCGCCGTGCGCCCCAGCGGAACAATGCGTTCCTTGTCGCCCTTGCCGCGCACGTGGACCCGGCCCAGATCCAGCGCCAGGTCGCTGGTGGCAAGCGATGTGACTTCTGAAACCCGCAACCCACCGGCATAGAGCAGCTCCAGAATCGCGCTATCGCGCATAGCCAAGGCGGTGGCCTGTGGATGCGTGGCCGGGCGCGCCGCGCGCTCCAGCATTTCCACCACTTCCTGCTCGGCCAATGCCTTGGGCAAAACCTTCCATGCGTTGGGCGATTCAATATTGACGGTGGGATCGTGATGAATGCGGCGGTCCAGCAGCAGCCACTTGTAAAAGCCGCGCAGACAGCTCAGCTTGCGCGCCGACGAGCGCGATACGATGTCGTGGGAACGAAGATTCTCCAGAAACGCCGCCACATCCTGCTGGATAGCGGTCAGCAAGACGCCGTTGCGGCCTTCCATAAACTCCGCAAAGGTGCGCAGGTCGCTCAGGTAGGCCTCGCAGGTAAGCGGCCGCAGCCCCTTCTCCACGCGCAGATAGGCTTGGTAGTCCTTGAGGAGCGCGAGATTGCGCAGGCTGTCCACAAGGTCGATTATCGTTGCGTTTCGCGGCTGCGGCGCACCCATCGCTGAGCACCGAACCACGTTCATCAAGGAATCAACATCGACAATCGTCCGCCCCTTGCGCTCGCCGCAAAAGTGTCCTACAGCCTTCCGCGCCTTCGAACTGCAACGCCGTCTGGGTGCCCCACCCTTTCTTGCGTCTTTTGCGGGAAGAGGTGGGAATGGGGTGCCACTCTCTCATTGCCGGATCGATCGTTGTGCCGTAAGTCGCTCAATACAAGGATGGGCTTTACAAGCTGTGGAAAAGCTAGCTGAGAACCAGGTTTTGTAAAAGGGCACGGCTTCAGCCGGGCCGTAGATGCCTCCATACATAGACAGGGTTTCAGCCCTTGCTGGAAACTAGGATGAAAGTCACAACCGATGTACCACATCTCGGCTCCTGCCCCGAAACTTGGCTCGCTGTAGCAACGATCCAATCCTACGGCGGGAGCCGAGTTCATCATGAAATCACTGCGGTATCCTTTTCGGGGTTTCAGATTGGCTTTCGGCCTTTTTCCGCAGTCGGTTCAGGGGGTTGGTTCAGCATCCCTGTGCTGGGCCAGCCGGCTCCACAGGGTGGCAAGCGCCACTCCGCCCAGGGCAAACAACATGGGAAAGCACTCCAGCGTATAGCGGGATTCAGGCGCTTGCACGTCGAGCAGCATCAGGCTGCGCAGCAGGATGTAGGCCAGCATGGCCTTCCAGAAGCGCGGCCGCAGCCACAGGCCGGCCACGCCGAGCGCCACGAACCCAACATTGAGCGCTACCCAGGCCCAGGCAAAGCAGGTTTCGTCCTTGTGGCTGTTGTAGTTCCACCAGTCCAGCTCGATGGGCAGGTTCTCGGTGCGGGGGCTGAACCACATCTCCCCCAGCCGTCCCAGCGGCAGCCAGAGGTGGGTTCTCCAGGGATGGGCAGTGGTGCGCTCGGCGGCCAGACGGGCGAAACGGCGATCAAATGCAGTCGTTAGCTCGTGGGTCCGGTTGTAGTCCGCTGCCAGGGCCGTCGTTTCCGCCTGCTGCGCGGGCGAGTCAAAGGTCCACGAAGGCAGTTTGGACAGGTCGAAGTTGTCTCCTGGAACATTCCAGTAGGTGAAGTAGGTGCAGTTGAAGTCCAGGCACCAGGATTTGATCCAGGCCTCCCAGCCCAGGTGGGGGTCTTCGCCGGGATCGTTGGCCAGCCGGGGGGCCAGCGGCTGCACCACGCCAAAGGTGTCCCAGTTGCGCCAAGTCCATAGCGCGAAAGGGGCCAGGGTGAGCAGGGCGCTGGTCACGGCAATGCGGAGCAGTTTGCCGGGCTGGATCGCGTCGCGGGGCAGCCCCAGCAGGGCCGCCGGAGCCAGCGCCACGGCCACCAGCGCGCCATCCGGCCGTAGCAGGGCGGCCAAGGTGATGGCGAAGGTAAAGCTGAGTGCCGGAGCCCATCCGGGCTTTTGCCGGAAGCGGGCTGCCGACCAAAGCGCCAGCGCAAGGGCGAACAGGGTAGGGGTCTCAGCCAGCGGCGCGGCGGTGAAGGAGGCCGTGAAGGGGCAAAGGCAGCTGAGCCAGAGCGTGGCCAGAGCGGCGCGGCGGGCCAGTTGGGGGGGGGCAATGCGGCGCGCAAAGTCGGCCAGCAGCAGACATCCGGCCAACTCCAGCGCAATTTGCAGGCAGCTGGCGGAAAAATAATTTTCCATACCAAAAAGCCGGAAACAGCCGGCCAGCAGCAAGGGGTAGCCGGGCAGCCGGATCAGCGTCGCGTAGGGGGCGCCGTTGGCGTCTGACAGGGCAAACTCGCCATGGCGGAGCAGGTTCCGGGCAATGTCGCCGTAGATCAGCGTGTCGCCAATGGCCTGAAACAGCTTGTGCAGGGCGTAGAGCCGCAACCACAGGCCCAGGGCCAGAGGCACCGCAAGGGAGGCGACGGGACGCCAGCCGGGAGTATCGCGTCGTGTCTTCATTTCATCTGCCTCCGGTTAGCATCGATCCATACTGTTATAGCCTAGAAGGGTGCAGGTGGTTGGTATGGATTTGACCACCCTGCCGGAATCATGCGCCCAACCGGCGCGGCACGAGGAGCACGGAACCAGGCATGGCAGACGATCAGATCTTTTTCGATCCGCAACGGAAGCGCTGGAAGCGGTTGCGCCGCCTTCTGGATATCGTGGCGGTCACTTTTACGCTGGTCCTGGCGGTATTCATCTTTAACGTCCTTCGTGCCCAGCAGTTGCCTGAACTGCTGCTGCCGGCCATGAAGCACAATTATCGTGCGCTGCCTGACCGCGCGCTCGTTGTTCGTGGTGCTCGTCCGCCCAAACCGGCGCGCCGCAAGACCGATCGCAAGGCCTCGGAGATTGTCTTCAATACGGGTGAAGGATTGCGCGCGGCCTACTATGTGCCCTACGACGCGGCCAGCTACGCCTCGTTCAAACAGCACGTCCACCAGATCGACATGCTGTTCCCGGAGTGGCTGCACGTGGACTCCAACCAGCCCAAGCTGATGGCCATCAACGGCGACAGCCATCGTGAGTACCCGGTGGTGGAGCCCAACCAGGTGCACGATCCGGACCCTGAGAATCGCATCAAGCATGTGATCCAGGCGGCGCACGAAGACACGGAAATCTTTCCCCACCTCAACAACTACAACTCCAACACCCAGACCTGGGACCCGGCCGTGGGCGTGATGCTCGGCGATCCCGCCAAGCGCACCGCGCTGATCAACGACATTGTTCGCTTCCTGACCGCCTTCCGCCATCCCGCTCCCACCAAGGACGATCCCAAGAAGTACGAGTGGACCTATCCGGGCCTGTCTTTGGACTTTGAGAGCCTGCCCGACGAGACCGACCCCAACTACATCGAGTTCATCCACGAGCTTTACGCGCAGCTGCACATGCGCAACCTGCGGCTCTATGTGAACACCGTGATCGGGAGCAGCGACGACGAGTTCCGCCAGATTGCCGCCAACTGCGACGGCATAGTCCTGATGAACTACGACCAGCACGAGGTGGAGAGCGAGCCCGGTCCGGTGGCCTCGCAGGATTGGTTTGTGGCCAATCTGCAGCGGGTGCTCAAGTTTGTGCCCAAGGAGAAGCTGATCTGCGCGGTGGGCAACTACGGCTACGACTGGACCCTGTCCATGCCCGAGGAGAAGAAGGGCAAGCGCAAGGCCCAGCCAGAGGTGGTGAACACCGAGGACCTGAGCGTGACCGAAGCCTGGCAACGGGCATCGGATGCCGACGCCGATCTGGACATGGATTCCGACTCCCTGAATCCCCACTTTGAATACGTGGATGAGGACAAGCATCAGAAGCACGTGGTCTGGTTCCTGGACGGCGTGACGCTGCTCAACGAGATGCGCGCCGCGCGCCAGATGGGTCTGCAGACCTTTGCGCTATGGCGGCTGGGCGAGGAAGACAGCTCCCTGTGGAGCGTGTGGGACAAACCCAGCAGCGCCGGCAGCCTGCAGGCGCTCAACACCGTACAGCCCGGCCACGACGTGGATACCGAAGGCGACGGCGACATTCTGGAAGTGACCAGCTTGCCCCAGCCCGGCAAGCGCTCGGTTACGGTGGACACCGACGAGACCGATCCGCAGCGCAAGCTGATTGTGGACGAGCACATGGATGTCTATCCGCGGACCTACACCATTGAGCAGCGCGGCTACCATGCCAACGAGGTGGCCATCAGCTTTGACGATGGCCCTGACCCGCAGTGGACCCCCAAGATCCTCGACATCCTGAAGCAGAAGGGCGTGAAGGCCGCCTTCATGATGATCGGGGCCGAGGCGCAGGAGAATGTGGGCCTGATGCGGCGCGTGTTGCGCGAGGGCCACGAGATTGGCAACCACACCTACACCCATCCGGACATCAGCGAAATCTCGTCACGCCAGCTGGAGCTGGAGATCAACCTGACCGGACGCCTGTTTGCCTCCAAGCTAGGCGTGCAGCCGCACTACTTCCGCCCCCCCTACGACATTGACGAAGAGCCGGACACCGACGATCAGACCGCGCCCATCGTGCGTATCCAGAACGACGGCTACATCATCATCGGCAACAAGATCGACACCGACGACTGGAACGAGCGTCCCCGCAAGACACCGCAAGAGATTGCCAACTCCGTGCTGCAACAGATGGAGACCATGAAGACCAAGCCGCAGTTCCGCGGCTCCATCATCCTGATGCACGACGGCGGCGGCGACCGCTCCAACACCGTGCGCGCGCTGCCCTTTCTTATCGATGCGCTGCGCGCCCACGGCTACAAGATTGTGCCCGTCTCCGAGCTGATGGGCATGACCACCGACCAGGTGATGCCCAAGCTCACCTTCTGGCAGCGGGTGCGCGCCCTGCCTGACTCGGTCGCCTTCTCCAGCCTTGCCCTGTTTGCCAAGTTCATCTTCATCGTCTTCTTTGTGGGCGACGTGCTGATGAGCGCGCGCCTGCTACTGGTGGGCATTCTGGCGGTAATCGATCGCGTCTTCAAAAAGCATCCCACGCCCACCCCGGGCTACAATCCGCGCGTGGCCGTGCTGGTGCCGGCTTACAACGAAGAGACGGTCATCGTGCGCACCGTGCGCTCGGTGCTCAACTCCGACTACAAGAACATTCGCGTGATTGTGATTGATGACGGCTCCCCCGACCGCACCGCGGAGGTGGCGCGCACGGCCTACGCCAAGGAGATTGCCGCCGGCCGCGTGGAGGTGCTCACCAAGCCCAACGGCGGCAAGGCGGCGGCACTGAACTTTGCCATCGAGAATCTGACTGAAGAGTTCTACGTGGGCATTGACGCCGATACGGTGATTGCCGCCGACGCCATCAGCAAGCTGATCTCGCACTTTGAAGACCCGCGCATCGGCGCCATGGCCGGCAATGCCAAGGTGGGCAATCGCGTGAACCTGTGGACCCGCTGGCAGGCGCTGGAGTACATCACCAGCCAGAACTTCGAGCGTCGCGCGCTGGACCTGATGCACGTGGTCACGGTGGTTCCGGGAGCCATCGGCGCATGGCGCACCAGTGCCGTGAGGGCCGCCGGCGGCTATCCGCTGGACACCGTGGCCGAAGACGCTGACCTGACCATGAACCTGCTGGAGCACGGCTATCGCGTGGACTACGAGGATCGCGCCCTGGCCTTTACGGAAGCTCCGATCGACATGGACGGCCTGATGCGGCAGCGCTTCCGCTGGTCGTTTGGCACGCTGCAGGCTATCTGGAAACATCGCGCGGCCTTTGTGCGCAATAAGGCGATGGGCCTGTTCGCGTTGCCCAACATCCTTGTCTTCCAGATGCTGCTGCCGCTGGTCTCTCCATTTATCGATCTGATGTTCGTGGCCGGCGTGGTGAACTTCTTCATCAACCGCTACTACCACCCGGAAGCCGCATCCACGGCGGGTTTGCTCAAGCTGCTGGCCTACTTCTTCGCCTTCATGGTGATCGATTTTGTCACCTCGTCGGTGGCCTTCTCGCTGGAGCGCAAACACCCCGCCAACAAAGGCGATGGCTGGTTGTTGTTCCACATCTGGCTACAACGTTTTGCCTACCGCCAGGTCTTCTCCATCGTTCTGCTGCGCACCGTGAAGCGCGCTATCGATGGCAAGTCCTTCAACTGGGACAAGATTGAGCGCACCGCCAAGATGAGCAAGGAAACGGACGCGTTGACGGACGGGACGGGGGAGTAAGAACTGAGGGAACAGGGAAAGTGGGACTAACTCCGAACTGAAAGGCTGAAGGCGCACGGAAGACAGACTTCCTTGCGCCTTTGCTTTGTAAAAGGCACGGCTTTAACCGGGCCGCAAGTCGTCATTCTCTCTTATCGAAGGGGTTTTAGCCGCAATGTTGCGAACGGGGACGAATTCCATGCCGGACGGAATTTAGATAAAGGACGGCTTTGTTCATCGGGATCACCGAGGAGTTCTTCCAAGACTGAAGTTGATTTCGACGGTGATACGGACCGCGAGGGGCACACCGTCCTTCGTAGCTGGCATGAATCGATATTGACTTATCGCCTTGATGGCCTTCTCGTCCAGACCCATGCCCGCTGCCCTTTCCACTTTCGCGTCCGCGGTCAATCCTTCTTCGGTCACAAGAACCGAAACAAGAACGATTGCATTGTATTTGGCTGCACGCGCTTGGTCCGAGAACTCGGCTGGGGGTGCGTAGAGGACGACGGGAGGTTTGTCGAAGGGGGGCGATTGTCGTAACCCTGTGCCCGTCGACCAGCCTCTGGTGCCAGAGATTGGCGAAAGAACGCCAGCTTGTGGGTAGCGGGGCAATATGACTGGAATCGGCGGAGAGATACGCAGGAAGGGGACTCTGACGTAAACCAGAATCGGAACTGGCTTCCCGTCCAACGTGCCTGGCAAGAACTGAGATTGCTTGACCGCCTCGATTGCCAGTTCGTTATGCGGGTTGCCGTGGAGCGATAGGCCTGGATATTCCTGGGGACTCCGTCTACGCCGATCACCATGGAGAGGATGCAGACAAATGGATGAAAGTTCCCGCTATCCTCGGATGGGATTGCTGCTGCATTGGCGCGCGCCAGGACAGGCAGTTCGATTCCTGGGCCCATTCGATAAACGCCGTTCTCGTCTGGTCTGGGGGGCACGGGCCTGATGTTCATGGGGCCATCGTCTGTCGATGGAGCAAGTTCCTGTTGCGCGTCTGTCGATCCTGCAACGAACACCAGCAACGCCAGCAACCAGCCTGCCTTACTCATGCGCCTCTCCTATCGGTTTGAAGACGCACCCACTCTAACACAGCAGGTCTCCGACCGCATGAATTCATACTTTGGTGTCAGAGCATCTCAGGCCTCAAACTCGAGATGGGCACCCACAATTCAGTGCCAGAACTGCGCGGTACGCCTGCCCCGAAGGGGCAATGTGTGAGTAGCCCAGGGCAACCCGGACGCGCAGCGGCAGGGGCAGCCCTGGGATTGACGCCCAAACAAGACAAGCGCCCCATCGGGGGCGCTGTGCAGTCTCTGGAATATGTTTCGGGAACCTACGCGATCATCTCCAACTCCCGCAGCAGAAACGCGTAATCCAGCGCAATCTCTTTCAGGTAGTCGTAGCGACCGCTGGCGCCGCCGTGGCCGGCCTGCATGTTGGTCACCAGCAGCAGCGGATTGTTATCCGTCTTCAGCGTGCGCAGCTTGGCCACATACTTGGCCGGCTCCCAGTACATCACCTGGCTATCGTTGAGCGAGGTCTTCACCAGCATGGCAGGATACGCGCCCGGCTTCAGATTGTCGTAGGGCGAGTAGCTGAGCATGACGCGGAAGAACTCCTCCTCGTTGGGGTTGCCCCACTCCTCGTACTCCGGCACGGTGAGCGGCAAAGTGGCGTCCAGCATGGTGTTCATCACGTCCACAAACGGCACGTGCGAGAGCACCACGCGGAAGATCTCCGGCTTCAAATTCACCACCGCGCCCATCAGCAAACCGCCTGCCGAGCCGCCTTCAATGGCCACTCGCGCTGGGTCGCCGTAGCCTTCGCGGGTCAGGTGTTCGGTGCAGGCGATGAAGTCGGTAAAGGTGCTCATCTTGTGCAGCATCTTGCCCGCATCGTGCCATAACTCGCCCAGATCGCCGCCGCCGCGAATGTGCGCGTAGGCCATCACCATGCCGCGATCGAGCAAGCTCAAACGGTTCGAGCTGAAGCCCAGCGGCAGCGCGTAACCATACGATCCATAGCCATAAACGTAGAGCGGATTTTTCCTTTGATGGAATTTATCTTTGCGGTAGACCAGCGAAACTGGCACCAGCGTTCCATCCTCTGCACGGGCATGGATGCGTTCGCTGGTATAGAGCGTGCGATCGAAGCCGCCGGGAATTTGAACCTGCTTCAGGAGCCGTTGGCTCTTTTGCGCGAGATCATATTCAAAGACGGAGCTGGGCGTGACCAGCGACTGATAGGCGTAGCGGAAGCTGGTGGCATCAAAGCAGAGATTGATGTGCGGAAAGGCGCTATAGGCAGGCTCGGGAAAGGCGATCTCGTCGGCCGCGACAATCTCGGCTCCGTTGCCGGTAAAGTGGCTCACGCGCAGTCGCGGCAGACCGTCCTGGCGTTCCACGGTCACAAAGAAATCGCGAAACAGATCCACATCTTCGAGCATGATGTCGCGACGATGCGGGATCAGCTCCGTCCAGTGCTCGCGGCTGGGCGTGGCCACCGGCGCGGTCACCAGCCGGAAGCTGCGGCCCACGTCGTTGGTACGGATAAACCACAGCCCGTTGCGATGATCGATGGAGTATTCCTGATCGTCCACGCGCTTGGCCACCAGCGTGAACTCGCCTGTAGGGTTGTCCGCGGCCAGTACGTGCGACTCGCTGGTGATGTGGCTGGAGGAGTCATAGATCAGATACGCGCCATCGCGGGTGCGGCCTACGGAAAGGTTGAAGCGCTCATCGGTCTCTTCATACACGAGTACAGGCCCGTTGGTCTGCTGCATGCAATGCCGGAAGAGTTGATGCTGGCGCTTCTGCACCTCGTCTTCCACGGTGTAGAAGAGGGTCTGGTTGTCGGCGGCCCAGGTGATGGAGCCCACGCGCTCGACGACATTTTCTTGAGTCTCGCCCGTGGTCAGGTTCTTGATGTGCAGCGTGTACTGGCGGAAGCCGGTGGTGTCAGTGGTGTAGGCCAACAAACGCGCGTCGTCGCTAATGTCGGTGTCGCCAATGGAGAAGAAAGCCTGCCCCTCGGCCGCCTTGTTGCCATCCAGCAGGATTTCTTCGTCAGCGCTGGCATCCATGGCCTGCGCAGTTCCTGGCTTGCGGCAGTAGATGGAGTACTGCAGCCCCTCTTCGGTGCGCGCGTAGTACCAGAAATCGCCATCGCGATAGGGCACGGATATGTCGGTCTGCTGAATGTGCGAGAGCATCTCGTCGTAGAGTTTTTCGCGCAGGCTGGCCAGCGGGCCCAGAAAGCCTTCCGCGTAGGTGTTTTCCGCCTCAAGATACGCGGTAACCTCGGGCGACTCCTTCTGGCGTAGCCAGGCGTAGTCGTCCACCAGCGTGGCGCCGTGCAACACGGTCTGGGTGTGTAGGCGGCGAGCAACGGGAGCAGCAGAAGGGTTCGGAGTGGTCACCTAATCAGTGTAGAGCTTGCAATTGGAGGGGAACTTTCCTGGGGCTCCCCGCGTAGAATTAAATGCGATGGATGGATTTCGCAAAGTTTTGTCGACCCTGGGGCAGCTGGCTATGGCTGCCCTTTTTGCGCTCTTGCCCGTGGCCGCGCCTGCCGAGAAGGTGGAAGACCTTCCGCAACCCACTGCTTATGTGAGCGATTTTGCTCATGTCCTGTCGCCGGAGACGGCTGCCCGGCTGGACCGCCTGTGTCTGCAACTGGACCAGCAGGCCAAGGCCAAGGTGGCGGTCGTCACCCTCCAGACGCTGGATGGGGACGACGCGGCCAGCTATGCGAACCGACTTGAAGACCATTGGAAGATGGGCGACAAGCACGAGAACCGCATGGCGATGGTTCTCTTGGCCGTCCAGGATCACAAGTACCGGGTCGAGGTTGCTTCCGGGCTGGAGGGGATTCTGCCCGACGGCAAGACCGGCGACATTGGCCGCGAGATGGTTCCGCTGCTGCGCAGTGGCGACTACGACGGCGCGCTGGGCGGAGCCGTGGACGAGCTGGCCCAGGTGATTGCCGCCGACGCCCATGTGGCGCTGGAGGCCGCTGACGCCTCTCCCGACCAGCAGGTGATGGTCCAGCATCGTGCGCACCGTGGTTCGCCGCTGGCCAAGCTCATCTTCATCGTCATCCTGCTCATCTTCTTTGGTGGTTTCTCGCTGCTCCGCATGCTCTTTGGCGGCGCACTTTTCTTCGGCGGCTTTGGCGGAGGTGGTGGCGGCTTCGGCGGCGGCGGTGACGGTGGCGGCGGATTCTCCGGCTTTGGCGGCGGCGGCGGTGGATTTGATGGCGGCGGAGCCGGCGGAAGCTGGTAGACGGGACTAGGAATAGGGAATACGGAATAGGGACTAGGGCGTCTCTTGCAAAATTGCTCGCTGGTGGCAAGAAGCGTCAGGGCACGACTTGAGTCGTGCCGCAAGATGGTCGACACAGACCCCGGCTTTAGCCGCTGAGGAACTGCGGACCATTGAAAAGAGATGCAGGGGCTAAAGCCCTGATCCCTGTTGTGGCTCGTATCGGCACGACTGAAGTCGTGCCCTGACGCTTCTTGCCAAACAATGGAGTCTTGCAAGAGGCGCTAGGGACTTGGGAATAGGGAACAAGGGACCTGGGGACTAGGGGACTGACCCCTGATCCCTGACAACTGTTTGAGGAGACGAGAAGAAATATGAGTCGTGGAGTCGTAATTACGCTGTCGATTGTGGGCGGATTGTTCGCGCTGGTGCTCCTCGTGGGCGCCATGGTGGGCATCAGCTACGTACATGCGCGCAACGCCATGGTGGAGAAGGACCAGACAGTGAAGGAAGCCTGGTCGAATGTGGACACGCAGTTGCAGCGCCGCGCTGACCTGATCCCCAACCTGGTGGAGACGGTGAAGGGCTTTGCCAAGCAGGAGACCACCGTGTTTGGCGACATTGCCAACGCTCGCGCCGGTCTGCTGAATGCCCACGGTCCTGAGGCCAAGATGGCGGCCAACGGCCAGTTGGATCACGCTATCGGACGCCTGCTGATGCTGCAGGAAAACTACCCGCAGCTTAAGTCGAACGAGCAGTTCCTGCGCCTGCAGGACGAGCTCAGCGGCACCGAGAACCGCATCACCGTCTCGCGCAAGCGCTACAACGAATCGCTGAGGGAGTACAACACGTTTGTGCTGCAGTTCCCCAACAACATCTGGGCCGGCATGTCGGGCTTTGCGGTCAACAATGCCTACTTCCAGGCCGACGAAGCGGCCCGCACCGCGCCGAAGGTGAAGTTCTAAAGGCAGGGAGTAGGGAATAGGGACTAGGTATCCGCTACGAGGGAAACTGAATTGGTCCCCGCAATGGGATTCGTCTTGAAGCCGGAATGCAGGCAGAAAACGCTCAGGCTGAGGATTGCACCAGGCGAGTCCCGAGTCCCTTAGTCCCTAGTCCCCTTCTTACAACAAAAAGGCCATCCCGTTGCCGGGATGGCCTTTTCTGCATGCAAAGCGTGGTGGCGTTCCTAGAACGAAGCGATGGCCTTGGCCTCGTCGTCGTAGATGTCGAATACGGTGTAAAGCTTGGTGAGCTGCAGCAGGTCGTGGACCTTCTGAGTCAGCTTGAGCAGCTTCAGCGCCGCGCTCTGGTTCTTGGCCGAGGTGAAGGCGCTCACCAGCTCGCCCAGACCGGAGCTGTCGATGTAGTTTACATCGCCAAGGTTGAGCAGGATGGACTTCTGCCCCTTGCCGATAAGATCGCGGATGGCGTCGCGCAGCTGCACGCTGCCCTCGCCCAGAGTAATGCGCCCGCTCAGGTCGAGAACGGTCACGCCGTCCACTTCGCGGGATGCAATGGTAAGAGCCATGGTGAATCCTCCTTGTGGGTACTTAGGTTATCGAATAGGTGCGTTTGATGATACTGATTGGATGCAGCAGCATCCGTCCACGCTCCATAAAAAATCTACTGCAGACCAATGGCCGACGGCAGACGCTTGACCATGGTCAACTCGGTTCCGGGGTGAGTTTGTCGAAAGTTGACCTCATCCATAAACGACCGGATCAGGAAGATACCGCGCCCAGTACCGCGCAGCAGGTTTTCCGGGGCCAGCGGATCAGGCAGTGTATCCGGGTCCAGGCCCTTGCCCTGATCGCGGATCACGAAGACGAGCTGGGAGCCGGTGTTTTCAAGCGTCACGTCGATCTGCCGGGCGGGATCGTATTCGTTACCGTGGAGAACGGCGTTGATGGCGGCCTCGCGGACGGCCATGGTGACGTGGAAACAGTCGTCCTCCTCGAAGCCCGCCGCGGTGGCCAGTTGGCAGGCGGCGGCCTCCACCTGGTTGACGCTGTCCATGGTGGAACTCAAGCGGAAACTCTGACGACCTGTCTGTGGGGTACTCACCGGGGTCCCATCTGTGCCGGCAATCGGCCGAAAAATGGGTCGGCCAGCGGCGTGGAAATCGCTATGCTCGAAGTTTCTTCGTTGCGGCTCGTGGTGTCAAGCTGCAACGTGCGCGCGCCTTGGTCCATGGCTCCGGTCGCGGCTTGGTTCCGCGGGAGCAAGCCGAGCATTTTTCCTTTTGGTAAAGACTTCCGTGCCCCATCCATTTCCGCGTTTTTTGTGGAAATGGGTGGGATATCGAAGAAAATCAGGTCTGCACCGTTCCCCCAAAATGCTTCAGTCTTCGGACGCTGCTCCGGGGCTGCGGCTCGCGCGTTACACTGCCCAAGGGAGACCACCCTATGCAGACACGCGCCACCGCACGGATCAGCTTGACGGCGTTGCTGGGTACACCAGTGACCGACGCCGATGGACACCTGCGCGGCAAGCTGAAGGATGTTGCCGTAGCCACCGGGCCGGAGGCCGGCAAAGTGGCCGGTTTGGTGCTGAAGACCCGCGCCGGCCTTTGCCTGGTGCCCTCCGAAGAGGTGATGGAGACCCCGGCCGGGACGCTGGAGCTGCGCCCTACCGCGGTGCTGGCTCCGCTCAAAGACCAGGGCACCTTCCTTTACCTGCAGCAAGACCTCATCGATCGCCAGATCATCGATCTGCACGGCCGCAAGGTGGTCCGCGTCAACGACGTGGACTTGGAGTGGCTGGGCCAGGGCGGCGTGCATCTGCTGCGCGTGGCCGAGGTGGAAGTGGGCCTGCGCGGTGCCTTCCGGCGCGTCTTCAAGGGGATTCTTCCCCTGGCCAGCCTGGAAAGCATCTCCCGCCGCTTCAAGCCCAACGGCATTCCCTGGCACTTTGTGGACGTGATTGAGGTCGATCCGGCCCGCCGCGTCAAGCTGCGCATTGCCTACGAGCGGCTGGCGGAGATCCACCCCTCGGAGCTGGCCGACATTCTGGAGGATCTGGCTCCCGCCGAGCGCGAAGCCGTCTTCACCTCGCTGGACGAAGAGGTGGCCGCCGATGCTCTGGAAGAGGTAGAGCCCAAGATGCAGAAGGCTCTGCTGGAAAAGCTGGACGAGGAAAAAATTGCCGACATCGTCGAGGAGATGGACCCCGGCGCCGCGGCCGACCTGCTGGCCGAGCTCTCCGAGGAGCAATCGGACGCCATTCTGGAAGAGATGGAGCCCGAGGAACGCCAGGAAGTCGAGGACCTGCTGGAGTTCGATGAGGACTCCGCGGCCGGCTGCATGACCACCGACTTTGTGGCCGTCGGGGCCGAGGCCACCGTGGCCGATGCCGTGGAGGAGTTGCGCGCCTTTGACGGCGATCCGGAGAGTGTGACAGAAATTTATTTATTGGACGCCAAGCGGGCGCTGCGCGGGGTGGTGCCTTTGGCGCGGCTGCTGATGGCCCAACCGGGAACGCGCTTGAGCGTGCTCACCGAGAATCGGGTGCTGTTTTGCGCTGCGGATCTGAACCAGAAAGACCTGGCGGAGATGTTTGACAAGTACAACTTGCACGCTTTGGCGGTGGTCGGATCCAAGGGCCAAATGGTGGGCGCGGTGCAGGCCGACCAGGTGATCGGCTACCTGCGCGAGAAGCTTTAGCTCGCGGATAGTCCGCGGATCGGCCCTCTGCCCCAGTTGTCATCGGGGTTCCAGGGTGAAACGCGGACGTTTTTTCTGCTTCCCGAGGCGGGGTTTTCCATCGAATTCGTGAAACAATCTATGCATGGAACTGCCAAAGATCGATCTACCCAAGCTCGACTTGCCGAAACTTGAATTGCCTAAGTTCGAGCTGCCGAAGCTCGATCTTTCCAGGTTTGAGATGCCAAAATTCGAACTGCCCCGGATTATCCAGGGCGGCATGGGGGTGGGCATCTCCAACTGGCGTCTGGCGCAGGCGGTCTCGAAGGCCGGCCAGCTCGGCGTTGTCAGCGGTACCGCTCTGGACACGCTCTTTGTCCGGCGGCTGGCTGACGGCGACCAGGGCGGCTATATGAAGCGCGCACTCGATGCCTTTCCCTTCCAGGAGATGGCGCGGCGCGTCTGGAACGAGTACTTTGTGCCCGGCGGCAAGCCGGCCGAAGCCCCTTACCCGACCTTGCCCGTGCATCAGGCCAAGCAGCAGACCAAGGTGGTTGAGCTGCTCATGACCTCCAACTTTGCCGAGGTCTTTCTGGCCCGCGATGGACACAAGAATCCGGTAGGAATCAACTTTTTGGAAAAGGTGCAGATGCCGCACCTGGCCTCCATCTACGGCGCCATGTTGGCCGGGGTGGGGTACGTGCTCATGGGCGCGGGCATTCCGCTGCACATTCCGGGCGTGCTGGACGCGCTGGCGGCTGGCCATCCCGCGGCCTATAAGCTGGCCGTGGCCGGCGCGGCCGAAGATGTGTACATGAACTTCAATCCGGTGGACTATGCCGAGGGCAAGTTGCCGGAGCTGGTGCGGCCCAAGTTCCTGGCCATTATCAGCTCCAATACGCTGGCCACCACCATGTTGCGCCGCGCAACAGGCAAGGTGGATGGGCTGGTCTACGAGAGCCCCATTGCCGGCGGTCACAACGCTCCGCCCCGTGGCAAGCTGCAAGTGAACGAAGCGGGTGAGCCGATCTACGGCGAGCGCGACCGGATCAGCATCGAGGATCTGCGCGCGCTCGGCGTGCCGTTCTGGCTGGCCGGTGGCTACGGCGCCCCAGGCAAAGTGCGCGAAGCCATCGATTTGGGCGCCACCGGTGTGCAGGTGGGTACGGCGTTCTCGCTGACGGAAGAGTCTGGCCTGCGCGAAGACCTGAAGCAGGAACTGCTGGCGCAAGCTCATGATCGCCGTGGACAGGTGTTTACGGACCGTCTGGCGTCGCCTACGGGTTTCCCGTTCAAGGTGGCGGTGATGGAAGGCACGGGTTCGGACCTGGCGGTTTACCAGGAGCGCAAGCGCGTTTGCGACCTGGGCTACCTGCGCGAAGCCTACATGGACGCCAACCAGAAGATCGGCTATCGTTGCGCTGCCGAGCCGGTGGCCAACTACTTGGCCAAGGGCGGCAAGGAAGAAGATACGGTGGGCCGCAAGTGCCTGTGCAACAGCCTGCTGGCCAACGTTGGCCATGCCCAGATCCGCAAGAATGGCCGCGTAGAGGCGGCGCTGGTTACGGTGGGCGACGACCTCAACTCGGCTGCCGAGTTCATGGTGGATGGCAAGCTGAACTACTCGGCTGCTGAAGTTGTGGACCGGCTGATGAGCCGCGTGCGCGACGAGGTTGCGGAGACCGAACCGGGCCTGTTTGGTCACCCCGGAATGAAGCCGGCCTTCGTTTAACCGCGATTCAAGAAGAAAAAACGGCGTGAGCAAGGAGCTCACGCCGTTTTTTTATTTTTGTCCTCCAGGAGGGGTGCCCCAGGTCTCGCTTCTGAGACCTGGGATAGGGGGACCGCACTGAAAGTCTGCTGCATGCAAACCCCAGATGCCCTGCGCCGCAGGCGCGATTGGCCGCACCGCAGTTGCCTATAGAATTGGCGCATAAATGGTGTGCAGGTATCCCACCCATTTCGCGATAAAGCTTGCGAAATGGATGGGGCACGGAGCTTCTGTTGGAGGGTCGGATCCATAAGATCGGATTTGAAAGTCTGCCGCATGCAAATCCCAGATGCCCTGCGCCGCAGGCGCGATTGGCCGCACCGCAGGTGCCCGCAGGCGCGTTTGCCGCACCGCAGGTGCCTACTGCTGCAGGACGACTTGGTCGCCTTCCTTCAGGCCGCTCACGATCTCCGTCACCGAGCCGTTGGAGAGGCCCACCTTCACCGGCACTTTGCGGAAGCCTTCCTTCTCATGCTTGTCGGGAATGGCGATGGTGGCGTTCTTATTGGCGTCGTACATCACGGCGTTTTCCGGCACCGTGAGCACGCCCTTGTGCTCATCCAGCAGAATCTCGGCGTTGGCGGTCATCTGCGACTTCAGCTCGCCGCCGGGGTTGTTGATGGAGACGCGCACCTCGAAGGTGGTTACGTTGTCCTTCTCCACGCCCATGGGCGCAATCTTGGTCACCTTGCCCTCGAAGACGCGGCCGCGGAAGCTTTCCACCTTGATGCGCGCCGGTTGGCCCATGTAGACGTGGGCAATGTCGGCCTCGTCCACCTTGCCCTGCACATACACTTCCGTGATGTCGCCTTCGGTCATCACCAATGTGGCCGTGGAGCCGAGCACCAGAATCGAGCTGACGGCGTCGCCGATCTCCACGTCGCGGGAGAGAATCTCGCCATCCATGGGCGCCAGAATCGTGGTGTAGCCGAGCTGTTCTTCCAGTTGTTTCAAACTGGCCTGTGATTGCTGCACCTGGGCGCGGGCCTGCTTCAGCTTGGCCGCGTCCACGCCGATCTGGGCGTGGGCGGAATCGCGCCGGGTGAGCGCGGCAAGATAGTCGCGATTGGCGTCGTCCAGCGCCTGGCGGCTGACGATGCCGTCCTTGTGCATGGCCTGGTTGCGCTCCAGCGTGGCCTTGTACATAGGCAGATCGGGCGCGGCGGCATTCACCTTGTCTTGCTCAATGTTGGCCTCCAGGGTGGAGACGTTGGCCTGGGCCGCGGCCAGTTGCGCGCGTTGCGCATTCACCTGCGCCTGAATCTCTTCCTGATCCAGTTGCGCCAACTGCTGGCCCTTGTGCACATGATCGTTGATGTCCACAAAGAGCTTTTCCACAATGCCGGAGGCCTTGCTCTTGACCTCGACCTGCAGGATGGGATGGATCTTGCCGGTGGCCACCACGGAGCGCGCCACGTCGCCGCGGGTTACCTTGGCCAGCTTGTTGGCGTCAATCGTATTGCCCTTGACCAGGCGCATCAGGCCGATGCCGAGCACCAGGAGGAGGAGGAGCACCCCAATGGAGAGAAAAATCCAGAACTTCTTGCTTTTGCGAACGGGCGTCACGGTGTTCCTCCTGAGATGCAACGAGCTGATGGTTTCGAGATCTTCTGAAAAGGATGGAAGATTGCATAAGTTGCGCAAGGTGTGAATGGACTCACTTGCCTTCTGAAGAGAACTTACGCAGCTAGTTCCGGAGCGGTTCCCCAAGGATGCAAGAAATTTTCGGGAACTGTTTACGGGTAAAGAGCGTATGACGTTTGGACGGTGAGCAAGCTCAGCCGTTGTTCATAGGTCTCTGACAGTATGGATTCGTACCTTGGCATCTCGGCGTCGCAGGTCTCAAAAGCGAGACCCTTCGACTTCGCTCAGGGCAGGCTCTGGGGTGCCCAGGAGTGGTACAGGATCAGACGGTCATAGGCTCGGCTACGGAATTTGAGGCAGCATCCATGCAAAGCTTTGCGGACACACTCAATCAGGTCTTGCGCGCCATCTTGTCGAACAAGCTGCGCTCCTTCCTGACCATGTTTGGCATTGCCTGGGGCGTGGGCTCGCTCCTGGTTCTGGTGGGACTGGGCGAAGGCTTTCGCAGCGGGCAGCATCGCCAACTGGCCAGCTTCGGCAACAATCTGGTGATGATGTGGAACGGCACCATTCCCGCCATGGCCAATCAGCATAGCGGCATGCGCCCCTATCAGTTGACGCCTGCCGATGAGGCGGCCATTCGCACGCTGCCCCAGGTGCGCGATGTAACCGGCTATCTGAGCCGCAGCGATCTTTATCAGGTGAGTGCGTATGCCAATACCTCCGGCTCGGTGATGGGCGTAGAGCCGAACTTCGGGCAGATCCGCTTTGTGCCCATGGCCGAGGGACGCTTCCTCAGCGCGTCCGACATTGCCGAGCGGCGGCGCGTGGTGGTGCTGGGCTCCAAAATCGCCGCGATTCTGTTTCCCGGCCGGCCCATGCTGGGCGAGACCATCACCATCAACGATGTCTCGTTCACCGTGGTGGGATTGGTGGGCACCATCAGCCGCGGCAACAACGACGGCGACAATCAGCGGCTCTACATCCCGCTCACCATCATGCAGGAACTTTTTGCCATGAAGGGCGATAACGTGGCGCGCGACGCGCTGAGTTCCATTGCCTATCAGCCGGTGATGGAGGGCGATGCCACGGCGGCCAAGATCGCCGTCCACCAAGTGATAGCCGAACACCATGGATTTGACCCCGCCAACAAGGACGCCTTCGACGAGTGGGACACCATCGACGAAGAGAAGATGATCGGCGCCATCTTCAATGCCATGGATGTGTTTCTGGGCGGCGTGGGCATTGTGACCCTGGGCCTGGGCGCGGTGGGCATCATCAACATCATGCTGGTCTCGGTTACCGAGCGCACCTTCGAGATTGGTCTACTCAAGGCTTTGGGCGCCACCAAGAGAAGCATTCTGACCCAGTTCTTCTGGGAAGGAATGCTGCTGACCGGGGTGAGCGGGGTGATTGGTATTGTGGTTTCAGGCGGCTTCATGTGGCTGCTGCAGGAGTTGTTCACGGGCAAGATGCCGGGCTGGGATCCGCCGCGGCTGGTGCCGTGGTCGGCCGCTTTGGCGCTGGGTTCGCTGGTGCTGAGCGGCGTGGCGGCCGGGCTCTATCCAGCCAGCAAAGCCGCCGCGCTGGACCCGATTGAGGCGTTGCGGCGCGAGTAGCTTTCAGCAACTCGCAGCTTCTAGCCTTTAGCTTTCAGCTCTCAGCTCGATTCTCGGCAAGTGAGCCTGATCGTCTTTGCCGAAGAAGCGAGCCGGACTTAGGGTTTATCAGGTGCTCTGGCTTATGAAATGAGCTGGGCGCTGGAAGGAACAAGCTGACAGCTTAAAGCTGAAAGCTAGGAGCTGAACTTGCTTTCAGCAACTCGCGACGAGCTTCCAGCTCCTAGCTCCTAGCTATTAGCCCTACCGCCGCGAGGATGGCTTCTGTGGCGAGTGGATGACGAAAACCAAGCAAGCAGGAATCGCTGCCAACGCAAGGGCCACGATTCGTTTTGCAGAGAACCAGCTAGGAGCTAGAAGCTAGCAGCTAGAGGCTGAACGTGCTCAAAGACATACTCGGACAAGCGTGGGAGGCGATGCTCTTCAACCGCCGCCGCACCATGATCACCATGATCGGCATGGCCTGGGGCATTGCCACGGTGGTGCTGCTGCTGGCTTATGGAGCAGGCTTCAGCCGCGCCATTGAGGCCATCTTTGCCGAGTGGGGCACCAACACCATCGGCTTCTTTCCCGGCCGCACCAGCGAGCAGGCCGGCGGCGACAAGGCCGGCGCGAAGGTGCGCTTCACGCTCGACGATGTGGACCACGTGGAGTCCGCGGTGCCTGGCATCCGCCACATCTCGCCCATGGTCTGGCTGAATGCGACGGTGCAGAACGATCTGCACAGTTACACCTGGGAAGTGGATGGCGTGCGGCCGTCCTACAAGGACATATTGAAGCTCGATACCGATCAGGGTCGGTTCTTCAACGGGGCTGAGGACCAGCAGCGCGCGCATGTGTGCGTGATCGGATCGGAAGCCAAGACGAAGCTGTTTTCCGGCGGATGGGCGCTGGGAGAAACCATCCGGATCAACGGCGTCATCTTCACCATTGTGGGCGTGGCCAAGCCCAAAATGCAAGAGGGCGACAACAACGTCAACCGCGTGGTGTACGTTCCCTTCAACACGATGAGCGATCTGGTGGATACGCACTACATCACCGGCGTATGGTTCAGCTACACCGGGGATCACGAAGCGATCGAGAAGAGCCTGCGCCAGACCATGGCCGCCGCGCACCACTTCCGCCCCACCGACAAACGCGCCATGTTCGTGGCCAACCTGATGACGCAGCTCGCGCAGTTCCACATGCTGTCGGTGGCGCTGGAGGTTCTGCTCTCCATGGTGGGCGCGCTCACGCTGGGCATTGCCGGCATCGGATTGATGAACATCATGCTGGTGAGCGTGCAGCAACGCACTCGCGAGATCGGAATTGAGAAGGCGCTGGGTGCGCAGCGGCGGCATATCCTGGTGCAGTTTCTGGCCGAGGCGCTGGCCATCAGTGCGGTGGGCGGCGTGGGCGGCATCGGGCTGGCCTATCTGATCTCCGCCATGGTGGGCAGGATCACCTTCTACAGCGCGCTGGCCAAGAACGCGGCGAACGCCGATATTCAGTTGCTCATCTCGCCCGGTACGGTGGTTGTTGCCACCGCGATCCTGGTGGTGGTGGGCCTGGTCAGCGGCATGATTCCCGCCATCCGCGCCGCCAATCTGGACCCCATTGAGGCCCTGCGCTACGAGTAAGCAGCAGCACCTGCGGTGCGGCCAAACGCGCCTTCGGCGCAGGCACCTGTTGAGCAGATGATCTTTGGGTGCCCCATCCTTCGAGCGTTTGTTGCTCGAAGGGTGGGATAGGTAGAGGCTCGCAGTCGAAATCTCGTCCTGACGGCACCTGCGGTGCGGCCAACCGTACCTATCTGTAATGTCTGTCATCCTGAGCGAACGGGGCCCCAGGCGCACTCTGGGGTCCCCAAAGAGCGATCTTGGCTCCTTGGGGCAGAGCTTGGGGGTGGTGAGTCGAAGGATCTGCGGTTGCTTTTGTGGAAACGGCAGTGGGAGGAAGCTTCTGGCCGGATCGCACCGCGCCCTTTCAGGGCGCGATCCTTTTAGATGCAGCTTCCCAGCACGTCGCGTTGCTCCGTGCTGGGCTATTAGCACAGCACGCTTTCAGCGTGCTCCTCATCCCCCGAGGGTTGGGTGCCCAGGGTCCGGGGTCCCAAGGACAGGTCTTCATCGCTGGGGTGGGGGTCCCTCGCAATGGGGACACGGGAACGAAGAACCCCAAAGGAATGCCCTGCGCCGAAGGCGCGATTGGCCGCACCGCAGGTGCCTATAGAATTGGCGCATGAATCGTGTGCAGGTATCCCACCCATTTCGCGATAAAGCTTGCGAAATGGATGGGGCACGGAGCTTCTGTTGGAGGGTCGGAGCCATAAGATCGGATTTGAAAGTCTGCTGCATCCAAATTCCAGATGCCCTGCGCCGCAGGCGCGATTGGCCGCACCGCAGGTGCCAGGGTGGGGATCGAGAAGATACCCTCTACGACAATGAGAGAGTTGCTGCCTTACAGCGCTACGTCGCCGCGCTCGTCGTTGCGGATGCGGATGGCTTCTTCGACTTTGGAGATGAAGATTTTGCCGTCGCCGATGTGGCCGGTGCGAGCCGCGCCCTGGATGGTGTCGATCACCTTGTCCACCAGTTGATCCACCACCACGATCTCCAGCTTCAGCTTGGGGATCAAGTCGATGGTGTACTCGCGTCCGCGGTAGAACTCGGTGTGGCCCTTCTGGCGGCCGTGGCCGCGGGCTTCCAGAATGGTGATGCCTTCGATACCGGCTTCCAGCAGTGCTGCTTTGACGGCGTCGAGCTTGACAGGTTGAATGACGGCTTCGATCTTGACCATGAAATGCCTCGGGTGTTGCGGTTGGACAAAGCTCATGGCTCCGTCCGGGTTGTGGGGGCCAAAGGAAAAGGAGGCCGATGGATCGAGCGGCATCGGCCCTGAAGAAAAATCACGCGTTCAGATCGTAGCCCTCTTCGCCGTGGAGTGAAAGGTCCATACCGACCGCTTCGTCGGCGGCGGTGAGACGCAGGCCCATGGTCTTATCCACCAAAACCAGCAGGACGAGGGTGCCCACAATGGCCAGCGCCCAGCCAATGCCCATGGCCACAAGCTGATTGACCACCTGGTGCCAGTTGCCGTCGATGGCACCGGTGGGCTTGCCCTTGCCGAAGACCGGATTGATGAGCTGCGAGGCCAGCAGGCCGGTAAGGAGCGCGCCCATGGTGCCGCCAATGCCGTGTACGCCAAAGGCGTCCAGCGAGTCGTCGTAGCCAAATATTTTTTTTGCCTTGAGCACCATGAAGCAGCAGGCGATGCCCGCAATCAGGCCGATGAGGATGGCCGACATGGGCTGCACGAATCCGGAAGCCTGGGTGATGGTGGCCAGGCCGGCCACCGCGCCGGAGATGGCGCCCAGCGCGGAGGGTTTGCCGTTCTGCAGCCATTCCACCAGCGTCCAGCTGAGGGCCGCGGCCGCGGCGGCCAGGTGGGTGTTGACAAAGGCCGAGGTGGCCAGGGGGCCGGCACTCAAGGCCGAGCCGGCGTTGAAGCCAAACCAGCCAAACCACAGCAGGGCCGCGCCGATGAAGCTGAGCACCATGGAGTGCGGCGCCATGTTGTCCTGGGGATAACCGGCCCGCTTGCCCAAGTAGAGGCAGGTGACCAGCGCGGAGATGCCGCTGGTAATGTGGACCACGGTGCCGCCGGCAAAGTCCAAACAGGGCCACAGGCCGTCGCCCACGTGCAGAATGCCGCCTACGCCCCAGATCATGTGCGCCATGGGGCAGTAGACCACCAACGACCAGAGCACCAGAAAGACCGCCATGGAGCTGAACTTGACCCGCTCGGCAAAGGCGCCGGTGATCAAAGCCGGGGTGATGATGGCAAACATCATCTGGTAGATCATGAAGGTCTGCTCGGGAATGGTGGCGGCGTAGTCCGGATTGGGGGTGAGCGCCACGCCCTTCAGGAACAGATGCTCCAAGCCGCCGATGAACCCGTTGCCGTGGCCAAAGCAGAGCGAATAGCCGCAGATGGCCCAGAAGAGGCTGATCAGGCCCATCATGGCAAAGCTCTGCATCATGGTGCCGAGGATGTTCTTGCGCCGGACCAGGCCACCGTAGAACAAGGTCAGGCCGGGAGCGGTCATGAGCAGCACCAGGGCGGCAGAGATCAGGACCCAGGCATTGTCGCCAGACATTTGCGCGGCATGGATCTGCTGCTGAAGGTCGGCAAACTGGGCCTGGGTGATGGGCGTCTGCGCGGCGGCGGCCGGGGCGGTTTGGGCAAAGCTCGCGGCTGGCAGGGCAAGCACGGCAAGGGCAGAAAGAAGACGGACTAGACGAAAACGCATGAGGCAATCACTCCGGACGAGGATGGCTGAAGCTGTTGCGGGTAACGTATACAGGAGTGCAAAGCTCTGCGCTCGAAAGCTGGGGCTGGAAGGCAGAGTTAAGGTAGAAGCTGTCCGGCCGAGCAAACGCCGGAGTTGAGTTGGATGTGATGAAAAGATCTTTAACGTCATTTTCATCAAACAGGACCAAGTTGCGCAAGTTTTTTGAGAATCATTATGTGTTTTTTACTTATTCAGTGGTAATGGATCGGGTTGGTCCGGAGAAGATATTGATGAAACACACGGGGAAATGGCTGTTTGTTGCTGTGACGCTGGCCGGGATGCTCCAGCAGGCGATGGGTCAGGCGGCGGTTTGCCGCAAATTGACTTTGGCTGGCCAGTTGAATGCCGGGCAGGAGTGGCGGCAGGCGATTGGCGGCGGCTGGGTGCTGCGCCTGATCCCCATCGCCGGGGGCTACTCGGGCTGGGATCTGGCCGTGGATCGGGTGCCGGCAGCGGGCTATCCGGACGCGCTGCTGGTGGCCACGCCGCCCTATGGCTCCATCAACGAGCGCGAGATTGGCACCAGCTTCGGCCTCAGGGCGCAGGATGCCATGGGCTGGAACCCGCGCAGCTTCCGTTTTCTTGCCGATCAGGCGGGTTTTCGTGAGGCCCAGCAGCTGTTTCCGCAGGTGGCCGGCGGGGCGCACACGCCTGAGGCGCAGCGGGCGGCAGCGCGGCTGATGGAACTGGCGGGCCAGGCCGCTTCCGGGCAGTTGCGGATTCAGGATGCACGGCTGAGCCCCGGCGTGGCCGATCCTCAGCCCTTTGCCCAGGCCTGGGCGCTGCGGGCCGCGCGCATGGTGCATACGGAGACTCCAGCCGTGGGCGGCAAGCCGACCGCGCAGGGCACGCTGGAGTGGATGCGTTTCACGGTGACGCTATGGCTGCCGGAGGGCTGGAAGACGCCTGCCGGTATTCAGCAGAGCCGGGGGCCGTGCCAGTAGCGCACGGCGCGGGATGTCAGTAGCCTAAGATGAAAGCCAAGTTTTGAAAGGGCACGGATTTGCCGGCTGCGGAAAAACCCTGCGACCCAGGTTTTGTAGCAGTCGTCCACCGCCTTTTGCCGATCCCGATGGATGAAACGGGCGGAGGGAGCAGAGGCCTTCAGGCCCCTGAATTGCGAGCTTGAATCAATGGGCCTTTAGGCCCGGATATTTTTCGTCGCCCCATTGTTTTGTTGGACTTGTAAAGTAGTTTCTTTTTAGTCTCCCACTGGCGATGCCGACCCACGGTATATGAAGCTAGGTGCCCCATCCTTCGCGTTCTTTACCAAGGGTGGGATCGCATACACTTTCCAATTGTTTATTGTTTTGTTTAACTTGCATTCTTGTTTCGTATCAGTCGCCCACCGGCTTTGCCGACCCACGGATGGATGAAACGTTCTATGTCCTGCCCTCGGGTTGCGCCCCAGCGGGGCGCTGCGAAGATAGCCCATGTATGACAGTGTCGGCGATGTC
>CAZYDF010000048.1:0-31541 GCA_964645855.1 uncultured Occallatibacter sp.
TTGACCCGATCATTGTTGATCGCGTCGGCAATTGATCGGGCCGCTGCTCAGTGGGATGCCGGACAGCCGCGTTGTCAGAATTACGGTCACGCTCCACCTGGCTGGTGCGTGACTCATCCTTGCGGTTCCACCACCGCCTTGGAAAGATTGCGCGGACGGTCCACATCGACGCCTTGCTCCAGCGCCATGTAGTAAGAAAAGAGCTGCAGCGGGATTACTTCGGCAATGGGCAGCAGATACTCCGACGCCGGCTGCACAAAGACGCAATCGCTGGCCAGCGCTGCCACCAGATCGTCTCCCGCATTGGCCACCGCAATCACATGCGCACCCTGGCGGCGCATGTCGTCGAGCAGGCCGAGGGTCTTCTCGTAGCGCAGCACGGAGTCTTCCAGCGCGTGATCCACCGTGGCCAGCATCACCAAGGGCACGCGGTCGCTGACCAGCGCATTCGGTCCATGCTTCAACTCTCCGGCCGGATAGCCCTCCGCATGCACATACGAAGCTTCCTTCAGCTTGAGCGCGCCCTCGCGGGCAATGGCGTAGTGCACGCCGCGACCCAGGTAGAGGAAGGTGCTGGCGTCGCGATATTTGTGGGCGAGCATTTCGGCCGCATCCTGCCAGCCGGAGAGCTGCGTCTGGATGGCATCGGTCAGGGTCCAGAGCTCCGTGGCGTGCTGTGCAAGGGTGGCGGCATCCATTCTGCCGTAGCGACCGGCCTCATAAAGCGCCAGCAGATAGAGCGCGGCCAGTTGGCAGGTGAAGCTCTTGGTGGCCGGGATGGCGCGCTCCACGCCGGCTCCCAGGCTCATGGAGACATCCGCCTCGGTCGCCATGGTGGATGCGGCCACGTTGGTGATGGCCAGTGTGCGCAAGCCGCGCGCGCGGGCATCGCCGAGTGCGGCCAGCGTGTCGCTGGTTTCGCCCGATTGCGAGATGGCCAGAAAGCGCGGATGGCGATGGCTGTGCTGGGCGCCACGCAGGCTGTACTCGCTGGCGTATTCCACGTCCACCGCCAGGCCGCACAGGTCTTCCAGAATGATCTCCGCCGCCAATCCGCTGTGACGGCTGGACCCACTGGCGGCAATCAACACCTCGTCCGTGAGCTGGGCCCAGCGCGTAAGCTGCTGCTGGAACTCCGGCTTCAGGCGGTTCTGGTCCAGATAAAGGCTGAGCGTACGGCGCAGGGCTTCAGGCTGTTCATGGATTTCGCGCAACATGGCGTGGGCAAATTCAGGCATGGACTCACGGCTCCAGAATCCGGCAGGAAGAAGATCCGAATTCTTAAAAAGAGATCATAATGTGTCTATATGATCAATCAGGTGACTGGAATGCGTCAATATATTGGTTAAAGCTGGTCAGTTTGACCATTTCATCTCCATCAACAGGCGGTCGGCAGCGTAAAATCGTCCTGTCATGTCAGACTCCATCTCTCCTCGCGCTGAAAAAATTGTGAAGCTGTTGCTGCGCACCGGCTCGGCCTCCATTGAGGAGATTCTGGCTCATGTGGGCTCCTCCGGCCCCAGCATCCGCCGGGATCTGGCCAAGCTGGAGAATCGGGGACTGATCCGTCGCAACCATGGCGGTGCTGAGTTGGTGGAGCCGCTGCTCTACGAGCCGTTTCGCTACGACAGTTCGTTTCTGGCTCGCGAGCAACGCAACGCCACCGAAAAACGGCGCATCGGCGTGGCCGCGTCGGAGTTGATCCAGGCCGGCGAAACCGTGGGGCTCTCCGCTGGCACCACCACCACCCACATCGGCCGCAGCCTCCGCCATCGCGACAACATTCATGTGGTCACCAACGCCATCAACATTGGCATGGAGCTGTGCAACCTGCCCGGCATTCGCACTTTTTTGACCGGTGGCGTCATTCCCTGGGCATGGTCCTTCTCGCTCACCGGCAACGCGGCGTTGAACTTTCTGGACGACGTGTATCTGGACAAGGTCTTTTTGAGCGTGACCGGGCTCAGTGCCGAAAGCGGAGCCACCACGCTGGAGATGGAAGAAGCACTGGTGTATCGCAAGATGCTCAAGCAGGCCAAGCAGACCATCCTTGTGGCCGACTCCAGCAAACTGGGCAAAGTAAGCCCGGCCCTTATCTGTCGCTGCGGCGACTTTCAGACCTTGATCACCGATATAGGCGCCAGCCATGAGGCCGTGGCACCGTTTGAGCGGATGGGAGTGGAAGTCATTCGCGTCTGAGCTTTCTGAACTATGGATACTGCGGTTAAAACTATCTGGGTGCCCCATCCATTTCCGCGTTTCTTTGCGGAAATGGGTGGGATAGACTGACACTGTTGGAGGGCCGGATCAATAATTGCGGGGATTATTGTCAACCGCCTCATAAGACTCGTCCGCCGCCGCGCAACGCGCGCGCCTAAGAGCTCCAGCGGCCGCATCGGCTGGCTCCGCGAGCACCTGGATCGCGGGATTGTACAACTGCAACGCCTGAACGAAGGCGCTGCGCAGCGGCTTGGCATGGACCAGCACGCTGCCCATGCACGCCACTGCGGGCGGAGGGCATACCTCAGGCGCTTCTGCCTCCTGCATCTGTTCGATGAGCAGGATGGTCTGGTGGGCCAGTCGTTCGCCGCCGTCTCTCATCAGCGCGCTGGCCTCCGCATCCCCTAGTTCCGCGCAGGCCACAAACAGCGGAGCCAGTTGCGGAAAGTCCGGCGCGGGTTGGCGATTGGCATAGGCCACCAGCTCATCGCGCGAGTGCAGGTTCCAGTGCTCCATCGCTGCCTGGTACAAGGCCGACGAGCGGCGCTCGTTGATGGCCTGGAAACAGCGGCGCAGGCCCATCATGCCGATCCAGTAGCCAGAGCCCTCATCGTCCAGGGCAGGGCCCCACCCACCGGCGCGGAGAAGGTCTCCGGTGCGGGTTCGTGCGGCAAAGATGGCTCCCGTTCCCGCCAGCGCCAGCACGCCACGGCCACCATGAAAGGCATCATCGAGCGCGATCTCGGCGTCGTTCACCAGGGTGAGCTGACCGCCTACCAGCTCGGCAAAGGCGGCGCGCAGCCAGTCGGCCACCAAAGGATTCGAATTGCCGGCAGCGCCAATGCAACTGTGAGTGATGGTGCGCGCCGGCACGCCGGTTTGCCGTTCCAGTTCCGCCAGGGCTTGGCATAGGCTCGCCTGGGCAATGTCCGCGCTCACCCGCATGCGCTTGATGCTGCCCACAACCGCGCGCGCCAGTTCGCGTTCGGCGTCGCCCAGTACGAACTCGGTTTTGGTGCCTCCGGCGTCTACTCCCAGAAAGTAGTTCATCTCGTCAGGTGTCCTTCGCGCGCCATCTTCCATGATCGCGCTTTTCGCAAGGGAAATTTCCACGTTCCGCAACTTCATGAGCCGCTTCCGATCCGATTGAGCGCTCTGGGGAAGGTTGTCCGCCCCGGTCTATTGGAAGGTCTGGGGCAGCTTTGCCGCAAAGCTCCAAGACCATCTGCAGACGAAGTGCGCTCCGATGTGATCATTATACTGATAAACGATCATATTCGCGATCTGGGTGTTCGGCGTGAAAGAGAACCTGCTGGGACGCACCAGATGGGTGCGCAGTGGTGCGATCTGGAGGGCTGAGAACCCGCAGCAGTACGGCGGCGCGCAGATTGCAGGAAACGCCAGGTCTGGAGTTTCCTGCAAGACAAAAAAGCAGGACCCGCAGGTCCTGCCTTCCTGAATTTGAGGGGTTTAGAGAGTTTTTTGAAATGCTGTAGACCCGAAGTTCGTAGCTATCCCACCCATCTCCGCAAGGAACACGGAAATGGATGGGGCACGGAAGGCTTGAGCAAAAGAAAAATGCTAGGAAAACCGCGTCCGCTTCCACAACAACATGCCGCTCAGAAACAGCGAGCATCCGGTGATGGTGAGCAGAACCGCGATCCATACAAAATTCAGCTCCACCTTGGGCTTTTGCAGCAGGGTGGCAAGCCAGGCCATCACGGTCAGGGAGCAGATGGGGAAGAGCCACTCCCACCAGCGATGCGGGTTGGATTTTGTGGCACCCGGGTCGTCGCCCTTCAGCATCGAGACCACGTGCGCGTTGTCGAGCCCGTAACGGTTGCACTCGCGATCGACGGCGTCCGACCATGAAGTGCGCTCCGAGGCTGGTGCGGCGGCCGTGCCAATGAAGGCTGCGCCCAGAATCATCACCAGCGAACCGAGCAGCACCAGCATCCGTGCATGAGTATCAATGGCCGCGAACTCGCCAAAGACCAATGCGCCCCATGCCAAGCCCCAAAGCTGGTTGGTGTTGGAGAGCGGAATGCCGCGTCCAATGCCGATGTACTTGGCGGCGTACTGTTGGAACAGGTCGCCAAAGACCCAGCAGAAACCGCCCAGAAAGAGCCAGAAGAGGTAAGGCTTGGCGGAAGCCACCTGATGCCCAAGGTTGTGGAAGCTGCCGGCAAATACAACACTCAGGACGATGGTGGAGATGAGTTCGCCAAACGCAATCACGGTGACAAACGAAAGCGGTGTGATGCCGCTAATGTAGGCCTTGCGATAGGGGATGTACTGCGTCCCCCACAACACGCCCGCGCCCAGCGCCGCGGCAATGCCGAGCTTGGGATTGGCGCCGGTGCTGGCCGCATGGCCCGAAGTCGCCCAGGCAAGAATCGTAGCGCCAACCACCAGCGCCAGCGATCCGCCAAAGACCTGCGTCCAGCCCTTCCAGCCCGAGCCCTTCAGCTCATTGAAGAAGAGCCAACCCCAGAAGAGACCAATGAGGCAGTTGGTGTTCCACAGCGGAAACGCAATGGAGAGGCCCACGTTCTTGATGGCGTAAACGGTGAGCGTATTGGCCACCACCCAGAGCGTGCCGGCGATCAGCGCCCACACAATCAGATGCGCGTTCTGGCGCAGGTCGCGCAGCACAAAGCCCGCGCCCTTGAGCATGACAGGAATGGTCCAGCGCGCCATGAAGACGCCCAGCACCATGCCCAGCGTGACGATGAAAGGAGGCATCTGCCCGGAAGCAAGCTTGACGGGCGCTTCCGCTGTTCCCAGCCACGCGCCCGCTGCCAGTCCGCAGACTACACCAACAGTGTGGAGAGCGCGGACACGCTTCTCCACAGAGGATATTTCGGTAACACCCACAGCATCACCTCAGGGCAATCAAGAGACAGATACCACCCAGGAGCACACCTAATGGCACCCACAGGTGCACATCGCTGACAATGGCGACTAACATGGATCTTTTCATTCGGTAATCTCCGAAAGCTTCACCGGGCGATGCTCGTCGTAGGATTTGCGCGCCGCCTTGGCCATCACCACCGGGCTGCGGCCATCGATGCCGGTCACCACGGTCGGCTTGTTCTCCAGAACGGCCTGGGTGAAGGACTTCAACTCCGTTGCAAAGCTCTCCGTATAGCGCTCCATGAAGAAGTTGAGCGGAAGGTCGCGGTAAACATTCTTTGCGCCGCTGACCGAAGCCTGATTGGGATAGCAATTATTGGTTTCGATTTTGCCTTCGCTACCCAGCACCTCAACGCGCTGATCGTAACCATAGACGGCCTTGCGGCTGTTGTCGATGGTGCCGATGGCGCCGCTCGTAAAGCGCAGCACGATGAGCGCGGTGTCCAGATCGCCGGCCTCCCCGATGGCGGGATCGATCATGCAGCCGCCGCTGGTGTAGATCTCCTCGACCTCTTCGCCCATCAGGAAGCGGGCCATATCAAAGTCGTGAATGGTCATGTCCAGAAACATGCCACCGGACTGCGCAACATACTGCGCGGGTGGTGGAGCAGGATCGCGGCTGATGATGTGCATCAGCTGTGGCTTGCCGATTTCGCCCGTGGCAATGGCCTGACGGACGCGGCCAAAGTTGGCATCAAAGCGGCGGTTGAAGCCGATCTGCAGTTGCACGCCCGCAGCTTTGACGGCCTCCAGTGCGGCGTCTATCTTGGCGAGCGAAAAAGCAATCGGCTTCTCGCAGAAGATGTGCTTGCCAGCTTTGGCCGCGGCCACAATAAGGTCAGCATGCGTGGGCGTGGGCGAGCAGATCAACACGGCGTCAATGCGCGGATCGGCCAGCAACTCATCGCTCGTGGCGGCGATAGTAGGAATGCCGCAACGCGCGGCCAGTTGCTCAGCGGCTTCGCGGTTGGCATCGGTGACGGACACGATCTCGGCCTCAGGCAGGCGGAAGGCCAGCGTTTCCGCATGCACGCGCCCAATGCGCCCCGCGCCAATGATTCCAAAATGAAGTATTTTCTTGCTCATCGTGCACCTGCGATCTCGAGAATGGGTTGGTTGTCGGTAAAGTTCGATTCAATGGAACGAAGGTATTCGCGATTGCGTGCCGCGCTTTCTTTCGGATGCCCCATGCCGGGCAGAACGTCCTGCTCCACCAGCGTGTAGCCCTTGTAATCCTGCTCTGCCAGCCAACGCAGCAGGGCAGGGAAGTCCACCGCGCCCTTGCCCAGCTCGCAGAACAGACCGCTGCGCACGGCGTTGAAGTAGTCCCACTCCTGGGTGCGTACTTGATGTGCAACCTCGGGCGAGATGTCCTTCAAGTGGATGTACCAGATGCGATCCTTGAAGCGATTGAGAGCCGCGACAAGATCCACATCGTCCACGCCCGCGCCATTCAGATAGTGGCCTGAGTCAAAGACGATGCCGAGCTTGTCCGCATCGGTTAGCTCCAGTAGCGTGGCGATCTCGTCTGGCGTTTCAACGTAGCCAGCGCTGTGATGATGAAAGACGGTGCGCAGACCGGTGGCATCATAAACCGCGCGCGCTACCTTGTTGGCACCGGCCGCAAAGGTCTTCCACTCGTCCTTGTTGAGGCTGGCGCTGGCAGGCACGCGGCCAGCAAGTTTGGTGCGCACGGGATCGGTGCCGTTGTCGTCGGCCAGCACCAGGAAGGGGGCCGGATCGCCAGCCACGGCAGAGAGCAGCTTCGCCGTCTTGACGGCTCGCTCCGCGCCTTCATCGTGTGCGGCGGCAAACTTCATGGCTACGGGAACAAACGCGCCCAGCATGGTGAGCGAGCGCTTGCCAAGCTCTTCATGCAGCGCGGCGGGATCGGTGGGCATATAGCCCCAGTCACCGAGCTCGGTTGCGGTGTAGCCGGTTTCCTTCAATTCATCCAGCATCTGATCGAACTGGATCTGTTTGCTCTTGTCCTGATTTTCAAGTAGACCCCAGGAACAAGGCGCGTTGCCAACCATTAACTTTCTCATGGGTGCTCCTGCCTCTTCTGGTGAGCCGGAAGGAGGCTGACCTCCCGACTCACCGCGACGTACAAACATTTGTAACTGCTATGTTGCGGGTGTGTGGTCTATTGTTATCGAGTCATGGTCCCGTCCCAGGTGCTTACCTTGGCCGGGATGGGTTTGCTGGTGAACCAGGTCGTAGTCACGTTCTTGGTTTCGGTGAAGAAGATCACGCCGTCGCGGCCCATGCAGTGCAAATCGCCAAAGAAGGATTGCTTGTGGCCCGTGAATCCGAAGATGCCCAGCGGCACCGGAATCCCCACATTGACGCCCACCATGCCGCCATCGGTGCGGCGTGCAAACTCGCGTGCGTAATAGCCGCTTTCGGTGTAGATCACCGAGCCGTTGGCGAACGGATTGGCGTTCATCACCGCCAGACCTTCTTCAAAGTTGTCCACGCGCTTGATGCAGAGCACCGGTCCAAAGATCTCCTCGCGACCGCAGCTCATCTCTTCGGTCACGTGGTCGAAGATGGTGGGACCGACAAAGGAGCCGCCCACGCACTCCGCGGGTACCTGGGGAGTGCGGCCGTCGAGGATCAGCTTGGCGCCTTCCTTGATGGCGGTTTCAATCCAGTCGAGCACGAACTTCTTGTGCCCGGCGTTGACCACCGGTCCCAGACCCGTCTGCTTGTCGTAGGCCAGGCCGAGTTTGATCCCACTTACGTAGCGCAGCAGAGCCTCAATCAGTTGGTCAGCCACGGCGTTCTCAACAACTACAACGGGCAGCGCCATGCAGCGCTCGCCGGCGCAGCCGCAGAAGGAGTTGATAATGCCCTGCGCCGCACGTTCAATCACCGCATCGGAGAGCACGAGCGCGTGGTTCTTGGCTTCAGTGAGCGCCTGCACGCGCTTGCCGTTCGCCGCTGCAGTGGCATAGATGTGCAGGCCCACGCTGGTGGAGCCCACGAAGGAGACGCCCTTGATGGCCGGATGGCGGAGGAAGATCTCGGCCTCGTTGCGGCTCGTCGTAATCACGTTGAGCACGCCGTCGGGCAGTCCCGCCTGCTTCCACAGCTCGGTGATGCGCATGGACGATTGCGGCGTGGCGCTGGCCAGCTTGAGCACCATGGTGTTGCCCGTTGCAATGCACAGCGGCGCCATCCATCCCTGCGGAATCATGGCCGGGAAGTTCCACGGCGCAATGCCGGCAAACACGCCCATCGGCTCGCGGAACTGGATCGTGTCATAGCCCGTGCTGACGTTCATCAGCGACTCGCCCTTCATCAGGTGGGGCGCGCCGCAAGCAAACTCCACCACTTCGATGGCCTTCAGCACGTCGCCCGCTGCCTCATCCCACTTCTTGCCATTCTCTTGCGCGCAAAGATAGGTCAGCTCCTCCAGATGCTCTTCCAGCAGTTGCTTCATGCGGAAGAGCACTTGCACCCGCTTCGTTACAGGCGTATCGCGCCATGCCGGATAGGCGCGCTCGGCCGCGGCAATGGCCTCTTCCACCTCGGCTGCCGTACACTGCGGTGCCTGTGCAATCACTGCGCCGGTCGATGGATCGTAGCAAGCCATGTACTTCGCGGTTGCCGATTCCTTCCACACGCCGCCGGCATAGTACTTGAGCTTGCGCGGCACAAGGCCGGAGATGGCGTCCGCGGTGACCTCTGCGGGAACGGCAAAGTAACGGCTGGTTTCTTCCATGCTTGTCGGTGTCATAACTTCTCTCCTTGTGCGCAAGCGATGAGGTGCGGACGAAGCTGGACCTCATCGCTTGTGCGGATGTCTTTACAGGTGGTGGCGCTCAAGCTTGCGCGCCTCAACGTAACGGGCGCGCGCCTGGCGCACGCTCTCCATCTCGGAAACTTCTGCTACGGCTACATCCCACCACGACGCGTAGCCAGGTACGCCAACGGCCGGATCGGTTTCAATGAGGATGACCGAGGTGCGTGTGCCAGCATTGGCCTTTTCAAGCGCCAGCTTGAGCTCGGCAATGGTGGTTACCTTGCAGGCATCGGCGCCCAGACTGCGGGCGTTGGCCACGTAGTCAATGCCCACGTTCTCGCCGTCCAGTTGGCCGGACGCATCGTTGCGATAACGGAGCTTGCAACCAAAGCCTTCCGAGCCAATCGAGCGGCTCAAGCTGCCGATCGATCCAAAGCCGTGATTGTCCACCAGCACGATCGTGATCTTGATGCCTTCCTGCACCGCGGTTGCAATCTCAGAGGGCATCATCAGATACGTGCCATCGCCGAGGAAGACAAAGATCTCGCGTGTAGGGTCGGCAATGCGCGCGCCCATGGCTCCGGGAATCTCATAGCCCATGCAGCTGTAGCCGTACTCCATGTGGTAGCCGCCGGGGGTGCGCGTGCGCCACAGTTTGTGCAGGTCGCCAGGGTGCGAGCCGGCGGCGGAGAGCAGCACGTCGCGTGGACCGCTAGCATCCCACATGGCCCCGATCACCTCACTCTGCGCTGGTTTGCCGGGATTGTTCAAGTGGAAGAGGCGATCCACCTCCGCATCCCATGCGGTCTTGAGCGTGGCAACTTCAGAAGCATAGTCGGCGCTGACGTGCTGGCCCGCGAGCTTTGCCGTCAGCAGATCGAGCGTGACGCGCGCGTCAGAGATGACCGGAATTGCGCCCACCTTGAAGGCATCAAACTCCGCGGTATTGATGTTGACGAAGCGCACCTTTGGATTTTGAAAAGCGGTCATGGAAGCGGAGGTGAAGTCGGCATAGCGCGTGCCAATGCCAATGACCAAGTCCGCATCGCGAGCCAGGATGTTGGCCGCTTCAGAACCGGTGGCTCCGATTGCGCCCACCACCTGCGCGTGGTCCCAGGGCAGCGCGCCCTTGCCTGCCTGCGTCTCCGTAACCGGAATGCCGGTGGCGGAGACGAAGTTATCCAGAGCTGCAGAAGCTTCGCTCATCAGCACGCCGCCACCGCACACCACGATGGGGCGGCTGGCGGCCTGAATGGCCGCGATGGCGCGCTCCAACGAGAGAAGATCCGGCTGGCCGCGACGAATGAGCCAGACACGCTTCTGAAAGAGCTCCTCCGGATACTCGTAGGCCTCGGTCTGCACATCCTGCGGAAGAGCGAGCGTGACCGCGCCGCAATCGGAGGGCGAGGTGAGCACGCGCATCACTTCAGGCAGTGCGGTGATCAACTGTTCCGGGCGATAGATGCGGTCCCAGTAGCGCGAGACGGGCTTGAAGCAATCGTTCACGCCAATGTCCTGCGTCGCGGGCGACTCAATCTGTTGCAACACCGGAGCCACGTTGCGCCGTGCAAAGATGTCGCCGGGCAAGAGCAGCACCGGCAGGCGATTCACCGTGGCCAGCGCCGCGCCGGTAATCATGTTCGTCGCGCCCGGGCCGATCGAAGATGTGCAGGCAAAGGCGCGCATGCGGTTCGACGCCTTGGCATAGGCCGCGGCCAGATGCACGCCGCTCTGCTCGTTGCGCACCGGATAGTAGGGCAGCTCGGGGTTCTGCTGCAAGGCCTGGCCAATGCCGGCCACATTGCCGTGACCAAAGATGCCGAGAACACCCGAGAAAAATTTGTTTTGCTGGCCATCGCGCTCAACATACTGGACGTTGAGGAAGTTGATCAGGGCCTGAGCCATGGTGAGTCTGCGTGTCGTCATCGTTACCTCTTCACAACCGGAACCCTGGGGTCGAGTTCGGTCCATGTGCCGCGCACCCATGCGTGGTAGGGATCGTCGCTGGCGGCCAGCGAGCGTCCGGAGCCGGCCAGCACGTTCAGGTAGTACACGTTGTAGCCATGCGCCGCGGCCACTGGATGGTAGCCCTCGGGCACCAGCACCAGCTCGCCATCGTGGACGGTAATGGTCTCGTCGATGGAGCGCGTGGGAGTGTAGACCTTCTGAATGGCAAAGCCCTCGGGGCGCTCGATGCGGAAGTAGTAAATCTCCTCCAGATCGATCTCGGTGGGCGGGTTGTGTACGTCGTGCTTGTGCGGGGGCCAGCTGGACCAGTTGCCCGCGGGCGTGTAGACCTCCACCACGATAAGGCGATGGGCGTCGAATTTGGGCGGCACCATGCTGTTGATCTGGCGGGAGGCATTGCCGCCGCCACGCAGCTCCACGCCCACATCGTCCGGCGTGACCAGCTTGGCGGGGTAAACCTCTTCGGCCTTGGCGTGGCAGAAGGCGAGATCGCAGCTGGACTCGGTGCTGACTGTGAACGTGGTGTGGATGGGCAGGTAGAGCGTGTAAGGCAGGCCATCGAAGACCGTGGCGCGGCCGCCAAAGTTCAGCCATTCGCCAGCGGAGCTCTTCACCGAGCAGTGGCCGCCGAGGACGACAATGGCCAGTTCGGTGTCGCCGGTCTCGGCAGAGTAGGACTGGCTGGCAGCCAGTTTGCGGACGGCAAAGCTGACCAGCTCAAAGCCGAAGCTCTGGGTGGAGTTTTCAAAGACCTCAGGTTGTACGAGCAAGTGGCTCATCGGGGACTCCTGGCAATTTTCTGTCCTGCTGCGGGATGGAGGTACGGTGCGGGCAGGGGATTGCAAACGTGTGTTGCCCGCTCAAAAGGGGCTGGAAAGGGACGAAGGATAAGGGCAAGTTGGTTCATGGCACGATGCGGAATGCACACGTGTGCATCTGCGAGAGAATCATCTACCCGCCCCTCCATTCCTGTCAACTCCCCTCAAGCAAAAGAAATTGCCTTGAGGAGATTTCCTGCGCGGCTGAAGCCCCAGGGAGCGTTTCGGGGGGTATGTACGGGCTTTACAGCCTGCGGAAAAACTCCCTGCAAGCCAGGCTTTGTAAAAGGGCACGGCTCTAACCGGGCCGTAAATAAAACAAAATAAGAGACTGGGCTTTAGCCCCTGCCAAATCTTCCTTTCGAAACAACCCGTTTTTGGCCTTCTTCCGCTGCCTGTGGAGCCTTTATCCTTCACCTGAAGCCCGTACCCTTCGTGTGTCCAAGGCGTTTGCGCCGTGCCTACGGCACTCCGGGCAATCAAGAGGTGCCTCTTTCCCCAGGTTGAAACCTGGGGCTAACCTGTATTGCGTCTACAGCGCGGCGCATTGCATGCGGCAGCCGCGCTTTGCGCCGTCCTTGGAGTGCGCGCATTGGATTGCCGTGGCCTGTGCAAAGAGCAATTCTCTGCCTGTGAGTGGGCCGGGTAGGTGCCTACTGCGACGGGCAAAGGAACCTTTTGCAAAACTGGCCGATGGCGGGTGCACGAAGTAACAGGGCTCGGCTCCAGCCGTGCACTGATACAAACCAGAGATCGAACAAACTGCCCCCAGACGCCCCATCGGGGCGGCAAGAGTCTAGACCCGGGTGGACGCAGCCCGGAGCGCAGCCGAGGGGCTGCGGGAACCCGAGGGACGAAGCCACCCAACGGAAGCGCGCCCTGTAGGGCCGCGAGGAAATGCTCGCAGAGACGGAACAGGCTCCGGCATGTTTTTCGTAGCTTCAGCCTGAAATACCGAGTTTTTCCACTGCTGTGAAGCTGTACCCTTCACCCGAAGCCTGTGTGTGCCATGCTTAGCAGCACCTGCGGTGCGGGCATTGCATGCAGGAGCTGTGCTTGGCGTCGTTCCCTCAGGGCAGGGCCCAAAGATTTTTTTGCTGCCGTGTATCTGTCTGATTTTTAAGGTCCTAATTTTTTCGACCGACAGAAACGCCGCTTGACCGGAGAGATTCGGCGGTGGTAGCGTTGCTCTTGCACACGTGTGCATCTTACGGGAGGTACCATGGCTCCATTCGCTTCTACCAAGTTCAAAAGCCCGCTCCACCAGATGACCCAGACCACTCCAACCTGTCTCTGGAACGACTCCGCGGCCATCGAAGAGCTGAAATACTCGATCGAACACGGCGCTGTGGGCGCCACCTGCAACCCCTCCATCGCCGTTTCCGTCATCAAGCAGGAGCTGGCCACCTGGCGCGTCCGCATGCTCGAGCTGCTCGAGGAGATGCCCACCGCCAACGAGGACCAGATTGCCTGGCGCATTGTGGAGGAGATCTCCGCCAACGCCTCCAAGCTGCTCTTGCCCATCTATGAGCAGAGCCACGGCCACAATGGCCGGCTCTCCATCCAGACCGATCCCCGCAACTACCGCAACACCCAGGCCATGGTGGATCAGGCCATCCACTTCAACCAGCTTGCGCCCAACATGATTGTGAAGATTGCCGCCACCAAGGCCGGTATTCCAGCCATGGAAGAGGCCACCTATCGCGGCGTGAGCATCAACGCCACCGTCAGCTTCACCGTTCCCCAAGCCATTGCCGTGGCAGAGGCTGTAGAGCGCGGCTTGAAGCGTCGCGAGGCCGAGGGGCTGGACATCAGCACCATGGGCCCGGTTTGCACCATCATGGCCGGCCGCTTGGACGATTGGCTCAAGATTGTGCACGACAAGCAGAAGCTCTCTGTCGATCCCGGCTACTTTGAATGGGCCGGCGTGGCGGCCTTCAAGAAGGCCTACCAGATCTTCCAGGAGCGCGGGTATCGCCTGCGCCTGCTCTCGGCGGCCTTTCGCAACCACATGCACTGGAGCGAGTTCATTGGCGGCGACGTGGTGATTTCGCCCCCTTGTGGCTGGCAGAAGCGCTACAACAAGAGCGACATCGAGATTGTGGACCGCATCCACACCCCGGTGGCCCCCAAGATTGTGGACACGCTGCTAGCCAAGTTCCCCGATTTTGTGCGCGCTTACAACGAGGACGGCATGACGCCGGACGAGTTTGACAGCTTCGGTTCAACCGCGCGCACGCTGCGTGGATTTATCGCTGCCTGTGCGGAGATGAACGCGATTGTGCGCGATGTGATCCTGCCCAATCCAGACACTTTGTAGGGTTATCAGATCTCTTGCGCGGGAAACCGAATTGATCAAGGGCGGCATGGTATTCAGCCGCCCTTGTTTTTATTGCAGTGTGATGCTGGCGGGCTTCGTCGATCCTGCAGTGATACGCACCACGGCGACCGTGCCGAATCGGTCGCTGCTTTCGCTCCATCCCTGCTGCCCATTTGCGGGCGCGGCAGTGTTGAGCTGCGAGAGTAACTTGCCGTTGACTACCACCTGCCGTGCCGACACATGAATGCGCAGCAGATAGCTATGCAGTGGTCCGGCATAGTGCCCGGTCGCTGCTCCTACGGTCACCAAGGTCCTTCCGCCTTCCTGGTGTGCAGCCACACGTTGGCGAAGATAGACGCCTTTCTCGTAGTCATAGCTCTTGCCATCGTCGTCGTACGCCGTGAAGGTTGCCGCGGTGTGCGCGGGAAAGATATCCAGCGTCATCTCCTCCATGGGATGTTGCCCCACATACTGCTCAACAGGCTGCGTGGCCACAATGGAACCGGAACGGACGAAGAGAGGAATGTCCTTCCACGTCTTCGCATCAATCGCAAGCTGGATGGTCTGTGCGCCGGTGTAGCGTTGGCCACTGGCATAGTCGAACCATTCGCCCGCGGGCAGATAAACGGATTGCGAAGTTGCGCCTTCCGTCACAACCGGAGCCACCAGCAGTGCATCGCCCAACATCCACTCCGATTCCTGCCGCGCGGCCTCGGCATCGGATGGATATTCCCACAAGAGCGGACGCACCAGGCCAGCCTCGCCCTCGGTGTTGAGCCGCTCATACGAGTAAATGTAAGGCAGCAGCGCATAGCGCAGATTGAGCGCATGCTGAGCGGCGGCCTCGGCGATGGGGCCATACACCCAAGGCTGGCGCTTTTCGTCAAGGCCGCCATGCACGCGCATAATAGGCACAAACGCGGCAAACTCCATCCAGCGCGCGTAATTCTCCGCGCTCGGATGCCCCTTGAATCCACCCGCGTCCATGCTCCAATGAAACTCTCCAGTGTTGAGCGCGGCCAGCATGCGGCGGCGCTGAAAGGCCATGCTGGCAAAGCCGGTGTCAATGTCGCCTGACCAACCCGCATAGGCGTAACGCGTCGCGCCCAGATAGAAGTTGCGATTGATGGACCAGACGCGCAGATTGGAGTCGGCGCGTTGGCCATCGTAGAGGGCGCGGCCCATGTTGAGGAACTGCAGATTGTTGAACGGAACTCCGCTGGACTCATCGGCCTCGTCATTCCACCAGGCCACCATCCCCGCCTGGAATGCGGGCAGAAGGTGTTGCCAGTACCAGGCACGTGCCTCGGCGTTGTTGAAGTCGATATCGCGCGCGGGGCGATGCGACATGTAGTCGGGAATGATCTTCTGGCCCGGATACCAGAAGTTATGCGCGGTGGCGTAGGCCGCGGCCTTTGTAGGTTGGTTGCTACCGGCAGCCGTAGTAAGAATGCGCGGCTTGAGAATGCCACCGAACTTCACACCGTGCTCCTCAGCCCAGCGCGCAAACTCGCCACTGGCGCCGCCAGGGAATTTGTTGGGCGCAACGGCTCCGGTGCCGGAGCTGCTGTTCCAGCGCCACTCGCCGTAGTCATCCTCACCCCACGCCTTCCAGTCAAAATCCAGGATGAAGCCATCGAGCGGGAGTTGCCTTTGGCGATAAGTGGCAATCAGCTTCTCCACTTCGGATTGGGTAGAACCCCACTGACTGTTGATGAAACCGAGCGTCCACTGGGGGGGCAGAGGCGGCGGTCCCACCAGACGCGAGAGTGAGGCCATGGTCGCTAGCGGCTCACCCAGCAGAACAAAGTATTCCACGTCGGCCCGCGACCCATGTCCAAAGCGAAGCTCTCCCGGTGCGGTGGTGAATTCGCCACCGTCCGAATCAACCAGCAGGCCATAGCGATTGCTGAACAGATACGGCGCTCCGCTGTTGCCCTGCGTGCCTGCCTGTACCGTTCCACCCGCATTGCGCACAAAACCGGCAGCGGTCTCTTTCATGCCAATTCCATGCACGCCGTAGAGGGTTGCATCGTCGCTGCGGGTCAGACAGACGCCCGCATCGTGAGCATCCTGGATGGGATTCTCATCGCGCAGCAACACGTTTCCAGCAGCATCGAGGAATGTGATGCGGTGCGGGGAAGTTAACTGGATCTGCACCCGCATGCCTTGTGCGGAGAGAACGTAGACATTGCTAGCCTGGTGGCGAGAAACGGAAGCAGGTGGGCGTAGCAAGGGATGAGGAGCAAGAACGAGCGTCCGCGGCGTCGCCTTGCCGTCGAACTGAATATGCACACTGGCAAGCTGATTTTCGAGAATGCGCACCTCAAGCTGCGCGCTTCCGTCTGTAAGTCTTACGCCATCCCGCAGGGCGGCAACTGCAGCGACAGGATGGGATGAAAGTGTCTGTGCCGCGCCTACACGCGCACATGCGGGAAGCGCAACGATCAACAGCCAGAGGGCGAATCCGCTTCTGATTCTGATCGTACGAATGCAGTTCAACCTTGGCATTTGTTCTCCATGGAAGAATCCAAATTGACCCATCAGGCCATCTTGGACAAGTGTTCAAGTGGAAGTTCCCTGGCTTATCGATGCACGATGTGGATCGACATTGTCTTAGCGGGCACTTCGACGCTGATTGAGTTATGGGTTTGTTGTGGCGTCTTGTCGGGAGCTATAGTAGCAGATTTGTACCGCAGGCATCCTGAAACAGCGGTTTCATCCGTCTGCTCTTTCACCCATTCCGCAAAAAACGCGGCAAGGATGTGGCACTGCGCAGTATCTTCCCTGGGATCGGATCAAGAAGATGGGTCTGATCAACAAGACTATTGACGCCGCGCACAGGGTTGCCCCGGCTGCAACTCGTAGTGTAGAGTTACCGAGGCCGGATCGAAGATGGTATTTCAGGTAGCCAAGCCGAGAGGCTCGCGCTGGTCCCACCCGGTCTCCGCAGCCTGCGTTATTGCTGCTCTTTGCCGGCCACGCGGCCAAGCAAGTGGAAGACCCTGCCGCAGGTTTGCAGGTGAGCGCGCATCTCATGCTTGGATTTGTCCGGGTCCTGCCGCTTGATGGCTGCCAGAATGCGAGCATGCTGCTTGAGTGCATTCTCCTGAATTCCAGGCAACTCTTGCGATTTGGAGATCCACTCTTTGAGTACGGGGCGAATGGCATTCAAGAGCTCGTACAGGATCTGATTATTCGCGCACCGTGCAATGGCCAGGTGGAACTCAAGGTCGAGATCGACAAAATCCGCGCCGTCATCGGCAAGGCTCTGCGTCATCTCGACCATCAGTTCGTCCAGACGCACCAAGGCCTGCGGATCGGCGCGCTCCGCGGCCAGCGCCGCGGACTCGCTCTCCAGCATCAGCCGGGCCTCGCCAATATCCTGCACCTCTTTGTCTGACTTGAGGATGCCGTTGGCCATGATGCGCTCAATCAGCAGCGCCGATTCTTCAATCACAAACGTGCCTTCGCCAGGGCGCACCTGCACCATGCCTACAAAGGCCAGTGCCTTCAGCGCCTCGCGCAGGGTTGAACGGCCAACATTCATGGCAATGCAGAGCTCGGTCTCGGAGGGAAGCCGTTCTCCGGCCTTCCAGCGGCCTTGAGCAATCTGGTCAGAGAGCTGAGCGGCCACCTGCTCTCCGAGCGTGACGCGCGAAACCGGTTTGAGGGTTGACATGTTCTCCACGAATTGATTATAGTCTGGTTGCTTAGACGTCTGGGGGTCTGGTTGTCTGATGTCTTGACAAGCAATATGGTGCCAGGTTTGTAAGTGTCTGATGCCACGGCAGTAGACGGCAAAATGTCCTTGACTGACTGAAAAATTGATTGATAGAGGGTTTGATTCGAAGTCGGATGGCATGGTCAGACCTCCGGCAGATGATTTTAGGGGAACAGGTGGAAATTGATGAGTAAGCGTTTGCGCTGGAAAATGGCTGTCCTGATCACCGCCGCAATTGCCATCAGCTACTTTGATCGGCAGACGCTGCCAGTGGCAATTCACGCCATCCAGCGGGAGATTCCGGTCAGCAACGCTCAGTTTTCCAACCTGCAGGCCGCATTCCTGGCCGCTTACGCGTTGATGTATGCCGGCAGCGGCAAGCTGATGGACGTTCTGGGCACCCGCCGCGGCTTTTTGGCCATCATGCTCTGGTGGTCGGTAGCCTGCGCCTGCCAAGGCTTGGCAACCAGCGTGGGCATTCTGGGTGTCTTTCTGTTCCTGCTGGGAATGGGCGAGGGCGGAGGCTTTCCTGCCGCCACCAAGGCCATGGCAGAGTGGTTTCCGGCTCGCGAGCGTTCCACGGCCATGGGCATCATGAATGCAGGCACGGCGCTGGGTGCGGTGGCAGCTCCGCCGCTGATCGCATTGACGCTTCTGCATCTGAGCTGGCGCTGGGTCTTTCTGTTGGCCGGTTCGGTGGGCTTGGTGTGGACTCTGTGGTGGTTCTTCACTTACCACTCCGCCGAGGAGCACCCGCAGCTCAGCACCGAGGAGCGCGCGGAGATTGCAGAGGTCTTCACGCAGAGTGCCGGCCCCAAGCAGCGGATTCCCTGGATCACCCTGTTTAGTTATCCGCAGATTTCCGGTGTGGTGCTGGCCAAGTTTCTTTCGGACGCCGCCTGGTACTTCTACATCTTCTGGCTACCCAAGTATCTCTACGACGTGCACCACTTCGACACCAAGCAGGTAGGCGCCTTTGCGTGGATTCCTTACGCGGCCGCGGGCGTGGGCAGCCTGCTGGGTGGATGGCTTTCGAGCAAATTGATCGCTCAAGGATGCTCGCTGAATGCGGCGCGCAAGATCGCGCTGGGCCTCAGTGCGGCGGTGATGCCGGTAATTCTGCTGGTCCCGCATGCGCCGGTGTCGTGGGTGATTGTGTTGTTCAGCATCGCCTTTGCCGGCCAGCAGTCGTGGTCCACCTTGATCATGACGCTGCCATCCGATCTGGTTCCGCCCTCGGTGGTGGGTTCGGTTGCAGGCCTCGTAGGCTTTGGCGGCGCTATGGGCGGAATTGTTCTAGGTCTTGCCGTAGGCCGTGCGCTGGATCATGGCTTTGGTTATGGCCCAGTGTTTGCTGTGGTGGGTGTACTGCATCTGCTTGGTTACGCGAGCATTCTGTTCAGCAATCGGGTGATTGGCCCGGTACGCTTCCGTACCGCAGCGCTCGAAGAAAAAACCGCTTGATCCAACACAATAAAAAAAGGAGGCAACAAGTTGGAATCGAAACCTAAGACGCTCGGAATCATTCACGCCGTGAATCTGACCATCCGTGCCATGCAGCCGTTTCTTGATCGCTACATTCCCGAGATCCCCGTGGTGCACATCTGCGACGACACCATCCAGCGCGACAACATCGCGGCCGGTGTAGGTGTTATTCCTAAGCGCAATTATTTTCGCTTTGCGCAGTACGCACACAATCTTGAAGAGTCGGGCGCGAGCATGATCCTGCTGGCCTGCTCCACGTTCAACTACGCGGCGGAGTTGGCCCGCCCCATGATCGAAATCCCCATCATGCAGATTGACCGGCCCATGATGGAGCGGGCGGTGGATCAGGGCAAGCGCGTGGGATTGCTGGCCACGCTGGCCACCACTGTGCCTTCGTCGGAGCGGTTGCTGCGCATCGTTGCTGGTGAAAAACAAAAGCCGGTGGAGATTACGACCGTGCTGCGTTCGGAGGCCTTCGAGGCAATTCAAACGGGCGACGTCGCAACCCACAACGCGATTCTGCTGGAAGAGATTGAGAAGCTTTCGCGCGAAGTGGATTCGATTGTGTTGGCGCAGCTTTCCATGTCGGCCCTTGAGCCCATGCTGGGCAAGACCGCGGTGCCGGTGTACAACAGCGGAACCACTGGCTTTGAGCGGGTGCGCCAGATGATGAGTGCTGAGGTGCGCGCATGAGTGCTGTTTATCCCTACGGCGCTCAGCACACGCAGGAGATGGCCGCGGACCTTGCCGCCCGCGCCTATCAATATAGAACGCAGGTGTTGCGCATGGTGTACGAGGCCAAGTCAGGGCATCTGGGCGGAGCCTTTTCCAGCGCGGAGATTCTGACCTGTCTCTACTTTCATCAGATGCGCTTGGAGCCGACGAATCCTGCATGGGAGGATCGCGACCGGCTGGTATTTTCCAAAGGCCACGCCTGCGCCATGCTCTACACCGTGCTGGCGCATTGCGGCTTCTTTCCGACCGAGCAGTTGATGACCTTCCGCAAGCTGAATAGCAAGCTGCAAGGGCATCCTGAACCGCGAAAGACGCCGGGTGTTGAGGCTGTTGCCGGGCCGCTCGGTCATGGTGTAGCAATTGGTGCGGGCATGGCGTTGGCCGCGCGCTTGGATAACTCGCGGCGGCAGATCTACACCATCCTCGGGGACGGCGAGTTGAATAGCGGCGTCATCTGGGAAGGCGCAATGACGGCTGCCAAATTCGCACTCGATAACCTGACCGTGATTGTGGATACGAACGGAGTCCAGCAGACCGGAACGACCCAGCATGTGATGCCCACCGAGCCGCTCGCCGACAAATGGCGCGCCTTCAACTGGCATGTGATTGAAATTCATGGCCACAACACCATGGCCATTCTCAATGCACTGGACGAGGCCAACGAGGTGCATGGCCGTCCGGTGGTGATTCTTGCGCGCACCACCAAAGGGAAGGGCGTCAGCTATATGGAGAATCAGCCTGCCTGGCACGGAGGCATTCCCAACGCCGAGCAGTTTGCAACCGCTCTTGCCGAGCTCGAGGAGAAGACCAGGCAATGACCAATATCGTTCGTAATCCTCTTGGACCTCCGGTGCTAATGCGCAAGGCCTACGGCGAAGCGTTGGTGGAGTTGGGCCGCGCGCGCGCCGATGTGGTGGTGCTCTCTGCCGACGTGCAGATCTCCGACTTCAGCTTCATGTTTGAAGCGGCCTATCCGCAGCGCTTCTTCAATGTGGGAATTGCAGAGCCCGCGCTGGTGGATGCCGCGGTGGGCTTTGCCAACGCCGGCAAGGTGCCCATCGCCAATACCTTTGCGTTCCTGTTTGCAACCCGCGCGCTGGAGATGGTGCGCACCCATCTTTGTTACGGCGGAGCCAACGTCAAACTGGTTGGCGCTTACGCGGGCCTCTCGGATTCGTTTGACGGACCGACGCATCAAACCATCTCCGATCTTGCTATCTTTCGCAGTCTTCCCCATATCGCAATTGTGGTGCCGTCGGATGCAACGGCGGTCAAAAAACTTCTGCCTCAGGTCGCAGCCTGGCCTGGTCCGGTCTACTTCCGTTTGTGCCGCAATGAAGTACCTGAGGTCTTCAACGATTCGTATGCTCCTGAAATCGGCAAGGGCGTTGTTCTTGCAGAGGGAAGCGATGCCACGTTGATCGCCTGTGGCGTGATGGTGGCGCGGGCTATTGAGGCGGCACGGATTCTCACAGAACGCGGCGTCCATCTGCGCGTGGTGGAGATGCACACCATCAAGCCGCTGGATGCGGCGCTGGTTACACGTTGCGCGCTGGAGACCGGAGCCGTGGTCACGGCTGAGGAGCATTCCGTCGTGGGCGGGCTTGGCGGCGCGGTGGCGGAGTGCCTGGCAAGAACGGCTCCAGTGCCCATGGAATTTGTAGGCGTGGCCGACACGTTTGCGGAGTCTGGACCTTACTTCGATCTGCTCGACAAATACGGCATGAGCGTCAACCATATTGTGGCCGCGGTTGAACGCGCCATCGCACGCAAGCACGGAAAGAACCTTCCACACGGCAGCGAGGTAAACGGATGATGGAGACCATCGCTCTTCCTTACGGGCACGAAGAACGCACCGTCGCAATTCCCAAGGCGAACCTTGCCTGGGTGGTGGGGCCCAAGCACGCGCCACGGATTCCGGATATTGCCACCGCCGTGCGCGAGGCGATTCGTAATCCCATTGGCTCGCCCACGCTGGCAGAGTTAGCCGCGCGACACGGCAAGCGGACGCTGCTGCTGGTGGATGACAGCACGCGTTCCACACCGCAGGCGCTGGTGTTGCCTATTCTGCTGGATGAATTGAATGCGGCGGGAATCCCGGACAGCGAGATCACCGCGATGATCGCTCTGGGCACGCACCGGCGCATGGAGCACCACGAAGTAAAGCATCGTGTAAGTCAGCAAGTGCTCGACCGCATTCCTGTCGTCAATCTCTCGCAGGACCCCAAGGACTTTGTAGACCTGGGCGTGACGCCGCTGGGCGTGCCGATTCAGGTGAGCCGTCAATATCTTGAAACGCCCATCACCATCGCCATTGGCAACATTATTCCCCACATGTATGCAGGATGGGCGGGCGGCGCCAAGATGGTGCAACCAGGCGTGACCAGCGCGCTGACAACAGGGCGCACGCATCTGATTGCCGGGCCGCGCGTGTACGAGATTCTGGGCAATCCTGAAAACGATGTGCGCCATGAGATGGAAGATATCGCCATTCGTTCTGGTCTCAAATTCATTGTGAATGTGGTGCTGGATGCGGCGGGAGCTGTGGCGGGCGTGGTGGCGGGCGACGTGGTGAAGGCGCATCGCGCCGGGGTTGCAATTGCGCGTCCCATCTACACGATTGACCTGGAAGAAAAGGCCGACATCGTGGTGGCCAGCTCGCATCCTGCTGACCGCGATCTGTGGCAGGGCTTCAAGCCGGTGAATAACTGCGGCATGTTGGTGAAGGATGGCGGCACGCTGATCCTGATGATTCCCGCGCCGGAGGGCATTGCGCCGGATCACACGCAGTTGGTGGACTTTGGCACCATGCCCGCCGCTGAGGTGATGGCCCTGGTGAATGCCGGCAAGGTGAAGGATGAGGTTGCAGCCGCAACTTATCTGGCATTTGACACCACACGCAGACGCCTCAACGTGATGTTGGTGAGCGATGGAATCTCCAATGCCGAGGCCGCACGTATCGGCATCACGTCCACCACAAACTTCGATGAAGCCCTCGCAACGGCCCTTGCACGGCATGGCAGCCAGGCGCGCGTCGGAGTCGTAACGCAGGGCGCCGATATTATGGCGCGCTTCACCTCGAAAGGATGCTGAGACCCATGCCAAAGTTTGCCGCAAATCTTTCCATGATTTTCAACGAAGTAGCCTTTCTCGATCGCTTTCAGGCCGCAGCCGATGCGGGTTTCAAGGCCGTTGAGTTTCTGTTCCCTTATGACTTTGAGCCGGAAGTGGTGGCCGCCACGGCGGCGGCCGCAAAGGTAGAAGTGATCCTGTTCAACATGCCTGCGGGCAATTGGGCAGCGGGCGAGCGAGGCATTACCTGTTTGCCGGATCGTATGGACGAGTTCCGCGCGGGCGTAGCCACGGCGTTGCGCTATCAGGCTGCTCTGGGCACACAACAACTGCATGCCATGGCCGGCATTGTGCCCGCGGGCAACGATCCTGCGGCCTGCAAGGCCACATTGATTGAGAACTTGAAGTATGCCGCCGACCAACTTGCGCCTCTTCATTTGACGTTGCTCTTGGAGGCCATCAACACCCGCGACATGCCCGGTTTTGTGGTCTCAACGCAAAAGGATTCCGCCGCGGTGTGCGCTGCGGTAGGCGCGCCGAATTTGAAGATGCAGATGGACCTTTATCACATGCAAGTGATGGAAGGCGATCTGGCCATGTGTTTGAAGCGCTATGCGGACCGTTGCGGGCATATCCAGATTGCCGGTTGCCCGGAGCGCAATGAGCCGGACACGGGCGAGATTCGCTACGAGTATATCTATCGCGTGATCGATCAGCTGGGCTACACCGGCTGGCTGGGTTGCGAGTATCGTCCAGCGGGCAAAACCATGGATGGCCTGGGTTGGTGGCGCGCCGCTCAATCATCTAGGGCGTAAACAGTTGCAGTTGAGGAGAAGGAGAAAAGTATGTCCAGGATCGGATTCATAGGGCTCGGCATTATGGGCCGTCACATGCTGCGCAACCTGCGCCAGGCCGGCCACCAGCTGGTTGTTTACGATATCGTTTCGGCCGCGGTGGATGCGGTGGTGGGCGATGGTGTGGAGCGTGGCGTGAGCTGCAAGGATGTGGCCAGCCGCGCGGAGATTGTGATCGCCATGCTTCCGGATGGACCGGAAGTGGAGCAGGCAATCCTTGGCGTGGATGGAATTCTGGAAGGCGCGCACCATGGGCTCACGGTGGTGGACATGAGTTCCATCAGCCCCTTGGTTTCGCGGAAGATTGCCGCTGCATGTGCGACGAAGGGCGTGGGCTTTCTGGATGCGCCGGTGAGTGGTGGCGAGCCCAAGGCCATTGACGGCACGTTGGCCATCATGGTGGGTGGCGACAGCGCGCTGTTTGAAAAGGTTTCCCCCATCCTTGAAAAGATGGGATCGAGTGTAGTACTTACCGGCGGAGTCGGCGCCGGAAATGTAACCAAGCTTGCGAATCAGATGATCGTGGCCTGCAATATTGCCGCGATGTCAGAAGCGCTTGTCCTCGCCAAACAATGCGGCGTGGATTCAGAGGTGGTTTTCAACGCCATCAAGGGAGGCTTGGCAGGCAGCACCGTGCTCAATGCCAAGGCCCCCATGGTGATTGCCCGGAATTTTAAGCCGGGATTCCGGATTCGTCTCCATCAGAAAGACCTGCGCAATGCATTGTCCACAGCGGAGTCACATAAGGTGGCGCTGCCGTTGACCAGCCTTGTGCAGCAGATGTTGATGGCCTTGATGAATCGCGGCAGCGGAGATCTGGACCACTCGGCTATTTACACATTTATCGAGGAAATGGCTCCTAAATCCTGATCTGAATAGAGAGACTCCGGGGCTGAGCGGGCCAATCGGGGCAAGGGTTGAAGGTATACGGAGCATTGGCGCCCACAGGGTAGTCTTGTGGGCGATCGGGAGGCTTTGTCTCAATTTGCCGAATGAACGGCAGCAAGAGGAATCCAACGCAGTCTTCTTCTGCCAGGGCCAACCGGTAAATGGGGTCAAGAGCCAGTGATTAACAGTTCAAGCAAAGCAGAAAAGAAGCAGATAACAATTGCTTCAACGAACCACAGGAGGTAGGACGTGAACGGATCAAGACATCTTTCCAGATTCCTGGTAGCAGTGGTGCTGATTCTATCTCTCGCATGGGGATCGAAGAGCTTCGCGCAGGTTGAGACAGGACGATTCGTAGGACGCATCGTTGACGAACAGGGCGCCGTAGTGACCCAGGCGCATGTAAGAGCCACTAACATTGGCACCAACATCACGCAGGAAGCCGTCACCAATGGAACCGGCGACTATGTGATCACCCCGGTGGCTGCCGGCCAGTACAAACTGGCGGTAACGGCTACGGGCTTCCAGACCACGACCACATCGGCGATTCAGGTGCAGGTGGGTCAGGTTGTGCGTGAAGACTTGACGCTGAAAGTTGGCGCCCAGACCATCACCGTGGAAGTGACCACAGTTCCGGCGTTGATGAGCACCGACTCAGCAACCATCGGCACGGTGGTCACCAACGAGCAGCTCACCAGCCTGCCCCTGAACGGGCGCGGCTTCTATCAGTTGGCGGAACTCACGCCGGGCGCGGCCCTGCTGGCTGCTACCGGTAACTCGCTGGCCATCCGGCCTGAGATTGTGAACGGCAACACCATCAGCGGCGTGCATGGCTTTGCCACCTCGTTCCTGCTGGATGGCGTGGATGTGACCGAGCAGCATCAGGGCGGCACCTTCATGCAGACCTCCATCGACGCGCTGCAAGAGTTCAGCGTACAGCAGAACGCATACTCTGCTGAGTACAATCGCGGCGGCCCGGGCTTTAACTCCACCACCAAGACCGGAACCAACGTTTATCATGGCGGCGTGTTTGAATACATCCGCAACGACAAGCTGGATGCGCGCAACTTCTTTTCCACCAAGCGTGCCATTCTCAAGCGCAACCAGTTCGGCGGCGATGTGGGTGGACCCATTCAATTGGGCCGTCTCTACAACGGCAAGGACAAAAGCTTCTTTTTCCTCGACTACGAAGCGCAGCGCTTGCGTCAGGGCCTGGTGGAGAGCGGTACCGTGCCCACTGCGAACCAACGCACCGGCGACTTCACGGCCGCGGGCTTGAAGACCATCTACGATCCAACTACATTTACCACGGTTGGCGGAGTTACTTCACGCCAGCAGATCAGCTGCAACGGCGTGCTCAACATGATTTGTCCAGGGCAGATCTCGACGCAGGCCAAGGCCATTCTGGCCTACTATCCAGCGCCCAATGTGGGGTCCAACAGCTTCCAGGCCGTGCCTTCGCAGGGCATTGACTGGGATCAATTTGTGGTGCGCGTCGATCATCAAGTGAATACCACCAACCGCTTGTTCTTCCGCTGGGCTTACATCAACGAGCGCGAGATCGATCCCAACTTTGCTCCGGCACTCAACACCGCATCGCTGATCTCCAATGGTCAGGATATTGCGCTCGGCCTGATCACCAACATCGGCAACAACAAGGTGCAGGACTTCCGCATTCACGGCATGCCGAGTCGCGTTCGCCTCTCTGCCTTCCTGCAGGGAACCGACTTCAACACCACCAACGGCATTCAGGGGTTTGCTGGACTGGCGCGGCCTGACACCGGCAGTTCGTTCCCTGATTACGCATGGAGCGGCTACGCTTCATTGCAGGGGTCCACCTTCGATCAGCGGCCCAAGTCGCAGGATCGCCGCGTGCTCGAACCCACCGATACCTTCACCATCCTGAAGGGCGCGCAGTCGTTGAAGTTTGGCGCGTTGATCCGCTACTACCAATGGTTGGGGTATGACAGCGCGACCTATGCTGGATCTTTCAGCTTTACCGGCGCGGAGTCCGGTGATGGGTTTGCTGACTTCCTGCTCGGTTATCCGGCCTCGGTGGCGCGTGCCTATCCGGGTGCGAACTTCGGCGGTCAGGGCTGGTACAAGCAGTTCTTTGCGCAAGACGACATCCATGTGAGCAACAAGCTCACCGTGAATATTGGCTTGCGTTATGAATACACGCCCTGGCTGGAAGGCTATCTTGGCCAGCTCGGCACCTTCGATCCCACCAAAACCAAGCCCATCATTGTGGCCAGCCACAATAGCACGGTGAACACTGCTTCGCAGTTTGCTGCCCCTGCTGCCATGCAGTACTTTGGCCAGTATGTGCAAACCACCAGCGATGTGGGCCTGCCCTACAACCTGACCTACACCGACAAGATGCAGTTTGGCCCGCGCATTGGATTTGCATGGCGTCCAATTGAAAAGACCGTGATTCGTGGGGGCTTTGGCATGTACTATGAGCCGGAAGGCACCAGTGGTCGCGTCAATCGCAACATCCTGCCCTTCCTGCTTTCAGAAACCGTGAACCAGACCGCCAACGTTGTTCCCACGCGGACCCTGGCCAACTTCTTCCTTGGTTCGCAGCTTGGATCGGCAACCACATCGCCTACCCTGAACCCGACTTTGACGCATTTGCAGATGGGCGAAAACGACCACTACAGTCTGGCCATTGAGCGCGAGTTCAGCGGAAACACGGTGCTTGAAGTTGCGTATGTGGGCAACCACGCGCTGCACCTGCAGGCCACCGACGACTTCAACGATCCCACTCCTGCCGCGGGTGCCATTCAGGCGCGTCGCCCCTATCCAATCTGGGGGGCAATCACCATGCAGTCGCAGGATACGGGAGCAACCTACAGTTCGCTGCAGGCCAAGCTGGAGCACCGCATGAGCCATGGCCTCTCCGGGCTGGTCTCCTACACTTACTCCAAGTTCCTGCAGTATGCGCAAACACCGCAGGCAGGCGGCAACACGGGATACGAACATACTTACTCGTCGTTTGATATTCCGCAAAACCTGGCCATGAGCGGCACCTACCAGATTCCCGTGGGCCGCGGTCGCGACTTCCTCAACAAGCTCAACGGTCCAACCAATGCGCTTCTGGGCGGATGGCAGTTGCAGACCATTGTGATCCTGCACTCGGGCGTGCCCTATACGCCTGTTGTGGGCTCTGACATTGCCAACACCGGCGTCGGTTCGCAGCGGCCCAACCTGAACCCAGCTGGTGGATCGACGACTTTCCAGCGCTCACTGGCCAAGTGGTTTGACCCTACCCGCTACGTGGCTGCCACGGCGTATAACTACGGCAGCGTGCGCGGTAGCACCTTGCGTTCCGATATGCGCCGCCAGTTCGACGCCTCGCTGTTCAAGAACTTCAACCTGCCCGGCGAAACCAGGCTGAGCTTCCGCGCTGAGGCCTTCAACATCTCCAACACCACCAGCTTCAGCGCGCCAGGATCTACAATCACCTCATCCACGTGCTGCGCGGTCACCTCCACCTCCGTGCCTTCGCGCGATATCCAGTTCGCGCTCAAGTACGATTTCTAGAACGAAAGGGCAATGAGACCCATGCGTAAATTTGCTGTTCTTCTTCTCTGTGCTGCTGCCTTGGGGGCGGTGGCACAGAGTCCCTCATCCGAACCGGTAAAGATCGGCGTTGATCTGACGCAAAGCGTTGGCAGTTACAAGCCGATCTATAGCTGGTTCGGATACGACGAATCGAATTACACCACCATGACCTATGGACGGCAGTTGCTCAAGAAGCTGCACGACCTGAGCCCGGCGCCGGTCTACATTCGCGCCCATCACCTGCTCACCTCAGGCAACGGCGTGGCGGAACTCAAGTGGAGCTCCTCCAACGTCTTCACCATCGGCGCGGACGGCAAGCCTGTCTACGACTTCACCATCACCGACCAGACTTTTGATGCCATGAAGGAAGCCGGCGTCAAGCCCATGGTGGAGCTTGGCTTTATGCCCAAGGATCTGGCTGCTCCGGTGGCTGGAATCACCGAGTATCAGCTGCATTACCCGCAACAGACCATGGGAGGTTCGTCGAATAATCCACCCAAGGATTATGCGCTGTGGGGCGAGCTGATCCGCAAGTACACCGAGCACCTGGTGAACCGCTACGGCAAGGACGAAGTGGCCACCTGGTACTTTGAAGTGTGGAACGAGCCCGACATAATGTACTGGCACGCGACTCCGGAGGAGTACTTCAAGCTGTACGACTTTGCAGTGGCAGGCGTGCGCTCCGCGCTTCCCAACGCCATCGTCGGCGGGCCGGCTTCAACCGGTCCTGGATCACCCAAAGCAGAAGCGTTTCTTGAAGCCTTTCTGCAGCATTGCCAAAGCGCCAAGAGTGCAGCCACCGGCAAGGCTGTGCCGTTGGACTTTATCAGCTTCCATCCCAAGGGCAGGCCGCAGGTTGTGGACGGCCACGTGCGCATGGGGCTGGCGGAAGAACTGCGCGCCGCGGAGAAGGGCATGAAGATTGTGGCCCGCCACCCTGTGTATCAACATACGCCCATCATCTTGAGCGAGGCTGATCCGGAAGGCTGCGCCGGTTGCTCCATGAAGGTGAACCCGGCCAATGCTTATCGCAACGGACCGCTCTATCCCACCTACACTGCGGCTGCCATCAAGGGGCTGTTTGAGCTGCAGGATCGCAACAAGGTGAACCTGATCTCCATGCTCTCCTGGTCCTTTGAGTTTGAGGGCAAGGACTACTTTGAAGGCTTCCGCACTCTGGCCACCAACGGCGTTGACAAGCCGGTCCTCAATGTCTTCCGCATGGCGGCGTTGATGTCGGGCGATCGCGTGGCCACCACAAGCACGTCGCAGGTAGCGCTCGATCAGATTCTGGCGGCCGGTGTACGTCAATCGCCGGACATTGATGCCATGGCCACCAAGGGTAGTCGCGAGGCCGCCGTCATGCTGTGGAACTACCACGATGAGGAAGCTGCAGCGCCGCCTTCCGATGTAGAGGTGGCGATTGCGGGGGTGCCGGCCACGGTGAAAAAGGTGCTGGTGGAGCACTACCGCATTGATCAGACCCACAGCAATGCCTACACCGTGTGGCAGGCAATGGGCTCTCCTCAATCTCCCACGGCGGAGCAGACTGCGCAGTTGAAGGCTGCCGGTCAGCTGGAATTGTTTACCTCGCCCCTATGGGTCGATGTTCACAACGGCAAGATCGTTGTGCCCACCAGTCTGCCGCGCCAATCGGTTTCCTTGATCCATCTGAAATGGTAATTCTCCATCTTCTGTGAATACGAAAAACGGATGGCCGCGGGAACCTCTCCTGCGGCCAATTCATTTTTCCGCGCAGGCGATTTGCGCACTCTGCATCGGAGTTGCGAAGATGGATCGTTCATCGAAAACCGAAAAGCGGTGAGGATCATGGAAGAGAGCGCATTGATGTCGACTCAAGACGTGCAGACGGCGAAGCGTCCGGTCGTGGTTGTGGCCCCGGATTCCTTCAAGGGGTCGCTCACCGCTATTGAAGCCGCCGATGCCATGCGGACCGGGATTCTGCGCGTGTGGCCCGAGGCCGTGGTGCGCTGCTTTCCGATGGCCGATGGCGGCGAAGGCATGATCGACTCGCTCATCTCCTGCGGCGGCCAGCGTAGGCTGGTGCAGGCGCGCGATGCCCGCGGCGTGGAGAGGGAAGTGCTCTGCGGAGTGCTTCCGATGGGCGTTGTCGCTATTGAGTCGGCACAGATTGTGGGCATTATCGATGCGCTGAACCTGAGCATCCCGGTGGGCGATCGCAGCACGCTCGGTGTGGGCGATGCGATCCGCAAGGCCATCGACGATGGTGCAACCCGGATCACGATTGGCCTGGGCGGAAGCTGCACCAACGATGGCGGTGCGGGCCTGCTGGTGGCGCTGGGGCTGCGCCTGCTCGATGCGGAGGACCACGATCTGCAGCCCACGCCTGGGGGCATGGCAGGGCTGGCTCGAGTGGATGCATCGGCACTTGATCCGCGCCTGAAGCACATCGATCTGCAGGTGCTGTCGGACGTGAATTCGCCGCTTACTGGTGAGGCTGGAGCTACCGCTGTCTTCGGTCCCCAAAAGGGCGTAACCAAGGAGCAGGTCGGTGTCTTCGATGCGCGGCTGGCCCACTTTGCCGATTGCCTGGAGAGCGCGATGCAGCAGAGCGCGCGCGATCTGCCCGGCTCGGGCGCTGCCGGCGGACTGGGCTTTGCACTGCGCATGCTGGGCGCAACGCTCAGGCCGGGTGCGGAGGTGATTGCCGATGTGATTGGGCTAGAGGCAGCGCTGGCCGATGCGACGCTCGTAATCACCGGAGAAGGAGCCAGCGATCGCCAGACGGTGCGCGGAAAAACGCCCTTTGTGGTGAGCACGCGTGCCCGCAAACAAGGCAAGCCCGTGGTGCTGCTTTCCGGCTATGTTGCGCCGGACTCGCTCGCGGAGTTGGGCGAGCACTTTCTGGCTTGTCTAAGTTGTGTGCCCGGTCCGGTGGAGCTTGCCTGGGCCATGAAGAACGCAGCACTGTGCGTTGCCAATACGACAGAGCAGATTGTCCGGCTGGCCACCTGCAGTGGGGGCATTGCAGGCAGCGGCCGCGCTTCGCGCATGTGAGCGGATTCCTTTCCCTGGTTCCCAAATGCCCTTGCCTCATACCTTTTCGCGTTCTTCGCGGAAATGGGTGGGATACCCATGAATTTCAGCTCTACACCATTACCGGTGTTGCCGACCCGCGGGATATGAAACTGGGTGGGCGGATTCAAGCTCCAAGTGCAACAGGTGTGATTTTAGCCGACCA
>CAZYDF010000049.1:0-30528 GCA_964645855.1 uncultured Occallatibacter sp.
TTCATGTCCATTGAGCTGATGCTCAACGCCGTGAATCTCTCCTTTGTGACCTTCGCCTGCCAGTGGCATGCGGTGAAGGGGCAGATCTTTGTGTTCTTCGTCATGATGGTTGCCGCGGCTGAAGCTGCCGTGGGCCTGGCCATCATCATTGCCATCTTCCGCGTTCGCGCAACCCTGGCCGTCGACCGTATCGACCTGATGAAACTATGATTTTTCCTCGGCTTTTGATCATTCCGTTGCTTCCGCTCGCAGGCTTCCTGATCAATGGCCTGCTGGGGCGGCGCTTGCCCAAGTGGCTGGTCACGACGGTGGCGTTGCTGGCTCCGCTGGCCTCGTTCGCCGTGGTTGCCGATGCCGCGCGCGCTGTCTTTGGCGCGGGGCACCAGTTGCCCATCATCGAAACCTGCCCCTTCCCGTGGATCAATGTGGTGGGCCTGCACGTGGACTTCAGCTTTGTGCTCGATCAGCTTTCGCTGGTCATGCTGCTGGTGGTTACGGGCGTCGGCTTCCTTATCCACGTCTACTCCGTGGGCTACATGGCCCACGAGGAAGGCTACGCGCGCTACTTCAGCTACCTGAATCTTTTTCTTTTCTTCATGACGGTGCTCGTTCTTGCGGGCAACGCGCTGCTGATGTTCGTGGGCTGGGAGGGCGTCGGTCTGGCATCGTACCTGCTGATCGGCTTCTACTTCACCAAGGACTCGGCCGCCAACGCCGGCAAGAAGGCCTTCATCGTCAATCGCATTGGCGACGTCGGCTTCCTGATCGCCATGTTCCTGCTGATCGCGAACTTCGGCACGCTGAGCTTTGCCGAGATCGCCGCACGGGTCACGGCTAGCCCCGCGATTTCGGGCTGCATCATCACGAGCATCGCATTGTGCCTGCTGCTCGGCGCAACCGGCAAGAGCGCGCAACTGCCGCTCTACATCTGGCTGCCCGACGCCATGGAAGGCCCCACGCCGGTCTCCGCATTGATCCACGCGGCAACCATGGTGACCGCGGGCGTTTACATGATTGCCCGCACCCATGTGCTCTTCGATCACTCGCCCACGGCGCTCACAGTGGTTGCGATCATAGGCGCGGCAACCGCGCTGTTCGCGGCCACCATGGGTCTGGCTCAGAACGACATCAAGCGCGTGCTGGCCTACTCCACCATCTCGCAACTGGGCTACATGTTCCTGGCGTGCGGTGTGGCGGCCTACTCGGCGGGCATCTTCCACCTTATGACCCACGCCTTCTTCAAGGCGCTCTTGTTCCTCGCGGCTGGTTCGGTGATTCACGGCCTGGGTGGCGAGCAGGATCTGCGCAAGATGGGCGGGCTCTGGAAGAAGCTGCCGGTCACCTTTGCCGTGACCACGGTGGGCGTCTTCGCCATTGCCGGCTTCTATCCGCTGGCTGCCTTCTACAGCAAGGATGCGATTCTCTACGCCGCCTTCCTCCATGCGCCCTTCGGCATGGTGCTGTGGGCGGTGGGCGCACTGACCGCGCTCATCACCTCCATCTACATGTTCCGGCTCTGGTACATGGCCTTCCTGGGCAAGCCGCGCACGGAAGATCAACATGCGCATGAGAGCCCCTGGACGATGCTCGGGCCGCTGGTACTGCTGGCGCTGCTTTCCATCGTGGGTGGCTGGGTTGGCATGGAGCGCTTTGGCGAGTTCCTGGCACCGGCCACCGGCGCGCTGCACTTCGAGTCCTCGATTCCGAATCTGGAGCTGATCCTGAGCGGCGTGGCTGTGGCCATCGCGGCACTGGGCCTGCTCATCGCGCACTTCTTCTATAGCGCCAAGCCTGCGGCTCCGGCCAAGCTGGCCTCGGCTCTGGGCCCGGTGTACAAGCTGGTGGCCAACAAGTACTACGTGGACGAGATCTACGCCGCGCTCATCGTCAAGCCGCTCTTGGCCATCTCCCGCTTCATTCTGGAGTGGGTGGTGGACTTTGCGATTCTGGGCGGTCTGGCCTGGCTCTTGGGCGGCATGGCCAACCTCACGGGAACCATCCTGCAAAAGTGGCAATCCGGCAACCTGCGCAGCTATGCGGGCTGGCTGGCTGGAGGCGCGGCGGTCCTACTGGTCTTCGTGCTGGTTCCCTGGGACTTTATCGGCGCTCTCTTCCGGCTGGCAACGATGATCATCCACATGAAATTGGCGGGGCATTGAGAATGGACGCAATCAATCAATCGATCCTCACACTGATCCTTCTCACGCCGTTGGTGGGCGCGCTGGTGGTTGCGCTTTTGCCAGACAAGGGCAAGCTGCCCAACTGGATTGCGCTCGCAACCACGCTGGCGAGCTTCGGGCTCACGCTGCACCTGCCGGCGCACTTTGTGAAGGGTCTTCCGGGATTCCAGTTTGAAGTCGACGTTCCCTGGATTACCCAGCCCGCCATCCACTATCACCTGGGCGTGGATGCGCTGAGCCTCTGGTTCGTGGTTCTGGTGGGCCTGCTGGCGCCGGTGGGCGTGGTGGCCAGTTGGAACGCGATCAAGGAACGCCGCAAGGTGTTCTTCTCGCTGTTCCTGATTCAACAAACCGCCATGGTCGGCGTGTTCGTGGCGCTGGACCTGATGGTCTACTACGGCTTCTGGGAGCTGTCGCTGGTGCCCATGGCCATCCTGATCGCCATGTACGGCCGCAAGGATGGCGCCAAGGCGGCGATGAAGTTCTTCCTCTTCACCTTCATCCCCTCGGCCCCGCTGCTGGTGGCCATCCTGTGGATGTATGCGCAGGTGCACAGCTTCGATTACGCGTTCCTGCGGGCAGCCTCCACCTATGGAGCCTTCTCGTCCCAGGCAGCGTGGTGGTTGTCGCTGGCCTTCCTCTTCGCCTTTGCGGTCAAGGTTCCGGTCTTCCCGTTGCACGGCTGGCTGGCGGACACCTTCTCGGAGGCTCCCGTGGCTTTGGCCATGGTTGTGGCCGGCAAGCTGGGCCTTTATTCGATGATGCGTTTCCATGTGGCCCTCTTCCCTGTTGAGGCGCGGCACATTGCACCGCTCTTGATTGCCCTGGCCGTCATCGGCATTCTCTACGGCGCGTGCTTGGCGCTGGTGCAACGCGACTTCTGGCGGTTGATGGCCTTTGCCGCGCTTAGCCACCTGAGCCTGATCACGCTGGCCATCTACGGCTTCACCTTCACGGGCTGGACCGGCGCGGTCTATCAGATTCTGAATCACGGCGTGGTGGATGCCGCTCTGTTCCTGCTGCTGGGTGCCCTGCAGTTGCGCTACGGTACCAGCCAGATCAGCGACCTGGGCGGCGTTGCCGCCAAGCTGCCGCGGCTGGCTACCTTCTTCGTGATTGCCACCCTGGCCATGATCGGACTGCCCATGCTGAACGGCTTCATCGGCGAGTTCCTGATCCTGTCCAGCACCTTTGTCGGCGTCAGCCGCAGTTGGACCATCGCCGCAACCATGGGCGTGATTCTGGGCGCGGCCTACATGCTGTGGCTGGTACAGCGCATCTTCTACGGCACCACCAACAAGCTGACCGGCGAGCGCGAAGCCCGCGATCTGAGCCTGGGCGAGTTTGCCACCCTGGCTCCGCTGGTGATGCTCATGGTGGTCATGGGCCTGGCTCCTGGCAGCTGGCTGAGCACCATCAGCACCGCATTCCAACCGAAGACACCAATCTACCAACTGATCACCGATCAGCCATCGATCCCCGGAAGAATCCAGGCAATCCCTTTGCGACCAACAACGCCCCCTCTTTATAACGCGCAAGAGCACACGGGAGCCGCTCCACTGGTCAATCAGCCCCCTCATCATCCGGCAGTTCAGACCTCATCCACACCTGCAGTGAACGCACAGCCCAAGGAGGGACAGCGGTGAGCACAGTTCCTGACATCCTCCGCATCCTCCCCGAGGTCATTCTGACGTTGACCGGTGTGGCCATCATGCTGACCGACGCGTCCTTGCCGGCCACAACGCCTCGCCGCCCCATGGGCTGGATTGCCGCGCTCGGCACCACGCTAGCACTTTGGGCCAGCCTGCAACAGTTGTATCTGCCCGTGGGCACGGGCTTCTTTGGCACCGTCGAAACCAGCCCCTTTACGGTCTTCTTCCACGTGCTGATCTGCGGCATTGTGCTGGTGGCGCTGTTGCTCTCCATGGATGCGCTGCCTGACACCACCCACCATCAGGGCGAGTACTACGCGCTCATCGTCTTTGGCGCGGTAGGCATGTGCCTGCTCACCGGAGCCGTCGAGCTGCTGGTGGTCTTCATCGCGCTGGAGATCTCGTCCATCGCCACCTACATTCTGGCCGGTTGGCACAAGGAGACCGGCAAAGGGCCGGAAGCCGCCATCAAGTATTTTCTGCTCGGCTCCTTTGCGACAGCCTTCCTGCTCTACGGCATCGCGCTGGCCTTTGGCGCCACCGGTACCACGCAGATTTATGAGCTGGCCAAGCTGATTCCGAATGCCGCCAACCAGCCGCTGCTGCTGGCCTCGCTGGCGCTGATGCTGGTGGGCGTTCTCTTCAAGGTTTCCGCGGCTCCCTTTCACGTGTGGACACCGGACGTGTACGAGGGCGCGCCTTCGGTTGTGGTGGCGCTGCTTTCCACCGCGCCCAAGGCCGCGGCCTTTGCGGTGCTGATCCGCGTACTCTATGAGATCTTCCCGTCGCTGCATGCCGTCTGGACGCCGCTGCTGTGGGCCGTGGCCGTACTCTCCATGACGGTGGGCAACCTGGCCGCCCTGCGCCAGCGCAACGTCAAGCGCATGCTGGCCTACTCGTCCATTGCCCATGCCGGCTACCTGCTGGCCGCCTTTGCCGCCAGCGACGCCACCGGCATTGCCGCCGCCGCCTTCTACACTGCGGCTTATGCAGCCATGAACGTGGGCGTCTTTGCGGTCATCGCGCTGGTCAGCGGCTATGAGGACGATCTGCCCTTGATCTCCGACTTCCGCGGACTCATCTATCGCTCGCCGATCCTGGCTTCCCTGCTGATTTTTTTCCTCGTTTCATTGGTAGGAATACCCTTCACCGGCGGCTTCTTTGGCAAGTTTTTCTCCTTCTCTGCTGCTGTCAGCGGTGGCGCGATTGCGCTGGCCATCATCGGCCTGCTGAACTCGGGCATTGCCGCTGGTTACTATTTGAAGCTCGCTCTGGCCGCCGCATCGCGGGTTCCGGAGGACGAAGAAAAGATCGCCAACGCGCCCCAGCCAAGCATTCTGGCCGGGATGGCGTTGTTGCTGGCCGTGGCCGCAACGCTGGTGCTGGGCATTGCGCCCAACTCCGCTCTTCATGCCGCGCAGTCCGCCGCGCACACCCTGCAACCACCTCCGGAAAACGGCCCCACCATCATGGTGATGCCGCCCAATCACTAAGCACCCGCGGTGCGGGCATTGCATGCAGCAGGCACCTGGCACCTGCGGTGCGGCAGCACGCTTCGCGTCCTTCGTGGAAAGGTTCTTTCTAAAACGTTCTCGGGCCCCAGGTTCAGCGCGCTTTTGCCTTTGCTCTAGTCTCCCACCAACGAAGCCGACCCACGGTAGATGAAACTGGGTACCCCATCCTTCGCGTTCTTTGCGAAGGGTGGGATCGCATCCACCTTTCAATTGTTTATTTTTTTGTTTAACTTGCATTCTTGTTTCTTATCAGCACTTGACGAGAGCTTCCCTGTAGCCTCCGGGAGCTTCCAGAAGGCTATAGGGTTTCAGCAAATCGTTGGATGAGCGCGATGGGTCTAAATCCGGGGCCAACCACGAGTTCCCCGCCCCAACCGCTCAGTTGTTCGACTGGTTGGAGTGGCTTTTTACGCGCGCCCAGTCCACCGGCTCGGCGCCACCGTCAGTCACCTGAACCACGATGGGAGTCTTGCCGTCAGAGACAATCTCGATGGGTTCAAGATCCTCGACGTTTGCCGCCGGCAGTACATGGTGGATAGTCGCCTGCCCGCCGCTCTGAATCTGCACGTGGAGCCGTGCAGGCTGGGCGCTCCTGGCAAGCCCTGTTGAGGCTGCCCCGCCGAGGCTAACCGTGTATTGGCCCTTCGGCCAGACGCCGAAGTTCACCGCACCGCCGGCATCGGAGGCGCGGGCTGCGCATCCGCCCCCTGGGTTCTTGCCCAGTTTCACATCGATACCCTTCAGCGGTGCGCCCGCAAAGGCCGTGAGCCCGCCGAGCAAACCCACCACCAAAATGGCGAGTGTCTTTGTTGCCTTGTTCATCGTTGCGACCTCCAGTTGGGGAATCAACTGCTAGTGGATTCTACCCACTGGCCGCAGCGTCTGGAAAGCGGAATCACAGGTGGCTCCCCTCTGTCCCTCCCAGGAAGGTCTGGGTGCCAGGTCTGACTCTTGGGAACGGGGATCGTGCCACCTCTCGTCTCCCAGCTAGAGCTGGGCGTCGAGGGCGCGAATGTTGCCTTTGGCGGCAAGGTCAAGCAGGAGGCGGTCGGCGGAGACCAGCGTTGCGCCGATGTGGCGGGCGGTGGCCACCAGAATGCGGTCGGCAGGGTCCGGGTGCATCTCAAAAGGCAGCCGCGTGCTGGCTACGGCGATTTCAGGGTCGAGGGGAATCAGCGTGACACCCGGTTTCGCCAGTGACCTCTGCACCCACAGCATCACATCGGCGTCCAACTGCAGCCTGTTTTTCGCCACCAACAGGGCGATCTCCCACGGCGTAATGGCGCTGACTGCGATGCGATTCTGATGAGCCGCTTCGTTCAACTGCTTCCGAGTAGAATCGCCCAACCGCGGCCCATTCTGCATCGACCAGATCAGGACGTGGGTATCAATCAGCAACTGAGATGCGGGAACGGACTGGTCGGCAGCGCTCACTTCATAGCCTCCCACTCCACGTCAATAGGCGAGATCACATCGCCCATGTAGAGCACGCTACCGCGCATGGAGCCAACAAAATCCTCCCCGCCGCGGATATGCACTAGCTGCGCCACGGGCTTTCCGTGCTTGGTAATGATCAGAGGCTCGTGTGTTTCGGCCACCTGGTCAAGCAGTTTCAGGCACTTGGCTTTGAATTCCCCGGCAGCAATCGTGGTTGCCATGGCGATTCCTCCTATGGTCACTGACCATGGTCATATTTTAGCACTTGCGAACTAGCTCGGCTTCAGGGCGTAAGCGAGTTGGAGCAGCAACTCATCAACGTGCCCGGTTGGCAGTGTCTGTCCCAGTGCTGACCTATGTTTGCGTGTTTAAGTGTTTCAGTGTTTATACACCTAAGCGTTTGGGTGTATATTGAGATCGGAGATTGCCCAATGGCCACCAACACCACCCGCTGGAACCTCGTTGTATCCAAAGACCTCGACAAATCGTTGCGCCAGTTCATCGCCAATGAGGGGCGAGGCAAAAAGGGCGAACTCTCTCGTGTCGTCGAGGAAGCAGTGAACAAGTACATCTTTGAAATGGCAGCGCGCACGGCAAAGGAAGCCAATGCCGGCGTTGACCCGGATGAACTGGATGCCGCAATCGAGGAGTCGCTGGCGTGGGCGCGCGCGCGACTGAGCTGATGCTGGTACTGCTGGACAGCAATCTCTTCATCAGCGCCCTGATCTCGCCGAGCGGATCTCGGGCGTTGCTTTAAGGAGCTTGGCTGGACGGCCGGTTTCGGGTAGTGACCTGCCAGCAGCAGATCGATGAGATCCGGATAGCCTGCCGCCATCCCAAGTTCCGCTCCAGACTTCAGCCTCACCATGTTGGAACGATGCTCAATCACCTCTACGGCGCAACGCTGTGGCCTGAGCCGGTGCCGCGCCAGCATCAGGCGGAGGACCCGACGGACAGCTTTCTCCTCGACCTAATGGAAGCCGCGCAGCCCGACTATGCGATAACCGGGGACAAGCGCTCTGGCTTGCTGAAGCTAGAGAAGCTGGGGCGGACAAAGATCCTGACCGCCGGGGATTTCTGCGCCTCTGTGCTGCGGCCCTGAACGGCTCAGTTTAAGAAATCTTCAGCGCCGACGGTAGTACCATCGAAATGCAACCCTGCCGCCGGCAGAGACCATCCCAAGGATGCGCATCATGGCATATTCCACCCGTGTGTTGTCGAAAGACGAAGAATTCCCTCCCTTTGAAGATCTGGCGGATATATTTCGCACCGACCATCCGGACTTCCGGTTGGTGGTGGAAGAGGGCGACGAAGACGTATGGGAGACGCTGCTGCTCTCGTCCACCGACGAGGTTGAGGTGGCGGTGCTGGAGCGGAGCGTGGTCTTTGACGGCTCCTTCGGCCAGGACGAGATTGCGGACCTGCTCGAAGACCTGCACGACTGCCGTCCAGAGAGCGCGCGGGAGTGGCTGGAGGAGTTCCTGGGGGAAGTCAAAACGGTCTACGCCTTCCGGCATCTGGCCGGCGCTGAGACGGAGGATGGGGGTGCCGCCCTGCACGCGCTGCGCTCGGCCGTGGCGGAGCGCGGAACGGCCATTCTGCAAGCCGACCTCGAAGGGTATACGAACGAAGAGGGCTACCACATTCTGTGGCAGTTCAATGACTCCGTCTCCGGCCCCTGGGATATGGCCGTGCTGGAGGACAATGCCTGGCGCACCTTCACCATGGATCTGGGCGATCCGGAGCATCGCGAGGCGTTTTGGAATGGGTTCGTACCCGCCGATGTGCCGACGGGCAGAGGCAAAAGGCGGGCGGAATGGCACTCCGATTTAGAACATCGGGATTGAGCAAGCAAGGGCCCATCCGAACCCTGCAAAGGCTCGACGGGGCAAAATTGGAGCCAAAAGATGGACAAAAAAGCGGTTGTGCTGGGCGTCACCCCCAACCCTGTTTCCCATCCTCTAAAATCATAGCAGGAGAGTGTATCCAACCATGTCGCGTAAAGCACTGATTGCCGCCAACTGGAAGATGTACAAGACGCCGGCCGAAGCTAAGGCCTTTGTTGATGCGTTCCTGCCCCTGGTCAAGGACCACACCCGCGACGAGATCGCGCTGTTCCCGTCGCCGGTTCTGCTGCCGACCGTGATTGAAGCCGCCAAGGGATCGAACGTGATCATTGGCGCGCAGAACATCCACTTTGCCGCTGAAGGCGCCTACACCGGCGAGACCTCGATTGGCCAGCTCAAGGCCATCGCAGGCACAGCTACCCTGATCGGCCACTCCGAGCGCCGCCAGTACTTCTGCGAGACCGACGAGATCGTCAACAAGAAGCTGAAGGCTGCCCTGACCGCTGGCCTGCTGCCCATCGTCTGCATTGGCGAAGTTCTGGCCGAGCGCGAAGGCGGCAAGACCGCTGACGTGCTGAAGACGCAGATCGAAGGCGCATTTGCTGGCATCACGGCTGCCGAAGCTGGCACCATCGTCATCGCCTATGAGCCCGTTTGGGCCATTGGCACCGGCAAGACCGCCACGCCCGAGATGGCCGAAGAGACCCATCAGGTTGTCCGCGCTGAAGTGGCCAAGATTCTGGGAGCTGAGATCGCTGCCGGCATCCGCATCCTCTACGGCGGCAGCGTAAAACCCGAGAACGCCACTTCCCTGCTCACCCAGGAAAACATCGACGGCGCCCTGGTCGGCGGAGCCAGCCTGAAGGCTGATTCGTTCGCCAAGATCGTCAAGTACTAGCGGAGTTAGCGGGGCTGGCGCGGTTAGTTGACGCCACCCGACAAACCAATAAAAAACGCCCGGAGAGATCCTCTCCGGGCGTTTTTCTGTTGGTCTCTGTTTGCTGATCCCTGACCCCTGCTTTTAGACGTGCGCTTGCGCAATCCACGTCTGCAAAATCGTCGGCAGGCATCCGCTTACAACAACCGCAACGGCGATGGCTATCAAAACCGCCATCGTGACCGGATGCGCCTTGATAGGCGTCTCATCGACGGCGGGCATTACGTAGGCGCGCTTGAGCACCTGGAGGTAGTAGTAGAGCGAGACAGCGCTCATAGCGATAGCCAGTGCGACCAAAGCAAGGGGCACCGGACCCGCGCTGACGGCCAGAACCGCGGCGAAGAGGTTGAACTTGGCCCAGAAGCCCACCAGCGGAGGAATGCCCGCGAGCGACAGGAACAGGGTCAGCATCACCGCAGCCAGCACCGGGTTGCGCTTGTGCAGGCCGAGGAAGGCGTCCAGCTTGTTGGAGCCCGTGGCGTTCTCCACCACTTGAATCACGCCGAAGGCACCGATGGTGGTCAGGCCGTAGGTGAGCACGTAATAGAGAATGGCTTGCGCGGTGCGGCCGGCAAAGTCCAGGTAAGCCACGCCCAGCAGCATGTAGCCGGCGTGGGCAATGGCCGAGTAGGCCAGCAAGCGTCGAACGCTGATCTGGGCCAACGCGGCCAAATTGCCGCCGACCATGGAGACCGCGGCCAGAACGCACAGGATCAGCGTCCAGGGCGCTTCCAGGCCAAGATGGATGGGACCGGCGCCAACCTGGTCGGCGGTGAGCACGATCTGCTTGAGGCCGTCGAAGAGGTGAATGGCGGCCGTGCCAATGGAGATCAGCAAGGCAAAGCTGGCCACCTTGGAGGCGGATGCAATGAAGGCGGCAGCCGGTGCCGGTGCGCCTTCATACGTATCTGGAGCCCAAAGGTGGAATGGGATAGCCGCCACCTTGAAGCCCAGACCCGCGCTGACCAGCACCAGAGCCAGATAGAGCAGCGGCGCGCCACCAGTGGCCGTGAGGAAGAAGGACGCGCGCATGATCTGATGCAGATTGGTGCTGCCGGTGAGCCCATAAAGATAGCTGAAGCCGAAGAGCAGAAACGCAGCCGACATGCCGCCGAAGAGGTAGTACTTGAGCGCCGCTTCCGAGCTCTTCTCACTGTGCTTGTTGAAGGCGGTGAGCACGTAGAGCCCAAGCGAGAGCAATTCCAGGCCGACGAAGATAATTAGCAAATCCTGCGCGGAGGCGACGATGAGGCCGCCGGCCGCGGCCATCAGCACCACGGCAACATACTCTGCCGCGTGGCGCGTGAAGGTGGAGCCGATGAAGAGCAGCAGCGTGAGCAATGTCAGGACCAGAATGCCAGCCTGCGCCACGGCGGTAATGCCGCCCGAGGCCAGCAGCAACTCGTCGCCAAAGCTGTAGCCCGCTGAACCGGCGCAAGGCAGATAGACCAGAGCCGCCACGCAGCCTGCTACGCCTACCAGCGCGGCAATGGTGACGCGGGTGGCCAGCCGGGCCTTGCGCAGAATGCTGAGGTCGATCACCAGCACCAGCAGGGCTGCGATTTCAAGAGCCGTTTCCGGCAATGTGACCGAGAAGAGTTGGGCGAAGTTCATTGGACTCCTCCGGCGAGCAGCGCCTTCACGGCGGGTTCAATGGAGTCAAGCAAGATGCGCGGATAGAGGCCGACCGCAAGCGAGGCAAACAGAAGCAAGCCCACGCCGGTGTACTCCGGCCAGGTGATGGCGCCCAAGTTCTGCCAGCCTTCTTTCGAATGGTCTTCCGGTGTCGGCCGGCGATCCGAGAAGAAAGCTCGCTGCAGAGCGCGCCAGGTGTAGGCCACGCCAATCACGATGCCGACAGCGGTGGTGATGGTCCAGACGGGATTCAGGGTCCAGGAGCCGACGACGACTTGCAGCTCCGCGATGAAGCCGGAGAAGCCGGGCAGGCCCATCGACGCCATACCCGCCAGCACAAAGGCCCAGGCCGCGAACGGTAGACGCCGCGAGAGGTGCATCTTTTCAAGGTCCGCCAGTTGCCGGGTGTGAGTGCGGTCGTACACAACGCGACCGACAATGGCGAACAGCAGCCCGGCGATGATGCCGTGCGAGAACATCTGCAACACCGCGCCGTCCAGGCCAATCTGCGAGAGGGTCATCAGGCCCAGAATCACAAAGCCCATGTGGCTCACGCTGGAGTAGCCAATGACGAATTTGAAGTCGGTCTGCACCAGCGCCACCAGCGCGCCGTAGAGGATGCCGATCACCGCCAGCAGCGCAAAGACATCGCGCCAGCTGCCGATGCCCATGAACGAGATGCCCCAGGGGTCCATACCGTGAGGATAGAGGCCCATGGCAACGCGCAGGCAGCCGTAAGCGCCCAGCTTCATCACCACGCCCGCCAGCAGCATGGAAGCGGCGGTGGGCGCGGCTACGTGGCCCGTGGGAGCCCAGGTGTGAAAGGGCCACATGCCGGCCAGAATCCCGAAGCCGATAAAGACCAGCGGGAAGAGACCCATTTGCATCGCTACCGGCAGATTCGCATGCGCCAGATCGACGAGCGTGGTCGAGTGCGATCCCGACGCTGCGTAGCTGGCCAGCAATCCGATCAGCACCATGGCCGAACCCACAAAGGAGTAAATGGCCAGCTTCATGGCCGCGTACTCACGCCGCGTGGAGCCCCAGATGGCGATCAGGAAGTACTTGGGCACAATCGCAATCTCATAGAAGACGAACAAGAGAAAGAGATCGGAGCTAAGGAAGACGCCGTAGACGCCGCCAATCAGCGCCAGATAGAAGGCGAAGAACTGGCCGGTGCGCTTTTCGATGTTCCAGCTGAAGAGCACGCCGGAGACCGAGGCGAGGCCGGTGAGCAACACCAGCACGCGGCTGATGCCATCGGCCGCAAGTTGGAAACGTATGCCCATCGCCGGGACCCAGGACACATCCACCAGCACCGTGCGCGCCGCACCCATATGCGTAAAGAAATCCACGGCCGCAATCGCCAGGCCCACCACCGCGCAGCTCAGCGCCAGCCATCGGGCAAACCTCGCGCGGGCTTCAGGAATCAGAGCCTCAAGAGCAGCTCCGGCAAACGAGAAAAAAATCGTCCAGGCTAACATCTAGAATCTCCAGTGCGTCAGCAGGTTCACCACCGTGGGATTGACGCTGTCCACAATGAGCTGAGGCACAAGGCCGAGGATCAGCATAAGGGCGATCACCGGAGCCAGCGCCAACCGCTCGCCCGCGTGCAGATCGGCAAAGTTTGCGTACGGCTCCGGCACCGGGCCAGAGAAGACTTTCTGGATCACGGTGAGGATCACAGCCGCCGTCACCAGCAAGCCAAGTACGGACACCGTAGCGGCAACCCACGACAGGGAAAACACGCCGCGGAAGATGAGGAACTCGCCCACAAAGCCGTTGAGCCCAGGCAAGCCCAGCGAACTGAAGAGCGCAATGCCCATCAGACCTGCGAGCACCGGAGCCGGCTTGCGCAAGCCGCCAAAGTCGCCTATGCCGCGCAGGCCGCCGGTGCGCACCTGCAGGATGGAGATGAACCAGAAGATCGCCGCCGCGGTGATGCCGTGATTGAACATCTGCAGGATGACGCCGTTCAGCGCCGCCGCCTGCGAGGCCTGCTGCGCGGCACTCGTAGCCGGAACGGCCAGCGCAAAGATGGCCACCAGGCAGTAGCCCAAGTGGTTCACTGAGGAGTACGCAAAGACGCGCTTCAGATCCTTCTGCGCTACCGAGGCCCATGCGCCCATCACCACGGTGAGAACGGCAAGGATGAGCAGCGGCGTGCGGATCTGCGCAATCTGCGCGCCGAAGATGGGCAACGCAATGCGCAGCAGGCCGTAGACGCCCATCTTGGACATGGCGCCGGTGAGCAGCATGGTCACCGGCGTAGGCGCTTCCGCGTACGCATCCGGCAGCCAGGTGTGGAACGGCGCCATAGGCACCTTCACCGCAAAGCCCGCCAGGACGCCGATGGCCAGCCACAGCGAGACCGGGCCTAGATGCGCGGTGATCAGCGGCTCCAACTCACCCGTCGAAGCCAGCAGGCTCAGATGCGTGAAGTCCATGGAGCCGGTGCAGAGATAGACGGCCAAAAAGCTGATCAGCAAGAACGCCGAGCCCGCCATGGTGTAGACAAAAAACTGTGTCGCCGCCGGTCCGCGTTTGGGCCCACCCCAGAGCTTGATGAGGAAGAAGGCGGGGATGAGAGCGATCTCCCAAAACAAGAACCAGTGGAAGAAGTTCAGCGCGGTGAAGGAGCCAAACAAACCAGCTTCAAGCGCCAGCACCAGTGCGAAGAAGAGATGCGGCGAGTGATGCACGCGGATCGACGCGTCAATGGCCATGAGCGAGACGAGCGCCGTAAGCACCAGCATCAGCGCGCCCAAACCATCCACACCCAGGCGGTACTCGATGCCCAGCGAGGGAACCCACTTAAGCTGCTCGACGAGACCGATGGAGCCGTTGGCGGGAATCTGCGTCCAGACGTAGAGCGCAACGCCCAGCGAGACGAGCGAGGTGAGCAACGCCACGGCCCGCGCGCGCTTGCCACTCATCAGGGCTAGCACCGCGCCAGCCAGAGGCAGCAGAGTCAACAGCGTAAGAATCGGAAGTCCGCTCATGGCCGGCTGCTCCAAACAAGTAAGACGGCAAGTGCGACAACGGCCACGGCAAGGATGCGGAGGTAGCCCTGCACGCGTCCAGATTGCACGCGGGCAAGCAGGCCGCCGCTGGTGGCCAGTTCTTCGCAGGTTTTGTCAAAGCCTCCGTTGACAAACGTGTTGTCAAAGAAGCGATTCACGTGGGCAAGCATTCCAGTCAGGCCAACCACCAGCGCCACTGCCCCGCCCCACACGCGGCGATCCAGAAAGTCCGCCACGCGCGCCCACCAGCTATAAAAGCGGATGACGGTGGCGGCATAGAGTTCGTCCACGTAGAAGCGGTCGCGCAGGATGGCCCAGAGCCACGGCACGGCCTTCTCAAGGGGATCGGCCTCGGATGCCTTCGGAGTCTTGTCCCCATAGATGCGCCAGCCTGCCACGATGCCCACCAGCACCACCGCGGTGGACGCGCCCATCAGCGTCATCAGACCCGGCTCAAAGAATGCGCCGAACTCGAACGGCACCGCATGGCCTTCCAGAAAGGCGCGGAACCAGGGCCAGGCCGGAGTGCCGATCAGGCCGAGGAAGGCGGCGAAGAAGGCCAGGATCACCAGCGGCAAGGTCATCACCGCCGGGCTCTCATGCGCTGTCTTCTGCCCGCGCCAGTGGCCAAAGAAGACGTAGCTGATCTGGCGGGTCATGTAGAAAGCGGTGAGCAGTGCGCCAAAGACCAGCATGGCAAAGGGGCCCCAGCTGATGGCGTGCCAACCGTGCGCCGCTTCCAGAATGCCGTCCTTTGACCAGAACCCCGCGAAGGGAATGAAGCCTGCCAGCGCCAGCATGCCGATCGAATAGGTAATGAAGGTCAGCGGCATGTCAACCTTGAGGCCGCCCATCTTGCGAATGTCCTGCTCGTCGTGGCAGCCGTGAATCACCGAGCCCGCGCCCATGAACAACAGCGCCTTGAAGAAGGCGTGGGTGATCAGGTGGAACATGCCCACCGCCACGCCGCCCATGCCCAGGCCCGCCATCATGTAGCCCAACTGCGAGACGGTGGAGTAAGCCAGGATGCGCTTGATGTCGTTCTGCGCGACTGCTATCAACGCCGCAAAAACCGCAGTCGACGCGCCCACCCAGGTGACAACGGTGAGGGCTGGGGTTGTACCGCCCGCCAGCGCTCCGGCCTGCATCAGCGGATACACGCGCGCGATCAGATAGACGCCCGCAGCGACCATGGTAGCCGCGTGAATCAGCGCGGAGACCGGCGTGGGGCCTTCCATCGCGTCCGGCAGCCAAACATGCAGCGGAAGCTGGCCACTCTTGCCCGCGGCGCCGGCAAAGATCAGCAGACCGATAGCGGTTGCAGCGGTAAGTCCAAAAGCCGCAGGCTGCGAGAGAAGAACCTTGAGGGCAACCGACTCAATGGAACCCGCGCCGTTGTTGTAGAAGAGCAAGGTCCCCGTCTGCGCAAACAACCAAACGATTCCAAGCAGAAAGAAAATATCTCCCACACGCGTAGTGAGAAAAGCCTTCTTGGCAGCGGCCGCGGCCGAGGGTTTCTGATACCAGAAACCAATCAGCAGATACGAGGTCAGCCCCACCAGCTCCCAGCACATAAAGAGCAGCAAGAGCGAGTTGGCGATGACCACGCCCAGCATCGCGCCCGCAAACAGCGCCAAAAAGCAGAAGAAGCGGGTGAAGTTTTCATCGTGCTCCATGTAGCCGATGGAGTAGATGAAGATCAGCAGGCCCACGAACGTGACCATCACCAGCATGATCGCAGCCAGCGGATCGAGGACCCAGCCAAGATCGACCGATGTGGAGCCGAAGTGCAGCCACGAAAAGTTGACCGTCTCGCGCACCAGCGCGCCATCCAGCCAGCCGCTGATCACATGCGCAAAGGCCATGATGGAGATGACCAGCGAGAGCGCCAGCGAGCCAATGGCCAGCGTGGCAGCGGTCTTGCGCTTCGGCTGTTTGAGCAAGGAGATGATGCCCGCGGCCACCATCGGCGCAGCCGGCACAAGCCACAACATGTGCGTGATGGAACTTGCGCAGCAGCTCATGGTCTGGGGATAAGAGGCAAGTTGTTCGATCATCGCGTTACCCCTTCATCCTGTTCATCTGGTCAAGATCCGTAGAGTGCAGGTGGCGATGGATGGCGATGACCAGTCCCAGTCCAACGGCGGCCTCGGCCGCGGCCACTGCAATCGAGAAGATAGCAAACATCATGCCGGTAAGAGCCTCGGGGTGCGGCCCGTAGCGCCAGAAGGCGATGAAGTTCAAGTTGGCTGCGTTCAGCATCAGCTCAATGCCGATCAGCACCAGAATGGCGTTGCGGCGCGTGAGCGCACCGGCCAATCCAATGGAGAAGAGCAAGGCAGCGACAAGCAGGTGTGCGGTAAGCGGCGTCACTTGCCCTCCTTCTCATGCATGGCGACGATAACCGCGCCGATGGTGGCCACCGTCAACAGCAGCGCCACAATCTCCAGCGGCAACACGTAGCGGCCCACCAGCGCATAGCCAATCTCCTTGGCGGTGGCGGAGGGCGTCTCCTGCACATTCGGGAAGCTGCGGGCACTCTCCAGCACGGTCCAGCCGAACACGGCAAAGACACCAGCGGCAGCAACCAGACCCGTTAGAGAATAGCGGCTATAGACCGAGCCCTTCGGAGTCTCGGAGCCACGCGTCAGCAGAATGGCGAAGACCACCAGGATGGCCACCGCGCCAATGTAGACCATGATCTCCGTGAAGCCGGCAAACTGCGCGTCGAGGCCGAGGAACAAGAGGGCCAGGCCCGCAAAGGCCACCGTAAGCGCCAACGCGCAGTGGACCGTATTCTTGAGGATCACGGCGAACAATGCGCCCGCTATGGTGATAGCTGAGATAAACCAGAAGACGATGCTCATCGCGCTGCCTCCTTCCAGCGGCGGGGATTTGAGACCAAGAAAAAATCATTCAGCATAGCGATAACTCCTGGGGCCAAAGTGCTCACGGCGCATGCTGATGCGGCCCAACAGCACGTAGCCGGCAATCACCAGCGCGGTGCACGCCACCCAGCGTTCCCACCCGTCGCCCATGAAGCGCCACAGAGCGGTGACCATCAGGTTATAGAGCGTAAAGGGCAGCACAAACTTCCACGCAAAGTTCATCAACTGATCCTGACGCAGACGAGGCAGCGTCCCGCGCATCCAGATGAAGACGAAGATCGACAGCATCAGTTTGGAGAAGAACCAGATCCAGCTCGGCACCCAGCTGAGGAACGAGAACGGCGCGCTCCATCCGCCCAGAAACAGCGTCGCCCCGAGGCCAGAGATGGAGAACATGGCCAGATACTCGCCCAAAAAGAAGAGCGCGAATTTGAAGCCGGAATACTCGGTGTGATAGCCGGCCACCAGCTCCGATTCGCCTTCCGGCAGATCGAAGGGCGAGCGATTCGTCTCCGCGGTGGCGGCGATGGCATACATCACAAAGCCAGCCAATCCCCAGGGCGTGAAGATAAACCAGTGCGGAAACCACCCGGTATACACGTTCTGCGCTTCCACAATTTTGGTGAGCGAGAGCGAGCCGGAGATCATCACCACGGCCAGGCCGGAGAGCAACAGAATCACTTCGTAGCTGATCATCTGCGCCACCGCGCGCATCGCGCCCAAGAGCGAATACTTGTTGCGGCTCGACCAGCCGGCCATGAAGACCGCCAGCTCGGAACTGGCGCCCATCGCAAAGTAGAAGAGCAGCGCGCAGTCCATGTCTACCAGCACCATGTTGCGGCCCATGGGCAGCACTGCAAAGCCCATGAAGACGGCCACAACCAGCACCAGAGGCGCAAGAAAATGGATGGCGCCGTTCGCGGTGGTGGGAACAATGTCTTCCTTGGTGAGCGACTTGATGCCGTCGGCAATGGGCTGCAGCAGCCCGAAGGGGCCCACGCGATTCGGTCCCAGACGGTTCTGAATGCGGGCAATGCCCTTGCGCTCAAAAACCGTGGTCAGCGCAAAGAGCCCGGGAAAGACGGCCACAATGCACACCACGCTGAGCACCACGCTCACATAGGGGCGCACCACCTCAGGCAGGTAGCCAAGGACGAGGTTGCGCAAGATGATAAAGATTTGATCGAGCGTCGCAAACATGAGTTACGCTCCCTCCCCGGGCTTTGCAGCAGCCTTGGCGGCAGCAGCATCGGCCGCGGCCTTGGCCTTGGCGGCCAGCATCGCTTTGGTCTCTTGGCGATGCTTGTCGACAGCCGCAGCCTCCGTGGGGTGGATAGTGTTGTAGTAGCTGTTGGAGCGGGCAAGCCCCTCAACCGGAATCAGCAGGCCGCCAAAGCGGTCGTCCGTGGAAAGCTCAAACTGGTTGTCCATCTTGATCGAGTCAAAGGGGCAGACCTCGACGCAGATCTGGCAGCTCATGCAGACCGCAACGTCGATGTCAAAGCGCACCGGATAGAACTGCGCCTTGCCGAAGGCGTCCAGCTTCTTGTCCTTGGACTTCTCAATGAAGATGCACTTGGGCGGGCACTCTTTTTCGCAGATCTGGCAACTGGTGCAACGCAGCCCGGCAAGCCACTCCGCCTGCTCGCCGTTCTTCATCCCTTCGTCATAGACGAGGAAGGGAAAGACGCGCGCAGTCTCGGTCAGCTTCTCCCGCTCTTCGGGATACTGGACGGTGGTGAGCCGCTCTTTAGAGACGTAAGAGCCGAAGAAGTTCCTCGCCGTCTCCGCCATCCCTTTCAAAATTCCTTCGCCTAACAATGAAACCTCCGAAGAGCAGCTGCCAGCTTCTAGCTGCTAGCTTTCAGCTTGTCCTTACCGGAAGGAATGTCCGGCAAGTTATCAAAAAAAGTCAAACCACCAACAATCAGCTAGAAGCTAAAGGCTAGAAGCTGAAAGCTGCACTACCGATCCACTTCACCCAGAACAATGTCCACCGAGCCAAAGATCAGCACCACGTCGGCCACGTTCTGGCCCAGGCACATGTCCTCAAGGATCGTCAGGTTGATCAGGCTGGGCGGACGCACACGATAACGATATGGGTTCGCCGAACCATCGCTGATCAGATAGAAACCCAGTTCGCCCTTGGGCGCTTCAATGCGGCCGTAGACCTCGCCCGCCTTGGGACGCAGGCCGCGGCTCTTGGTCTTGGGGTCCTGTACGGGCCCTGGGATAATGTCGTGCAGCGCCTGCTCCAGAATACGGACCGACTCCCGCATTTCGAGGATGCGCACCATGTAGCGGTCGTAGATGTCACCATGGTCGCCCAGCGGCACGCGGAAGTTGAAGCGATCGTAGATGCCGTAGCGATCCACCTTGCGGACGTCGTAGTTCACGCCCGAGCAACGCAGCATGGGGCCGGAGAGTCCGGCGTTGATCGCCAGTTCCGGCTTGATGATGCCCACGCCCTGGCAACGCGCCATCAGAATCTCGTTGCCGGTGAGCAGCGCTTCATACTCGTCCACAAAGTTGGGCAGGTGGGCAACAATCTCGCGCGCACGCTTCAGATGCGCCTCGGTCAGGTCCACGCGGCAACCGCCAAAGCGCATGTAGTTGCACATCATGCGCGATCCGGTCAGGTCCTCAAACAGATCGACGATCTTCTCGCGTTCGCGGAAGGCGTACATCAGCGGCGTACCGCTTGCGCCCATCTCCTGCATCAAAAAGCCGATGCTGGAGGCGTGATTCTGAATGCGCGTCAGCTCCGCCAGGATCACGCGAATGTACTCCGCGCGCTCCGGCACTTGCAGGCCCATCAGCTTCTCAACAGTCAGCGCATAGGCCCAGTTATTGGTCAGCGAGCAGAAGTAATCCAGCCGGTCCGTGTAGGGCATCGAGGCCAGATAGCTGATGCCTTCGCCAATCTTCTCGTGGTTGCGATGCAGGTAACCGAAGACGGGCTTGAGCTTGACCACGCGCTCCCCGTCCAGCGCCACATCCATGCGGAAGACGCCGTGCGTCGACGGGTGGTGCGGACCCATGGCCACTTCCAGCAGCTCGGCGTCGCCATCAGCCTCCATCACCGGCGGGCGATTCCATCCGGGAGCATTCTTGTCGATCGTCACTAGGCTGCTCCCTTCTCTGCTGCTGCATTATGTGCGTTGGCGCGCGCCAGCACGGCGTCGTGCGCCGTGGGCTCGTACTCAAAGTCGTCCGGTTCCACGTAATCGCGGCGCATGGGGTGGTCTTCAAACTCATCCCACATGAGCAACCGCCGCAAATCGGGATGGCCAGTGAACTTGATGCCGTAAAGATCAAAAATCTCGCGTTCCTGAAACTCCGCCGAGCGCCAGATGGGCACAACCGACGGCATGTTCACCTGATCTGATCGATTTATAGTCTTCATGCGCAGCACCAGAGGGCCGGTGCGCTGCACGGTCGAAAACAGGTGATACACGGTCTCCAGATAGCCGGAGACTTTGTGCTTGATGGTCTCTTCCGCCTCCTGCTCCACGCCGTCCACAAGCTTCTTTACCTTCACTTTTTCGGCCCCTTCGCGGTCCAGCCAATCCACGCCGGTCACGTTCGAAAGGTAGTCGAACTGCAGGCTGGGGTCGTCGCGCAGAAACTTGGCCACCGCCAGCGCGTGCGCGTGGTCCAAACGAAGCGAGTGCTGCGCGCAGGGGCTGGGGTTGAGGACAATCTCAACCACCGCACCGGGCACGGCGGCTTCTATGGCTGTTTTGATTTCTTCCGTGGTCATCATTACCGGATCTCCTCCGGACGTACCCACACGCCCATGTTCTGGGTGGGTTCAAGATCGTGCGCTGCGAACTCCGGCACCGGGAACTCACCGGGAGCATCCGCATCCAGATAGCGCGGACGGCCTTCGCCGGTCAGGTGGTGGGCTTCAATCTTCTTCTGCAGCGTCATGAAGGCCTGGATCAGCGCCTCGGGCCGGGGCGGGCAGCCGGGAATATGCACGTCCACCGGGATGTAGCGATCAATGCCCTTCAGCACGTTGTAGCCCTGCTTGAAGGGGCCGCCGCTAATGGCGCAAGCGCCCATGGCGATCACGTAGCGGGGCTCGGCCATCTGGTTATATAGGCGGACCACCTGCGGAGCCATCTTCTTGGTCACGGTGCCGGAGACGATCATCAGGTCAGCCTGACGGGGCGAGGGCCGGAAGACCTCCGCGCCAAACCGAGCCAGATCGTAGCGGGCCATGGTGGTGGCAATCATCTCAATGGCGCAGCAGGCTAGGCCAAACTGCATGGGCCAGATCGAGTTCTTGCGCCCCCAGTTGTAGAGCTCCTGCAGGGTGGTGACAAACACCCCCTGCTTGCCCAGTTCGATCTTCAGATTTTCATCGACAGCCATATGTCGCTACGCTCCAAAAAGCTGCTAGCCGCTAGCTCCTAGCTTCTAGCAAAGCACCCGAAGGCGCCTGAGAATCAAATTCAACGCACTTCAGCCATGGGCTAGCAGCTAAGAGCTAGAAGCTAGCAGCTGCTCTTCTACACCCAGGTGAGGATGCCTTTGGCCCAGGCCCAGGCTAGACCCTCCACCAACATGAGCACAAACACCAGAATGGCAGCGCAGGCCGCCGCTCCCAAGCCGGAAAAGGCAACCGCACAGGGCAGAAGAAAGACCGCTTCCACGTCAAAGACCAGAAAGATGATGGCGTAAAGGTAGTACGAGGAGTGGAACTGCACCCACGCGTCGCCCTGGGAGACCAGGCCGCACTCGTAGATTGCGTTCTTCACCGTGTTGGGTTTGGCTGGGGAAAAGAAATGCGCCCAGAGCCAAGCCAGCGCCAGGGGTGCAAGGCCGAAGCCCAGCGCCGCCACAAAGAGAACCGTCAAGGAGAAGTAAGGATTGGAAGCCATGTTTGAAGTAGCGTGCCCCTCCACGTAAACGTACCAGTTTGCAACCGGAACCAGCTACGGGGTAGATGATCCCATAGGCATTTAGGTTCCAATTTGTACGCCATCGTCTCACGTTGTGAGCCAAGTCACATTATAGCGGGAAAATCGACCTGGTCTGACCTTTGAGGGGTCGAAAAGTCACGCTCCGGACGCATTCAACTCCATGAAAGTATCGCCTGAAAACGGTGTTCCTAGAGTTGCGGGGCCGGAGTGTTTTTTGCGGCCGCGCCCTGGGTGGAACAGTTTTCCCAGACGTGGGAGGGATGGAATGGGCCGGAACCATCCCTCCTGCACCTGCGGTGCGCCAGCCGGTTTAGTCGTCGTCGTGGTCGCCGCCCTGGCGATGGACCTTGAGCATGGCGGGAACAGGCTGGTTGCCCATGGCCTCGCGCCAGAGAATGATGTTGAGCTTCTCCACCGGGGCGCGGTCTTCGTGGCGGAAGTCCATCTTGCGGCTCTCCTGCGCTCCCAAGGCATTCTTCTTGTTGGCGGTGTAGATCAGCCCGTTGTCGCGGTTGGAGGCGTCAGCAGTGAAGGCAGGCTGGTTGCCGGGCCCGGTGAGCAGGCTGGAAATCAGCGAACTGAAGGCGTCGTTGTTGTTCATCGGCGGCAGGGCCAGCAGCGACTCAATGGTGCGCAGGACGCTGACGGTGGAGTAGAACCGGCTATCCACAACCGGACCGCCCCCGGGAGCCTGGGGCGCGTATTTGCTGATCACCAGAGCGATGGAGCGGTGGGCGTCCACGTGATCGGCCCCTGCCTGGGCGTCGTCTTCCAGGATGAAGATGGCGGTGTTGTCCCAGTAAGGCGAGTGGGAGATGGCCTCCACAATGCGTCCGGCGGCCAGGTCGTTATCGGCCACAGATGCCTCCGGGGTGGGCCCACCCGGCGTGGTGCCGGCCGTGTGGTCGTTCCCCAGCCGCATGACGATCAGGTTGGGCATGGTGTCGTGCCCCTGGGCGCGGTCGGCGATCCAGCCGTTCAGGTGCTGGAAGAAGACCTCGGCGCGGATCTGGTCCGGGATGCGCAGGTTGAAGTCCGGCGACTCCTCGGCAAAGTGACCCACCAGTTCCGGCTTGGTGGGGGTGTTGCCGGCTAGCACTGGAATGGCCCAGGGCCAAAGGTTCGTGCCGCCGCCCCAGTTGGCCGGCAGAGCCTCTCCGGGTGCATACTCCTTGTGGGCGCAGGTGGGACCGGCCAGCACCGGTCCAAGCTGGGGATTGTCCGTAGCCTTTTCCCCGCAGAAAGTGGAGGCAATGTACTCGCCAAAGTTGTAGTGGGTTTTGCCGTGCGCCTGGGCGTTGCCCCAAAGGTAGCCGGAGGCGGGCTCGTTCACGTCTGGAATGCGCTGCAGCAGGGGGTAGCCCTCGGCCACCACGCCTTCGTAGTCGTAGGAGCGCTGCGAGCCGCGATAGCTCTGCTGCCAGGTGCGCTCCAGGTAGTCGGAGCCAATGGCGGCGGTGGACCAAACGTGTCCATCACCCGAAACCTCCCCAGAGTCAAAAAAATTATCCAGCACGCCGAACTGCAGAGCCAGCTTGTGCAGGTTGGGGGTGATCTTTTCGCCATACATGGTCAAGCTGGCATCGCCATTGCCCACAGCTTTGCCCGCAAGCTTCAAATCCCCAAAAATCTGATCGTAGGTGCGGTTTTCCTTGATGATGTAGAGCACGTGCTGGATCTTGCCTTCAGTTCCGCCGGCAAAAGTGACCTTCTCTTCGGCTGCCTTCATGCGGTTGCCTTCGATCACGTTGGCGGTCCACGCGGGCAGATTCTTCTGGATGGTGGCAGCATCCACGCTGGCCAGCGAGCCGTAAAGCAGGGTGGCAATGTAGGTGGTGGGACGCACCAGCCCAGCCTTGCGAGCCTCTTCGGTGGGGCGCTGTGGGGCCTTGTTGGGCCCGGTTCCCTTCCCCTTGTCGGTGGCGATGTAAAGTGTGCCGCCGCTGCTGGAAGGGGCGAGGGCGAGGCTGATGGGCATCCACTCGGTGGGGATAAAGCCCTCCGGCTCGACCATGCCTTCGTGTGCAGCCTTGGCGTTGAGCTTGCGAGTATCAAAGACGGCGATGGCATCCTGCGCGAGGTTGGCAGCGTAGAGGGTGTTGCCGTCGGCGCTCACGGCTACGGCCGCGGGCTCGGCTCCAAAGTAGCTCTGCTTGGGCAGGCGGGTGTCAAAGTAGCCGCGCACGGAAAACTGCCCGCTGGCCACGTTGAGGGCGGCCACGGCGTCGCGATTGGCAAGTGCCACGTAGAGCGTCTTGCCGTCCGAGGTGAGCGCAAAGGCGCAGGGATGGGTGCCGGGCTTCACCGGGTCAGCCGGCTTGAGCAGCGCCAGCTTGCGGGCCACTGTCTGCCGCGCCAGATCGAGCTCCACCACCTCCGAAGCGTTCCAGAGGGCCACAAAGGCGCGCTTCTGATCCTTGCTCACAGCCACATCGATGGGATAGACGCCGGGCAGGGTCGCCGTCTCCGCCAGATCGAAGCGGTGCTCCACGGCTCCTGTGGCCGGGTTGAGCAGGATCACGCTGTCCGAGAGGTTCAGAGCTACCAGCAACCGTTCCGCACCACCCGTGCCCACTACGGCGATGGCGGCGGGATAGGGCACGCCCTTGGAACTGGACTCGCCCTTGGGCAAGAGTGTAGTGTGGCCAGCGGCAAGCTGGTCCACAGGCAGCGGGATCAGCCGCTCGGGCGCGATCTTGCCCTGCTGGAAGCTATAGACCAGGATGCCGGAACCGGTGCGGGGACCTAGCTTGTCGTCAGGGCCGCCGGCGGGGTCCGACAGCGAGGCAATGGAGGCGTAGATGTGCGCGCCATCCGGGCTAAAGGCCAGACCGGAATAGAGAGTCTGCTTCATGCGGACCAGGGTGCGGGCGTCCGGGAAGTCGGCCAGCGTACCGGTCTTGGTGTCGAGCACAGCCAGGGACTGATGGTAGCCCGACTCGAAGGTGCCAAAGCCGGCATTGACTGTGACCACGTAGCGGCCATCGGGCGAGACGGCCATGGTGACCGGCAGGCTGTTGAGCCGCTGCGGGTGGCCGGGCGCCTCGCCGATGAGCTCCTTGCTGGTGGAGAGGTTGATGGAATTTTCGGGCGCGTCCTGCTGCGCCAAAGCTGGAAGAGAACCAAGAAGAAGAGCCGCTGTGGCGGCAAAAACGAACATCCGCATCCGATCTGCACCTCAAGGGGGGAAAAATCGCTCGGGGCATGGGGATACGCCCGAAACCAGTCCATCGAGATTGTAGCGCCCGAAGATGAACGCTGTGTGGACCGGCGGGCAGAGCCGTTGCGCCATCTCATCCCGCAAGCTTCCGGAGGCGCGCCGAGGCCAGAATTTGGTGGCGAAAACGCCGTCAAACTGGGGTAGAATCAGCGCCATGCAGGGCGGCTACAACATCAACACCCCGGAGTATTGGGATCAGCGCTTTGGCAGCGGCGACTGGGAAAACAAAGGCGGGCGGGAACAGACCGCAGGCTTTGTGCTCTCGTTTGTGGGCCATCTGCGCATTCCGCGCAACTTCAACGGCTTGCTGCTGGACTTTGGCTGCGGGTTGGGAGATGCTCTGCCGGTGCTGCATGAGCATTTTCCGCAAGCTCGGCTGATGGGGTTGGATGTGTCGTCCGCCGCCGTGGAGAGATGCCACGCGACTTACGGACACCTAGCCTGCTTTGTAGTCGGCGACGCCGCCTCCGCGCCCCGCGCCGACATCATCCTGGCCTCGAATGTGTTGGAACACCTGAGCGGAGACGAAGAGGCTGCCGCGCTGCTGTTGCGCAAATGCCGCGAGCTGTATGTAATTGTGCCCTACCGCGAGAAGCTGGTGGAAGGCGGAGAGCATGTGAACCGCTACGATGAGCAGTCGTTTGCCCGCCTGGGCGTGGCGGAATGCACGGTATTTGCCGCGCGGGGATGGAGCCAGTTTGGTTGGGAGCGATGGGTAGACCTTTACGCCAAGAATCTGCTGCGCCCGCTGCTGGGCAAGCCCACGGTGAAGCGCCGCCTGCAGATCATCTACCGGTTGGTTGGCCAGCCAAACGCGGCTTGAGACCGCTACCTGCATAGTTTGAGCAAAGGCCAAGCGGCAGCCCCTGGGGACCGCCGCTTGGCCTTGCTGCTTGCTTATGAGCTCTGATCAGTTACGGCTACGCCTCCTGCAGCTCCCGATGCAGAGCGTGCCGAAAGAGCTGGCGTCCGCGGGCGATGGCCCGCTCGTCCAGCGCCACCCAGCGAGGGTTCTTGACCAGGCGGCCAATGGCGGCCTGAACGCAGACCGCGGGCAGGAACTCGGCCATCTCCACCAGCGCGCCCATCATCACCATGTTGGCGGCGCGGGCGTCGCCCAGTCCCAGAGCGATCTCCGTAAACGGCAACGCCAGCACGTGTACGTCCTTCCGTTCCAGCTCCGGCGGAAAATCGTCGCCGTTGTAGATGATCCAGCCGCCGGGCTGCACCTTGGCGTCGAACTTCCGCAGAGACGGCTCGTTCATGGCCACCAGCACGTTGGGCGCGGCCACCAGCGGCGAGTCAATCGGCTCGCGCGAGAGACGCACATGGCAGTTCGAGGTCCCGGAGCGCATCTCTGGGCCGTAAGACGGCAGCCAGCTAACCTCGAGCCCTGCGTCGAGCCCAGACTCCGCCATCACCTCACCCAGCAACAGCACGCCCTGGCCGCCGAAGCCGGCGATGCGGATGCGCAGATCAATGGGCAGCTCGGAATCGATCACGTGAGCGTTGCCCGCGGGCAGGTCAGCCTCCGCCACGCCCAATACGGATGGAATCTCTTCGAGCGGGGGCGCGGACGCCGGCGTGGGCTTCGGCTCCGCGTCCTTGATGCGATCGCGGTAGACGCCCAGCGGGAAGGTCTTTTCCATCACGTCGCGGACCCAGTGCTGCGCGTCGACGGCGTTCATCTTCCAGATGGTGGGGCAGGGCGAAAGAACCTCAATCAGCGAGAAGCCGAGGCCCTTCACCTGGTTCTCAATGGCGCGCCGAATCGAGCGGCCAGCTTGCAAAATCTGCTTGGTGTCGCCCAGGCCCACGCGCTCAATGTAGACGGGGGCTTCGAGGGTAGCAAGCAGCTCGCTCACGTGCAGCGGATAACCCTCCGTGGCAGCCGAGCGGCCCTTCGGCGTGGTGGTGCTCTTCATGCCCAGCAGCGTGGTGGGCGCGGCCTGTCCACCGGTCATGGAATAAACGGCGTTGTTCACAAAGATGACGGTGATGTTCTCGCCACGATTGGCGGCGTGGAGAATCTCCGCCGCGCCTATGGCGGAGAGGTCGCCGTCGCCCTGGTAGCTGATCACGATGCTCTCCGGGCGGCTGCGGCGAATGGCCGTGGCCACCGCGGGAGCGCGGCCATGGGCAGCAGAGACGCCGCCGGAATCAAAATAGTAGTAGGTAAAGACGCCGCAGCCCACTGGACCCACCACAATGGTGCGGTCCTGAATGCCCAGCTCGTCCAGCGCCTTGGCCACCATCTTGTGGACGTTGCCATGGCCGCATCCAGGGCAAAAATGGGTTTGGTGCTGGAGTTCATCCTTGCGCTCAAAGTTCGGGTAGATGGACTTGGAGCGCCCGTGGGCAACGCTATAACCGGGATGCAATTCGCTAGACATGGGTGGGCTCCTCTTCCGGATCGATCAGCGGCAGATAACGCACGGCCTGATCGCGAACAAAATTGAGAACCTCTTCGTGGGAGGGCACGTTGCCGCCCACGCGGCTGTAGAACTCCACCGGGCGCGCGCCGTTCAGGGCCAGACGCACATCGTCCAGCATCTGCCCGTTGCTCATCTCCACCACCACAAAGACGGAGGCTCTCTTGGCCAGCCGCTTCAGGTGCTGCTTGGGGAACGGGAAGAGGGTGATGGGGCGCAGCAGGCCCACGTTCAGGCCCTCAGCGCGCGCCTCCGCCATCACCGCCTTCAGGATGCGGCCCACAATGCCGTAGCCCACCAGCACAATGTCGGCATCCTCGGTTTCCAGCTCTTCGGCGCGGGTTTCCAGCTTTTCCGCCAGCTTGTACTTGGCCTCCAGCTTGTGCTGGAAGGCTTCCATCTCGTCGAAGTTGAGTTGCAGCGAAGTGATCAGGTTATGGCGGCTGGCGGCGGTACCCATCACCGCCCACTCAGGATCGTGGGGAGCCACGGCGGTTTGCGCAAACTCCACCGGCTCCATCATCTGGCCAATAAAACCGTCAGCCAGTACGATAACCGGGTTGCGATAGCGATCGGCAAGCTCAAAACCCAGAGCGGTCAGGTCGGCCATCTCCTGCACGCTGTCCGGCGCCAGCACAAGGGTGCGGTAGTTACCGTGTCCGCCGCCCTTCACCACCTGGTTGTAATCGCCTTGCTCGGCGCCGATGTTGCCCAACCCAGGGCCGCCGCGGGTGATGTCGGCAATTACGCAAGGCAGCTCCGCGCCGGCCATGTAGCTGATCCCTTCCTGCATCAGGCTGATGCCGGGGCCGCTCGATGCAGTCATGGCGCGCACGCCGGCCGAGGCCGCGCCGTACAGCATGTTGATGGCCGCCACCTCGCTCTCCGCCTGCACAAACACGCCGCCCGAGCGCGGAACGCAATCGGCCGCGGCCTCGGCAATCTCGCTGGCGGGAGTAATGGGATAGCCATAAAAGGCCCGGCAACCAGCCAGAATGGCGCTCTTGACGATGGCTTCGTTGCCCTTCATCAGTTGCTTCTTCATGCCATGCCTCCCTCTGCGGCCTGCGCCTGCGCGTTCGGAAGAACCACCGGATCAAGACGATAAACGGTAAGCGCCCCCGGCTCCGGACAGACCATGAAGCAGATGCCACAGGCCGTGCATCCGGAGCCCGCGTAGGTGGCCGTCTGATAGCCGTAATGGTTCAGGTGCTGGCTCATGGAGATCACATGAGTCGGGCAGGCATCAATACACAAGCCACAGCCCTTGCACTCGTTGAGGTCTACCTCCAGGATGCCGCGATCGGGTTTACCGGAATTCATCGTTGCTGCCCCTCCCTACTTGAGCAGCTGCGGTCCAGGGCAAATCTGCTTTCGTCCTGCACCCTGAACCACAGCGCGGTGTATCCAAACCGGCTCATTCTCCACCCGCGATAAGGGCCGGGCTGTGATCGTTGTCACCTGAGGGACAAAACAGCCTGAACAGGCTGCTGAAAAACTCCCTGCGCGACAGGCTTTGTAGCAGTCATCCACCGGCCTTCGCCGACCCTGATGGATGAAACGTTCTATGTCCTGACCTCAGATCCTGTCCTGACCTCGGATTCTGTCCTGCCCTCGGATTTGCGCCCCGTCGGGGCGCAGTGCGAGTAGCCCAGGGCAACCCTGAGCGGAGCGAAGGGGCAGCCCTGGGTTTGCTCTCCAAAATCGACATCGCGCCCTGTAGGGGCGCGGTGAAAAGTGAACCCCGCCCAGGGGTGGATCTGGCTCGGTCCGATTGAGCCGGCCCAAAACCAATACTGCACCGTACCCCATCCTTTCCGTGCCCTTTGCGGAAAGGGTGGGAAAGCAGAATGTAAATCCTTTGGGCCGGATCAATAAGCGCTGCGGCACCGTTTTCGAAGTGCAAGACAAGCAGCGGCGCGGTGTTGCACACTTGTAGGCATGATCTCCGCTACTCGTGAAACCGAACTCCGCACCTTTGCCGCGTTGTGCGTGGAAGCACGCCGCACGGCTACGCCCATCACCCAGTTTCCCGCCGGCGTGGAGCCGGTTTCGATGGACGAGGTCTTCTTCACCCAGGACGCCATCGCCGAAGCCATCGAGCCCAAAGGCTCCGTCCCTGCCCGCGCCTGGAAGATCGGCGCACCGGCTCCCGACGCCACCCCCGCCTTTGGCCCCATGATCGTCGATTGGATCGTACCCTCCGGCGCAACCTACGAAGGCCAGCGCATCCGCCTCCGCGGCCTGGAGGCCGAAGTCGCCTTCAAGCTGGGCAAAGCCCTGCCCGTCCGCGCTACTCCCTACACCCGTGAAGAAGTCATCGACGCCATCGAGAGCTGCCATCCGGTGATCGAAGAGCTGGAAGCCGCCGTTCCCTTCCCCAAAAACGCACCCAAGATGACCGCCCTCGGCGACCTGGGCATGCATGGAGGCTTTGTCATTGGCCCCGCGGTCGCCAACTGGCAGTCCATCGACATCACCAAAGAGCGCGTCACGCTCTCGCTCGACGGCAAGGTGGAAGTGGACCGCGTGGCCTCCAACTCCGCCGGCACCGACCTGATCCGCATGATCCTCTTCCTCGCCAACGAGGGCTCCGCCCGCACCGGCGGCCTGGAGGCCGGCACCTGGATCACCACCGGCAGCTGGACCGGCAACACCTTCGCCGCCCCCGGCCAAACCTGCACCGTGGAGTTCGCCAACGTCGGCAAAGTCAGCCTGAAGTTTGCGTAAATACAGGTTCTAGGTGCTGGGTGCCATAGACCCTGCCCTGAGATACTGTCTGGGTGGGCGGATTCAAGCTCCAAGTGCAACATTTCCGAAACCGGAGATAGT
>CAZYDF010000050.1:0-30453 GCA_964645855.1 uncultured Occallatibacter sp.
AAAGATGTCTACTATGCCGCTGCGTAGCAATACTTCAGGGCCGGATCAATAAGACACTGTTTCATAACCGACCGCTGGCGTTTCCGACAGATTCCTCAGGGGCTAAAGCCCCCACTTTTATTGCACTTTTTGCGGCACGGCTGAAGCCGTGCCCTTTCAAAGCCAGGTTGTGAGACATCCTCGAGTTAAATAGAGAGGCACAAAGCGGGTTGGCCGCGCCGCAGGTGCCAGCAGGGAGCCGCTAACCCCACAACAAATTCAAATGGAACGACGCGAAGCGGTCTGCCGCACCGCAGGTGCCAGGTACCTAGGTGGCCACGATCCGCGCCTGCTCGGTCTCGTCGTCCACCTTGCCGGAGTCCTCACCCAGGCCGCCGTAGCGGCGCTCGCGGCACTGGTAGTTGGCAATGGCCTCCAGCAGGTGCAGCCCACGAAAGTCCGGCCAGAACCGCTCGGTGACAAAGATCTCCGTGTAGGCAATCTGCCAGAGCAGGAAGTTGGAGAGGCGCATCTCGCCGGAGGTGCGGATCAGCAGATCCGGGTCTGGCATGTGCGCCGTGTACAGGTGGCGATGGATGTCTTCCTCGGTGATGCGATCCGGAGAGATGCCCTTTTTCGTCATCTCCACACTGAGTAGGCGGAAGGCGTCCACCAGCTCCGACCGCGCGCCGTAGTTGAGCGCCAGGGTGAGGGTGGTGCCGGTGTTGCGCGCCGTGGTCTCTTCCGCCCAGCGCATCTTCTCCAGCACCTCGGGCGGCAGCTCGTGGATGCGGCCGATGTAGCGCATGCGCACGTTGTTGTCCATCATGCGCTGCACATTCGAATCCAGGTAGGAGCGCAGCAGCCGCATCAGGAAGCTGACCTCGGCACGGGGACGGCGGAGATTGTTTTCAAGCGAGAAGGCGTAGAGCGTGAGCCACGGCAGACCGATGCGCGAGGCCGTCTCCATCACCAGTTGCACGCTGCGCGCGCCCTGCTGGTGGCCAAAGAAGCGCTTCAGAGAACGGTTCCCCGCCCAGCGCCCATTGCCATCCATGATGATGGCCACGTGCTCGGGCATGGCAGCGGGCTTGAGCCGGTCATAGACGGCGCGTTCATCGTCGCTCAGCTCATCAATCCGCAGCTTGGGAGAAGGGTGCAAAGAGTTTCGCCTCAAAAGGAATGTGCGGCCACCGCAGCCCTGCACGGGCTACCGCACGCCACAACGCCAGGGCCAACCAACACAAAAGCCAACCGCTACGCCCGCCAACGACCGCGGGCCTTCCGGCAGGCATTTACCGGCGCATCCAATCGCTGCGCCAGCGTCCGCAGATATCTTCTCCGAAGCTAGCACATGCGCCCACCCGCTGCAATCGCAAGCAGGTTCCGGCGCGCAGCTGCGCACCGGTCGTGGAGCGCGCCTCGTCCGTTAGGCGGAGCGGCGGCGTCCAGTGGCAGCGTCGCGAATCTCACCCAGCAGGATGGTCCGCTGCAGCTGGTCCAAATGGGGCAGCATTTCGGCCAGCTCCGCCAGGAAGGGATCGGCGAGGATAGCCACCACCTCCGCGTCGCGCCGGCTGCGCGAATCGCGCACCAGCTGGCTGATGTCAACCTCCAGCGCCAGCGCCAACCGCTCCAGCGAGCCCAGGGTAGGGATCGCCTTGCCGTTCTCGATCTTGGAGATGTAGGTACGGGGCACCTGCATGCGGCCCGCCAACTGCCGCTGGCTCAAGTGCCGGGCGCGACGAATCTCGCGCACCTGTCCGGCCACCTGCAAGCCGGCCTCAGACGAGGGCGCAACCGCCTGGCTGGTCACCAGTTGCGGCGCAAACTGCAAAGGCTCATCAATGTCCAGGGGTTTGTGGCAACGGCGGCACATAGAGTTAATGGTTCTATACTGCATCAGCCGGCAGTGCTCACAACGCACGACCTCGCGTGAATCCACACACATTACAGGGGTGGTTGCCATAAGCTGGTTGCGGAGCGCCAGAGCAAGGGCTCCGTGGTGCTGTTTTTGCACCGCGAGTAATGGTACTTTCGCAGCAGTGAACCATAACAGTCAAGTGGAAACTTTGGGCCCAAAGGTAGATTCCCGTACAATCTCCGGTAAAACCCGAAGAAGCGCGAACCATAGTCGTTAACAGGAGATGCAAATGAGTGAGGCTGAAAGCAGCTACGGACGCCCCCAAGCATGGGAATTGCTCTGCACCTGGACCCAGGGCGAGAGCCTGCGCAAGCATGCGCTGGCCGTGGAGGCCTGTCTGGTAGCCATGGCGGAGGCAGAGGCGAACCGGCTAGGCCTGGACGCAACGGCCCGGACGCAGTTGCTGGACATCTACGCCGCCACGGCCCTGCTGCACGACTTTGACTACGAACGCCACCCCACGGCCGAGGAGCATCCCTTTGTGGGTGTCCGCGAGCTGGAGCGGCTGGGCTGGCCGGAGCCCATGCGCACCGCGATTCTGGGCCATGCGGAGTATGCCTGCGTGCCCCGCGCCACGCACCTGGCGCAGGCGCTGTTTGCAGTGGACGAACTCTCCGGCTTCCTCACCGCCTGCGCGCTGGTCAAGCCCAGCAAGGCGATTGCCGACGTGGAGGTGGCGGGCGTCCGCAAGAAGATGAAGGACAAGGCCTTTGCCCGCGGCGTGAACCGCGCCGACGTGATCCAGGGCGCGGCCGAGCTGGGCGTCGATCTGAACGCGCATATCGGCTTCTGCATCCGGGCCATGCAACGCCGGGCGGCCGAGCTGGGCCTGGACGGGGGCGGTCGGGTGAACCAGGGTTGCTACATGGGTGCGGTTTTCCAAGAATCGTTTGCCCTGAAACGACACACATAGCCTTCCGGGGGTGCGCCGAACGGACGACAAACTCCATAGAAACGAGCCGACCAACATGTCCTCGTCTGAGCCCACCAGTTCCCTGCCTGAAGCAAACGGAGCCTCCACACCGCCCCCTGCAGTTGCCGGCCCCACGGAGGTCAGCGCCGCAAGCCGCAAGGATTCACCCCTTCCGGAGATGCCCGCCGTACGCCGCACTGGCCGCAAGCTGGATGGGGCCACCATGCCCTCGAGGCAGCAACAATGGCTGGCCGCGCACCCCCGGCCCAGGAGCTGGATCGCCTGGTTGCCGCTGGCGGTGGGCGTGGCCCTGGGCATAGGCTCTCCCCTGCTGCGGTCGCTGCTGAGCCCTCTGGCCCCGTGGGGCTTGCGCCTGGTCTTCCCGTTTGTGCAACTGCTGGGACTGCATGAGATCGGCATGAGCGACGAGCTGACCCGCACCCTTCCCCAGTTGATGCTCTACCTGCAGTTCCCGCTGGAAGGCCTGCTGGCCCGCAACAGCCTGAACCGCGGGCTTTCAGTGGCCTCCGCGCTGGGTCAGATTATTTTTCTGCACCTGATAGGAGCGCTGGCGCTGTGGCTGGTGTCCATGGCAACCCTGGGCTGAGCGGCCTGCCCTGCATCGATTCCCGTAGCCTTGCGCAGGCCCACAGGATAGAGTGTTTGTTGCCTCACTGCCCTCGGGTGCTGAAGCTGCAAACACTCTGAATCGACCCAATATGACCTCAGTACATTCTCTTGATCGCAGCAACGAAACCGATTGGCTGGCCGGCAGGAGTTGGATTCTCGCCGCCGTCCTGGTTTTATTCGTCTGCCTGGTGCAACTGTTCGCCATGGCCTCCTTGCTGGCTGGCGGGAGGGGCTTTGCGTTGGCCGCACCGGCGGCTGGTGTTGCGGCTCTGGCTGCTGGCGGCTGGATGATGCGGCGGGTACATACCTCGTGGCGCGCGATGGCGGTGCTGGTGGCCCTTGTGCTCGCTCTGGTGCTGGCCTCCGTGGCCCTCTCCGCCTTCTTCTACGACTTCTCCTGGGACGGCGAGTGGTATCACCAGACCGGCATCCTCCACATTGCGCGCGATTGGAACCCGCTCACCGATCCGATGCGCGGCTTTGCCAGCCATCTGGAGCTGTGGGAACGGCACTATGCCAAGGGTCCCTGGTACTTTGCCGCCGCCCTTTACCAAACCACCGGACACATCGAGTGGGGCAAGGCTTACAACTGGCTGTTGCTGGCGGCCAGCTTCTCGGCGGTCTTCGCTCTGGGCCTGCAATGCGGAATGCACCGCTGGCCCGCATTGGCAATTGCCGCCGCCATGGCCCTGAATCCGGTGGCGATGAGCGAGGTGACCACCTACCTGGTGGACGCTGCCATGACCACTGCTCTCCTTGTGGCTGCGGCGGCGCTCATCGGCTGCTTGCACCGGCCATCGATTGCGGCGGTGGCAGCGGGCGCGGCCGGAACCATCGTTACCGTCAACGCCAAGTTCAACGGGCTCGTCTTTCTCTGCTGTTGGCTGCTTGTGGCCGCCCTTTGGTGCGCGCGCTTCCGGCGTGCATGGCTTCTGCGCGCCGCCACGGTGGCACTGGCTACGCTCTTTCTCGCCGTCTGCGTCTGGGGCTGGAATCCTTACGTAACCAACACCATCTACCGCCATCAGCCCTTTTATCCGCTGCTCGGATCGGCCCAATACCCAAGCCTCGCGCAACAAGGCAAAGAACTGAACGAGCGGTGGGAGACTCCGAAGAACATGGTAGGCCACAACCGGTTTGTCCGCTTTGGGTACTCCATCTTCGGCCGCCCCGGCAATCAACCTTACATCAAGGGCCGCGACGCCAAGCTGATGTGGCCCTTCACGGCCACCCTGGACGACCTCTACGCCTACAAGTACCACGAGACCCGTGTTGCCGGCTTCGGGCCATTCTTCTCCGGCTGCCTGTTGCTCTCGCTCGCGCTCCTGGGCCTGGCAATAACCAGAAGCCACGAACATCGCTGGTTGTTGCTGACGATGATGGCCGCAGTCGCCACATCGCTCCTGATCGACCATCAGCTCTGGTGGCCGCGCTACGGACCGCAGCTCTGGCTGCTGCCCATCCTGCCCATTGCTTTCACCCTGCGCTATGCCAACGGCCACTGGCGCACCGGCTTTGCCTATGCGCTGCTCGGCTTGCTGCTGGTGGATGCCGGGGTAGTGGCCTATGTAAGGCTGGACTGGGAGACCCGTGCCTCGCTTCGCCTGGGCCATGAGCTGCGCACCTTGCGCGACTCGCGCCTCACCTACGACGTGTCCACCCACCGCTTTGCCGACTCCTGGAGCGAGCGGCTCACGGAAGCCGGTATTGCTTTCCACGACGTGGGCAACGCCAAGCTGCCTGGCAGCCAGGTGCTGACCAGCGTGGTGGAGGGCTATCCGCTGCCGGTAGAGTGCAAACCGGCGGCCCTCCAGCCACAACACCAGAATCCAGTTGCACAGCCGTCTACCACCGCTCACTAGGTCTCTGGCCGCATGATTTCGTACAACGCTTGGGTGCCCCAGAGCCTGCCCTGAGCGAAGTCGAAGGGTCTAGATTTTGAGACCTGGGAATCCAAGATGCCAAAATACAAATCCATCCCCTCAGCGACCCACCCCCAGTTGCCCAAGATCAAAAGATCCTCCCGCCACAATGGCCAGAGGCTCTTCTGATCTTTGAACCGGTCGAGTTTTGCTTACCGCGGGTCCTGCTCCCGGAGCTCCGACACAATCACGGCCGCGGCGGCGCGAGCGTCGTCTTCCTTGTTGGGCGAGAAACTGATGGCGCCCACGCGGGCGTGTCCACCACCGCCGTAGCGCTCACACACCTTGGCCAGGTTCACCATTTTGGCGGGGTCCACCTCGGTCCAGGGGTTGGAGCCCACGGCCACCTTGGTGCGGAAGCTCGACTTCGACAACCCGATGGAGTACACCGCCTGCGGGTGCAGGTAGTAGGGGATGAACTTGTTGAAGCCCTCCAGCAGATGGTCCGAAATGTCGAAGAAGATGGTCCCGTCGCGCTCTTCGCTGCGATCGCGGATCAGCTCGATGGCCTCGGCGTGCTTTTCCATCAGCGGCGGCAGCAGTTGCGCCACAAAGGGCTGCTCCAGGATCTCCGCCAACGGCATGGAGCTGAGCAGCGGAATCAGGCGCGGGATGAAGGTGGGGTCCTGAGTGGACTCGATGATCAGGGTCAGCTTCATGGCTGGAGCGGGCATCTCCACGGCCTGCTCCGGGCTCTCGTATTTGGCTCCGTCCACAATGTCGGCCCAGTGGATCAGCTCAGCCACCGGCTTGGTATCAAAGCCAAAGCGGGTTTCGCCAATGTGGGCCAGAAAGCTGGTGCAACTGGTGTACTTGGGGTCAAAGAACTTGCGCATGGAGATGACCGGATCGCGCTGTCCGGCCAGAAAGTGCTCGCGATCGGCCTCGTCCAAAAAAGCGGACTGATGATGGTCGAACCACCAGGTGATTTTGGGCGAGCTGGAGTATTTGAAGTCCACAATGGCGTTTTCTTCGCCAATAAAGTCGCTCTCCTCAAAGAGCGCGCCGGCGCGATGCACCAAGCCTTGGTAGTCGTAGCCTGCAGCGGTGCCAATGCACTCGCGATGAAAGCGCGTGAACAGCGAAGCGGAGCAAGCTCCGTCGAAACATTTGTCGTGATAGAAGACGCGAATCCGCAAAATCAGCGAACCTTTCCTGGCGGTGAAGGTGAAAAAAATAAAAACCGGAACTAGTAAGCATCAAGGGGATGGCTCGTTCTGTCAAGAAGATAGCGAAATGCTGGATCGACTGGGGAGGTTGTGGTTGGGTGCGGTGGGGATTGAACCCGCCCATAATACAGCGTATTATCTTGTATTATGGCTTCCCCGCGCACCATCAGCTTCCGCATCGACGCCGACAAAGTGGCTGAACTGGACCAGCTTGCCAAGAACCTGGACCGCGACCGCAGCTACCTGCTCAACGAGGCCGTTGAGGGTTACCTGGAGCAGCAGAGACGGTTCCGGGCGATGGTGGAAGAAGGGATCAGGGATGCCGATACAGGCCGCACCATCCCCGATGAAGAAGTTGGCCTCATGATCGCTGAATGGGCACAGGTTGGCAGATGAAGATCCTCTGGTCAGTAGCGTCTGTCCGCCACCTGCAGCAAGTGGTCGAGTACATCCGCGACCCATTGGCAGTGGGTGCAGCAACGGTCCGGCGCAGGATCTTTGAAACCGTGAGCAGGCTCGGCAAGATGCCCTACTCCGGGCGCGAAGGCCGCATCCCTCGTACCCGCGAGGCCGTTGTTCCGGGAACAGCGTACATCGTCGTTTACCGGATTGAAGCAGAAACAGTGGAAGTGCTTGGCATCTGGCACACGGCGCGGGATGGGCCGGCCTCTCTATAAAGCCCGGAACCCTGCACAAACCGCTTTCGTAGCACCCTGCGCGCCGGTAGAATGCGAGTGACACTTTTCCAAGCCAGACTTAGATCCAGAAGGAGGCTCCATGGAGCCGGAAGACCAACCGAACGTCCCTTCGACGCAGCTTGATGCCACGCAATCCGCGCTACCCGTAACTGAAGAGGCCGCGGCAGACGACGCGCTGGCGGCCTTCCCCACCCTGACTGAGGCTGCGATGCCACCCACGCCCCAGGGTCCGCCGGAACCGGGCAGTCTTCCATGGTTTTTTATGGGGGCCAACGGCCTGCGGGCAGGCTGGTCCATCGCGATCTTTATCCCGATCATGCTGATCGTCTCCAGCATCGTGGCCGCAACTCTCTATTTTGCGCACCTGATCGGCCTGCATTCAGACCACGTCAGCCCCAGAGGCACGTTCTTCGACAAACTCATCCTGCTGGCCGGGCTGGCCGGCGCCGCGGCCATTGTGGCCTTAATTGAGGGGCGGAAGCGAAACCTGCTGGAATACAACCTGATCGGACCCAACCGGGTGCGCCACTTTGTGGTGGGCACGCTTGCGGGCTTTGCGGCGCTCAGCGCACTCGTGGGCACGCTCAAGGCCGGTGGTTGGCTCACCATTGCTTCCTCCGGACTGGCAACGCCGCAACTGCTCAAGTACGCACTGGTATGGGGCGCCACCATGCTGATTGTTGGCTTTCATGAAGAAGGCCTTTTCCGCTGCTACCTGCAAGCCACCTGGACCCGCGGCATCAACCTGTGGTGGGCCCTTGGCATTGAAGCTATCCTGTGCGGCTGCCTGCTGGTCTTCACCAAAGGCAACGGTGTGTGGGGCGTTTACCTGCTGGTGCTGCTGGGACTGGCTCCCTGCCTGTGGTTGGCGCTCCAGAAGGCTGAATCCGCCGGCTTCTGGCTGGCTGCCTGGGTCACCTCCACGCTCTTCGGCGCTATCCACACCGGCAACAACGGCGAAAACTGGATTGGCATCTTTGCCGCCGCCGCCATCGGCTTTGTGTTTGTAGCCAGCGTACGGCTCACCGGCTCGGCTTGGTGGGCCATTGGCTTCCACGCCGCATGGGACTGGGCTGAAACCTACTTCTTCGGCACGGCCGACAGCGGTATGCAGGCGCAGGGCTCGTTCATGATCTCAAAGCCCACCGGCAACACCTTCTGGAGCGGCGGCGCTGACGGCCCGGAGGGCAGCGTGCTGGTGCTAGCCATCATCCTCCTCACGCTGCTGGGCATGGTGCTGGCCTACGGCTGGCAGCGCACGGCCCCGGAGCAACAGGCAACAGCATAACCGCGCAGAGAGGACTGCGCTCCAACGATCCGGCCATTGAATCGTGGCATCTCATTCCCACCCATTCCCGCAAAAGACGAGGGAATGGATGGGGCACACTAACAGTATTTAGAGCATTTCCTGGAATGGTATAGACCTGAATTTCATGGGTGTCCCACCCATTTCCGCAAAAAAGCGCGGAAATGGATGGGGCACGGAAGTCTATAGCAAAAAGGGAAATGCTCTAGTTGCCGGATCTATAACCGCAGGGCCCATTGGGGCAGAAGGTCAAGATGAAAAAGATCGGATGCACGCTCATTCTTCTGGGTATGGCGCTGGCCGCAGTCTCAGCGTCGGCGCAGGTGCCGGAACGGCGCAAGCTCAGCCAGGGGTCCATGATCCAGAACTATCCTTGCGCCAAGGGCTGGGCCTGGTTCTATGCCGACCAGAAGCTGAAGAGCTGCACCGTGGCCGTGGAGATTCCGTTTGGCTCGATCACCATTCCGCCGGGTTCGATCATCGACCTGGCCACGGATGGAAAGCCTCTCTTGGTGCAGTTGAGCCATGACACGGTGGTGAGCGGCTACCACGCTCAGGGCGGAAGCCTGCTGGGCGCATCCGAAGGTCCGGTGGTGGCCTTTTATACCGACGGCAAGGTGCGCCAGTTCTTTCTTGCCGGCGATCAAACAGTGGACGGGGTTCCCTGCGCGCACGGTGGCCTGGTCTCCTCCACGCTGCACGGCGATCCAGGGGTTGTCTTGTATCAGGATGGCCACTTGAAGAGCTGCAGATTGTCCACCGATTTTGGTGGACAGAAGAAGGGCGACCACTACACCCACTAAGGCATTGCATGCAACAGGCGCGCTTCGCGCCGGGTGCCCCTGGTCCCTCGCAGTTGGGGACCAGGGATCGAATGCTCCAAGAGTCCGCTGCATGCGATGCCCGCTGTAGGATGGGCAGGTGAAGGAATTGCTCTCACAAGGGAGATAGAAGACAGTGACGAAGCACAGCAAACGGATTCTGATCGCGACGATGGTGGCAGCTTTGGCCACAGCGGCAGGCACGCGCACGGCGTGGAGCCAGCTGGCCTTTCCTGACCCCGCCAAGCCGGCCACGAATCTGCTGACCGACGCCTCCATGCAGCCCGGCAAGGCGCTGCTCTACGACCTGGAAGCCAAATTTGACAAGGACGTGCTGGAGCGCGGGGGCGAGGGATTTGCCGCTTGGTTTGCCGAGGACGGCGTAGCGCTGGGCAACGGCGCAGCCCCGCTGATCGGCAAAGTGGCCATTGCCAAGAACGCCAACTGGTCGCCCAAGGTCTACCGGCTCAGCTGGACGCCGACCGACGCCCTGATGGGCCCCAGCGGCGACATGGGCTACACCTGGGGCCATTACGACGGCAAGAGCAAGGACGCCAACGGCAACGAGGTAGTGGTCAGCGGCCGCTACATGACCATCTGGCGCCGTCAGCCCGACGGCCAATGGAAGGTGGTTCTGGACGCCGGTGCCACCGAGCCCGCGGAGTCTGGCGACTGCTGCAGACTGCCCGGGCATTAGAGAGCATTTTTTGAATGGATATGGATGTAGACTTTACAGCGGTTCCAGAATTGCTGTACCTAGAAACCATTGCTCTCAAGTCGGCGCGACCATCAGGGAACGACGACCTTTGAGGGTTCTGGCCTGGGTATGCCTATTCTGGAACCGCTCTAGCTTCATGGGTATCCCACCCATTTCCGCAAAGAACGCGGAAATGGATGGGGCACGGAGGTCTAGCGCAAAAGGAAAAATGCTCTAATCCATCCAGAAGTTTCTATCCCACCTAGGTAACTTCGGCAGGGTACTTGGATGCCGTTCTACCCCGAGTACTCCAGTTGTAGTCCTTTTTTGCCCTTGTACCCGGTTTGGGGAAGAGGAATTCTGTGTGTTATCCGCCATACTGGCTCTCTGGCGAGGGCTCCTATGTGTGCCATGCAGGGCCTACAACTCGGTAACGCACCTGATGCTGGCCTGCGACAGGATTTTGCTCTCTTTGACCACAACCCCGATCCGGCGCTGGACGAGCTGACCGAGCTGGCCGCGGCGCTCTCTAATGCAGCCTACGCTTACGTGGGCTGGCTGGACTTCAATCGTTTGTGGTTCAAAGCGCGCTATGGCTTCAAGGCCAGCGATCAGCCTCGCGCCACCACGGCCTGCCAATGGCTGGTGGAGCGTGGACAGCCCATGCTGGTGCAGGATGCCAGCCAGGACAACCGCTTTCTGCCTGAGGGAATTCCCCTGCCCAGCGCCTACCCCTGCCGCTCCTATGCCGGTGTGCCGCTGATTGGCAGCGACCGCCTGGTGGTGGGCGTGCTGGCCGTACTGGCCCCGCAGCCGGGCCAGTTTACGCAGGAACACCTGACCCTGCTGGAGATTCTGGGCCGCCAGGTGATTACGCGTCTGGAACTCTACAATCGCATTCGTCTGCAGGAGCAGGCCCAGCGAGCCCGGCAGCACACGGAGCGGGCTCTGGCCATTGAGCGCTGCTTTGTGGCCGCCACCATGGACGCCATTCCGGCGCTGGTGGTGGTGCTGGACACGGCCGGCCGCCTGGTCCGGCTCAACTACCCCTGCGCCCAGCTCACCGGGCTCGGCATGACTGCGGCGGTGGGCCGCCCCTTTGTGGACCAGATGCTGGAAACGGAAGACCGCAGCTGGGTTGCGGTCAAGCTGCACGATGCCGCAACTGGCCAGCAGTCCGGCCCCCATGAAACCCCCTGGCGCATTGCCGACGCCCACTCCGAGGAGAGCACCCGGCGCGTCAGCTGGACGGTGCGTCCGCTGTCTGGCCCCGACGGCGAGATTCAATACCTGATTGTGAGCGGTCAGGACGTGACCGGCCAGCGGCAGATGGAGCTGGCTCTGCTGTCCAGCGAAGCCCGCTACCACGAAGTGGTGGAGAACTCCCTGGGCTTTGTTTTTACCTGCACCATGGACGGCCGGCTCACGTCGATGAATTCCTTCACCGCGGAGACGATGGGTTACCGCGCGGAGGCGCTGGTGGGACGGGCGCTGGCGGAGCTGACCGACGCCCTGGGCGCGGAGATCATTGCCGACTCGCTGAGTGCGCTGGAAAGCCAGGAAGAGTGGCAAGGAACCTTTACCCTGCGCCGCAGCGATGGCGACTACCGCCGCATTGCCGTGCGCAGCCGCCGCATGCAGTTGCCTGGCGAACGCCCCTTTGTGCTCAACCACGGGATGGATGTGAGCGAACAGTATGAAGCGGAAGAGGCACTGCGCCTGGCCACGCGCCAACGCGAACTCATCCTCGACTCCGTGGGCGACGGCATCTACGGCATTGACCTGGAGGGCAAGGTCACCTTTATCAACCAGGCCGGCGCCAAGGCTCTGGGCTACACGCCGGAGCAGCTCACCGGACGCGACATTCACGAACTGGTGCATCACGGCCCGGCCGGTGGCGCGGCTTACACCCGCACCGCCAGCCCCATCTTCCAGGCTCTGCGCCGCGCTGAGCCCATCCGTATGCGCGACGAGATCTTTGTGCGTAAGGACGGGGTGCCCATTCCGGTGGAATACTCGGCGAGCCCCATTCTGGAGGCCGGCCAGATCTCCGGCATGGTGGTTGCCTTCCAGAATGTGAGCGAACGTTTACGTCTGGAAAAGATGAAGGACGAGTTCATCTCCACGGTGAGCCACGAGCTGAAGACGCCGCTCACCTCACTGCGCGGCTCGCTGGGGCTGATCCTGTCCGGCTCGCTGGACAAGCGGCCCGAGAAGCAGCACCAGCTGATTGAGATGGCCATTGCCAACAGCGACCGGCTGACCCGGCTGGTGAACGACATTCTGGACTTTGACAAGATCCGCTCCGGCCAGCTGCCGCTGAACCGCGAGACGGTGGATGCGGCCAACCTGCTGCGCCGCGCCGCCGACGTGGGCCACGCCGCCGCCACCCAGGTGCGCATCCACTTCCAGATTCACGCCAAACCCTGTTCCGTGCTGGCCGATGAAGAACGCGTTCTGCAGGTGCTGAACGAGCTGGTGGCCAACGCCATCAAGTTCTCGCCGCCCGGCACCACCATCCAGCTCATGGCCGAGCCCAGCGCCCCGCCCGCTCCCGGTACCCTGGCCATGGGTCCCGGCGAAGTGCGCTTCACGGTTGAGGATCAAGGCCGGGGCATCGCGCCGGAAAAGCTGGAAACCATCTTCGACCGCTTCCAGCAAGGCGACGCCAGTGACTCCCGCGCGCTGGGCGGCACCGGCCTGGGCCTGGCCCTCTGCCGCAGCATTGTGGAACAGCACGGCGGACGCATCTGGGCGGAAAGCGAAGTGGGGCAAGGCAGCCGCTTCCTGTTCACGCTGCCCGCGGCGGGATAATTTGGCCGGACAAGCTTAACTATTACTCTCCGTGCGATCTCCTAGGTAACTACCCTGAACCGGCAATCTATGTTAGATGGTACATGTGCTTGAAACAAGGATTCGGTTATTTCCCCGATTTTCCTGTTTTTTTCATTTGACATTCAAGAACGATCTGTCATACTTCTCCCGAATTCAGGAGAAGGCTTGTGCGTGTATTGAGTTATGTAATTTTGGCAATTGCCGCTGCGGTGACCATCTACCCTGCACAGACTGATTCGCAGACCCCACAAGGCGCACCGAATCCTTTTGTGACTCTGAACAAGGAAGCCGAAGCTACCGACTTGGCTGGGCTTCACGAATACATCCAACGACTCGTAGGGATGCTAGCCGGGATCGATAACCTTGACGCAGCCTATCGGGCTTCATTCACCGACCGCCTAGCCAGAGCTGAGCTGCTGGCTAGAAAGGGGAAGCGAAAACTCATCTCGGAGACTGCCATCGTAGAGAGTTTCAACGATCTCATGAGGCGGACTGGAGCACCGGGTTCGGTTAGAGCCGATGTTGCAGAAGTTAAGAAGTCACGCCGGGGTTTCAAGAATGAGCTGCCTGCAATCATTTCGGAGAGTAGGAACGGCGAGTACTGCAATCCAGGCGAAGCTGTCTGGGTGATTGAGTCGCTAATCGAGAACACGGGAACAACTCTCCCTCAGTTAAACCCTGGCCCCCATGTATTAGCGTACATGCCGCCAGTTCGGGTGCACCTTATCCAATACTTTTCCTCGCACTCACAAAGAGAATCCACCGATGCGCTCGACAGACTCGCAAAAGGCCTTGGAATCTGAAAAGGAGATGATGATGTTGCACAGACTCCCATTGGCACTCATTCAATTTTGGTGCATTATCTATATTATTGGACTCTCTGGATGTAAAGAACCAACCTCGCCTCAAAACGGAGGGTTCAACGTCGCGGCAGCCCAAAGATATCAGAACGCGAACGGGGTAATGTCCCCGCCAGTGCCGATACCGTTCGTTCCAGTCGCGGGGATCTGGGTGAGGCCCGACCCAAACTCTCTCCCCCAAGGGTCAGAACAGACTTATGGCAGGAACTGGGCTGGCTTCCCAAATAGCTTCGATGATGAGTTAACAGGAATTAACGTTTCAGAACTGGAAAATACAACCGGGTATTTCGTTAAGAATGGCATGGCCCCTGGCTTCTGGAACCATAGATTTACATTCAACTTCTATTGTGGGACTGATAATGGCATTGGAACCGGCACAATATTAGGAGATAATGGGTGGCCAATTACAACTTACACCTACGCCAATAACAATGAATACACGTTCCTTCAGGCTGGCGTTGAGGACACATGCTACTATTACTACAATGGGCAGCGCGGCATTCCGCCCGCGTCGACAAGATTTGCGATCACTGGCCAACAGCCACAGACACTAACACTCACTGGTCAGAGCCCAATCATGACTCAGTTTGGATTGCCGCTCTTATACATCTACGATAACCACCAGAATTTGGTAAACACGATTACGGCAACAAATGTCAGCGCTGACCGCACCCAAGCTACTTTTCCTTTTCCGTCGTCCCTCTCGTCGAGCGCATATTCACTTGCCATCGTGAACCAGACGAATACAGGGCCCGGGTTTTCGACGGCGGGCACGAATCTCCTCTCCATCGCCAGCAGCCAAACCATCCCGGGCAACCCCTTCGGCGTAGCCGTCAACGCCCTGACCGATGCATGGGAGGACAGGGACGGATGTGAGAAGCAAACCTGGACATCGAGCACTTACAACACCTCGCCGGTAGTGACTCTTTACTCTACCAATCAGGTTCGGGTCGGCGGCAATTACATTGGTGTCGGCGCCAATCCCACAGCGGTTGTTACTTACACCGGGCCTTCTGAGCGCGTGGCGTCCCGCGAGGGCTGCGATGCGATCTCCGACACCTATACCGGCACAACCCGCGCCATCGTCGCCAACTCCGGTGCAAACACCGTGAGCCTTCTCGATACCGTCTATAACTCCGTTCTCAACACGATTACTGTCGGCAACCAACCGGTCGCCCTGGCCGTTACATCCGATGGAAGCACGGCCTATGTGGCAAACTACACGGACGGCACCGTGACGCAAGTCAATCTGAATACGGCAACGCCAACCGCAACCGTAGCCGTCGGAGGAAACCCGACTTCCGTCGCACTGACCTCGGCAGGCGTCCTCTGGGTCGGTGGCGTAGGTTTTCTGGCAGAAGTCAACACACAAACTATGGGTGTCGTGGCGACGCAGTCTACAGGCGAGAAAACTCTCTCCGCTCTCGCCTACAGCAACAGTGTAGGCGAGTTGATTGCCACCTCAACCGACAGCAGCGGGAACGTGAACGTCGAAGAGGTCAATCCGGTCACCGTCAAGACAGGCGCACTGTACGCCGCCGTTTCCTCGCACACCGTCTCATCGCTGGGAACCTACTATAGACCGCTCGCCCAGGCACAAGTACAGGGCTTCACAGCAACGCTAGGGACAAGCTCCATTCCAATCAACTCGAATTTGCCCGGAACGCCTCCCCTTGTGGTGCAGGATGGCTGGGCCGTGGTCAGCGCTACGCCGACTGGTTTTACCATTACCGACATCACCGGGCACATTGTTCTTGTCAATGAGACAACTCCATCCCCGGTAGCTGCAATTTCGGTCGATGCCAATCTTAACGTTGCCTATCTCACGATGCCGGACTCCAACACGCTCCTCACAGTGCCGTTGCCCGGAACCGGTTCGAACTAGCCCTTGAGCAATCATCGGCCCTCGTGGTGGAGGAAGCTTGCCTCCAGGCTCACGATGCGAGCTTCCTCTGCCGCTCTGCTTTGGCAGATTCGTCCGCCAACCCTTTCCATTTCGCGGCTGAACCGTCAGAATAGTGCGTGGAACGGTGCGGGTACGCGCGGACGATGAACGAATCCAGTCAACGGGGCACAACCCGGCGCAGCAACCGATGGGTGGCACACGCGCTGCTGCTGCTGGCGCTGATGGCTGGGCGGGGCTGGGCGCAGGGCGTGCCTTCGCCCATGGAGCCGCCCATTCCCATCGACGGCGGGCCACCGCCGGACGACGGCACACCACCCCCTCCCGCCAACACTGCCCGGTTCAATGTGCACGGGGTGGTGCGCAACAGCCTGACCGGCGAGGGCGTGGGGCACGCGCTGGTGCAGATTGAGGGCGACGCGCACTCCGGCGCTCTGACCGCGGGCGATGGCAGCTTTGAACTCACCGCGGTTCCGGCCGGTGCGCAAACCTTTACCGTGACCAAGCCCGGCTTTCAGGATCGCCCCTTTGGCGGCGAGGCCGTGGAACTGCTGCAGGGAGGCGGACGCGAATCCATCCATGCCAGCGGCAACCACAGCGTGGTGGTGGCTGAAGGCATGCCGGAGCTGAGCTTTGTGCTGGGCCCGGCGGCGGCCATCGAGGGCATGGTGCAGTTGGCCAACGGCGAGCCAGCCCCCGGGGTGGTTGTGCAGTTGGCGCGGCGCAGCATTGAAAGCGGCCACAGGGTATGGCAGTTGCAGAGCCAGGCTCGCACCCACGCGGGCGGCAACTTCCGCTTTGGCAGCCTGGTGCCCGGCGAGTACGCGGTGTTTACCTCTCCCTTTCTGGACGCCGACGCACCGCGCTTTGACGACAACGCGACCGAGGAAGACACCGACGCGTCCAACCCCGCCCGCGAGGCTGCCGGTTACGCCGCCGTCTACTACCCGGATGCGCGGGACCCCGGCGGGCTGACGCCGATCACGCTCAACGCGGGCCAAACTCAACAGATCGCCTTCACGCTCACGCAGGAGACCTTCCACCGCGTCTCCGTGGGGATTGCAGACCAGCCGGCGTCGCTGGGCGCTGCTACCGTACACGGTTCGCTGATGGATGCCGCAGGCCGCTCCCTGGAGTACCGCAGCAGCTACAACCCACGCAGCAATTCGATGGTGGCGATGCTGCCCGACGGCAACTACCAGATGCTGATTGCCACCGCTCCCTCGTTCGACCTGAATGGCCCGCGCCGGCAAACGCATCGCAACCCCTCCCTTGGGGTGGTGGAGTTCACGGTGGCAGGCAAACCGCTCACCGTGCCCCGGGTAGCGCTGGTTGAGCAGCAGCCTCCGCCGATTGAGGTGAACACGCTGGGTGGCTCCACGAGCGAGGAGCGCACTCACGAGATGGTGGTGCTGGCCAGCCAAGCCGCCGGGTGGGTGGATGACGGGATGGTCTCGGCCTATGCCAGCGGCCCGCTCAATGGCCCACTGGCGGCCACCTACACGGTTCCCGGCGTCTACTGGCTCCATCCCCAGCTCTCCGAGAAGGACCTTTGCGAAGACTCGCTGTCCGCGGCCGGAGCGCCGATGGCGCGGGAGCCAGTCCGAGTGGCCGTGGGAGGCTCCACGCCGCCGCTTACCCTCACCCTGCGCCACGACTGCGCCCAGCTCACGCTCAGCCTGCCTGCCGCCGTGATGGGCTTTGGGTCCGGCGAAGAGCCTTACTACACCGTCTACGTGGTGCCCGACTTCGACTTTACCCACGATCTGAACGAGTTGACGCTGCGGCCCACCAGCGGCGGCAGCCTGACGGTGGAAAGCCTCACCCCAGGGCGCTACCGGGTTTACACCTTTGCAGGTCCCCATCCGCTGGCCTTCCATGATCGCGCCGCTCTGGCCCGGCTGCGCGCCCAGGAAGTCACCCTCCTACCCGGCGCCAAGGCGGAGCTTACGCTGGAGGTGGGGGGAAAATGAGAGAGGGACTTGGGACTGAGGGACTGGAGACTAGGACATTCGCAGCGCAGACCTCCTGGTCTGCTGTACGGGGGACATCCCTGTCGCCCGCCGCTATGCTGGTCTTGGCCATCTGCCTGATCCTGCCCTTCCGCGCCCACGCCCTGCACGCCGCTCCGGCCCAGCCCGGATTTGCGGTTGCGGGCACGGTGGTGAACACGCTCTCCGGCGATCCGGTGCGGGGGGCAACCCTCAAGCTGATTCCCCACGGCGAAACCAAAGCCGTGGCGGAAGCGCGCTCCGGCGACGATGGCGGCTTTCGGTTCGCGACTATTCCAGCGGGCAAGTACCAGCTGACGGCCTATCGCCGCGGCTACAGCCGCTGCCTGTACGAGCAGCATGGCACCTACAACTCCGCGGTGATTGTGGCCGCCGATCAGGACACCGCGCATCTGGTCTTCCGCCTGCCACCGCTGGCCTATATCCGCGGCACGGTCACCGGCGACGGGGGCGAACCGGCAGAGGGTGCACGGGTCACGCTCTTCCGCAAGCCGGGCGTTGAGGACCCGGAAGGAAAGATATTTCGCGCCGCCAACGCCACGGCCGACGACACCGGCGCCTACGAGTTTGCCGATCTGGTCCCCGGCGAGTACCTGCTGGCCGTTCTGGCCCAACCCTGGTATGCCATGCACGGCTCCGGGGCCGACCACCCGGCCAGCGAGTTGGACGTGGCTTATCCGGTCACCTACTTCGACTCCACCACCGAGGAGGCCGCCGCCACCCCCATTCACCTCACCCCCGGCAGCCACGTGGACGCCAACATCAATCTGCACGCCGTTCCCGCGCTGCGCATCACCCTGGCCAAGTCCGACAGCAACTCTCCAATGCCTGTCCCGGCCGCCCTACACCAAAGCCTCTTCGGCTCCACGGAGGACAGCGGAGTGGATGCTGCCTTGCTGCCGAACGCGCACGGCGAAACCGAGTTCAGCGGCATTGCTCCGGGGCGCTACGAGATCCTGGCTGGCAGCCCAACCCACGCCATCGGCCTGGATGCGGCCTCCAACACGACGGTGGACACCTCGGCTGGCATCGCCACCGGCACCCTGACCGGCAAGCTGGAAACCGCGCCCGGAGTGAGCTACGGCCAGATGGCCGTGCTCACATTGGTACCCGCCGACGCCAACCAGCATGAGATCGGCAGCCTGATCAGCGACGGCAAGTTTGGCCTGTCGGACGTGCCCGCCGGAGTCTGGACGGTGAAGATTCGTAACGGCTACGGCCACGATCTGCAGGTCCACTCCCTGGAGATTGGCGGCAAGAAGACGCCGGGAGACCGCTTTACGGCCACCGACCAGACGCAGGAGGTGGTGGTGACCGCCACCCAGGGCGCTGTAGACGTAGTGGGACTGGCCAAAAAGGACGGCCGCGGGCTGGCCGGAGCCATGATTGTGCTGGTTCCCAGGGAGATGAAGAATTATCCCGGCCTGGCCCGGCGCGACCAGGCCGACTCCGACGGCAGCTTTGTGCTGCTGAACGCCGTGGCGGGCGATTACACCGTAGTGGCCATTTCGGATGCCTGGGAGCTGGACTGGAGCCGTCCGGAGGTAATTGCCCGCTACCTTCCGGGCGGCCAATCCGTCTCAGTACCGGTGGGCGCAACGGGAGAGCTCCGTCTGGGGCAGCCAATCGCCGTCCAACAGCGATAAGGTTTCGGTTTCCTCGGCTCCGGACTTCATCAGAGCGGGTGGAAAAGGATAGTCTAGGGTGGTAGCGGAATTGTGTGTGCGTGCCGCTGCCTGCGGGTTCACCCGGCTGGTGCGGTGCAAGCCGGACACGGCACACGAGGAGAGATTGATTTTGAAGAGCAAGATCCTGCTTTCGATTGCGGCCGCAGCGGCCGTGCTGATGCCCCTTGTGGCCGCGGCCCAGGTGGCCCCGGAAAAGCGTCCCTCGGTGGACAAGGTTGGCCCGTCGTTCAAGTACGAAGCCTATGTCGGCGCGTCCTACACCAGCTTGAACCAGGTGGCCCTGTCGCGCTACGGGCTGATGGGCGGCGACCTGGCCCTGACCCGCGAATTTGGACGCTACTTCGGCATCACCGCCAATGGCGCATACTTCCGCGTGGCGACTGGATCGGGCAACCCCGGCAGCCCGTCGGTGTGGTCGGCGGCCGCAGGACCTGAGGTGCGCGCCACCCTTTACGGCAACATGGACGGATTTGTCCACGTGCTGGTGGGCGTGGAGCACACCGGCGGCGAAGGCATGACGCCCAACATCAGCGCCTCCGGCGGCTTTGGCGGCGGACTGCTCTACAACATGAGCCAGCACTGGGGGGTGCGCGCCTCCGGCGACCGCATGTACGATTCCTTCTCGCTGCCGAACAACACCCCGGCTCTGGCCTACTCGCCGCACACCCACTACAACGCTCGCGCCACGGTGGGCGTGGTTTACCGCTTCTAGGTACACCGCAAGCCGTTCCAGACAAAAAAAGGGGGCCGATGCTGAGCATCGGTCCCCTTTTTTTTGCTCCTCCTGCTTGTCGCCCGGTCAAGCCGGCGGCTGCGCAACTGGCTCCGCCGCGGCAGCGGCTACTGTAGCTGCCTCTCTAAAGCGCTGCTTGGCACGGTACATGGCCTGATCGGCCTCCTGCAGCAACGCTGGCAGATCACCGTTCAACCGGTCTCCCGCAGCTACGCCCAGGCTCACGCTCACCGGAATCTGGGTCTTGGCGACATGGAATAAACCGTTCTCAAAGGCCAGAGCAATGCGACGCGCCGCCTGATGGGCATCTTCCGATCCCGCGCGGGGCAACAGGGCCACAAACTCGTCGCCGCCCCAGCGGCAAAGCGTGTCCTCGTCGCGCAGGTTGGCACGCAGAAGACGGGCTACATCCAGCAGCACCTCGTCGCCTGCCAGGTGGCCAAAGGTGTCGTTGATAGCCTTGAAGCGGTCAATGTCGCAAACAATCAACGCCAAGGGCATGCCGCTGCGGCGCGCTCCAGAGATTTCGCGGAAGGCAATCTCCTCAAAGGCCCGGCGGTTGTAGACGTCCGTGAGGGAATCGCGCATGGCCTGCACCACGAGCTTTTCATTGAGCCGCTCAAAGAGCATCAGCAGAAGAAGAAAGTAGATCAGGCTGGCACAGGAGATGGAGACCACCACGTTGTACACCGCGCGCGGCTGGTCAAAGTCGTACTTCCGCGGGAAGTTGCCTGCCACTACAAAAAGCAATACCTGAGTCAGGGTAAAAAGAGCCAGGAACAAGAACGCTACCGCCGCCAGCCGATCCGATCGGGGCGTCTTTTGGGTGCCATTGCTCTCGATCAGCCAGACGATCGACAGCAGCATCGCTGTGTCTTCCATGTTGTAGATCAACTGGCAAATGGTGATGTTGCGATAGACGAAGGAGAACCAGAGGGTAGAACTCAAGGAAATCGCGGGCGGCAGGATGAGCCAGACGATGGAGCTGGGCCGGCGCTTCATCTCCGCAATTGCTCTGTAGCCCAATCCCAGCCCCAGCATCACCAGGGCGTTGGCCGTCAGCAGGCGCAGCTCCTCCGACACCATCGGCACCCCGCTGCGGAGCAGAAAGGCCAGCCCCAACGACACTCCTGAAAACCCACTGGAAATCAGAGTATGGGAGAGATCGTCAGAGGACGCCGGACGCACAACCAGCATCAGCACTCCGTAGAAGAATGCCGTGAGCGCCCCGATCAGCCAGATCGACCCTAGATGAAGAACCATGTATCGTCGTTATCCCAATTGCTTATCGGCGCCGCGGTGTGCGAGGCCAGCACAGTTCTCCAGATTCAGGCGGCCGATGCCACCATCCGATACGTCCAGCAGCAGCGCACAACCGCGAGGACACGCCGCTTTCGGTCAAGCTAACCCTCTTCCGCCTCACGCAGCTTGGCAATCACGGTGAAATCTTCCAGCGTGGTGGTATCGCCCTTGATCTCGCCGTTAGTGGCCAGCTCGCGCAACAGCCGGCGCATGATCTTGCCGGAACGGGTCTTGGGCAGAGACTCGGTAAACCGGATCTCCTCGGGCCGGGCCAGAGAGCCGATCTCCTTCGACACCCACTTCTTCAGCTCGTCCTTCAGGGCATCGGTTGGCTCGTGGCCGCTCTCCAACGTCACAAAGGCGGAGATCGCCTGGCCCTTCAGCGCGTCAGGCCGACCGACTACCGCCGCCTCCGCCACCTTGGGATGCGCCACCAAGGCTGACTCCACCTCCATGGTTCCCAAGCGGTGGCCGCTCACGTTGATCACGTCGTCCACGCGGCCCATCAGCCAGAAGTAGCCGTCGGCATCGCGGCGTGCGCCGTCGCCGGTAAAGTAGCAACCCTCGACGTCGCTCCAGTAGGTTTTTTTGTACCTTTCGGGGTCGCCGTAGACGGTTCGCGCCATGGACGGCCAGGGCCGGCGCACGACCAGCAGACCGCCGCTTCCGGCAGGCACCGGTACGCCCTCCTTGGTGACCACCTCCGGCTCAATGCCGAAGAAAGGCCGCGTGGCGGAACCGGGTTTGGTAGCCACCGCTCCGGGAATGGGCGCAATCAGGATGGCTCCGGTCTCGGTCTGCCACCAGGTATCGACAATCGGACAGCGGTTGTGGCCGATCTTCTCGCGGTACCACATCCAGGCCTCGGGATTGATGGGCTCTCCGACCGTCCCCAGCAAGCGCAGAGAATCAAGAGAAAACTTTTCCACGTGCTCGTCGCCCCACTTGATAAAGGCGCGGATGGCGGTGGGCGCGGTGTAGAAGATGCTTACCTTGTGGTCGTCAATGATCTTCCAGAAGCGCGAGAAGTTGGGGAAGTTGGGTGCACCCTCGTACATCAGGACGGTGGTCCCGTTCTGGAGCGGCCCATAGACCACGTAGGAGTGGCCGGTGACCCAGCCAATGTCGGCCGTACACCAGTAAACGTCCTGTTCCTGGAGATCAAAAACATACTTCGAGGTCAGGTAGGTCTGGACGGCGTAGCCACCCGTGGTGTGAACCAGGCCCTTGGGCTTGCCGGTGGTTCCGGAGGTGTAGAGGATGTAGAGCGGGTCCTCGGAGTCCATGGGTGCGGCGGGGCAATCGTCGGAGGCGGTCAGCATGAGGTCGTGCCACCAGTGGTCGCGGTCTGGAACCATGTTGACCGGGCTGCCGGTACGGCGGTAGACGATGACATGCTCCACGGTGGGGCAGGCCGCCATGGCCTCGTCCACGGTGCGCTTGAGCGGGATCTCGCCGCCGCGGCGGTAGCTACCGTCCTGGGTGATGATGGCCACGCAGGCTGAGTCCACCACGCGGTCGGCAATGGCGTTGGCCGCAAAGCCGCCAAAGATGACCGAGTGCACAGCGCCGATGCGCGCGCAGGCCAGCAGGGCAATGGCCAGCTCCGGCGTCATGCCCATGTAGACGGCCACGCGGTCGCCTTTTTTGATGCCCAGCCCCAACAGGGCGTTGGCAAACTTCCGCACCTCAACGTGCAGCTCGGCGTAGGTGAGGCGGCGCACCTCGCCCGGCTCGCCCTCCCAGATCAGGGCCGTCTTGTCGCGGCGCGCGCCCAGCGCATGGCGGTCGACACAGTTATAGCTCAGATTGATCTTGCCCCCCACAAACCAGCGGGCGTCGGGCAGCTTCCAGTCGAGCACCTGGGTCCAGGGCTCAAACCAGTGGAGATCGCTGGCTACGCCGGCCCAGAACTTCTCCGGATCGGCGATGGATTCCTTGTAAAGAGCCTCATACTGCTCCAGGCTCTGGATGTGCGCCTTGGCGCTGAATGCGGGTGGCGGCGGGAAGACACGGTTCTCGCGCAGGGTGGAATCAAGGTCGAGATTGGGGATGGCGTGTGCTGGAACCGAAGACATGGTCGATCCTTTGGGGAAGAGTCGTCAGCCAAGGCCGGGCATCCGGACCGATACAGGGGAAAATGGATGCCTGTGGGTGTCACTTTACTCGGCCGGAGGCACAATCGGCAAGATGCGGTACATGAGAACCCAAGGTAATCGCATTTGGATTTCGAATTGCCGATAGGGAAAGATTTGAAAGGGCACGGCTTCAGCTTTTGAGCCTGCCCTGAGCGAAGTCGTGCCCTGCTACAAAGCCCGGCTCGCAGGGAGTTTTTCCGCAGCCTGTGAAGCCGCTGGGGGATGCTTTTGGGATGAAAAACCATCCCTCAGGGCCTAAAGGCCGGGGACACACTCTTGGCCTACGGCACGGCTGAAGCCGTGCCCTTTCAAAGCAGAATCATCCCGCAATCTGAAGTGCGATTGCCCTGCGTGAGCAGCCTCCATCTGGCCCGTATTCGGATCTCCGCCTAGCTATTTGTGCGTCTGCTATGGTTGGTTGCAGGTTTCATTTCACACTGAATGAGGTACATTTGCATGCCTGACCTCAATCGCCGGGAGTGGATCGCGGGCGCTACGGCGCTCCTCGGCCAATCCCAGCTGCCCAAGGTTCTCTCCGCCACCGAAAGCCACTCTTTGACAAACCCACCCGCCGCGACCGCGCTGCCGGCCAAGCCCGCCAACCTGTTGTCCACCAACTTTCCGCCGGCGTTGCTACGGCGCGCGCTGACGCCAGCCGGGGATTGGAAACCTTTCCCCCGCTTTGCCGACCGTGCCGCCTGGGCTGCTTTGCCGTCGGACACGACCCAGAAGACCCTGGCCAGCGCCACGGCGATTCTTGGCACCCCGTGGGCCTCGCTGCCGGCCGCCGCCTTTCTGGACTTTGCCCGCAACGGCAACCGCACCCGCTATGAGGCGTTGAACTTTGAGCGCCGCGGTCGGCTGGGCACGCTGGTGCTGGCCGAGTGCATGGAAGGCAAGGGCCGCTTTCTGGACGAGATTGCCAACGGCATCTGGCTCATCTGCGAGGAGACCTTTTGGGGCGTGCCCGCCCACCTGAGCCTGCAGAAGAAGGGCGTGGGCCTGCCCGACGTGACGGAGCCGGTGGTGGACCTGTTTGCCGCCCAAACCAGCGCCACCCTGAGCTGGGCGCACTACCTGCTGGGGGCGGAACTCAGTAAAGTTTCACCGCTGCTGCCGGAGCGCATCGTTCTGGAGGCCAAGCGCCGCATTTTGACCCCGGCCTTTGAGCGGGACGACTTCTGGTGGATGTGGAAACCCAAGGGCGCGCGGCTGAACAACTGGAATCCGTGGATCAACTCCAACCTGCTGGTGACCAACCTGCTGCTGGAGACCGATGGCGAGCGACGCGTTGCCGCGATTGCCAAGATCTGCAAGAGCGTGGACGCCTTTCTGGCCGACTACTCCGCCGACGGAGCCTGCGAGGAGGGCCCCGCGTATTGGGGCGAGAGCGGCGCCGCCACCTTCGACGTCTGCAAGCTGCTGGTGGACGCCGTAGCGGGCGCGCCCAACGTGCTGACTGATCCTTTCATCCGCCGCATGATGCACTACATAGCCGACGTGCACATTGCCGGCCGCTACGCGGTGGACTTTGGCGACTGCTCCCCGCTGGCGGGTGCTCCCGGCGCACTGGCCTACCAGATCGGCAAAGTAACGGGCGACGCCGAACTTCAGGCCTTCGGAGCCGCAACCCTGCACAGGGCCGAGGACGAGATTCATGGCAGCGCCCATGCCGGTCTTACCCGGCGCGATCTTACTGCACTGTTCCAGCAGGCCGAGGCGCGCAAAGCCCCCGCGGCCGACGCACTGGGCCGCGACAGCTGGTTCCCTGCCCTGTGCCTTGCCACGGCGCGGCAAAAAGCAAGCTCCACGGATGGCTTTTACATGGCGCTGCAGGCCGCACACAACCTGCGCAGCCATGGCCACAACGACTCCGGCAGCTTCATCGTCTTCCACAACGGCGAGCCGGTGTTTGTGGATGCTGGCACCCAGGCCTACACCGCGCAGACCTTCTCCAAGGATCGCTACAGAATCTGGATCATGCAGTCCGGCTATCACAACCTGCCCACCGTGGGCCGCCAGATGCAGACCACCGGCGAGCTGCGCTACCGCGCCACGGACGCAAAGTACGTGACCGACGATGCGCATGCCCAGGTCGCGGTTAACCTTGCAGCTGCCTATCCCGATGCGGCCGGTATCCGCCACTGGAACCGCATTCTCACGCTCGATCGCAAGGCTGGGCGCATCCGGCTGAACGAGGAGTTTGCGCTGGCCAGCGCCGTGCCCGTGGTACTGAACCTGCTGACCCCGCGCACCCCCGACACCACCAAGCCGGGCACGCTGCTGCTGCCGTCCGCGCATGCCGCGGGCAAACCCGTTACCCTGCTCTACGACCCACACGCGCTTACGCCCAGCGTGGAGAGGATTGATCTCACCGACAACGGGCTCAAAGCCGCCTGGGGCCAGCTGTATCGCGTTCAGCTCACGTCGGCAACCGTGGCCAGCGGTAACTGGACGATGGAGATGGTGGGAGTGAGCTAGCGGGGTTGGCGGAGTTGGCTCAACGTCAGCGTATCCGCAGCCCCATCCATAAGGAAGCCTGGGGTTGGGCTTCTCCTCCCTCAGTCCCTAGTCCCTAGTCCCTCAGAATGTTACCCTTGCATGTGGCGCGTCCATGCGTCCGGGCCGGAACGGAGTACGAGGAAAATGTTCGATTCAAGTAGGCGTTGGTGCGTAGCCTTTACGCTGGCCGCATCGCTGACCATGATGAGCGCGGCTCAGCAACCCCTGGCGGGCGATGCACCGTCCGATCCCGGGCCCCTGGCCAAAGATATCTCCGCCGATCTGCACTCCAAGGCCATCCGCCCTGCGATCCGCAAGGTGGCTGAATGGCAACTAGCACGCAGCACCGCGCAGCCCATGGCTCGCAGCTGGGATTGGGGCGTGCTGGACATAGGTCTGGTGGCTGCCTCCCGCACCCTGGGCGACGGCAAGTTCTCCAACTACGTGTTTTCCGTGGGTGAGCACTTCAACTGGCACATTGAGCACACTCTGGCTCCGGCGGAAGACTACGCGCTGGCCCAGGCGCTGATGGACGTGGTCAACAACAATGCCAAGACCACCAGCGCCATCCGCCTGCGACTGGACGGCGATCTGCAGGACCCCTTTGACCCGGACAATCCCCTCTGGACCCGCACCGATGCCCTGTTCCTGGAGGCTCCTGCGGCCGCGCAGCTCGGGGCTTCAACCAGCGACGAGACCTACGACGGTTTTGTGAACCGCGAGTGGCACCGCACCGAAAAGCTGCTCTACGACCACCAGCTACATCTGTTCGCCACCAGCCAGTCGGCCCTAGGCCAGCACGAAAAGAACGGAAAAGCGCTGTTTGAGGCGCGCGCCAACGGCATGGCCATGGCGGGGCTCGTCCGCGTCCTCGCTGCCCTGCCCTCCGACGATCCTCTGCGCCCGGTCTACGTGGACCGGCTGCGCGAGATGGCGCAAGCCGTGGCCGCCGCGCAACAGCCCGACGGCCTCTGGCGTCCGGGGCTGCTTGATCCAGCCAGCTATCCGCAGCCCGCCGTGGCCGGCTCCTCGCTCATCGTCTACGCGCTGGCCTGGGGCATCACCCATCATCATCTGGATGCACGCCTCTACCTGCCGGTGGTGGAGCGCGCCTGGCCGGGGCTGCTCAGCCATGTTTACCAGGATGGCCGCCTGGGTTCGATTGAGCCTCTGGGCGATGTCTCTATCCCCTACACGGCCAGCTCCTGCTGGAACTACGGCGTGGGCGCCTTCCTGCTGGCCGCGGGAGAGGTGGACGCACTGTCGGGACATAAGCACTGGTAGACAGGGGTCAGGGTCAGGGGTCGGCTGCGCGGTCGGCGCAATGCTGGCTCACGTTGCAAGGCGGGGGAGCCGCCCCCTTGTCCGTTTCAGAGTGTCGCCGGAACGGCGCATCACCCGCTCCGGCTGGGATGGGAGGCGGAAACCGCTGACCTTTTCGCCTCCGCCGCACGAAAGTTCCCCAACTGTTTCAAATCTGGACATCCAAATTAGAAAGATGACGGGAATGTCATCGTGATGGCTATCACGCTTTTGGACTACGTAACGATAGTTACAGTATGGCCCACGGAGGGCCTTTCAAGATGATGGTAGCTCTCTCTGGCAGCGCCCCCGTTACAGCAGCTCAAGCCTATGCCGTCGCCCAGGCAGCGCCGGTCGCCTCCAACCCTTCAGCCGCTGACCGCACCACCCAGCAGGACACGGTGACCATCAGCGCCCAGGACCAGCAGATGGCACACGCCGCGAGCTCCGATGGCGACGCCGACGCCAGCTAACCAGCCCCTCCCCCAGAAGCATTGATGACGGCTCTGCCCTGCCGCAGAGCCGTTTTCTATTGGTGCGGCCCCCCGTACCGCTCGCTCGCGGGCCATCTTTCGCTCCCCAACCCGCGGAACACAGCAGAGGAAAGCCCAACAGGCAAAGACCGGACCGTCAATCAAACCGCCTATACTTGCTCAACGGAGATTCGCATGGACGAAGATGCGCTTGAGTTGGTCCGCCGAATTGAAGAAGAGTTCTCGATTTATCTCCCCACCGAGGACCTTCTTGAGGTTTACACCATCGGGAACCTTTATAAGCTCCTGGTGCGGCTATTGAAACCCACTCCAGACTTCCTCGTCGGCAGTGCCTTCTTCAGATTGCGCACCGCACTTGCGGCTGTTCTGGAGATTCCACCGCGCTCAATCCGCCCCTCCACCTTCCTCGACGATCTCATTGACCAAAAGCGCATCCGCGAACAATGGAGCGCGGTTGCATCCGCGTGTGGTCTAGTTTTGCCCGGTCTGCAACACACGACCACTTGGAAGCTCTGGATGAAGTGGGCCGCGACAGTACCAGCTTTCCTCCCCACTGCAGCTTTCCACTTCGCCGTAGCTCGAACCTTGCACGGGGATTTCATCCATATTGCGGGCCTGACCATCCTCTGGTTCATAGGGCTCTCCCTGTGGCTGATCCTCTACGCCCAACTCCTGAACATCACTTCGTTCCGCTGTTCGGTGCTACCCGTTTTGACAGTAGGCGAGCTAGCGCGCGCGGTTTTGCCGCTGAATAGAGAACAGTTTCGGCAGGAGTGTGACAAGACAGAAGAGCCGACAGAGAGTCAGATTTGGATGCGGTTGGCTGCCGTTCTGCATGAAGCGGGCTTTACTCCGGGTGAGATTGTCCCGAGCGCGAGCATTCTGAGTTACGGCGTCCCCAGTTGAGGATTTCGCAGCTCTCCACCTACCAGAAACCCGTTGTACAGATTTATCTCCGAGACTTTTCGGGCAGAGAAGCCTCTAAAGAACAACTGCAGATTCTTCGGCTCCCTTCGCACTGCGTGCTCCAGTCGCTCAGAATGACAGACTCCGGAAATGCAAAACGCCCTGCTCCGAAGAGCAGGGCGTTGGTGTTGGTCCATGAACTTGCCGTTGGGGTCGGTTCACAGGCTGAAGCAAGATGCCTGTTCACTGGTCACTGGCCACTGATCACTGGCTTAGTGCTTGGCTTCGCCGGCAGAGGCCAGCTTGGCTTCGGCTTCGGCAATCACGCGCAGGGCGTCGTCGAAGGCAGCCTCACTTTCGCCGGCTTCCTTCCACATCTTCAGGCCGCGGTCCAGTTGCTGCTCGGCACGGTCGCGATCGATCTCTTCAGGCTTCAAGGCATCGGAAGCCAGAATGGTGACGCGGTCGCCCAGCACCTCAACAAAACCCCAGCTCACGTTGAGGGTCAGCATGCCGTTTTCGCCCGCGCCGCGAATGATCACGTCGCCCGCGCCCAGTTCGGCCACCAGCGGCGCATGCCCGTAAAGCACCTCGAAGTACCCGGTCTTCGAAGGCAGCTCGACCGTATCGGCCAGGCCCTCGAACAGCGTGCGCTCCGGTGTCACCAGCCGTACGCGAAGTTGGTTCGTCTCTTCTGCCATGGGTTCCTTTCAGTCGCCAGTGGACAGTATCAAGTGGTCAGTGGTCAGAACGGTGCGTTTACGCAACACGGCTCTGACCACTGTTCACTGATCCCTGTTCACTAGACCGCTGCCTTCAGCTGCTCGGCCTTGGCCAGTACGTCCTCGATGCCGCCCTGCATGTAGAAGGCCTGCTCCGGGATGTCGTCGTACTTGCCGGAGATGATCTCCTTGAAGCTGCGCACGGTGTCGGCAATCTTGACGTACTTGCCGGGGATGCCGGTGAAGGTCTCGGCCACGTGGAAGGGCTGCGAGAGGAATTTCTGCACCTTGCGGGCGCGGCCGACGGTGAGCTTGTCCTCTTCCGACAGCTCGTCGATACCCAGAATGGCGATGATGTCCTGCAGATCCTTGTAACGCTGCAGAATGCGCTTGACGCCCTGGGCCACGTCGTAATGCTCCTGGCCCACGACGCGGGCGGAGAGAATACGCGAGGTGGAGGCCAGCGGATCGACGGCGGGATAGATGCCGAGTTCCGACAGCGGGCGGCTGAGCACGGTGGTCGCATCCAGGTGGGCAAAGGTGGTTGCCGGCGCCGGATCGGTCAAATCGTCGGCGGGCACGTAAACGGCCTGCACGGAAGTGACGGAACCCTTGCTGGTGGAAGTAATGCGCTCCTGCAGTTCGCCCATCTCCGTGGCCAGGTTGGGCTGGTAACCCACGGCGGAAGGCATACGGCCGAGCAAGGTGGAAACCTCGGAACCAGCCTGCGTAAAGCGGAAGATGTTATCGACGAACAAGAGCGTGTCAGCGCCCTCTTCATCGCGGAAGTACTCCGCGACCGTGAGGCCGGTGAGGGCCACGCGGAGACGGGCGCCGGGAGGCTCGGTCATCTGGCCATAGACCAGGGCGCACTTGGACTCCGCAAACTTGCCCGGCGTAATCACGCCCGACTCGCTCATTTCCAGCCAGAGATCGTTGCCCTCGCGGGTACGCTCGCCGACGCCGGCAAAGACCGAGTAGCCGCCGTGGTTCTTGG
>CAZYDF010000051.1:0-30180 GCA_964645855.1 uncultured Occallatibacter sp.
CTGTTTGATTCTGTTCACGCTCTTTGTTGCACTTGGAATTTGAATCTACCCACGGAGCTTCTGTTTCAGGGCAGGATCGATTGTCCCTTAGTCCCTAGTCCCTGGGTCCCTCGGCGCTAGTACCGGCGGAGGCAGGTGCCGGAAAGCCTGTCGTGCCAGCTGAGGCGCTGCTTGTCGAAGAAGATCCAGAAAAAGCCAAGGCCAAGAGGCAGAGCGGAGAGGAGCATGCAGCCGAGACGGATCAGGCGCTTGCTGCGAGAGGTGCGGCCGCCCTGGAAGTTGGTGAGGCGCAGGTGGGCGTAGCGCATACCGGGGGTGCTGTCACTCAGCAGGTGGAAGATCGCGGTGTAGAGGATGGCGATGATTCCGAGGGCGGCCAGGGCGTAAAACACGACGCTGTGCTGACTGAAGAGGGCTCCGCCATCGCGTGCGGCGGTGATGCCGGCAAGGACCAGGCCCGTCATCATGAGGGAGGCGTTGATGACGCCAGCCAGCAGGCGGAGGCTGGTGGGAGCGACCTCCGGATTGGGGCTGGGGGCGCGCCTGAGAGTGTACGGCAGCGGCTGCTGGTCGAGTGCGGGCGCGACCTCACGGGTGGACCAACGGGGCGTGAGGAGATCGGCGTTGGGCTCATCGCAAAAAGGCTGGGCACGGAAAGTTGCCGCGCTGGCAGGCTCAGGGTCGGCGGGGTCGTCCCAAACCGGCTCGGCGTAAGCAGTCGCTGCATAGACAGGCTCGGCATAGGCCGACTCGGCGTAAGCGTAAGCAGGCTCGGCGTAGGCTGTCGCCGCGTAGGCAGGTTCAGCATGGGCAGGCTCGTCCTGGGCCGCCTGGGGGTAGGCCGCTTCCGCGTAAACAGGCGCGGTGAAGAACTGGTCAGCAAAGACGGGCTCGACAGGCAGAGGGGCCAGAAGATCCTGGGGGGCATCCGCAGTGCCGGGGTCCACTTCAAAGATGCTGAGCTGGGGCTCGTCTTCTTCCTGGCGACGCCGGGCCTTGCGGGTGGCAACCAGCTCGCGGGGGAACTCAATGAGGTTGCCGGGGATGGGATGAGCACCGTCGACCACCTCAATGGCCGGGGGCTCAAGGAGGGCGGGTTGGGTAGCGGTTCCCTGCCACTCCGGAGGCACGATTTCGGCGGTTTCCGCGTCGCCGGGGACCCAGGGTGCGGGCTGCTGGGCAGGCTCGGGAAGCTCCTCATCCCAGCGGACCTCGTAGGAGACCGGCTGGGCGGCCTGGGGGACAATGAGCGGGGCCATGCAGGGGGCGGCCATGCAGGGTTCATCCGCCGCGACGCGGGCAAGGACCGTGGGCTCAGCCTGGCAAGGCTGCTGGACCGCAGCGGCGGCTTCCATGCGCTGGAGCATGTTCTGGGCGGCATGGACTTCCGGGACCCGGCGGGTGGCAGCCTCAGCGGCACGCACCACGGCGCGCCCCTCGTCCGCCAGGGCGAGGTTGTAGCTGGGAGCCTTGGCGTAGCGGGCATTGACGCGGGCCAGGACCTCAGCGGCGCGGCTGCTGGCTGGCCTGGGGACAAGGTCCAACTGCTCTGGCTCGACACGCACGGGTCCCTTGCGGTTTTTGTGCGCTGCCACACGCCGGTTGACCTCCTGCTTCCAGGAGGACGGACTGCTATTGAGATTGCTCGGCATGCTGCTCAAGGTGGTACCCCTTCCGTCTGCGGCCAAAGTGCGTGCATGGCCCGTTGTTCTGGTCCGCGGCAGCGGAAGCTGACGGCTGCTGCGGACACCTGTTCGGTTCGGAAGAAAGGGGAGTCGCGGGAATACGGGGGTTCGCTCGTGCCGGCGTGGGCCGATCGAGGAGAAGATTCTGGAACCCGTATTGTCCTGTTACCAGAGCCACGAGAAATACGTCCAACACCAGCAGAGCCCGGCTTTGCTATTCTGAGCCTTGTACTCGGAGCTGATGGTTAGGATGCGCCCTCGTATTTTTATACCTATCACGCTGCTGGCCCTTTGTCACTTGCAACTTGGCGCGCAGGCGTTGACGAACTCGTTACCCGTACCTGCCTTGGTGACCCCTGGTCCCGCGATGCAGGAAATGAGTGCTGCTTCCGGGAGTTTGCCGGACGACCCCAGCCAGGAGCTGCTGCCGGTGGCAGAGCCTGAAGACACGCCCGCGGAGGGCATACCCGTGTTCTCCAGCGCGGACCAGCAGAGCTGGGCAGGCGACACGCTCACGCTCACGGGCCACGTGGTGGTTCACTACCGCGATTATGTTTTGCAGGCCGACCATGTGGTGTATCGCCGCTCCACTTCGCAACTGGAGGCCGATGGGCATCTGGAGGTGGATGGGGGTCCGGAAGGGATCCACATCGAGGCCTCGCACGGGGATATGCGCCTGAACATGCATACGGCGCGGTTCTACAACGTGCGCGGCACCCAAGGCATCCATCAGGCAAGCCGGAGCACGGTGTATTCCACGTCGAGTCCCTTTCTGTTTTCAGGACGCGTCCTGCTGCAACTGAACGAGGGCAAATACCGACTGATTGACGGCTCGATGACCAACTGCCAGCTTCCCCGGCCGGATTGGCGGGTGGTGTCAAAGACGATCAATCTGGAAAACGGCAAGGCCTCCGCGGCCAACTCAGTTTTCGAATTCCTGGATGTGCCGATCTTCTACCTGCCCTATCTGCGCCATCCGGTGAGCGAGACGGGCCGGGAGAGCGGCGTGCTGATCCCGGTACTGAGCAACTCGTCCATCAAGGGTTTTGTGTTGGGGACGCAGATCTACACGGTTTTGAGCCGGAACATGGATCTGGTGGTCGGCGCGGAGCTGTTCAGCAAAAGGGGCTGGGCCCCGAATGGCGACTTCCGCTACCGCGGGCACGATCTTGACCGCCTGGTGGTGCGCTGGAATGCGTTGCTGGATCGCGGGATTCGCCAGGAGATTGGCAACACCTACGCCTCCGGCGGGCAGTTGCCAGGACACTTGCCTGGGCCCACCGGGACGCAGATTGTGAACCAGGGCGGCGTGGACATTGTGGCCGAGGGACGACAGGATTTTGGCGCGAAGACGCACGTGGCCGGGACGATGGAATATCTGTCCAGCTATGTATACCGGCTGGTGTTCAACGATAACTATTCGCAGGCGGTCAGCTCCCAGGTGGCCAGCAAGGTGGGCTTTACGCAGGTGCACAATGGCTTTGTGCCGAGCCTGCTGATGGACCGCTTTGAGACCTACGCCAGCTCCACCAAAGGCGACGAGGCGCGCATCTTCCATTTGCCGAGCGTGCGCTTGGACGTGGTGGATCAGCCGCTGGGAAGATCGCCGTTTTACTGGGGAATGGGCTCCTCGATCAGCTACTTGAGCCGCTCGGAGCCACACTTCCATGCCCGCAACCTGGGTCGGTTGGACTTTTATCCGCACATCTCGCTGCCCATGATGCTGGATGGGTGGAGCTTTGTGCCGTCGGCCGGGCTGCGGGACACCTCCTACACGCTCAGCCAGTTTCCGGATTTGTCGGATCTGCGCCATGGGGTACCGACGATCAGTCACGATCCCCTGAACCGGACCGATGCCGAGGCGTCGGTGGTGGTGCGGCCGCCCGCGTTGGAGCGGGACTTTGTGCTGCCGGGGATCAATCGGGTGGTGCGGCACGTGGTGGAGTCGGAACTGAACTACCGCTATGTGGGCGGCATTGGCTCCGCCGCGCAGAGGGTTTTGCTGGTGGATACCGCCGATATTGCCTCCGACACCAACGAGGCCAGCTTTTCGGTTACACAGCGCTTCTTTTTGAAGCCGATCAAGGCCGCGGCCTGCGCCGCCACGGACCCTGAAAAGGCCGCCAAATGCACGGCCCAGCCGCGCGAATGGGCTACTTGGCAGATTGCGCAGAAGTTCTTTCTGGACCCGCAACTGGGTGGGGCCGTAATTTCAGGACGGCGCAACGTGTTTGACACCACGCTGGACCTGACGGGGGTGGCCTTCCTGGACTCCCCGCAGAAGCGTTCGCCGGTGATCTCGCGGATGCGCATTGAGGCCGTGGACAATTTGCGCATTGAATGGGACATTGATTACGACCCGCGCGCCGGACGTTTGAACTCCGACAATCTTTTTGCCGGCTATACCGCCGGGCGCACGACCGTTGGCGTGGGCCACGCGCTGCTGAACGCGGTGGACGAGAGCGCGGGTACGGCCTCCACGATCAAAAGCCAGCAGGTGCAGCCGTTCCTGATGATTGGCAAGCCGTCGAAGGCTGGGTTCAACCTTGCCGCCAACGGCGGGTACGACTTTGTGCTGGGGCAGTTGCAGTATGCCGGCGTGCAGGCCAACTACAACTGGAATTGCTGCGGGTTGACGATCGGCTATCGGCGCTTCCAACTGGGCACGGTGCGCGACGAGACGCAGTACCTGTACAGCTTTACGCTGGCAAATTTTGGGTCGGTGGGCGATATCCGGCGCTCGAACTCGGTGTTCCGTGATCCAGCTCTGCCACCGGCGTTCTAATTTTTTGTGGAAGGCGGGTAGCGTTTTTGCCCGTGCCACGTCTTGAGTATTTAGTGAAATGGTGTAGACCTGATTTTCCAGGTATCCCACCCATTTCCGCAAAGAACGCGGAAATGGATGGGGCACGGAAGTCTATACCAAAAGGAAAGATGCTCTAGTTGTCACGACTCGATTTTTTGCTCCGCTGGAGTATGCTTTTTGGAGAGGATTCCTATTTGTCACACTTTCGTCTGTTCGCCGTTTTGCTGGCGCTCTGTCTTACCGCGGGCTGCAAGGCCCAGGCCCCCGTACCAGATGCGCACGGACAGGGCGACGCCAACCGGCGCATCGAGAATTTGATTCGCAGCCACTTTGGACTGACTCCGGACATCAACGTCGCCCTGGGCGCGCGCAAGCCGAGCAGCATTGCCGGCTACGATATCCTGCCGATTACGCTCTCGCACGAGACGCAGGCGCAGTCCATCGAGTTCCTGATTTCGACCGACGGCAAGACGCTGGGCCGGTTGCAGACCTTCGATCTGGTGAAGGATCCGCTGTTCAACATTGACCTGGCAGGGAGGCCGGTGCGCGGCAATCCCAACGCCAAGGTGACGGTGGTGAACTTTGACGATCTGCAGTGCCCCTACTGCGCGCGCATGCACCAGGCCTTGTATCCGGCCACGCTGAACCGCTACAAGGACAAGGTTCGGTTTGTTTACAAGGATTTTCCGCTGCAGAGCATTCACCCCTGGGCCACCCACGCGGCCATTGACGCTGACTGCCTTGCGCAGCAGAGCACGGACGCTTATTGGGCGTATGTAGACTACGTACACGCGCACGGCGACGATGTGAACGACCCCGGCAACGACGAGAAGAAGAGTTTTGTGACGCTGGACCGGATCGCGCGCGATCAGGGCGCCCTGGCCAAGGTGGATTCCGGCAAGCTGAGCGCCTGCCTCGCGGCCCAGGATAGCAGCAAAGTAGATGCTTCGCTGAAGGAAGCCGTGGCACTGGGTCTGGAGGGCGCGCCGGCGCTCTACATCAATGGCGAGAAGATTGCCGGAGCATTGCCAGCCCCGTACATCTGGCTGGCCATTGACCGGGCACTGCGGGCGGTGGGCGAACAGCCACCGGCTAACCCCGAAACTGGTATTGGAAGCCCTGCGGCAAAGCCTGCCCAGTAGTTTTCTTGATTCTTGCTACCGCCCTGGCAGGTTTGGGATTTATCCTTGAAGGCCGGGGCACTCAAACGCTCCTCAGGAGATAGCAGCTTGTTCGTCCCTAATTTTCCCAGTATGCGTTATAGCTCGATTGCTCTTGCCCTGACCGGGCTCACCCTGATGGGCGGCGTGGCCGCCTGCCATCGCTCGCCCTCTTCCGGCGTTGTTGCCACGGTGAACGGCAAGGAGATACAGCGCGCCGATCTGGAGCGCGACTACCAGACGAATCTGAGCGGGAACCCGCATCAGCTCTCCAACGAGGAAGCCAACATTCAACGGCTCAGCATTCTGCGCACGTTGATTGAGTACGAGATTCTGCAGCAGCATGCGGCCAAGGTGAACCTGGCCGCATCCGACGAGGATGTGAACTCCAAGCTGACGGAGATCAAGGCTCGCTTCACGCAGGAAGAGTTCGATGCGCAGTTGAAGGCGCGCAACATCACCATCGACGATTTCAAGCGCGATCTGCGCAGCCAGTTGACCCGCACCAAGCTGATCAATAAAGAGATCGAGTCGAAGATCAACATTACCGACAGCGAGATTGCCACCTACTACAACGCGCACAAGGCGGAGTTCAACCTGATTGAGCCGCAGTACCACATGGCTCAGATTGTGGTGACCACCTCGCCCGCGCAGCAGCCCGGCAACTTGCAGAACAACAAGGCCTCCGGCGACGCGGACGCCAAGAAGAAGATCCTGACCCTGCATAATCGCCTGGACAGCGGCGAGGACTTTGGCGGCGTGGCGATGAACTTCTCCGAGGATTCCAACACGGCCTCCAACGGCGGCGATATGGGCTTTGTGGCCGAGTCGGCGCTGCACACCGATCCCGAGGTGTACAACGCCGTCAACAAGCTGCGCCCCGACCAGTACACCGACGTGCTGCCCGTCTATGACGGCGCCGGCCAGGGACACCGTGTGGTCGGCTACGCCATCTACAAGCTGATCGCGCGCGAACCAGCCGGCCAGCGCGAGTTGCACGACCCGCGCGTACAGCAGACCATCCACACGCTGCTGCATAACAACCGCGCCCAGCTGCTACAAAACGCCTACCTGGAAACCCTGCACAACGACGCCAAGGTCAGGAACTTCCTGGCCGAGGAGATTCTGAAGCAGGACGGCCAGTAAGCATTTCTTCCAGCTGAATCTAAACAAAAATGGCGTTCGGGATACATTCCCGGACGCCATTTTCATTTGGGCGGGGATCATCTTTCGGCGGTTGCACGGGAATTTCCACTCGATCTTGCAGGAATCTGCTTATACTGGTTTGCAATTCCCAAAGAGGCAATTTATGGAACACCCAGAGCCCGACGCGCCGCAACCCAGTCCCGCGACCTCCCTTTCCATCCGCTTGAGGACCTACAGATGGTTTCGCTGGTTGTTTGTGGGGTTTTGTCTGTGGTATGTGGTGCCCGCGCATACCGGAGTCTGGTGGCATCTCCGTCACGGACAATGGCTAACCTGGCAGAATACCCGTTTCCAGCTGCCCATGGCGTGGTCGGTCTCCGGGTTTCCAGCCTACGCAGGGGGGACGATTCTGGAGCGCAGGCCGTGGCTTCCTTTCAGCTCGTACTATCCCAACACGGTCTACCTGCAACCTGCCTGGCCTGCCCTGAAGCCTGGATCCAGCTTGAACAATGCGCGCATGCAGTTCAACATGCCATGGGGGCCGGTCTCGGAATCAACGAGGACGATCTCCCCGCGCAGCTTTCACTGCCTGAGCCAACCGGTGCTCGTGCATGGCCATGCGATCCAGCGGAGCTCCATCGTTCATGCGTACTGTGAGGAGCAGGTCTCGGGTTGGCAGCTCTCCTATTGGGGCAATGCAAAGTATTTAGACGAAGCACTCGATATTCTTGGAAAGGGCCGGACACTCCCGGTCGTCACATTCCATTGACTTCGGGGTCGAAATGATCCGTTCGCTCGATCTACCCTTGCCTCTTCAGGGCTCCGCGACGGCCTCCCTGGCTGGAAGCTCTCTATATCCGATCTGTAAATGCGGTCACGACCACCCACCCATTTCGCGATAAAGCCTGCGAAATGGATGGGGACCGTGCTCGAGCGGCCCAATCAGAAACAACTCTTCGCCGGATTGAGGTTCGTGCTTTCCCAGGTCTCAAAATCGAGACCTGGGGCACCCGACCTCTTGAGTGGGCAGAAAACCCGAAGGCGACCCTGACAGTTTCATCCGTCGAGGTCGGCAACACCGGTTGCTGCACCCTTCGACTGCGCTCAGGGCAGGCTCTAAAGTCGTGCCCTTTCAAAACCTGACTTTCACTACAGGCAGCCAGGCCCTCTGCCGCGGGAATGCCCCTGGATGGAGGCGAGATGGCTCCCCATCGCTTGAGGGGTGTCGAATAGGAAACTAGCGACCTTCCATCAAAGGCGCCTCGCTGTGGAGCACCGGAGCGGGCGCGAAGCGCAGTTGGCCGCACCGCAGGTGCCGCAGGTGGCCGCACCGCGGGTGCCAAACACAACGGCCCCTGCCGAAGCGGGGGCCGTGCGTGGAAGAATGCGCGAATGAGATTTACTTCAGTTCGCCGTTGTCACCAATGGTGATGCCGCCGGGTCCCTGGTTCTTCTTCGCTTCGTTGGCCTTGCGGACGCCCATGGCCTTGGTGCGCCAGTCTTCAGCCTTGGCGATGTCGTCCTTGACGGCGCCGGCATTGCCAAAATCCACATCCGCCTGACGGCGATAGATCAGGTTGAGATAGGCCATGGCCTCATCGTAATTGTCGCGATTGGACACGGCCTGATTGAGATACTGCAGGCCTTCCGCAACGATTGCGCTGTTCTTTTCCTTGACCTGGTCCATGACCTTTTTGGGAGCCTTGACGTTGCCCTGACCATCATCGGTAAGGCCAGCTTCGCCCAGGATCGTCAGCACGTTCTTATGTGCCAAGTCCCAGTCGATGGCGCCGATGGTGTAAGCCGCCTCAGGATCCCTGGGGTCCTTCTCAAGAACCTTCTTCTGCCAAAGCTTGGCGTCGTCGGTTTTCTTGATCTGGTAGTAGATGCCGGCGATCTGCTTGATGCTATTCACATCAGAAGGATCGTTGGCCAGGACCTGCTTGAACAGCTCGACGGCTTGCTCGGCGCTCTGCAGGTTTTCGGGTGTATCGAGACCAGGAACCACGTTCTGCGCGAGCGCAGTGGCCAGGTAGGTCTTGGCCATGGGGAGCTTGGGGTCGAGGCGCGTCGCCTGCTGGAAGTGATTGATCGCGTCTTCGTAATGCGCGCTTTTGTACGCTTCAACTCCCTTGTTCAGATGGTCGCGGGCTGCAAGCTTGTTGCACCCGCTCATGGAAAGCACCATGCCGGCAAGGGCCACCGCGAACGCCGTAATACGTGCGGGTCGATTCATGTTCGTATCCTTCTCCTTCAGGCGAGTGCCTATCGGTTGCGCGCCTGGAATCTGTTGCAGCTGGACCGGGCGGGAGCGGCCGGTACCAAGACCAAAGATGAATTACGTTCTGGTTGCGCCCGGCTCATCCGCCCACCAAGGGGAGGTTGCAGCCGGACCGCGAAGACCTGAGGTCCCCGCTTCCTCTTTGCCGACCGGTGACTAGCGGAAGTACCTGCGCAACCGGCAACGGTCCCTTGCGCCGGGGCCGATTGCGGCAGAACTCGTCGCTACTGTCCAGCCTGGATCTTTGGCGTCATCAGACCGATGTGATCCACACCCGCAGCGCGACCGATATCGATCACGTCCGCGATGTAGGCGAAGTTCACTTCGTCATCGCCACGCACGAACATAACTTTTTCCGCGCGGTTGGCGTAGATGGCATCCAGACGAGACTTCAAATCGGTCTTCTGGACAGCATCTTCGTTGATCTTGTAGGTGGGCGCCGAACCGCGATTGTAGAAGACCTGAACGACGATGGTGCGGTCGATCTGCTTCTGCTGCTGCGGGGTCTTCGGCGGCTGGGGCACCATTGCGTCCAAACCCTTCGGCGTCACCGGCACGATCACCATGAAGATGATCAAAAGCACCAGAAGGACGTCGATCATCGGCGTTACGTTAATGTCGGACGAGTAGCCTCCCCCGCCCCCCATTTGCATAGCCATGGCTCAAAACTCCTCGTGTACCGCTAAAATCGTTAATCGGGCCGCTAGCAGGAGGCGATTACTCGCCGCCACCGCCGGCGCCTTCCTTCTTCTGCGTCAGCAAACCGACTTCATCCACGCCAGCGGTACGCACATCGTCGATCGCATCTTCGACCGCCTTGAACTGTGCGCGCGAATCGGCGCGAACGAAGATCATTTTGCCGGGCTTGTCAGCGAGCTTGTCGGCCACTTTGCGGCCGAGCTCGGACGGTGCTACCTTATCCTGGCCAAGAAACACGCCGCCGTCGCGGGTAACCGCAACTACGATGGCATCTTCCTTGTCGGCGTCGGGCATCGCCGTAGCGTTATCCACCTTGGCCATGTCCACCTGCACCTTGTTCTGCAACATAGGCGTGATGACCATGAAGATGATGAGCAGGACCAACATGACGTCCACCATGGGTGTGACGTTAATGTTGGAGCTCACGTTTTTACTTACGTCGCGAACCGCAATTCCCATTGTCGGGACTCCGTGCGTTGAATTTTTTGCCGGTCGATCCGGCTCTTTCAATCTGCAGGGCAACGCCTGAGAGGTATCTTGAGGCGAGGCGACCGCGCTTCTGGCAGGGCAAGGGAGTGGTGCTCCCCGGCCCTACCGCAGCAATCTCGCTCAAGCCGATCAGTCGCTACGATTAGCGCTTGTGGCTCTGCTTGATGAAGTAATCCACCAGCTCGGAGGACGAGTTGTCCATTTCGACGTCGAACGACTCAACGCGACCGGTGAAGTAGTTGAAGGCCATAACGGCCGGGATGGCGACGAGCAGGCCGAAAGCGGTGGTAACCAGCGCTTCCGAGATGCCGCCGGCGACCGCGCCGATGCCAGAGGTCTTCTGGGTGGCGATGGCCTGGAAGGCGTTCAGAATGCCGATAACCGTGCCCAGCAGTCCGACGAAGGGCGCCGTGGAGCCGATGGTGGCCAGAACCGACAGGCCCTTCTTCAGCTTGGCGTGAACGATCGCTTCAGAGCGCTCCAGAGCGCGTCCCGAGCTGGCGATGGACTCTTCGGTCGCAACGCCACCAGCCGCACGGAACTCCTGCAGGCCAGCGGTCACAACCTCAGCAAGGTGAGACTTCTTGTTGCGATCGGCGATCTTGATGGCTTCGTCGAGCTTGGCATCCTTGAGGGCGCCGGCAACCTTGGGGGCGAACTCGCGGGACTGCTTGCGGGCGGCGTTGAAGTAGATCACGCGGTCGATCATGACCGCGAGCGACCAGATGGACTCAACGAAGAGAATGATGGCGATGACCTTGGCCGGCCATCCCATGTGCTCCCAGAGACCCGCGGGGCTGAAGCTGACTGCGCCGCCCTCTTCCTGGAACAGGGCGAGGGTGTTGACCGTGTGCGAAGCGAAATGTGCGAGCTGAGCGAGAATCACAGAATCTTCCTCCTAAGGAGTTTCTTGAAAACTGAAAGTGCCTTGCGGTTGATGGAATCACAAATCCTGGGATTCGCATTCCGGTCAAGAGCGTAGGCTCCCCTGTGCCCTGACGGGCGTAGGGAGCCAAAGAATTGGTTATCCACCCAAGGTGAAGATCACGTTGACCGTAGTCTCCACTTCCACCGGCTCGTTGTTGAGCAGGTAGGGGCGATAGCGCCACTGACGAACAGCATCCTGAGCCGCCTGTTGCAGCATGGCAGGTCCACTCATGACGTGCAAGCCTTCGATGGTGCCGCTCTTGGAGATCGTCGCCTGGAGGACGACGGTGCCCGAGACGCGGGCGGCCTTGGCGATCGGCGGATAGATTGGCTGGGTTTTGACCAGCAACATACCGACGGCCACACCGGCCGAGATGTTGACCTTCTTGGGAGCAGCAGCCTGCACCTTGGGCTTGTTGGAACCGAACATGCTGTCGGTAACGCCCGTGTTGGCTCCACCCAGGCCTTCCATTCCGGCAACGCCGAAGCTGGAGACAGGGGCTTCTCTCTCAGAGACGATCTGAACGTTATGAGGAATACGCGTCGGAGCAGTCAGCTGATTGTTCATCATTTCCGACTGCACGTGCACGACGTGGACTGCCTCTGGCGGCGGCGGAGGCGGCGGGGGGGGCGGCGGCGGAGGCGGTGCAAAGAGCAACGTCTGCATCGCACCCTTGGGCAGCGCCTCAGGATAGATCAGCGGAATCAGAATCAACAGAACCAGGATCGAACCGTTGGTGAGGGACGTAAACAGCATCCATCGACCACTCTTGGTTTTGATTCTGTTAGCGGATTCAAATGTGGAGTCTTCGAACATGGCCAGCCTCGAATCAGGTGTTGGTTACTTCTACTTAGACACCACGGAAACGGAAAATGTTCCCGAGCGTTCAGTTGGTCCGTATAGAAGCGGGTTCACCTTAACAGAACCGCGCTCCCCATGCAAAGCAATCTGCAGAACGTACTGCAAGCTCTTTTGTTTTTTGAACTTACGAGTTGCGTCTTGGAGCCTCTTGAAGTTTTGTTCACGTCTGCAATGTGGTGGGAGGGACCGGAACCTGCCGGTTTGGTCCCGCCTGATCATTGCCTGTACTACACTTTGGGACGCTTGGCGGCCGGGAGAGTAGCGACAGACCCCTGCTCACCGCGCCATTGCTGCCACGCTACCAACATCGGCGCAGCCACGGCAATACTTGAATATGTCCCGATCAGGATACCAACCACCAGGGCAAAGCTGAAGCCCTTGAGCACCTGGCCACCGAAGACGTAGAGCGAGAGCACGGTCAGGAAGGTCAAACCTGAGGTCAAAACCGTTCTGCTCAAGGTCTGGTTGATGGAACGATTCACAACGTCGGACAGGGTCTCCCTGCGGCTGAGGCGCAGGTTCTCGCGGATACGGTCAAAAACGACGATGGTGTCGTTCATCGAGTAACCGACCAGGGTGAGGATGGCCGCAATGACGGTAAGGCTGATCTCCTGACCGGTGAGCGCGAAGGCGCCTACGGTGATCAGGGTGTCGTGGAAGCAGGCTACAACGGCCGCCACGCCATAGATAAGCTGGAAACGGAACCAGAGGTACACCAGCATGCCCAGCATGGAGAGCAAGGTCGCCTTGACGGCCTGGAACTCCAGCTGCTTGCCGACGGTGGGGCCGACGACCTGCACGTCCCGGACATCGGGCGTGGCGTAGTGCGCCTCAAGGGCGGCGACGATCTGCTGACGACCGACGTTGAGGGCGCTCTCATTCTGCGTTTCCGGCAGGCTGATGAGGACCTCGTTGGCGGAGGGCACGTCGTAAAGCACAACGCTGGCGTCCTTGATACCGTTGGCGTTGAGCGCGGCGCGGATGGCGCCGACGTTGGGCGTCTGCTTGAACTGCACCTGGACTTCGGTGCCGCCACGGAAATCAACGCCGAGCGGAACGGGGCTGCCGATTTGCGCCCAGTGCACGCCCATGGAGGTCAGGCCGGCAATACTGAAAATCAAAGAGAAGCCCAGGAAATACCATTTCTTCCCAAGCCAGTCGATGCTTACGCTACGAAAGAATTCCACTTCAAAACCTCACAGGGACTAGGGACTGGGGACTAGGGACTAGGACGCATACGCAGTCCCTAGTCCCTAGTCCCTTAGTCCCTGGTTAAATCGAAACCATCTCACCGGGCTTCATCTTGTTCAGGTGGGCATCAAAGATGACACGCGAGACAAAGACAGCCGTGAAGAGGTTAGCCAGCAAGCCGAAGGTGAGCGTCACCGCGAAGCCCTTGACCGGACCGGAGCCAAACAGGAAGAGGATGGCAGCCGAAACGATGGTGGTGACGTGGGTATCGACGATGGTGATCCAGGCATGCGCAAAGCCCTGCTCCACCGAGGCGGATGCGGCCTTTCCGGAGCGGATCTCTTCGCGAATGCGCTCGAAGATCAGCACGTTGGAATCGACGCCCATACCAATGGTCAGAATCACGCCGGCAATGCCGGGCAGGGTAAGCGTCGCCTTCGAGAAGCCCATGAACCCGAGGAGGATGACCAGGTTGAAGAACAACGCGAGGTTGGCGTTAATGCCCGAGCCGCGGTAGTAGATGAGCATGAAGACCATGACCAGCAGGACACCGACAACGGCCGCGGTAACGCCTTCCTTGATGGAATCAGCACCGAGCGAAGCGCCCACGGTGCGTTCTTCAAGGTAGTCGAGCGAGGCCGGCAGAGCGCCGGTACGGAGCAGCTTGGAAAGGTTCTCGACTTCTTCCTGACTGAAGGTGCCGCGGATCTCACCGGAGTCGCGGATGGCGCTCTCGATGTTGGCCACTTCACGAACGCTGCCGCCCATGAGGATGGCCATGGAGGTGTTCACGTTCTTGCTGGTGTAGTCGTAGAAGCGGTCGCCGGCTTCGTTGGTCAGCGTAAAGCGAACCGTGCGCTGGCCGGTGTTGGAATCGGTACCGGGATCGGCGGAACGGAAGTCGGAACCCGCCACCACGGCTACGCGACGCAGCACGTAGATGGAGTCGCGGCCGCCCTGGTTGTCGTGGGCGATCATCACGTCAGGGGGAACCACGCCGCCCAGTGAAGCGGTGGCCGTAGCCTCATCCTGAAACGGTCCGCCGGCAACAGCGTGGATCTCAAGCCGAGCAGTGGAATTGATGATGCTCTTGACGCGTTCAAGGTCGCTGATGCCGGGCAACTCAACCAGAATCTGGTTGGCGCCCAGGCTGTAAGGAGCCACCTTGGGCTCGCTGACGCCGAGGGAGTTGACGCGGTCATTGATGGTCTCAATGGCCTGCTCGACGGTTTTCTCTTCCAGCTGCTTTTGGACCAGCGGCTTCATGGTGAGAGTGAAGGGTGTGGTGGAGCCACCGGAGACATCGAACTCGTTGCCGTACTTCGACTCCAGGAGCGAGCGGACCGCGTTGGTGTTGGCCTGAGCCACGCCGTCGATCTCCACCAGTTCCGGTTTGCCGGAGTATTTGCCCGCCAGATCGCGGGTGAGGGGCAGGGGCTTGAGAACCTGACCGAAGCCGAGAGTGGCTGCCTTCAGATCCTGTTGCACCCGCGCCACCGTGTTGTCGGTGTCAGCGTTGATGGCTTCCTTGACTTCCACCTGCAAGATGAGGTGAGCGCCGCCCTGTAGATCCAGGCCCAGGTGAATCCGGCTGCTAATCGCATCGAGTACGGCCTTGCCGCTGAAACCAGACGGGATGCCGATGATGCCGATGGTGAAGATCACCATCGTTGCCAGGATCAGAGCTACTTTTTTTGTGAGATTCTTCTTCATTGTTCCGTTTCTCTTCCGTCCAAGCTCTCCGGGTGCGCCCTCAGGCCCCCTGATTGGAGTCCTGCGTCACCGAGGCGATCGCGTTCTTGGCCACTTCCAGCTTAAGATTATCCGGCGCCACACGGAGAACCAGTGAATCGTCCTTGAGCGACACGATGATGCCGCGAATACCACCGGAGGTCGTAATCCGATCGCCGACCTTGATGTTCTTGAGCATCTCCTGCCACTGTTTTTGCCGCTTTTGCTGCGGACGAATCATCAATAGATACAGCACCGGGATCAGCAACAGGGGTAAGAACGTCATCATCGCGTTCCCACCACCGGCCGCGGCGCCTGCCAGAAAGAAAGCCACACTCGTCGCCACACTCGTCCTTTACTGCCCACCGGCTACACACCACAGCCCGGCGAACACAGACATCCGGCTCTTGGCCAGTGCCTGAATTACAGATTTGTCTACGGGAATGGTACCAACCGTCGGCTAACGACGGTAAGGTTCGGCTTTGGACGCGAGATCCTCCGCCGTCTGCTTCCTGTTCGACACAGCTTCCTTGAAGTCTCAGGAGAGTTGGCCCGCGCCGAGCTGCCGGCGGGTCCAACTGCCCCGAAAAGCAAAAGAATACCTAGGAAGATAAGATACGCGCCCCCGCGCCGGTGTCAAGGCAGGGATACCACGGCGGAGGGTCCGACCCGCGCCAAAACCCTTACAAACCATTTATAGATTGCCAAGCCCATGCTTATCTACCCAGCGTTTTACTGGAGTTAGCTCGATTCTAGCCACTCCCACGGGCATGACGCCCCAGTGGACCCTTTACCGACGCGAGGTGAATACGGTCATGTCCATGTTTGATGTCCGAATGCTGGTTTTGCTTCTCTTTATCCCGTCCGAGTCCTTCCTGCTATGGGTTCTGTGGCACATGTATCGGGATCGCAAGCGCAGGCCCCGGCGCTCGCGCTGGATCTGACCCGTTTCGCCGGGACCTTGGAAGAGCGGTTCAGCGCCATGAGTTGAGCTGGAATCTCGTGAAGAAGCATGGACTAAGGGCTTTTTGCGGAAGGATGTAGACCTGATTTTCTTCGCTATCCCACCCCATTCCGCAAAGAACGCGAAAATGGATGGGGCACGGAAGTCCATACCAAAAGGAAATACGCTCCAAGGGCATCGGCACGGCAAAACGCCTGCCAGACCCGCCACGGATTTGCCGCGCGCATGGTTTCGGAGATGCCGACGCCGAGCTGAAAAAAACCGGAAACGTCAGGGCCCCCCCTTTCGTCTCCGGTTCGCGATTTTCCCGTTTTCCTTTATGGATCGTCTGACAACGCTACGGTCGCCCGCGGACGAAAAACTTATCCTCGCCTGCTCGCGAGATGGTTCTGTCCTGGCCTCCCTGGGGCGGCCTGATGCCATCGGGTCCGGTCGTTCCCGCCGGATCACGGTCGGGACGTCCTCTTTGTTCATTGATAAATGGCGGAGATGCAGGAAAATAGGTGGTCGCGCGAGAATTATTCCTGCATTCAAATGAATCTACTGTGAATCGTATTCACCGCATCGGATTTTGCTGAAAATCGTATTCTTGACCAAAAATGATCAGTTTTGGCCACCTTCCAGGGGCAGGGCGATCCCTCTCATAGGCGGATATCAGGGTGCGACCACTGCATGAGGCAGGTGGTGGTTTGCTGGATGCCTTCACAGATCCTGAGCCCGCTGACGACGAACTCCAGCATGGCGTCGTTGTCGCGCGCGCGGACCGTGGCGGACATATCCGCCATGCCGCCCAGCAGGATGTGCATCTCTTCCACCAGGACGCGGTCACGGAAGGCCGAATCCTTGGCCAGGCTTTCCATGATGTAGCGGCCGAGGCGCTTTTGCGAATCGACGACCAGGCGCTGGCCCTGAGCGTCCACATCCTGGGAGCGGCCGCCGAGCCCTTCGCGCAACTTGAGGGGAATCACCCAAATATCAACGCGATAGCGCTCCGGATAGCCGAGCGCGGTGGGAGAAACGCGGAAGCCATCCTCGATCCACTTCTTGCGGGACATGGCTTTGAGCGCCCATTCCACTTCGTGGGACTTGAGCCCGGTGGCTACCTGCAACGCCGCATAGGTGGCGCGGGGGTTGATGCGCAGATACTCCAGAATGGCCTGCTCGCGCTCGTTGGGTTTGCGATTGCGGCGCGGCTCGTTAATGTTTTCAACCTCTTCCACCTCGGCCTGCCTGCGTTTTCCGTTCTTCTCCATCCACCTGCTCCAACAAAAGATTTTTTCGGGCACCTGGCACCTGCGGTGCGGCAGGCGTTGCACGCGTGGAATGCGCTGGGTGCCCCTGGTCCCTGGCATTTGGGGACCAGGGATTGGAACCGCCCCACAGTCCACAATGCCTCATTTGGCCGGGGTCTGCGGCGTCTCCGGTTCGTCGCTGGAGTCTTCCACCAGCACGGCCGATCCTGGCACAATCTCGTAGCCTACCGCCTCCCTGCCGGCAGGATGGAAGGTGACCTTCATAGGCTCCCGCTGCCACTCCACGGGGCCACAGACTGGATCCGAGTGCTGCTGCTCCTGGTCAAAGCCGCCCAGCCTCTTGGCCAGCACCGGCTTGCGCCCGCCCACCTGCCAGACCACCGCAAAGAGGATCTTGCCAGAGAAAGATACCCCGCAGTAGGCGGCATAGTCGCGGAACCAAACCACCTGGCTGACGCCGGGATCGTAGTCCGGCATCCTGAGGGCGGCGCCGCGGCCGGTAACCCGATCCACCACCAGCCAGGGGCCGCGCTGCCAGACCCACTTGCCGGGCTTGTCGCGGGGCAGGGTGTCCCCCGGCAGCGCATCGTTGAGGCGGATCGCGCGCCGCACCACAAAGCTGCGATCCGTGATGTCATGGGCGTCACCCGTGGTCCACTCCTTGAGCACGCCGTCCACCAGCAGGGCGCGAATCGTCAGCTCCGTCTCCGCGGCGGTTGCGCCTGCCGGGTCGCCCACCCTGGAGTACGGCACCTTTTTGGCCGCGCCCAGCAGCACCGTGTGCCCCTTGTGGGGAGGCGCTGCTGACCCGACCTCGGCTGCGAGCAACAGCACAGCAAATCCCAGGAAAAACCTCTTCATCGTCTCCCCTCCAGAAGCGGCCTGCACTCCTCTCGCCCGATACGAACACAGGTAGAAGCATGTTTTGAAAGGGCACGGCTTCAGAGCCTGCGCTGAGCAAAGTCGAAGTGTGCCGCAAGGTCCATTCAAAACAACGCGGGCTTTAGCCCCGGAGGGAAAAGAAACTCCACCAAAACTAAGAAAAATCCGATTCTCTGGACAGTGTACCCCGAAAACGCAAAGGACGGGCTTGAAAGCCCGTCCTTTGTCTTCTTGCCCAACAATCCGCGCTCAGAGCTTGGCCGACTCGACCGCTTGCGCCAGGCGGAAGGCAGTGGACTCGTTCAGGTGGGCGGCCAAGATCTGCATGCCGACGGGAAGGCCGGTTTGGGTTTGACCACAAGGGACATTGACACCGCAGATGCCGGCCAGGCTGGCGGTCACGGTGTAGATGTCGGCCAGGTACATGGAGACCGGGTCATCCGTCTTTTCGCCGAGCTTGAAGGCGGGGGTGGGCGAAGTGGGGGTTATGATCGCGTCCACCTCGCCAAAGGCGCGCAAGAACTCTTCAGCCAGCAGGCGGCGGACCTGCTGCGCCTTGCGGTAGTAGGCGTCGTAATAGCCGGCGGAGAGGGCGTAGGTGCCCAGCAGGATGCGGCGCTTGACCTCAGGGCCAAAGCCCTCGTCGCGCGACTTGCTGTACATGGCCGAAAGGGTTGTTGAGTCCGCCGAGCGATGGCCGTAGCGCACGCCGTCAAAGCGCTGCAGGTTGGCCGAGGCCTCGGCCGTGGCGATCAGGTAATAGACCGGCACGGCGTACTTGGTGTTGGGCAGGGAGACGGGCTTGATGGTGCATCCGGCCGCCTCAAGCGCCGCAATTCCCTGCTCGATCTTTTCTCTGACTTCGGGATCGAGGCCGTCGGCAAAGTACTCGGCGGGAATACCGATCCGCAGACCCTGGACGTCCTTGGCCGACTCCGCCGCGTAGTCGTCCACGGGAGCGGTAAGGCTGGTGGCATCCTGCGGGTCGTGGCCGGCGATGACGCCGAGCAGGGTGGCGGCATCCTTGACGTTCGAGGCGAAGGGGCCGACCCGGTCGAGCGAGGAGGCAAAGGCGATGAGGCCGTAGCGGGAGACGCGGCCGTAGGTGGGCAGCACGCCCACCACGCCGCAGAAGCTTGCTGGCTGGCGGATGGAGCCCCCTGTATCGCTGCCGAGCGTGGCCACGGCCAGGTTGGCCGCCACCGCAGCCGCGGAGCCGCCGGAGGAGCCGCCAGGAACGCGCTCGGGATCGTGGGGATTGAGCACTGGGCCGTAGGCGGAGTTCTCATTGGAGCCGCCCATGGCAAACTCGTCGCAGTTGAGCTTGCCCAGCACCACGGCGCCGGCCGCCTCAAGACGGGCGACCGAGGTGGCGTCGTAGGGCGGATGGTAGCCGGCAAGGATTTTTGAGGCGGCGGTGGTGACCGCGCCCTTGGTGACCAGCACGTCCTTGATAGCGACCGGAATACCGGCGAGCGGGGGCAAGGGATCGCCCTTGGCGGCCAGAGCATCCACGCGGGCAGCCTGCTGGAGCGCGCGCTCTTTGGTCAGGCTCAGGTAGACGTTGAGCTTGAGATTGATCTGCTCGATCCGCGCGTAATAGCTGGCGGCCAGATCGGTGGCCTTGGTGGTTCCGGCCTGGATCTGCTCCCGCAGGGCGGTGAAACTCTGGGGCGTCTCGATATAGGTTTCTGCGCTCTTCGGCACTTGGTCTTTCCTTTCCGGTGGTTACTGGACTTTTGGGGGACAAGCCCCAGATCATTGTGCGCAAGAATTATATGCAGCAGATGTGGTGCGTCGGAAGACCGTTAAGAACAACCGCAGATCCTTCGACTCACCACCCCCAGGCTGAAAAGAACGCCTGGGGCCCCGTTCGCTCAGGATGACAGCTTCGTTGGAGTGCGTGCTTCTGTGCTGTTGCGTAGTTTCGTCTTGCTGCTTGGTTCGAAAACTAGTATGGAACAAAGGAACGTCCCACGCATTGCCTGGCCCCTCAGACAGTCTCTCACCACGAATGCCGCAAAGCGGTCTGCTGCATGCAATGCCTGCATGCAATGCTCGCGAAGCGGGTTGGCCCCACCGCAGGTGGTGGTTAGCGCTCAATGACCTTGGGAACCCGGAAGAAGACGCCGTCGGAGTCAGGGGCTTCCGGTGTGACCAGGGCGCGATCCAGGGAGGGCTTCAGCTGGTCGGCACGGAGCACGGTGCTGCCCACGCCTTCGCCCAGCGCGCTGACCTGCTCCAGGGGCTCCACGCCGTCGGTATTCACCTGATTGAGTTCGGCCACATAGTCGAGGATGGAGTTGAGATCCTTCTGCATCCGGACGACCTCGTCCTGGCCCAGTTCCAGGTGGGCCAACTCGGCCACCCGCTCCACTTCTTGCACGCTTACATTGGCGCTCATGGCTGCCTTTTCCCCCCATGGTGATCGATGGCTATTGCTCTGAAATTCAAGTATACGGCGGCACCTGCGGGCACCTGCGGTGCGGCAGACCTACATGCGTCCTAGCCATGAAGACCTGGGCGCAGCAAAAAGGCCCGGCAGGAGCCGGGCCTCTTGGGGAAGCGATGGTGCGCTACTTGCCGCCCATAACCGGCACGGGCTTGAGCTGCGTGCTGCGCACCCAGGCTTCCACGCCGAAGATGGCGGCGGCGAGAAGTGAAGTGGCAAAGAGGTCGTTACGGTAAAAGGGAATGGCCGCCACGTAGCACGTGCCCAGACCGGCCAGGGACTTGACGTACATGCCACCCGCCACCCATACCGCGTAGTTGGAGATCAGGAAGAAACTGGTGGGGCCGAGCAACGAGGCCGCGCCCACGCGCACGCCTGTGGCCTTCGACTCCAGCAGGATCTTGCCCAGCGCCATGGCGGCGATGTACCAGACCCAGGTGGGGATATACCAGGCGAGCTGGAAGCTGTAGTGGTAGACCATGGTGGTCATCACAAAGTCAGTGGCGGCCAGGATGGCCAGCGGGGCGATCATCTCGCGCCAACTGCGCCGGGCGCCAAAGTAGAGCAGCACCGCGCCAACGGCCGTGAAGTTCATCCACCCCTGGTGGAACTGGCCTCCCGCAAGAGGAAGGAAACGGCTCAACACAGCCAGCAAAAGCAGCAGATACGCGGTCATGGCACCCTCAATTTCAGAAGTTTCCGGAGGCTCGATGGGAAAAAGGAGCCTGTCCGGCAAAGTTTTGGATCTGGCCCTCAAAGGGAGTATCGGCATCCCACACCTTCCGCGATAAAGCCCGCGAAAGGGATGGGGCACGGTGCTTCGATGGAAATGCCAGAACAACAGTCCTATGAGTATTCTGCGGCGTCGATTCCGTCCGGTCAAATCGGCACTTCACGTTACGAACAAGAATTTCCATCCTGGGCACAAAGGGGGAAGGGATTCCCGCGCGCTCAGTGCTGTTCCTTGTGGCCCATGCCTTCTGCGGCCACCTCGCGGCCATCCACGACATAGACCCAGCCGGTGAGGGGGGCGCGTTGGGCCATGCCGGACTGGCCGAGGAAGTTGTAGGTGAAGCGGAGATCCGTGAGTTGCACCGTTGTCCAGGCACGGCCGGGGGGAAGTGCGGGAGTTTGAAGGCCTTCCACCGGAAGCGGCCCCAGATCGCGGACCACGGCCCAGCTGCCCCAGTCCAGATACACCTGCCCGAGGGCGGAGCGCTTGGCCACTTCCACGGCTGGCGTAGTTGCGGGTTTATAGAGGAGATCGGCGCGGTCGTCGGACTCCACAGCTTCAGTGCGGGTGTTGACCTCGGCCAAGCGGTAGAACTCCGGGGTATCCACGATGGCATGCCAGCGGAAGGGATTGACCGGGTATGGCTCGATAGCCACGCGGTTGATGGGGGCGTTGGCGATGCCTGCGTGGCGCACCAGATCCTCCGCCTCGGCATGGGCCGTCCAGCGCCAGCACCAGAGCAAGACCATGCCGGTGAGCGCAAAGATGGCCCAACCCTGACCCACAAATTTATTTTTTCTGGCGCCGATCTCCTGGTCCGCCAGGCCAAGGAGCCAGGGCATGAGAAAAGCCAAGGCAAAGAGCAGCCACAAGACCGGCTCGGCGATGAAGACAAAGCTGCCCGCGTACCAGCGGGGATTGAAAGGGAAAAAGGGGCGGACGCCGTAGTTGTTGGTCCAGTCGAGCAGCAGATGGCTGAGAGCGGCGAGGAGGCAGGTGGCATAGAGCCATCCCCAGTGGACGGGCTGCGGTTTTTTTTCTGGCTTTCTTCGGGAGGTGTGCCAGCGATGGTAGAGCCAGACCATGCCCACTACGGCAGCGGCCAGCAGCGGTGCGGCCAGCAGGGTGTGGGTGATGCCGCGATGGTGCTTCAGGCTGTCCACGGGACCGGCCAGGGACCAGAGGATGTCGATGTCGCCCAGCTCAGCCGCCAGGGCCGCGGCCACGGTGGCGTAGGCCGTCTTGCGGTTGAGTCCAGCACGGCCGATGCAGGCTCCGGTGAGAAAGTGCGTGATGGGTTCCATAGGCGTCTGGAGAACATAGTACAGGGAGTAGGGATCAGGGATCAGGGGGCAGGGATATCTTCCAGAGGACGCTCCGCGGGCGGCCGGGAGGCCACCCGTACAGCCGGCCATGAGGCCGGCGCTATAATCCGGTGGCGGCGGTGCTGCGGATGCGGGCCAGCTCAATATAATCCAGCCATGGGCATTAACCCCAACCTGTTTGCATACCCCCCGGAGAGCGCCACGGAATACGCGACCGAACGCGCTCTGCTGCTGCGCGCCGAGTTGCGTCACCATGAGCACCTTTACTACGTGCAGGACGCGCCTACGGTCACCGATACCGAGTATGACGCGCTGATGAACGAGCTGAAGCAGATTGAGGCCGCCCACCCGGAGTTGGTGACGGCGGACTCGCCCACGCAGCGGGTGGGGGGCAAACCGGCCGAGGGATTTCGCAAGGTGGCGCACTCGCGAGCGATGCTGTCGCTCGACAACGCCTACTCCGTGGAGGATTTGACCGCGTGGGACGTGCGCTGCCGGGAGCTGGCCGGGGATCTGCCGCTGGAGTATGTGGCGGAGCTCAAGCTGGACGGGCTGAGCGTGGCTCTGGTGTATGAGCAGGGCGCGAACGGGAAGCTCGATCTGGTGCGGGGGCTGACCCGCGGCGATGGCCAGGTGGGCGAGGACGTGACCGGGAACCTGCGCACCATCCGCAGCATTCCGCTGTCTGTCCCGGCTGAAAAGCTGACTTGGGTCCGCCCGCGGCAGGCGTTTGAGGCAAGGGGCGAGGCGATCATGCCGCGCAAGAGCTTTGAGCGGCTGAATGAGGAGCGGGAAGAGCTGGGACTGGCGTTGGCGGTAAATCCGAGGAACGCCGCAGCGGGCACCTTGCGCACACTGGACCCGGCCGTGGTAGCCAACCGGCAGCTCGATTTTTTTGCTTATTTTCTCCTCGTGGACGGCAACTATGTGGAACTGGACCAGGAGGCAACGCTGGAGGCGCTGACCGCGCTGGGGTTCAGGGTAAATCCGCTGCGCAGAGTGGTGCGGACGGTGGAGGAGATGCAGGCGTTTATCGACGAAATTGAGGCGCTGCGGCCCACGCTGGACTACGAGATTGACGGGATTGTGCTGAAGGCCAGCTCGTTTGAAGCGCGGCGACGGCTGGGATCGACCGGGCGCGCCCCGCGCTGGGCTATCGCCTACAAGTTTACGGCCCAGGCGGCCACCACGCAGGTGGCAGGAATTACCGTGCAGGTGGGGCGGACCGGCAAGCTGACCCCGGTGGCGGAGCTGACCCCGGTGTTTGTGGGCGGCACCACGGTGAGCCGCGCTACGTTGCACAACGCCGATTTCATCCTTGGTTTGGGACTGAAGGTTGGCGATTGGGTCAGGATTGAGCGCGGGGGGGACGTGATTCCCAAGGTGGTGGAGGTGGTGGACGACCCTGAACACCCGCGCGGGGAGCAGGAGTACAGCTTTCCGACCGTCTGCCCCGAGTGTGGGAGCGATGTGGTGCGGGCGGAGGGCGAGGTGGACTTCCGCTGCGTGAACGCGGGATGCCCGGCCCGGCTGCGCGAGGCTCTGCTGCACTTTGGCGCACGCAAGGTAATGAACATTGAAGGTCTGGGCGAGGCGGTGGTGGATCAGCTGCTGGAACGCAAGCTGGTGGCCAACGTGGCCGACCTTTACACGCTCACCCTGAAGCAGCTGGTAGCGCTGGACCGCTTTGCGGAGAAGAGCGCGGGCACGCTGCTGGAGGAGTTGGAGCAATCGAAGAAGGCCGGGCTGGCGCGGGTGCTGGGAGGTCTGGGCATACGGTTTGTGGGCGAGCGCACGGCGGAGTTGCTGGCGGAGGAGTTTGGCACGATGGAAGCACTGGAAGCCGCCACCGCTGAGGAGCTGGAACGGGTGAACGAGGTGGGGCCGCGGGTGGCGCAGGCGATCCAAGAGTTTTTCCGGCAGGCTGCGAACCGGGAACTGGTGGAGCGGTTAAAGGCTGCCGGGGTGGAGATGACGGCGGAGAAGAAGCTGCGCACGGCCCAGCTGGCCGGGCTTACCTTTGTGCTGACCGGATCGCTGCCCACGCTGACGCGCGACGAGGCCAAAGCGCGCATTGAAGAGGCCGGCGGAAAGACCGCCGGCTCGGTGAGCAAGAAGACCAGCTACGTGGTGGCCGGCGAAGAGGCCGGTTCCAAGCTGGACAAGGCGCGGAAGCTGGGGGTTGCGGTTATCGACGAAGCCGAGCTGCTGCAGCTGCTGGCAACCGGACCTGATACAGGCAAGGCCGCAGAACCCGAGCCATGACCGGACGGCAGATGGTCAGTGGCAACAACGCCATGGACGAAACGAGCAGATCAAACCACATAGCGACCTCCAGCTTGATATCTGGCGTTTTCTGGAATGGTGTAACCCTGAATCTCTTGGGTATCCCACCCATTTCCGCAAAGAACGCGGAAATGGATGGGGCACGGAAGTTAATAGCAAAACGAAAAATGCTCTAGCCGTTGGAGCGCAGGCGTGCGGCGGCGCGGAGTTCGCGTTCGCGTTCGCGCTCCCAGGCCTCAGAGCGCCAGTTGCGGGAGGAATAGCGTGGTTCGTCTGGAGGAGCCGCGGTACGCTCCTCGCCGTGGGCGCGGCCGGGCATTCTGACCAGCTCAGCGGGCACACGATGGATGGGTTGGGACGTGGTGGCGGCAGGTGCAGCCGCGGGGGATGGAATAAGGCGCGCCGAGGACTCAAAATCGTCCCCAAATGTCTCAGTTTGGGCGTAGGCGGGAGCTTCCGTGCGACTACGGGTGGAGGCCTCAACGCGCGAGCGGATGCGCGAAGATGCGGTCAGACTGGCGTCAACGTGGGGAGACGACTCAACGCGGGCATAGCTGCGCGCCGGAGCGGTGAGGCTGGTGTCGTTGTATTGGCTGGAGGTGATGGCCGGATAGCTGGCCTCCTGCTCCTGCTCGTAATTCTCAGCAACAGAGGGAGATTTGACCAGAGTGCGCGCCATGAAGTCGTCCACGAGCTTGTGCAGGCAGGTTTGCCCGCATAAGTGTTTGGCGCCCGGCCGTTGACGGTTACGCGAGCACCAGCCGCTGACACGCAGCTCACCCGCCTGTTCGTATGCAACAAACCAGTGGTTGGTTTGCTTCTTTTCCGATGCGCAGATGTCGCACGATATGGCCTGCCGGATCACCGTTTCTCCTCTGCGCCGCCATCTAGCCCGCGGCTTCGGCTTCTTTTCGTTACAGTCCCTCCTTCCGAACGGGTTGGAAACGATCAATCCCGGTCAGAAGGTCTGTCAGCAACTGTGAACCCATCAGCCTTCCTCTATTTCATCGCGCGAATAGGGTATATAAGTGAGTCCAAATGTAGAGGATTTCATTTCTGCCCCAAAATTGGACAGCTTTGAGGTGCCGCTTCCCAAATTGGGCGGCCTCCTGCGGTGGGGCCAATGCGCTTCGCGATGCTCCCGACGCATTTGTACGGAGGTTCGCGGCGTCCCTACGGGACTCCGGGGGCTTTTATTGGCGCTCTTTCCCCACGTTGAAACGTGGGGCTAACTTGTACTGCGCCTACGGCGCGAGGTTCGAGGCTTCGCCGAAGATCAAGCCATAAGCGAAGCGGATCGTTGGGTTTGGGAGTTTTCATTTCGTTCTGTGAGCGGTACGCCCATGGGGACTCAGGAGGACAGGTACCTGCTGTGCGGCGGAGGCTACATGAAGCAGTTGTTTTGCTGGGCGCTGCCGGCGTTTTTTTGAAATAGTGCAGACCTAAATCTCATAGGTATCCCACCCATTTCCGCAAAGAACGCGGAAATGGATGGGGCACGGTAGTTCATTGTGGATGGGGCACGGAAGTTGAGTGCAAAAGGAAAAACGCTCCCGGTCCATGACAGCATGACTTTGAGCCGTGGCATCTCGGCTTCCCAGGTCTCAAAATCGAGACCCTTCGACTTTGCTCAGGGCAGACTCTGGGGCACCCAAGAGTGGTACAGGATCAATCCGTCAGAGACCTCGCGCATGGGGGTACTGACGCGACGCGAAGTATCCCTTACTGACGCGGCACAAAGTAGTCCTTACTGACGCGGCGCAAAGTATCCCTTACGGGCGCGGACCACGAAGCGGCGGTCGTTGCAGTAGAGGTAGATGGGGCGGAAAGCGCCATCGGTTTTGAAATCGGCCGGAGAGTAGGTGAGCGCGTACTGGCTGCGCAGCTCTTCCTGAATGTCGGTAAAGCTCTTGGAGATGTCTTCGACCGAGGGCGGGAAGAAGGACTGTCCGCCGGTCTCGTTGGCCAACTGCTCCATGACCTTGTCACCGGCGCCGCGACTGGGGGTCCAGTTGGTGCTGATGGCGTAGATGATGGTCTCCGAGCGCTGGCAGGCCTTGATGGCCTCGCCCAGGTAGACACGGGACTGGTCGTCCTCGCCGTCGGAGAGCAGGATGATGGTCTTGCGGACCGGCTCCTGTCCGCGCGAGGCGTCCTGAAGCTTGTCGCGGCAAGCGGTGTAGACGGCGTCGTAGAGCGCGGTGCCGCCGCCGGGTTTGAGACGATTGATGCCAGTACCGAGGGCGTCCAGGTTGTTGGACCAATCGGCGACGATGTTGGGGGTGACGTCAAAACCCATGACGAAGGCCCGATCGCTGCGCGCCTTCAGGATCTGGAGCAGGAACTCACTGGCCGCCTGCTGCTCGAACTGGAAGCGGGAGTGGATGGAGGAGCTGGTATCGATGAGGATGCCCACGCGCAGGGGCAGATTGATCTGCTGGTGGAACGAGGTGACGTGGGCCGGCGCCTTCTGGTCGTCGAGCAACGCAAAGTCGTGCAACTGCAGATTGGGATTGTAACGCCCGTGCTTGTCGGTCACCGTAAAGATCAGGTTGACCTCGTTGACGCCGATCTTGATGACCGGGGCGTTCACGTCCACAGCCAGATCGCTGTCCTGGGCCGGGAGGGGCGCGTTGTTGGCCTGCGGCGGGGCCGCGGGCTGCGGGGCGGACGGAGCCGCCGGTTGCTGGGCTGCGAGCGTAGCCGTGGCCACTGCGGCCGCCAAAGTAAGAACATAAAGCTGTCGGATCATAGCTCCCTCATTGTAGCAACGGCCCCCCGTGGCGGAATACGGTCCATGCCCACCCAGGGTGCTGATTTTTTCACTGCCGCGCATTGCATACAGCCACCTGCGGTGGGGCCAATACGCTCCGCGTTCTCATAGGCTGGACTTCTACGGATTTCGTGTCGTCCCTACGGGACTCCGGGGCTATGATTGGCACTCTTTCCCCACCTTGAAAGGTGGGGCTAACTTGTACTGCGCCTACGGCGCGGGTTTGATGCTTCGACGACGATCAAACCATAAACGAACCGGATCGTTGGGTTTGAGGATTTTCATTTCGTCCTGTGGGCGGTGCGCCCATGTGGACTCAGGATGACAGCGTTGTGTTGTTGCGGGCCCTGGAGACAAGGCACCAAGTCTCTTACAGCATGAAGTTGGACCTTCGCATCTCGGCTTCCCTGGTCTCAAAATCGAAACCTGGGGCACCCAACGTTGTTACAAGATCAAAGGCCAGAGCACTGTTCCCTCGTTTCCTGGTTCCCTATTCCCTACTCCCTACTCCCTACTTCTTAGCCTCCGCCTCAAGCTTTTCGAGGATCTCGACAAGCTCGGCCGGGAGTGGCGCTTCCACCTTGAGGGCCTTGTGGGAGATGGGGTGCTCGAACTCCAGTTCGGCGGAATGAAGAAAATTCCTGTCCAGTTTGAAGCGTTCGGGCTCCTTGTTGCGCCGTGAGGCCTTGGAACCAATTTGCGAAGCGACCTGGTCGGTGAGCTGACCCGCGCCGCCGTAGAGTGTATCGCCCACCACCGGGTGGCCGAGAGAGGCCATGTGGACGCGGATCTGGTGGGTGCGTCCGGTTTCAATGCGAACCCGCACCAGGGTAAAGCGTCCGAAGCGGCAGTTGATGCGCCGCACAACCTCGTAGTGTGAGACGGCGGTACGGGCATTTTCGTTATTCGAGACCGCCATGCGGGTACGGCGGGCGGGGTCGCGGTCAATAGACGCGCGAACGGTGCCGCGGGGCTTCTCCAACTCACCCTGCACCAGAGCAATGTAGGTTTTGCTCATCTGACGGCTGGAAAACATCTCGCCCAGGGCGGCGTGGGTGCGGTCGTTCTTGGCCACCACGATGAGTCCGCTGGTGTCTTTGTCCAGGCGATGGACGATGCCGGGACGGAGTTCCCCGCCGACAGAAGAGAGCTTGTTGAAGCGGAAGAGGAGGGCGTTGACCAAGGTGCCACGGCTGCGCTCGTCGTCGTTGACGCCGGAACCGGCGTGGACCATCATGCCGGCAGGTTTGTTGACCACGGCAAGGTCTTTGTCCTCATAGAGGACGTCGAGGGGAATGTCTTCCGCCACGGCGTGCAGGGGGGTAGGGTGGGGCTCGCCGGTAAGCTCAATCCGCTCACCGCCGCGCACCTTGTAGGAGGGCTTCTCGAGCTCGCCGTTGACTTTGACGTCCTTTTGATCCATCAGCATCTGCACACGGGAGCGGCTCACGCCCTCCAGCTGGGCAGCGATGTACTGATCCAATCTTTGACCCGCATCCTCTGCGGCCACCACGAAGACCTGTCCGGTCATTTCAACCTCACTTATCGTTCAGTGCCTGGCGTTCCAACAGCAACCACGCTCCGGTTACCACCGCGGCAGCGGCTACCAACTGCGGCCCATCCAGCGCCCCATGGAGGAGCCGACCACGGCCCTCCGCATCTCTCCACAGCTCGGTGAGAAACACCACCGTGCCAAAACCCATCAACCAGCCACCAGCCACATCGCCCGGCTGACGGCGCCAGCGCAAGGCCACAAATGCAGCGACGGCCAGCACCAGAAACCCGAGGGCGGCATAAACCTGCACCGGATGCAAAGGCATGCCGAGCGGAGTGCCGCTCCAGCGCGCGGCCAGCGTGCTGGTGTAAACCACCGCCCAGCGCGCGCCCTCCGGAGCATCCACGCCCCAACCGGAACCCGCCAGCAAGGCGCCCAACTGCTCCATGGCCAGGCCGAAGCTGAGCGGAGCGGCGAGAGCGTCCGCCGTAGTGGCCAGAGGCATGTCCTTGCGCCAGGTGTAGAGCAGAGCCACGAGCGATCCCGCCACCGCGCCCGCAACGGCCAGCAACGGATGATGCACCATGGCCAACGCCAGAACCCACGAGGGATGCTTGCCCAGCGCGGGAAGATTGAGGACCACCAGCAGCAAGCGCTGGCCCAGAAGAGCCGCAAACAAGGCCAGGACGCAGAGATTCCAGACCTTGGCCCGATCCAGCCCCAGAACCCGCGCGGTGCGCTGCGCTAGCAGGAGGCCCACCAGAACGCCCACCGCCGCCAGCGCTCCGTAAGCCGGAATGACCACCGCACCGATGTGAAAGAGGACGGGATGCACAAAGAGAAGAATACAGGGCCAGGGGGTGAGGACGCGCCACGGGGTTCAGCGCGGAGGGGAGAAGTAGGGGCCCTGCGGATGGAGATAGTAGAAGCCGGCCCACGGGGCCGTGATCGATTGGGCTGGTGAACCCGTCCTAAGACGGTGGAGTTCTCCGCGGTTCATTAGGCATTCCGGACTGGCGGACACGGCACACAGAACCGAT
>CAZYDF010000052.1:0-28526 GCA_964645855.1 uncultured Occallatibacter sp.
CGAAGCGGTCCGCCGCACCGCAGGTGCCGAAGCGGTCTGCCGCACCGCAGGTGCTGGTGAGTCGAAGGATCTGCGTTTGTTCTTCTGGAATTTCTGGAACACCAAGCTTGGTCTCTGATCGCGTGAATTTGCACTTTGGTATCTCGGCTTCCCAGGTCTCAAAAGCGAGACCTGGGGCACCCAACAATAGTTCAGACTCAAAGAGTCAAAAGAGTTGGTCTGCGGTTTCCCCGCCGCTCCCAACGCTGAAAGGCAGAAAATTGGCAGATCTCCGCATTTTGATTGCCGGTGGAGGCACCGGCGGACACATTATCCCAGCGCTGGCCGTGGCTCGCGAACTGGTGGCCCGCCATCAGGCTGAGGTGCTGTTTGTGGGCACGGCGCGCGGGCTGGAGGGCAAGCTGGTGCCTGAGGCGGGCTTCGCGCTGCGCATGGTGGAGATTGGCCCCCTCAACAGCGTTTCGTTCATGACGCGGTTGAAGACCCTGGGTGCTCTGCCCAGAGCCATCGGCTCCTGCCGCCGGATCATCGGCGCGTTCAAGCCCGGCGCGGTGCTGGGAGTGGGCGGATACGCCTCCGGCCCCCTGATGGCGGCGGCGTTGATGATGAAGGTTCCCACCATGGCCTTTGAGCCCAACGCCATGCCTGGCCTCGTGAATCGCTGGGTGGGCAAGCGGGTCAGCGCCGCTGCAGTCAATTTTCCCGCCGCGGCCAGCTATTTTGCCCATTGCGAGGTCACCGGCATCCCGGTTCGTCCGGCCTTCTTCTCGCTCCCGGAGCCTGACCCGGCGCGGCCGCATCTGCTGGTCTTTGGCGGCTCGCAGGGGGCGCGGATTCTTAACCAGAACCTGCCCCGCGTGGCGGCAAGGCTTCTGGAAGCCGTGCCCGGCCTCACCATCCTGCACCAGAGCGGCATGCGCCACCTGGAGGTTACCGAGGCGGCTTACCGCCAGAGCGGCGCTGACCCAGCTCGCTGGCAGGTGCAACCGTTCCTTGACGATATGCCCACCTGCTTTGCCCGTGCCAGCCTGGTGATGGCCCGCTCAGGCGCATCCACCGTGGCCGAGCTGGCCGCAGCCAGCAAGCCCTCCCTGCTGGTTCCCTTTGCCGCCGCTGCCGACGATCACCAGAAGAAGAACGCTGAGGCCATGGTGGCGGCCGATGCCGCCGTGATGCTGGAAGAGTGCGAACTGGGAAGCGATTCCGTCGATCAGGACCGGCTGCTGGCTGCGCTTGTCGAGCTGCTCTCCAACCCGGAGCGGCTGGCGGCCATGGCTGCTGCGGCCCGTACCCAGGCTCATCCCGATGCCGCCGAGTGCATGGCCCGGCGGTTGGTGCAGTTGGCGCAGGGCTAAGCCTACGCCACCGGGAGAGGTGCTTTTGCCGTCGGCGTCGCCGCTTCCGGCAGGTCTGGGATGAAGAAGTGGAAGGCGGTTCCGGTGCTCTTCTGGCTCTCCGCAGTGCGGCTCCGCACCCGAATCCAGCCCTTGTGTTTCTGGACGATTCCCTGGCTGATCCACAGGCCGAGGCCGGTTCCGGTCACATCCTTGGTGGTGTAGAAGGCCTCAAAGGCGTGCTGGCGCACCTCGGAATCCATGCCGCTGCCGTCGTCGGCCACGGTAAAGCGTACGCCCTTGATCTCCACATCGCGCCAGCTTTGCGAGCGCCGGGCTCGCACCTCCATCCGGCCTCCGGGCAGGCAGGCGTCAATGGAGTTGCCCACCAGGTTGGCCACTACCTGACGAATCTCCCCACTAAAGCAGTTCAGCTCCACCTCCGGGTTGTAGTGCCGCTCGACCAGCAGGTTCTGTGCATTCAGCCGGCCCTGGTAAAGGCTCAGCACCGAGTCCAGCAGCTCCGCCAGCCGAACCTTTCCGGGGTGTGTGGACTGGCGATAGAAGCGGAGCGTCTGCTGCGCGATCTCCGCGATCCTGCGCACCTCATACTCAGCCATGGTCACGTAGTTTTTGGCCGGGTCCTCGAGCTGGCAGAAGTTGCCCAGCAGATAGAGCAGGTTGGTGATGGCTTCCAGCGGATTGTTGATCTCATGGGCAATGGAGGCGGCCAGGCGACCGGTTACGGCCAGCTTTTCCGCCTTGCGCAGCGCATCTTCAGCGCGTTTGCGGTTGGTAACGTCCAGCACAATCACGCCCACCCAGCGCACCGCGCGCGGCATGGTCAGCACCGGGTAGGCGATGGCCAGCCAGCTCCACGGTCGGCCGGTCTCCGCATCCTGGCCATTGAACTCCAGGTTGCGCACCGCTTCCTGCTCAATAAAGACGCGCAGCACCGCGGCCTCCAGCTGCGAGGCCACCGGCTTCGGCAGCAGTTCCCCCATGGTCCTGCCCAGATGGCGGCTGGTGGGTGCTCCGGTCAGGCCGGCAAAGACCTGGTTGACGCGCACAAACCGGCAGTTGCGATCAAAAAAAGCCAGTCCGATGGGGGCGTTGGCCAGCATGGAGTCCAGCAGCGAGAGCGTGTCGTTCAGCCCGGCGCGCTGCTCGCCGATGGAGGCCACCATGCCGTTAAAGGCCTCCATCAGCTCGCCCACCTCGTTGTGGACCTCGACCGGCAGGGGGAAGTTGGTGGTATTCTCCGGCGTTCGCATCAGCTGGCGCGTGGCCCGGCGCAAGGTGCGCAGTGGCCGGGTGATGGAGGTAAACATCAGCAGCACCAGCACCGCGGAAGAGGCAATCCAGATGCAGCCAAAGATGGCCGTATCGCGCAGGAGGGACCGGTTCTGTTCCTGCGACCACGCCTTGTCGTACTCCACCCAGGCATAGCCGCGCAGGTCGGCGCCCGTATAAATGGGGCGCACTGCCTCCCAGCGATCGTTTTCAAAGGTGAACGTCCGGGGCTCGTCGTGGTGGATCAGCGGAATCTGGGCCAGCTCGGTTGGGCTGAGTGGATTGTTCTCCACCTCGCCGGGGCTTACAAATAGCACATTGCCAGCCGGATCGGTGACCTTGGCCTGGGCCACCGTGGGGCCTTCGCCCATCATGGTGACCGACAGGCCCACCCAGCCCGGTTGCTGCTGGATCAGCGCCTCGCGCGCCTGCATGGCCATCGAAGAGGCTTCGTAGGCCAGCCGTTGCGACGCCCGGCGATGCCTGTCCTGGGTCTGCTGGCGCATCAGAAGCGCCGCATAAAGACCAATCGACAGCGTCTCCAGCAGCACCAGGCCGCAGATCATCTGCCAGCGGATCGATTGTGGCCACAAGCGCATCGCCAAGGCTCTCCCGGAGCAACCGTGTGAGCCCCAGTGTAGCGGATTCCGAGCAGGTCCGGTTCAGCTTTTAGCCAGCCACCCCAACCCGCATCAGGGGTGGACGCCAAGGTTCCCCCGCTCGGTTTTGCTCCATGCGGGGCCCGGCCTGCGGGGATAATAAGAGTTGCTCTGGAAAGACGCGCCCGTGTTGGCCGGCTGGTTGTGCCGTATGCAGCCCTGTGCCAGCGGAAAACCCCCATGATGAAGCCCATCCGATTCGTTCTGTCGCCCACGCGCAGCCGTCCGGTCAACATCTTTCTGGGACTGGTGGTGTTGGTAGCGGCGGTTCTGCTGCTTCTCTCCCTGGTCACCTATCGGGCCTCCGATCCCTCGCTGAACACGGCCTCCGATCCGGCGCTGCCGCATGCTGTCCGCAACTGGGTGGGCGTGGTGGGCGCCAACACCTCCGACCTCCTGCTGCAGGCCCTGGGCGTCACCGCCTTTCTGCTGCCCTTGTGGCTGGCGGGGCTGGGCATCACCTGGGCGCGTTCCCGGGCCGGGGGCTCCAGCATTGTGCGCTGGGCCGGAACCCTGGTTGCCCTCATCTTTGTCCCCACCGCCTTTGGACTGCTGCCCTGGAACTGGCACTGGCCCCAGGAGATGGCAGTGGAAGGCGTGGTGGGAAAGCTGGTCTCAGGCCTGCTGGTGCACTACGTTGCCGTGCAGGGCGCCTGGGTGATTACCTCCATCCTGGCTCTCTCCGGTCTGTATTTTGCCTCCGCCGTCACCCTGCGCACCATCTGGGAGAGCATGGAAGACCGCTGGCTGAACGCGCTCAGCTTCCATGATCGCTGGCAGATCTGGCGGGATCGTCGCGCCGAAGACCGCGAGATGCGGCAGGCCATGCGCGCCGCGGAACGGGCGGAAGCACGCGGCCTGGGTCGCAAATCCCAGACGGCCTTTGCCTCAGGCTCTCGCCGCGACAACCAGGACGACCACCAGTCCGAAGATCAGGACGACGACCACCCCCAGCAGGTCCACCAAAAGCCGCCCAGCCGCTTGGCCGCTCTGTTCACCCGCAAACCGAAAGAAGAGGAAAGCGACCTGGAGGACCAGCCCGCCTTCCAGCGCATCCGTTTTGAGTCCGATCCGGTCCCGCCCCAGCAGCCGTACTCCGAAGAGGCCGATCCCGACCTGGTGAACGAGTTGCAGGAGCCCATTCCCGTCAACCGTCGCGACCGTACTTCCAGCATCTGGGAGCGTGGAACCCCGGAGCCGGCCCCGGTTTCCGCGCCGCCCGCGCCCACGCCGCGTCCCGCGCAGGCCGTACCGCCGCGCGCTCCTGAACCCGCTTACCAGCCCATGCCCCGCCCCGTTGCGACTCCTCCGGCGGCGGCTCCGTGGATGGAGCCCATGTCGCCCGCTCCCGTGCCGCCCGCTGCCGCCCCGCGCCGCATGGATCCCAGCCCCGCCGTGAACGAGCGCGCCGACGCGGAGCTGCGTACCGCCACCGTTGCGCCCAAGAACGTGGCCGGCTACAAGCTGCCCCCCAGCACCCTGCTCATCCCCGGCGAAGGGCCCCAGGCCGTCCGCGAAGAGGAGTTGCGCGAAGAGGCCAAGGTGCTGGAGAACAAGTGCGCCGAGTTCGATGTGCGCGGCCGCGTGGTGCAGATCAATCCCGGGCCCATGGTCACCACCTACGAGTTCAAGCCCGATGCCGGCGTCAAATACTCCCGCGTCACTGGCCTGGCCGACGATCTCTGCCTGGCCCTGCGCGCGGAAAGCATCCTGATTGAGCGCATGGCCGGCAAAAGCACGGTCGGCATCCAGGTGCCCAACCACGAAAAAGAAACCATCCACCTGCGCGACGTGATTGAGAGCGAGACCTTTACCAAGGCCAAGAGCCGTTTGACGCTGGCCATGGGCAAAGACATCAACGGCCGCATTGTGACCGCCGACCTGGCCTCCATGCCCCACGTGCTCATCGCCGGCTCCACCGGCTCGGGCAAATCGGTGGCCATCAACGCCATGATCATGAGCCTGCTCTACCGCACCACCCCGCAGCAGGTGCGCCTGATTCTGGTCGACCCGAAGCGCGTGGAACTGGGAATGTACGAGGGCATTCCGCACCTGTTTACGCCCATCATTACCGAGCCCAAGGCCGCCGCCAACGTGCTGCGCAACGCGGTGTGCGAGATGGAGCGCCGCCTCAAGCTGCTGGCCAGCCGCAGCGTCCGCAACCTTGACCAGTACAACCGCTTGTTTGAGGCCTCGGCGCTGCCCCTGTTTGGCCCCGAGGACGACGAGGAAGAAGAGGGCCCGCTGCCCTACATCGTGATCATCATCGACGAGCTGGCTGACCTGATGATGCTGGATCGGGCCAACGTGGAAGAGTCCATCACCCGGCTGGCGCAGATGGCGCGCGCGGTGGGCATTCATTTGATTCTGGCCACGCAGCGGCCCTCGGTGGACGTGATCACCGGACTTATCAAAGCCAACGTGCCTACCCGCATCAGCTTCCGGTTGGCCACCAAGGTGGACTCCCGCACCATTCTGGACACCAACGGCGCCGAGAGTCTGCTGGGCCGTGGCGACATGCTCTTTCTGCCTCCCGGAACCAGCCGCCTGATGCGCCTGCACGCGCCCTATGTGAGCGAGAAGGAGACCGCCGCGGTGGTCGGCTTCTGGAAGGCGCAGGGCGAGGCCGAGTACGTGGAAGGCTTCACCGACTCTCCCAAGGACGAGCGCACCTCCTTTGAAGGCGCCGGCGGCGAGGAAGACAACGATCCGCTCTTTGACGACGCCGTGCGCCTGGTCTTCGAGTTTGGCAAGGCCAGCACCTCGCTCTTGCAGCGCCGCCTGCGCGTGGGCTACGGCCGCGCCGCCCACCTGATCGACATGATGGAGATGGACGGCCTGGTTGGCCCCTCCAGCGGCTCCAAACCCCGCGACCTGCTCAAGCAGCCCGGCTGGCTCCACGAAGTCCCCTCGCAGGACGAATAACCACCTGCCACCTGCGGTGGGGCAGGCGCGCTTCGCGCCATTGCCTGCCTCAGGCACCTGCGGTGCGGCAGACGCGCTTCGCGCCATTGCATGCCACAGACGCGCGCTTTTCTTTGCTCTCGGAACAAGATTGGGTGCCCCAGGTCCCGCTTCTGGGACCTGGGAAAGATCGAATGGTGGCGTTCGAAGTTTCGGAACGGGAGTTATCTATCAGCTCGTAGAGAATGAAGTTTCAAGAGATCGGAAGGTGGGCCGTTATCCCGGGACTGCTAGGTGTAATTTGAATGGTTGCTCCCACTGCGTTGGCGTAACGCACCATGAAAGACAAACTGATCGGCTTGGTGCCACGTTCAATCTGAGCGATGTAGGGTTGGGAGACATGAAGCGTTGCGGCTAAGTCTTGCTGGGTCAGATTTGCCCTTTGACGCGCACGAACAAGTTCAAGCAGGGCCTCTTCTACTTCGTAGGCGGTCTTGAATTCTGGATCTTTGGCCGAACGCTTCTCAGCGTATTGTTTGATCCACGTCATGCCTTGCTCCTTTTGTCTTCCCATTGTTCCATCCGTTTTTTCGTGGTCTCCAGGATATGCTGGGGGGCCGTTTGCCCTTGCTTCTTGTAAACCACCAGCATCACCAACCGCTCAAAACCTGCTGAACGATCCGTTGCAAAAAACAACAATCGCCCCTGATAAGCAGGCTTGATGTGCCTCAGCCGATAGAGCCCATCTCCGTAATCGTCTATCTGGGCAGGAGAGGGATTTCCCAAGCCGCATTGCTCATAGTGACCCATGAGCGATACGAGTTTTGCCGCGCCACCAAGAACACATTCAGAGCCATCCAAAGACATCCAAGTTTTCGACCGAAGCCGCTGAAAAATCAGTGGCTTCGGTGTTTTTACGTCCAAAGCTGTATCGTGGAAGCCACGTTCCAGAGGGGGCATTTCTGGGGGCATCCGTATGCGCCCACCAGACGTGGATTTTCGCAAGCAGATTCGGCTGTGCAAAAGTTCTTTCCCGCAAGATTGGAACTCCGGTTTCAGACTTTGTTCCACCAAAAACGCAAATGAGAAATCTATAGAAATATTCGCCCTGTATTCGCCTATACTCTGTGCATGTTCGGTCACCGATCCAATCGCAAGATCTTCGTCGTGCGCTGCCTCCGCTGCCAGCGGGATGTGCCCACCGGAGCGCAGGAGTTTCCCTTCCAGTCGGTCGCCGTGGCCTGCCCGCTGTGCGGCGATCAGAGCCGCTACCGGCCCTCGGATGTTTTTCTGGGGCTGCCGCATGTGCTGGTGCAAGCACAGGTGAAGGTGGGGGCGGGGGTGTAGGGAGTAGGGAGTAGGGAGTAGGGACGAAACAGCCTATGGTGAAAGTCGAAAACGCGGGAGACCAGACTTCAGGGGCTAAAGCCCGTCGTTTTCTATCAACCATTTACGGCGCGACTAAAGTCATGCCCTGACGCTTATCGTCAAATCTTGCACTTTCACCCCAGGCTGCTAAGGGACTGTCTCGATCATTGGGAGAGGCAACGGGCTGGTTTCCCCCTACGCAGACAGCACGGGCCGGAACCTGTTGGGTTCCGGCCCGTGCTGTTTACGGTTGCGCGTTAGAAGGAGAACGCGGCCTGGAAGAAGACGCGCCGGGCAGCGGAGCTGGTGGAGAAGATACCTCCGGCAAGGCTGGTGGACTGGCCGAACTTGGAAGAGTTCACGGTGCCCACCGGCTGCCCGTAGTCGATGTTATTAAACAGGTTCAAGGCTTGGGCACTGAAGGTGAGCGCGTACTTGCGATTGACGCCGGCCGCGCCGCCGCCCATCATGCCGCGCCCGCCACCGCCGCCCATCATGGGGCCCATCATGCCGCGCATGCCCATGCCGCCGCCAGGCCCGCCGGGGCCAGCCTGCTGGCTGTTGGCATTCTGCAACTTGGGACCGACGCCAAAGGCACGGCTCACACGCAGGTTGACGGCAATGGCTGCCGGACCGTTGCCCAGGCTGCCGGGAATGATGGTCTCGGTTGAGTCTGGAATCATGTCAAAGCAGCCGGCGGAGGTTTGCACGTAGCGCGGCACGGCGGGGGTGGGAGTAACCGGGGTGCAAAGGCTGTTGGTGCTCATCAGGGACGGGCGGCTGTTGCCGAAGTTGTCGCCGGTCAGATCGTAGTTCGTGGTGTAGTTGTAGGGCCGGCCCGACTGCGCAATGACGAAGGGGTTGAAGACCACATTGCCGGGCGCGGTGTAGTTGCCCATCAGGAAGATCTGATTGCGGGGTCGCCAGTTGGAGCGGCGGTAGTCTTGCTTCAGGTTCGCCGAGTTGGAGGCGGTGCCGGTGATGGAATGGGCGTTGGCCAGGGTATAGAAACCGGAGAAGCTGAGCTTGGGGCTGAGCCGCGCGTTCAGGTTGGCGATCAGCTGGTTCTGCTTGTAGATGCCTTCGCTGTCGTACTGCTGAACGATGCCTTTGGTGGAATCGATCCGGGTGCCGAGGTGCGTCGGATCGTTGTAGACGTAGGTGCCAGGAAGATAGGCGTTGGAGTCGCGGGTCACCATCTGGTGCACGCCATAGGAGCGCAGGCCGGTGATGGAGAGCGAGGTGGTTTTGGTCAACTGGCGCTCCAGCGAGACCGAAATCTGGCCGGTGTAAGGCGACTTGTACCGCGGCGCCACTTCCACGTTGACGCCTGCCTGCGAGGAGGGCGTGCCACAATTCGGCAGATTGATGTTGGTGAGGCTGGCTGCGTCAAAGCAGGTGGGGTTGGTGATCGCGTACTGGGTCTGGCTGCCGGGGCCGAAGCCGTTGCGGTGCAGGCTGACAAGGTTGCCAAAGCTGAAGCGGTCGTAGAAGAAGCCGTAGCCGCCGCGCAGGACGGTCTTGGACGTGGTGCCCTTCTTGTGGCCGTCGAGCGCGTAGGCAAAGGCCAGGCGGGGGCCGAAGTCGCTGTGGTCGGAGATGTGGTTCTGGGTCTCCCAGCGCAGGCCGCCGGAGACGGTCAGGAACTGGTTGGCCTTCCAGTCGTCCTGAAAGAAGAGCGCGCCATCAAAGTCGCTGGCCACCACGGCGTTGGGGCCGGTGGTGTAGGTGAGCTTGGTGGGCAGGCCGCCATCGGTGGCAATCTGCGCCCAGAGCTGCGCGTAGGTCGGCGGTGTGGTCGGCGGTGTGGTCGGCGTCTTTGCCTTCTGGATATCGTTGAGCATGGTTTGATAGCTGTTGAGCGAGGAGAAGCTGAAGGAGCCATTGAATCCCGCGTTCGACCAGTTGGCGTCGCGGTTCCAGCGCAACCGGGTGCCGAACTTGATGGCCTGCGCCCCGGCGGTCATGGTGGTAATGTTCCACAGCTCCAGAGCGTCCGAGTGGTCGTGGGAGGTCTGGCTGCCGTTGCCGCCACCGTTCAGGGAGCCGCTGATGGTGAGCGTGGGGGCGTTGGAGGCAGGCGAGTTGGTGGAGAGATCACGCTCATATTGGAAGCGGGTCTCGTTCACCACGTGTTCGTTGATCACCCAGGAGTCGCTCAATTGCAGGTTGTTCTCGGTATAGGTATTGGTGTTGGCCTGCGTGGGCAACTGTTGGTTGGCGATGGAGCCGGACTGGGTGAAGCGCTCAAACTGGTAGCGGGCCGTGAGGGTGTGCTTGGGGCCCAGCTGCATGTCGATGCGCGGCGAAACCTCCGTGTGGGTGGAGGGATTGAACAGGCTGCCTGACTGCGCCTGTTGCGCCCAGAGCTTGGTCGTTGCGTCCTGCACCAGGTTGGTGGCTGAGTAGATGCTGGCGTTCTGGTTGTTGCGCTGCTCCACGTTGAAGAAGTAAGAGGCCGTCTTGCCCAGCGAGCCGGAGAGGTTTCCGTTGTACTGAATGCTGTGGTAAGGCGTGACCTGATTGGCCGGGATAATCGGGTTGCCGGTATTGAAGCTGTTGTCGTTGCCCTGCATGAAGAAGCGGCCGTGGAGCTGGTCGGTGCCGGGCTTGGTCAGGATCTCAATGCGCCCGTAGCCCAGGTGATCGAACTCCGCTGAAAACGGATTCTGGTTGACGCGAATCTCGCGGATGGCCGACTTGGGCGGAAGCTGGCCGCCGCTGAAGCCGCCTACGTAGATCTCGCCGCCGTTGGGCCCGGCCGAGGGACCAGCCAGGGCGGTCAACTCATTCGAGAGCTCGTCGGGATCGTCGGAGAGCGCGTCCAGATCCTTGTCCTTCAGGACGACCGAACCGGCATTGTTCTCAGCTTCCACGCTGACGGTCGGCGTGTCCTCGTCGGTGACCGTGACCGACTGCTGCTCGGCCAGGATGGCCATGGCAATGTCAACCCGTTTGGACTGGCCGGCCAGCAGCGGGAACACCGGTGAAGCGGCGGAGGAAAAGCCGTCGGCCGAGGCCTTGACGATGTAGCTGCCGGCGGGCAGGCCGGTGGCCTGGTAAGCGCCCCCGGAGTCGGCCGTGACCAGCGCGGCGGTAACGCCTGCCGCATTGGCAATGACGACCCTGGCGCCCGGAATCAGAGCGCCGGTGGGGTCGACCACGTGGCCGCGGATGATGCCGGCGCCGCCTCGAGCGGACGGAGCAGTGGGCGTGGCCGTCTGCGCGGTCAGGGCCGGAACCAGAACAACCAAAGCAAAGAGCAGAGCAAACAAGGAGCGCAAGCGAAGGAGGTGTGTCTGTGGTGTCGGTGTCATGGATTGGTCTTCTGTCGAGTTCCGTCGGCCAGCCGGGTGACAGAACACCGGCAGGGGTTGGTCAGCAAGCATGAAGAGGCTGTGGAGATTTTTCTTCTGTCTTTTGGGAACAGATCCAACGCCGGGCACAGCAGCAAGCTACAGGCGGGGCGGGTATCGCATAGTGCGCACACCCGTACCTGGCTCTGCTTCTGAACCATGTTGACGTAAAGATTGGACGACTCCCCAGAAGCGGATCGAATGTCCGCATGCCTCAAAAACACTCCACCCAAGCCACAAAAAGAGGCTGGTGGAGAGCAGGATAGCAATCGTCATCGGCCACAAATAAAGGCAGTTACCGTCTTCAAAACTCCCCAGAGAAGCGCGGTACAACGGGCCGATGAAAAACTTCACTGCGATATAGACGGACGAGAAGGGGAAATTGTTCGTGGAAAACGATTTCGCGGGAGGAATCGGGGCCGCATTCCTGTTGATCCGGCAATGGAAGAGTGGAGTCTCATTCCCACCCTTTCCCGCAAAAGACGCGGGAAAGGATGGGGCACCAAGTAGTGTTGGCTTAGAGAAGCAAAACTAACGGCCCGGTTCTTCATGACGAAGAGCCGGGCCGGGTTGCGTTTGCCGCTTACTTCTGCAGCGCGCTCAGCCGTTCCAGGGTGCGCTTCAGGTCGTCGAGCTTTTGGCCGGCATCCGCCAGTCTGCCCTCTGAGGTGAGCTTCTGGTAGTCGGCAAAGTCGTGGCTGGCCTGGCCGATGAGCGCGTTCACGTTGTCAGCCGGCTTGGGTCCAGCCGCCTTGGCCGATGCCGTGTTGCCCTGCGCATTGGGTGTTGCGGTGATGCCGTTGGCGTCGGCACCGAACAGGGAGTTCAGCGCGCCTTCAAACGTGGTGTCGTAGGCCAGCTTGTCTTGCAAGGCCAGCACCACCAGCCGCAGCTCCGGCATGGGGCTGTGTTCCGCCTGCAGATAGATGGGCTCGGCATAGAGCAGCGATTTGCCAAAGGGAATCACCAGCAGGCTGCCAATGCGCACCCGCGATCCCTTCTGGTTCCAGAGGGTCAGCTTGCCGGAGAGTTCGGCGTTCTGGTTGATGCGCGCTTCAATCTGCTGCGGACCGTCGATGAGCCTCGTCTTGGGGAAGTTGTAGACCACCGCGGAGCCGTAGTGCTCGCCATCGGAGCGGCCTGCGATCCAGCCAATCATGTTGTTGCGATTGGCGGGGGTGAAGGGAAGAATCTCAACAAACTCCTGACCCTCGCTGCCGGGCAGCTTCATGAGCACAAAGTTGGGCTCCATGGGCTGCTGTTGCTGCTCGCCGGCCTGGTTGGTACCGGTCTCGGTGGCCACGGTCCATTGGTCTTCGCGGTTGTAGAAGACCTCCGGTTTGGTCATGTGGTAAAGCCCGTATGCCTCCGCCTGCAACTGGAAGAGCATCTCCGGATAGCGGACGTGCGCGCGCAGTGAGGCCGGCATGGTGGAGCCGTCCTTGAACAGCGAAGGGAAGATGCCGCGCCATGCGGCAATGATCGGGTCCTGCTTGTCGAAGACGTAGAAGGTGACCGAGCCCTGATAGGCATCCACCACCACCTTTACGCTGTTGCGCATGTAGTTCACGTCGCCGTACTGCGTGGAGTAGGGATAGGTGGAGGAGCTGGTGAAGGCATCCAGAATCCACTGCAGGCGGCCATCGGTGTCGAGCACCAGATAGGGGTCGTGCTCAAAGGTGAGGAAGGGCGCCAACTGGCGAACGCGTTCGCCGATGGTGCGGCGCATGAGCAGCCGCGAATCGGAGCCAATGTCGTCGGAGAAGGGAACCTTGGTCAGGTCGCCGCGGTCAAAGGCAATCAGGATGCGGCGCAGAAAGCCGCCCATCTCAATGCCGCCGTTGCCTTCATAGGTGACCTGTTTGTTGCTGTCGCCCTCCGGGTAGTTGAACTCCTTTTGCCGGGTGTGCACATAGACGTCGGTGGAGGTCATCTCGCCAAAGTAGATCTCCGGACGCTTGACCACCAGCGAGGTGGTGGAACTCTGCACCGGCATGTTGGAGAGCAGCAGCGTGGGCAGCCCCTCCGGCGTGAAGCCGTTCACGGGATTCATGGTGAGCCCGTAGCCGTGGGTGTAGATGAGTTTGTCGCTGATCCAGTTGCGGCTGCTGTCGGGCAGCTTGTCCACGTTCAGCTCGCGCGCGGCCAGCATCACCTCGCGCTCGGTGCCGTCAATGTTGTAGCGATCGATGTCGATGTCCGGGAAGTTGTAATAGGTGCGGATCTCCTGCAACTGGCTGAGGGTGTCCTGCAGCGCGCGCCAGTCCCACAGGCGAATGTTGGAGAGGGTGGGCTTATTGGCCTCAATGTCGGCAGCGGTAACGGCGGTTTCCGCCGGGAACTCGCGCTGCTCAAAGTGGTCCAGCCCCCAGGCGCGGCGGGTGAACTCGATGTTCGATGCGATGTAAGGCGTCTCCAACACCAGCCGGTTCGGGGTGACTTCAAAGGTCGTGGTGTACCAGCTGGTCACGCCCATGCCCACATAGCAGAGCACCGCAGGAACTACCGCCAGCACCAGCCAGCGGCCGCGCGGTTGGAAGAGCGCCGCACCCAGCGCCACCATGGCGCCAGCCAGCAAAGCAATCGCCACAATCAACAGGCCGCTGGCGCCAATGTGCGCCTCGGTGTAGCCCATGCCGTCATAGATGGTGTGGTGCTCAAAGAGCATCTCAAAACGCGAGAGGAAGATGCGCGCGGCCACTGCCAGCAGCAGGAGGCAGGCAGCCAGCGAAACCCCGCGCCAGGGCAATCTGCGCGCACCCGCAGCTCCTTCGCGCAGCATCTGCGCCCCACCCGTAGCCAGGAAGAAGAGTACAGACATGGCAGTGAGCAGAATGGCGATGGTGAGCAGCCATCCCGCCAGAACCTGCCAAGCTGGCAGGGTGAACAGATAGAAGCCGAGGGGCAGGCCGTAGATGGGGTCGGACGGGCCAGGAGTGGCCGGAGCGTGGTGCCAGAGCGCCAAGGTTTGCCACTGAGCCGCCATGGCTCCGCCACTGATCAGAGAGGCCAACAAGGTGAGTGCCGCCGCCGCCCAGCGCATGGCGCGCGCCACCGGCAAATCCACCGACTGGCCGCCAAACATCACCGTGTGCGACTCTGGCAAGCCCGCGGCGTGCGAGCGCATGAGGGCCACAAAAGCGCCGTAGAGAACGGCAAAGGTGGCCAGAGCAAAGATGCCGAAGACGCTCCACTGCAGGGTGAGCGAACGCCAGTACACTTCGCCATAGCCGAGGGAGCCGAACCAGAGCAGATTCACCCACCAGCTGAGCGCGGTGCGCCCCACCAGAAAGAGTGCGGCCAGCACCACGAAGAAGATCAAAAGACCGCGGCGTGGGCGGCGGGGCTGCGAATTATTGGCGGGCCAATCGATGGTGACAGGCATTCTTTCTCCATTGTGCGGCGCAGGGAAGCGCGGCGGTCGAGCGATTCAGGTCTACGGTACGAATTGTACAGCGGGGGCCCAAACGGAATGGCCCAGCATCGCCCGGTTTGGATGGTATAAAGGTGGCGATCAGGTGGCGATCATGGGCTCCCAGCGGCGGCAGACATGACCAATGATCGGGGAGTCTTTACAACGGGGCCTCTTGCAGGAGTGCGCACGGGTGACAAGAAGCGTCAGGGCACGACTTCAGAGCCGGCCCTGTACGCAATCGAAGGGTGCCGCAAAATGATTGATTAAACACGATTGGCTTTACAGCCTGCGGAAAACGCCCTGCGAGCCAGGCTTTGTATCAGGGCACGACTTTAGTCGTGCCGAAATATTCAAAACAGACCCCGGCTTTAGCCGCTGCGGGGCTTTGCCCACGAAGTCCGTCTCTTTAGGCAAAACGAAGAGTTTTTGGGCTAGATCTTGGATTTATCGGATATGTCTGATCTTAGCCGTCATGGGCGTATTGACTCAAAGGTTATTGACGGTTAGGCGACGATACTTCCGGAATACAGGAAACGAAGTTGCGGCAGATATCCTTACTGTTTGCCCACTGTCGAGAGGCTTACACTAAGCGTGTGAAATGAATTGGGTGGGGCTGAAGCATGAGCGTCAAATGGAAACTTGTTCTTCCAATGGCAATGGGCCTAGTCTGCGCACCGCTGATGTTGTGGGACATTCACAACTTGCAGGTCATCGAATCCATGGGAATGGCTTGGGACACTGGTGCGCCCCTGTGGCCCTATCAGACGCCGGAGATACTTTTGTTCGCCCTCAACACGCCTGCAGCTTTCTTTTCCAACGTCCTCTCAAACCTGCTTGGCCTGATCGGGCCCTCACATTACGTTCCATTCTTTCCGGCTGCAATTGCATGGTGGTGGCTTGTCGGGCTGTATTTTGACAAGCGTCAACTGGTTCGGAGGAAACCAATTTGGGCGTTAGCACTCTGTCTTTTAGCTGTCGTCCTGATCGGCTTGGGCATCGAGGAATCTCGTTGGGCATTTCGATGGTGGTGGACATATAGCCGAAGCCTTCTGAGCATCAGCGATCTTTTCTTTCTGCGGGCCATAGCCCCTTCCGCTTGGAGTCTTATGTTTGGCCTAGTGGCTTTGTACGAAGCCTGGCGAAGAGCACGTTTGACAATATCACCCATCGACCCTTGCAAACATGTAACGGGCGTGTGACCGCCAACCAGTCCCCAATGCGCGGTCAAGATTGTGGTGGACACGGAGAGCCGCAAACCAAGCGGGCGTGTGGAAGTGGTTGCCGCTTGATTCTCTCCTGCTTTCGCGGCTCCCGAGCCAAGAAAAACTCTCGCGCATTGCGGCTCCATCCGTCGTAGAATCGGAGCGTTTGGAGAGTCATGATGCCTACCGCCCTGCCCGCTCTGCCCATGCGCGCCTTTCTTGCCGGCGCACGCCGCAAACAACCGGAACTGATCGCGTTCACCGAGGCGCTAGTGCGGGCCGAGTCGCCTTCGAACGACAAAGCCGCCGTGGACGCCTGCATGGCGCTGGCCGCGGAGCGCGCGCGGGCGCTGGGAGCGCGGGTTAAGCTGCACAAGCAGCGGGAGCACGGCAATCTGCTCGAAGCCCGCTTTGGCCCGCGCAGCAAAGATCCGGCCCAGCGCGTGATGATTCTCGGCCATCTGGACACGGTGTGGCCCATCGGCACGCTGGCCGCAATGCCCTTTACCAAGACGAAGGAAAAGCTGGCCGGCCCCGGCGTGCTGGACATGAAGGCGGGCGTGGCCATGGCCTTTGCCGCCCTTGAGCTGCTGGCCGAGGCCGATCTGCTGAACCGCGAGATTGTGCTGCTCCTCAACAGCGAGGAAGAGATTGGCAGCCCCGTCTCACGTCCGCTGACTGAGGCGCTGGCGGCCATCTGCTCCGCCGTCTACGTGCTGGAGGCCGCGCAAGGACTGGCCTGCAAGACGGCGCGCAAAGGCACAGGCGAGTTCCGCATGGATGTGTACGGCGTGGCGGCGCACTCTGGCGTGGACTTTGAGAAGGGCGCATCGGCCATTCGCGAGCTGGCTCGCTTGATTGAGACGGTGAGCGGCTTGACCGACCTGAAGCGCGGCCTGACGGTGAGCGTGGGCGTCACGGGTGGTGGAACCAAGACCAATGTGGTGCCGGCCCACGCCTTTGCGCAGGTGGACGTGCGCATTGCGCGCAAGGCCGACGGGCCCCGCATGGAGCGCAAGTTTGCCGCGCTCAAGTTGAAGGACCGGCGTTGCACTCTGGTGCTTACTGGCGGCATCAATCGCCCGCCCATGGAACGCAAGGCGGGAACGGCGCGGCTCTACCGGCGCGCGCGCTCGCTGGCCGCGGGGTTGGGCTTTACGCTGGACGAAGCGGCCACCGGCGGCGCGTCGGACGGCAATTTTACTGCTGCTTTGGGCGTTCCCACGCTGGACGGCCTGGGCCCGGTGGGCGCGGGAGCCCACGCGCCCCACGAGCATCTGCTGCTAGAGCATCTGGCGGAGCGTACCGCGCTGCTGGCGGCGCTGCTTTCCAGCTAGGGATCCGGCCCTCCAACAGTGTCGCGCTATCCCACCCATCCCGCACAAAACGCGGGATGGATGGGGCACCCGGCGCGATCACCTCCGCGTGCATTCAAATTCTCTCCCAAATGTCTCAGAAAGAATCGAAACTTGGGGCAGGACCGGCCGCACCGCAGGTGCCCTGATACACTGCGGCAAAGATCTATCCGAACAGAAGGAGAGTTTCCCTTGGTATCGCGCACACTTTTGTTGATCGTCGCCATGGCAGCCTCGCTGGCTGTGGCCCAGACTGCTCCGAAGACGCAGGCGCATGCTCCCGCCACACCTGCCGCGCATGCAGCCGCCGCTCACCCAGCCGCCAACCCTCCCGCGTTGCCGCCCGGGGTTCCGCCGGTACGGGGGCCCATCAAGCCGATGTTCAGCCTGCGCTATCAGGAGATTACGATCGGCACCGGCCCGTTGGCCGAGCCGCAAAAGGTGTACAGGGTGGCTTACACCGGCTGGTTGGTGGCCGATGGGCGCAAGTTCGACGCCTCAGCTGACCACTCTGCCCAGCCCGTCTACGGACACGATCTGCAAGTGGTGAAGGGCGAAGACGGCAAGCCGAAGATGGAGGCGGGGCAGCCTATGCTCTTTGTGCAAGGGCGCGGCCAGGTAGTTCCCGGTTTCGACAACGCTTTTGACGGAATGCACGTGGGGGGCAAGCGCAGAGTCTTTATTCCCTACCAGCTGGCTTACGGTGCATCCGGCCGCCCAACCGGCGACCCCAAGAATCCCGGCATTCCGCCCAAGGCCGATCTGATCTTTGATATGGAACTGGTCGACATGATGGATATGCCGCAGCAGGCAGCGCCGCCACCGGCTCGTCCCACGCCGCCGCCTCCAGCGCCTCCCGCCGGCACACCGCCCAATCCGGCGAAATAGAGAGCGCCCTATAGAGCCGGCAATTGAAGAGGGTCATCTCCTTCCGACCCTTTCCCGCAAAAGAAGCGGCCAGCCGCCCCGCGGACAAATATCTGTTCGCGGGGACCCCGGAAGATGGGGCGCCCTCTGTCCCTTGTTCCCTACTCCCTACTCTCTACTCCCTGTCTTCGTGACACCGCTCCCACATCGCGTTACCATGTCGTGTAACGCAGTGCTTTCGGTCAACAGCGATTCCAGAAATGATCTAGCGCAACCTCCGGCAACCATCCGGGAGCAAGAGAAAGAGACGCCATGCGCAGCAGCCTTTGCCTATGTTTCGCAGTTTGTGTTTTCGCCACGGCCGCGCTGGCCGGAGCGCAAAGCAACGATCCTCCGGTGCTTCGTCCGCACCCTCATCCCACCGGCGCAACCAAGCCGGCCGTGGTGAAGGGTACGCTGCTGATCCGCTGCGATCTGGCCTGCACGTGGAGCTTTGACGGCGACCCCAAAGGCGTCATCGAGGCCGATGGCATGATGAAGATTCCGGCCGAGCCGGGGCAACATCTGGTGCTGGCCACGGCGCAGGACGGCCCGGATCGCGTGGAAAAAGAGGTGGACATCGAGGGGGGCCGGCAGACCTTGCTGCGCGTGGATCTGCAGCCCCTGCGCCAGGCGCGGCTCGGGAACCAGCCGCCTCCAGCGCCACAGCAGAAGCCCGTGCAGCAACAGCATGGCACCACATCCACCAGCGAACTGAAGGCCCACGCCGAAGAAAACTACAAGAAGGGCGACGCGCTCTACGACGAAAAACGCTACCTCGAAGCGCTGCCGCTCTACGCCGCATCCTGCGAGGGCGGTTATGCGCAGGGCTGCAACGACACGGCCTATCTCTACGACCATGCCTTGGGCGTGACTCAGGACTACGATCGCGCGCTGCCGCTGTATCAAATGTCCTGCGACGGAGGCTACTCCGCCGGCTGCAACAACATTGGTTATATGTATGAGCATGGCCACGGCGTGGCCGTCGACTACGATCGCGCGTTTGCCTTTTTTGTGCGCGCCTGCAACGGCGGCAGCGGCTCCGGCTGCAATAACCTGGGCACGCTCTACGACGATGGCCACGGTGTGACGCAGGACTTCAACCGCGCCCGCGATCTCTACAGCCAGGCCTGCGACAAGGACAACATGTCCGGCTGCAGCAATCTTGGCCTGCTCTATGAAGAGGGCCACGGCGTTCCGCAGAGCAAGGCGCGCGCCCTGGAGCTTTACAACAAGGCCTGCAACGGTGGGAATTCCACGGCCTGCGACAACGCCAAGAAACTGAAGTAGAGTTATTACGTAAAGCACCGCGCGTAGTGTGCTAGTGCTGTGTCTCATGCAGAGGTTCGTTTCTGTTTTGTATCCGTCGTCCACCGGCTTTCGCCGACCCCGATGGACGGAACGTCATGTGTCCTGCCCTCGGATGAGCGCCCCGTAGGGGCGCAGTGAAAATAGCCCAGGGCAAGCCGAAGGCGCAGCCCTGGGTTTGCTGTCCAAAATGGATATCGCGCCCTGTAGGGGCGCGGCGAACGCTCAAACGGGCATTCCAGTTTCTTTTTATGGCACGACTTTAGTCGTGCCATAAACGCCGCAATATGAGCGGGGCTTTACAGGCTGCGGGAAAACTCGGGGTTCAGGGCTTTTTGGAAGGGTACGAGCTTTAGCTCGTACGTTAAGTTCCATTCTTTCAACACGGGGCTTTAGCCCCCGAGGGAATAGGAACTCACAATCCGAGAGAAATGGAGTTTTCCGCAGCCTGTAAAGCCCTTGAGGGAAGGCCGCACTTCATGTAGCTCTGCAATACAACAATGAAAACAGACGGAATCTTCAAGGCACTCCACGAGGAGAGCGGTTCCAGGATGACTATTCCCAAACTTGCGACTTGAAAACATTGGTTTCGAGTCGCAGCAATCCTGGAACCGCTCTAGGAAGCCCCGAACCAGCCCTGCGCGCGTGCTTCAATTAGCTTGCCCTCCAGATAGGTCCACAGAGCAGGACAGCCAGCCTCAATCTCCGGACGCAGGCGCCCGATTACGCGCTCATAACTCACGTTGTGCTCGCGCCAGCTCTGGCCCTGATTGGCAAGGTTCAAAAACACCGGCATGGCGCGGTCCAGCGAGTGCGCAAAGCGCGCCTCCGCGGTCTCCGCAGCTTCAAACTCCTGCCATAACTCAACGAAGGGCGCAGCCTGCGCGGCGGGCAGCAAGCCAAAGACGCGCCGCACTCCGGCCAGTTCGCTGGCGGTGCGTGCCTCGGGGTCCACTTGCGCATACACCATCACATCGCCCGCATCGATCTCGCCCAGGTCGTGCACCAGTAGCATGCGAACCACGCGATCTATTTGCACGGGCGCAAAGGCGTGGGGCTCCAGGGCGATGGCCGCCAGCGCAATTTGCCAACTGTGCTCAGCGGAGTTCTCATAGCGCTCCATGCCCGCGGGCTTGGTCTTGCGCACCACCGCCTTCAGCTTGTCGATCTCGATGAGGAAGTCTGCGATCTGCTCGATGGACATGGTTTTGCTCCGGAGTGACTAAGTGGCTGAGTGGCGAGGGGACCTCGGCGTCTGTTGTGAACTTTTTAAAACAAGCCTCATATCCTTTGACCCACCAGCACTGTGTTGGGCAGACGCGCTTCGCGCGGTTACAAGGGTGACGAATTCATCAAATGACCTTTAACTACGCGCCGGACGCTGATTGCCGATCCCCTACCCTCGGCACTTAGTCACTTAGTCACCTAGTTCCTGCTTCGCGCCGCTTCCTGATCCTTGTACTGCAGCTGGTAGAGCTTCCAGTAGAGGCTGCGATTGGCCAGCAGTTCCTGATGCGTGCCCATCTCGCGCAGGCGAGCCTTGTGCATCACCAGGATGGTGTCAGCGCGCTGCACGGTGGAGAGTCGATGTGCGATCAGCACGCTGGTGCGGCCTGCAACCATGCGCTCCAGCGCGCCGCGAATGCGCAGCTCGGTGTCGGTGTCCACGCTGGAAGTGGCTTCGTCCAGGATAAGAATGCGGGGATTGAAGGCCAGCGCGCGGGCAAAATTCACCAACTGCTTTTGACCGGTGGAGAGTGAGTTACCGCGTTCGCGCACCGGCTCGTCGAATCCGTTCGGAAGGTTCTCGATAAAGTCCAGTACGTTGACATCGTGGGCGGCCTGGCGCAACTGCTCCTCGCCGATGGCGTCGTTGCCCAAGCGGATGTTTTCGCCGATGGTGCCGGTGAACAGGAACGGGTCTTGCAGGACCACGGCAAAGTGCTCGCGCAGCTTGCTCATGTCCTGTTGGCGCAGGTCAACGCCGTCCAGCAGAATGCTGCCCGCGGTCACGTCGTAGAAGCGCATCATCAGGCTGGTCAGTGTGGTTTTGCCCGCGCCGGTGTGGCCCACAATGGCCACGGAGTGGCCGGGCTCAACGGTGAAGCTCACGTCCTTCAGAATCCACTCAATGCCATCGATCTTGTTCAACTGCTCGGCGGCTTGCTCAGGGGCCAGAGCCTCAGCCTGCGCAACGGTGGCCTGCTGTTCTGGCGTGAGTTTTTGATAGGTGAACCAGACGTGGCGGAACTCAATGCGGTTGGAGTTATCGCCTGTAACTGGATGGGCGGGGCTCACAATCTCCGGCTCCGTATCCAGGAGCTTGAAGATGCGCTCACAGGCGGCCATGGCGGCTTGCAGGATGTTGTACTTGTCGCTCAGGTCCTGAATGGGCCGCCAGAAGCGCTGCGAGTACTGGATGAACATGGTAAGCATGCCGATGGTGACCGCGCCGCCCGCGAGCACGCTGAAGCCTCCGCGCCAGAGCACCAGCGCGATGGCAATGGAGCTGAGCAGTTCAACCGCGGGATAGTAGAGCGCATAGGCAAAGATGGTGTCTTTGAAGGCGATCATGTGCTGCTCGTTGACCGCGGAGAAGTCGTGGAAGGCGCGCTCCTCGCGGTTGAACAACTGCACCACCTGCATGCCGGCCACGTGCTCTTGCGTAAAGCTGTTGATGCGGGCAATGGCGGAGCGGACGCGGCGATAGCTGGCGCGCACCGAGTCGCGGAAGATGCGCGTGACGATCAGAATCGGCGGCAACACCGCAAAGGCCAGCAGCGCCATCCACCAGTTCATCTTGAGCATGATGCCGGCCATGATGGACAGCATGAAGAAGTCGTTCACAATGGACAGAATGCCGTCGGTGAACATGTCGTTGACCGCGTCCACGTCGCTGGTGAGGCGGGTAACCAGACGGCCCACGGCGTTGGTGTCAAAGAAGCCCACGTGCATCTGCTGCATGTGGCGGAAGATGTCGCGGCGCAGATCGAACATGATCTTCTGGCCGATCCATTGCATCAGGTAGGTCTGCACAAACGCGAGACCGTAGCTGGCCACCAGCGTGCCGAGATAAATCAGGGTGAGAACGTTGATGCCGGCAATGGGATTGTCGGGAAGGCGGCGCGCGATCCAGTCGGTGGTAATGTGCGGGCCGCTCATCAGGTAGCGGTCAACGGCAACCTTCACAAGATAAGGGCCGGTCACATCGCAGAACGCCTTGATGGAGACGGCGATGGACGCAATGGTGGCCTGCAGCCAGTAGTGGCGCAGGTAAGCGCCCAGTCGGCGCACCAGTTTGCCGTCGTAGACCTTGCCCACCGGGTCGTCGTCCGCCTTGCGCGCAGTTTTTTTAGATTTCTTTTGTTTTTCTTCCGCCATTTTTGATTGGGTTCGACTCTCCTCGTTCATTGTAAGCGGCGCGGCGGAGCCAGGCGTGGAGCGGGGGCTAGGACGGCTTGCCGGAGCCGGGCCGCGGCGGGGTGGGCCGCTTGGTGGGGCTGGAGACGCCCATGCTCATCAAAAAGTAGCCAAGGGCCTTGTGCAACATCGCTCCCAGCTTCATGGTGGATGCTCCTTTCGGTTCTCTGCAGCCAGCTTGGAACGCGGTGAATGCGCTCTGGACGAGGGATTTTGGCTGTCTTTCGCTGGCCAGGTATCAGGTGCTGGATTTTAGATGCGAGCGGGGACCTTTCGACTCGCTGGCCAGCTCAGGCTCCGTGCCGTTGATTCCCGCAGGGGCTAAGCAGGCTGCGGGAAAACTCTTAGGGGAAGGCAAGAAGCGTCAAGGCACGACTTCAGAGCCTGCCCTGAGCGCAGTCGAAGGGCGCCGCAAGTAGCACAAAACAAGGGGTGGGCTTCAGCACTGCACGGAGCTTTCCTCATTTCCCTATTGATCCGGCCCTCAAATCGTGTCACTCGATCCCACCCATCCCGCACAAAACGCGGGATGGATGGGGCACCCAGTTGTCAGCATTTATGGGCCGGGTCAACAGCACCTGGCTCCTAGTCTCTACGGCTTCGTCTTTTGCGTCAGGTCAGGGGGCAACACGGGCTGGGTGGTGGGGTGCAGGATGGCGATGGCGGCGGGAGGCAAGGGCTTGTCCGCATTGGCCAGCAGCAGCGAGACCTGCCAGATTTCCAGATCGGTGAGCAGATCCTTGTAGGCAGGCATGCCGGTCAGGCGGATGCCGTTGGCCACCTTCCAGTAGGTTTCGGCCGGGGGATCGTCGCTGACGCCCACCACGTTGCTGTTGGCATGCTTCTCCCACAGTTGCGGGGCGCGGGGATACATGTGCGCGGCAAAGGGGGCATTCCTGTTGTGGAGGCCGTGGCAGGCGGCGCAGGAGTCGCGATAGACCTCAGCGCCGGCCACCAGAGTGGCCTCGTCAGCCTGGATGGCCGGCTTCTGCGTGGCCTCGCGGGCAATGCGCTTGGCGAGCGCGGGACGAGCCATCTGCTCCTCCATGGGGAAGGGCTTGTCCAGCACGGCTACCGGTGGGTGTCCAAAGCGGAACCAACCCAGCACACACAGGGGTGCAAGCACCACCCCCAGTACGATTCCCAGCAATACACGAGCCATGTTTTTGCCCCCATCCTGTTTCTAAATGGATCTGTCCCTTTTCGTCCTCACCCTGGCCGGATTCTACGACGTCAAAGTCTGCCGGATGGAATGCCCCCACCGTAAGTGGCGTTGTAATGGGGCCGAAGGCCGTTGGCCCCACCGCAGGTGGTGGTTAGTAAAGAATCGGAATGCCGGCGATGCGCTGCTGCCACTCCGCCGGGCCGGTTTGGTGCACGCTGGTGCCCTGGCTATCCACGGCTACGGTCACCGGCATGTCTTGCACGTCGAACTCGTAGATGGCCTCCATGCCCAGGTCGCCAAAGGCCACCAGGCGCGAGCCCTTGATGGCCTTGGCCACCAGATATGCCGCGCCGCCCACGGCCATCAGGTAGACGGCCTTGAACTCCTTGATGGCCTCAATGGCCACCGGACCGCGCTCCGCCTTGCCCACCATGCCCAGCAGACCGGTCTCGGCCAGCATCTGGTGGGTGAACTTGTCCATGCGCGTCGCGGTTGTCGGGCCTGCCGGTCCAACCACCTCTTCGCGCACCGGGTCCACCGGGCCCACGTAGTAGATAAAGCGGCCCTTGAAGTCCACCGGCAGCGCTTCGCCCTTGTTCAGCATGTCGGTCAGGCGCTTGTGGGCGGCATCGCGGCCGGTGAGCAGCTTGCCATTGAGGAGGATAACCTCGCCGGGCTGCCAGGTGAGCACGTCCGCCGCGGTCACGGTGTTCAGGTCCACGCGGCGGGCGTTCTGGGGCGCGTACTCCAGCTTGGGCCACTCGTCCAGGTTGGGCGGATCGAGATACACCGGGCCAGAACCGTCCAGCACAAAGTGGGCATGGCGGGTGGCGGCGCAGTTGGGGATCATGGCCACCGGCAGATTGGCCGCGTGGGTGGGGAAGTCTCTCACCTTCACGTCCAGCACTGTGGTCAGGCCGCCCAATCCCTGCGCGCCAATGGCCAGCCGGTTGATCTTCTCGTAAAGCTCCAGACGCAGCGCCTCAGGGCGATTCTGGGGACCGCGCTCGGCTAGGTCCTGGATGTCGATCGGGTCCATCAGCGATTCCTTGGCCATCTGCATGGCCTTTTCCGCGGTGCCGCCAATGCCAATGCCGATCACCCCCGGCGGGCACCAGCCAGCGCCCATGGTGGGCACCGTTTTGAGCACCCACTCCACAACGGAGTCCGACGGGTTGAGCATGGCGAACTTGCTCTTGGCCTCTGAGCCGCCGCCCTTGGCCGCTACCGTCACTTCCACCTTGTCGCCCTTGACCAGTTCCACACTGACCACGGCCGGGGTGTTGTCGCGGGTGTTTGTCCTGGCTCCCGCGGGATCGGACAAGATCGAGGCGCGGAGTTTGTTGTCGGGGTCCAGATAAGCGCGGCGCACGCCCTCGTTGATCATTTCCTGAAGGTCCATGGTGGCAGAGCCCTCACCAGAGCCGAAGCGAGCGTCCATGCCCAGCTTGACGAAGGCGGTCACAATGCCGGTGTCCTGGCAGATGGGGCGACGGCCCTCGGCGCACATGCGGCTGTTGATCAAGAGCTGCGCAATGGCGTCCTTGGCCGCGGGGGCCTGCTCGCGCTGGTAGGCGCGGGTGAGCGAACGGATGAAGTCCGTGGGATGGTAGTAGCTGATGTACTGCAGCGCGGCGGCAACCGACGCGATGAGGTCGTCCTGCTGAATCGTGGTCATGGAAGCGGCTCCCAAGGGGCAATCTCGAACGCTTTCAGCTTACCGGATCACACCTGGCACCTGCGGTGCGGCAGCCATTGCATGGAGCAGACGCGCTTCGCGCCGTTCCCGCCAGACGTTTCGAAGGAATCCGTCTGCCCCTCCGGGGTGCGGTTACCGGATAGGCTGTTTCCCAGGGTTCCCCCTGAGCCAAACGGGGTGGCCGGCATTCCCTCGGGGGCAAAGCCCTCCTGATTTTGCAGGCCTTACGTACGGGCTGAACAGGCTGCGGGAAAACTCGGGGTTCAGGGCTTTTTTGAAGGGTACGAGCTTTAGCTCGTACGTTAAGTCCCATTCTTTCAACACGGGGCTTTAGCCCTCGAGAGAATAGGAACTCACAACCCGAGAGAAATGGAGTTTTTCCGCAGCCTGTTTAGCCCGTACCCTTCAAAATGGATAAACAATCATCTGTTTGAGACACTCTACTAGGCACCTAGGCACTCAGCCACTCAAGCACTCAGGCACTTAGCTCTCAGGCACTCAGCACCTCACTCAACACCGCCAGATCCACGTTGCCGCCACTGACCACTGCCGCGGCGTTGCGGTACGCGGGCAACTGGTGCCCATGGAAGAGCAGCGCCGCCACCGGCACCGCGCCGCTGGGCTCCGGAACCAGATGAGTGGCAGTTACGATGGCGCGCATGGCGGCGCGAATCTCGTCTTCCGTAACGGTAAGAATTCCATCCACAAAGGCCTGCAGGTGGGCAAAGTTCTTTACGCCCACGCTCTGGGTGCGGAGGCCGTCGGCAAGGGTGCGGCTCACCGCTGCTGCCTCCCAGGTTTGAATCGAACCAAGCCGGAAACTCTCCGCGGCGTCGCCAGCCAGCTCCGGCTCCACGCCCCAGACGCGCGCCTTGGGGAGCATCTGCTTGATGGCCACCGAGACGCCGCCCAGCAACCCGCCGCCGCTCACCGGAGCCAGAACCAGATCCACCTCCGGCCACTCCTCGGCAATCTCCAGGCCGCAGGTTGCCTGCCCGGTAATCACGTCCAGGTCGTCGTAGGGGCGGACCAGCACGTAGCCATGCTCGCGGACCAGCTGCTCCGCCTTGGCCAGCCGCTCGCTGGAGGCCACGCCCACGTCCACCACTTCCGCGCCCAGCGCCAGGGTGCCAGCCCGCTTGATCGCCGGCGCGTTGGAGGGCATCACGATCACCGCCTTGGCGCCCACCTCGCGCGCCGCCCAGGCCACCGCTTGCGCATGGTTGCCGCTGGAGTAGGTGATGACCCCGCGGCTCAGTTCCTCTGCCGTAAGCTGCAGAATTTTGTTGGCCGCGCCGCGAATCTTGAAGGCGCCCATGGGCTGCAAGCCCTCCGCCTTCAGCCGGACTTTTTTATTTGTACCCCAACCGCTCAGGCCGGGAAAGGCCGCGTCCACCAGCGGCGTACGTACGGCAATGCCTGCAATCCGCTTGGCGGCGGCGCGAATCTCGTCCAGCGTGATCAGTCTCTCTGCCATGGCGACTCCTTGTCTGCGCATCCATTCCAGCACCAAAGGCCTGGGTTGCGCTACTGGGCGGCAGCAAGTCAGCGAGTCAGCGGGCTGGTTGCAGATTCGAGCCGTTTCCTGCCTGCACGGAGCGCCTTCCGCCACCCAGCTCTCGTCCACAGCGGTTGAAACTTGCTAGGATGAGCGAAGCACGACGAGCGACCGACGATTCCAATGACCGAAACCACACCTATACCCACCAGCATCCAGCGCCCATCCTGGCTGCCCGGCTACCTGCCTGAGTTCGACGGGTTGCGCGGCCTGGCAATGATCGCCGTCGTCCTCTTCCACTGCCATCCACGACTGATGGGCACCTGGATTTATGGCTTTTCGCTCTGGGGCTGGTCGGGCGTCACCATGTTTTTCTTTCTCAGCGGCTTTTTGATTACGGGGAACCTGCTGGCAACTCGCAACCAAAAAAAATATTTCCACAACTTCCATGCCCGCCGTGCGCTGCGCATTTGGCCGCTCTACATTCTGCTGCTGGTTACGGTCTACCTGAACTCCGACTGGTTTATCGGGCCGCCTATCTGGCAGGCGGTCAAGGCAGCGCCGTGGCTCTGCTACATCTTCTTCGTGCAGAACCTGTTCCACATCGCGCTGCCGCCCGCCATTGGCCCCACTTGGGCACTGGCCATTGAGGAGCAATATTATTTTTTTTGGGCTCCGGCCGTGCGCTGGCTGCGGAAGCCGTGGATGCTGGGCACGCTGCTCACCGCCGCGCTGGTGGTGGCTCCGCTGTTCCGGCGCTCGCATTTGCCCTGGATTACCCCCACCCACACGCTCATCCATTTGGACGGACTGGCGTTGGGCTCGTTGGTGGCCATCGGGTTCTACACGCTGGGCTGGGCGCGACGCACCTGGCTCTGGATTGGCGGTACGGCCTTTGTGGCCGGCATTGCGGCCGCGGCCACGGTGGCGGGCGGAACCGCTTATCTGGATAGCGCGCTGGCCTGCGGCTACGGCGGCGCGGCCCTGGCGCTGGCTGCTTCCACTGGAACGCGGTCGCCCATCCACTGGATCTTGAGCCGTGGGCCGCTGGCGTACTACGGCAAGATCAGCTACGGGCTCTACCTCTGCCATATCTCCGTGTTCATCTACTTTGGCTGGTTCGATCTGCGCATGGACCGCTACGGCACCGCTGGCAATCTGGCCGTGGTTGCCTTCCGCCTGCTGATGGCAACGCTGGTGGCCACCGGGCTCTGGTATGGCGTGGAGAAGCAGATTCTCAAGCTCAAAAAGCATTTTTAGAGCAGGTTCGGGAAGGGCTTGAGGAATCGGAAACTGGTCTCGTGCGCCCCGCAGGGGCACCTGCGGTGCGGTCAATGCGCTTCGCGTAGCTCCAGACGCATTGTGCGGTTATTCGTGCGCCCCGCCGGGGTGCGGTTGTCGACTTTGCCCGCCAACCCGGGATTCCCACTGGCGAATCCCTTCGCGCCGCTCAGGGATTTGCCAGCGTACATCCTGGGCTACTCTCGTCCGGCCCCTCGGGGCCAGCGAAGAATCTGCGCGGCAGAGTTTTCCCAACTGCTATTGATCCGGCCCGCAAAGCGTGTAACTCTATCCCACCCATCCCGCACAAAACGCGGGATGGATGGGGCACGGCGGATTCAAGCTCCAAGTGCAACAGGTGTG
>CAZYDF010000053.1:0-28462 GCA_964645855.1 uncultured Occallatibacter sp.
AGAAAGATGTCTACTATGCCGCTGCGTAGCAATACTTCAGGGCCGGATCAATAACTCTTCACTTACGCGCTTTCTCGCGGTGATGTCTTCGACATATCCCACGTGTTGCTTGATATGGCCGGCGTTATCGCAAACCGGAAAGGCACTGTTCAAGAGCCATTTCTCTTCGCCGTCCTCACATGTAATTCGAAAATCCAGAACCGTACGCTCGCCGCGCATTTGGCGGCTGAAGGCTTCGCGGACAATGCCGCGGTCCTCCCCATGGATCACATCCATCAGGCGCCCCATGTCGCGATACACCTCGTCGCGCCGCAAGCCCCAGACATATTCAAATGCCGGGCTGAGAAACAGCATCTGGCTGCCTTCTCCATTCATGATCCAGAATGCGCCGCTGATATTGTCCGTCAGCAGGCGGAACTTCTCCTCGCTGTCGCGCAGTTCCATCTCCGTCCGCTTGCGCTCACTCACATCCTGCACAATGGAAAACACCATCAGCTTGTCGTTCTGTTCGATGGCCGAGGAATAGACCTCAACGTCGCGCTCCTCGCCATTGGCAAGGCGATGGCGGAAATTGAAACAGATCTGCTTTTCATGGATCGCCCGTTTTCGTCGCGCGGTAACGTCCTCGCGGGCCATCACATTGATGTTGTGGATCGGCATTCCAACCAACTGTTCGCGCGGATAACCGTAATAGTCGACGGCCGCCTGGTTGGCATCCATGATCTCACCGCTCTCCATTTCAATCAGCAGCATCACCGAGCCGTTATTCTCGAAGATTCTGCGCACCCGCTGCTCGCTCTGCTGGAGATGGCTTTCGGTCTGCTTTGGGCCGGTGATATCCCGGCTGGTGCCGATCACCCGCAGCAGATGGCCGGAGCCGTCCCGCTGCCCCTGGGCAAAGGTGTGGATATGGCGAATGCTTCCGTCCGGGCGGAGAATGCGATGGGTGAACTCGACCACCCGATCCAGCCGCCGTGTCTCCTCGGCGCGTTCCTCCACCCGCGGCCAGTCTTCGGGATGGATCATCGCCCGCCAGGCTGCGGCGGTGACAGAAAACGAGGCGGCCTCAACGCCGTAGAGGCGTTGCATCTGCTTGTCCCAGACGATTCGGCCGCTTTCCATGTCCTGCGACCACACCCCCACGCCGCTGGCATGAGTGGCCAGCGTCAACAACTCGGTCACCTTCCGGAATGCGACGCCGGAATGGCCCACCCGGTGCGCAAAAACCATGAATGTTCCCGTCCCAAGAACTACCGAAAGAGACATTACAAACCATACGACGGGAATGCCGACCGAGACCGCATGGATGGCCTCCTGGGAGCGCTGATCGCCGCGTTCCTTGTCCACACGGGCAAGGTAATCTTCCATCTTCCTGCGGTCCAGCGTGGCTTGCATCAGCTTGGTGTTGTAGACATCCCACGCCAGCTGCGTTTTTCCGGCCTTGCACAGGTCCCTGATCTGTTCCCACGCCTGAAAGAATCGCTCCTGTGCCTCGGCGCCAATCTCGATTCCGGTACGATCCCGCGCATCCACTTGGGGATAATTCCGGCGAATCTCTTTCAGTTCTTTCTCTGCGTTGACGACCTGAGCTTCATATCGATCCCGTTCTTCAACGCTTTTGGCGTTGAGGTAGAAGATAATGGCGATGCGCTGGTCCTTGGCTACGCCTTTTAACTCGCCTGCCCCATAAAGAGAGGTATAAGTGTCGCTATTGAGGGCATTGATGGTGCTCTTGGTCTTATATAAATTCAGCAGCGAAATCGCGCCCTGGATCGCGCTCAGCGAGGCTAATCCGAGACAAACCAGCAGCGTGCCGCGACCAAGCGCCAACTTCATCTTCTTTGCCACCCCGCACCCTTGCCAACGCGCCGGTTCCTGACACAGTTGCACGGTCTGTTCCTGAAAACAGGCCGTGCCGTACCAGAACGGATGGAACTCAGTTGAGTTTATCGGCCAATTATTTCATAGCGTTAGCGCCGCAGCGCCGGGTTCCGGATTCGACAGTTCAGCCCTGAAATGCACCGCTCGAAACGGGCATCCCGTCGGCGTTACGAGGGGCCGACCAAGGCACATTTCAAGCCCATCTTCTTGGCGCCGCGCTGAACCACAGCGGGCAGCGCGGCAAGCTGCCCACCACGATCCCTCTGAGGCCAAATCCCGATTGCGCACTTCCGGTGCGTCTTGCATCGCATCCCGGTTTGTGGAAAAAGCGTACTGTGCTATCATGGATCTACGCTCAGTTGTTTGGTTGCAAGCGGTTCCCGGCGACAATTACTTGATCGTCCGCACGTACATCCCCAGCCCCTCAGCGTAATGGTCCAATGAAGTCAAGGTTCTCCCTCTTTGGGTGATGGACCGGGCCAGACTGCATGCGATGGTTTGCATCGGTCGAAGACGCGGCAAGTGTGGCGAATCTCGAATTGGCTTGTTTTGGATGTGAGCCCAAGGTTTTCTGCATACTCATAGTGATCCCTTCGTGCCCGGATAGGTTTCCGGCGGCGGAGAGATCGAACCGTAGCGCCTGCTCGGGGCTCTCTCCGGTAATGCCGGTGGAGTGCGTCCTCTTGCCTTGGCGCAAGACAGGAATCAGTTGAAACTCTTTTTTGAATTGAATCTCTCGGCTGCCATGCAGCAGCAGCTGAAGCAGGCAAATTTTATTTATCCCACCCCCGTACAGGAACAAGCCATTCCGCCCGCCATGGAAGGCCGCGACATTCTGGCCACAGCGCAGACCGGCACCGGCAAGACCCTCAGCTTCCTGATCCCGCTCATTGAGCGGTTGGCCGTGGAGCCGCCTGAGACCAAGGCGCTCATCATGCTGCCCACGCGCGAGCTGGCCATGCAGGTGCTGGATGCCTGGGGTACGTTGGTGGACAATCATGATCGTGCCGTACTGGTTTGCGGCGGTATGGCAGAAGGTCCGCAGTTGACGGCCATCCGGCGCGGAGCGCGCTTGATTGTGGCCACTCCGGGGCGGCTTGAGGACTATCTGTCGCGCGGACTGGTCAAGCTGGACGGCGTCAAGATGCTGGTGTTGGACGAAGTGGATCGCATGCTGGACATGGGCTTCAAGCCCGCCATTCAGCGTATTGCGGCGCTGCTGCCCAAAACGCGGCAGACCCTGTGCTACTCCGCCACGCTGAGCCCGGCCATCCGCGAGGTGGCCAGACTGTATCTCAACAACCCCATGCAGATCACGATTTCCACTACGCTCAAGCCCGCTGCCAATGTGCAGCTCCAGACATTCGAAGTGCCGGTGGACAAGAAGCAGGAGCTTCTTGAGCATCTGCTGGGCGCCAACCAGGGCAGCTTCCTGGTGTTTGTGCGCACCAAGCACGGCGCGGATCGCGTGGCGCACCGTCTGGCCAAAGCTGGCTTTGCGGCGGCTCCCATTCATGGCGACCGCACCCAGGCGCAGCGCAACTCGGCACTGCGTGGCTTTACGGACGGCCGCCATCGCGTGCTGGTTGCCACCGACGTTGTGGCCCGCGGCATCGACGTGCCGGACGTGGCCCACGTGGTCAACTTCGACATGCCCCGCGAGGCCGAAGACTATGTGCATCGCGTAGGCCGTACCGGCCGTGCATCCGCCCATGGCGTGGCTTCCACCTTTGCCGCACCGGGCGAGACCAAGTTGCTGAGGCGCATGGAAAAGGAACTTGCTGTTACCCCCAAGCGCTTCAAGGTACATCCTGTGGACGTAGCGGTTCATCAAGCCGCTTAAGCTTGTTCCAGACGCTCCATTCCCAGCAGGCCTCCCGGCACAACCGGGGGGCCTTTCTGTTTTCTTTTCATGTGGATCAGGTCAGGTTGCTCTCGTGCTAAACTTGCCGCAACTCAATGCTGAGGCTTTCTGATGAGTTATCCAACAATTGATCTTCCTGGCCCCGGCGGCGCAGAGGGTAACCCTGCCCAGCCCTACCAGCTCACCCCGCTCACCACGGGACAGATTCTCGACCGGACCTTCGTCCTGTTTCGTTCCCGCTTCACGCTCTTCGCCGGCTTGGCGGTGTTTCCGGCGGCGGTGTCGCTGCTGGTGGGATTGGGGCAGGTCGCCTTTCTGCTGGCCACCCACACTCCGTTGAATGGTGGTGGGACCCCCTTTTCCACTGCCCATCTGGTGAACCTTGGCATTGGTTCTATTGGCGGGCTGCTCAGGCTTTGCGTCTACGGCATCTCCATTGCCGCCACCAACTGGTGCATCGCCAAAATCTACCTGGGCGAGCCCGCCACCATGAAGGCCGGATTCGATTTTGCCTTCCGTCGGTGGTTTCGCTATGTGGCCATGGCTCTGGCGCAGGCGTGGTTTGCCATGTGGCTCCCCACCCTGGTCTTCTTCGCAGCGGTCTATGCCACGTTTGCAATTGGCTCTTCCAAGATGCTGAACAGTTTTGTTCCGAGCTTATTGATCTTCGTTGGTATAATCGGCTACTTCGTCTGGCTCATCATCAACTTCATCCGCGTCTCGCTGGCTATCCCTGCCTGCGTGGTGGAGCAGCTGGCAATTCGCGCCTCCATCCGTCGCAGCCGCACCCTGCTGGTCTCGCGCAAGATCCGCATCTTTCTCCTCGGCCTCTTTCTCATCGCGCTGGAGATGGTCTTCTTGGCTATTCTCTTTACTCTGGCCGCGATGATTCCAAAGATGGGACCGAATGGCTTTCTCATCTACCAGTTGGCGGCTCTCGCGATTGCCTTCATCATTGGCGTGCTGGTTTCGCCCATCGCCGCCATCGGGCTCTGCCTGTTCTACTTTGATGAGCGCGTGCGCCGCGAGGGCTTCGACATTGAGTTCCTGCTGAGCCGCTCGGCGCCGCCAGAAACGCTTGTGCCGCCGGAAACGCTTGTGCCGCCCCCACCGCCCACGCCGGAGGCGCCCCCGGCTCTGCTATGAGGGTATCCGTACAACGCATTGCTGCGGGCCTGCTGCTGGCTGGCGCGCTGGCACTGGGCTTGGGCGCGCAAACGCCTCCTGCGCCGCTCCTCGCCCCCGTTACACCGGAAGTCCATGCGCAGCGGATGGCCGCACTCAAGGGCGTGCTGGCTGGCTGCGTGGCCGATCCCGCGCTCTGCACCGCGGAGCGTGTGGGCGCGGACGAACGCGTACAAATCAACACCGGCACAATCACCCGTATCCGCCTGGAGTGGCTGCGGGTTGGCGTGCATGGCCTGAGCACGGAGAAGGGTGACCAGCGCAAGGCGCTGGCCGCGGATCTCAGCATCCGGCTTGCGCGGCTGGAGACGCCGGCCGGTTCCGTGCCCCCCGCGCAGGTGCAGCAGGCGCGCACCCAGTTCGATCAGGTGCTGGCTGCCAAGGAGTTCCAGAAAGAGCAGGAGCTCACCTGGCTGCAACGCAAATGGCAGGATGTTCTTGATTGGCTGGATCGGGTGCTGGGCAGCAGCTTTGACGCCGTCACCAAGGCTCCGGTCTGGATCAAGTACTTCTTTGAGGCGCTGCTCTTCATTGTGCCCGCGGTGCTCTTGCTGCTGTGGCTGATGCGGCAGGTGCGGGAGGACGGGGTGCATCCCTCCAGCTCCAGTGATGCGCAGCGCCGCGGCACTCTGGCTCCGCAAACGGAGTGGCTGGCGCTGGCGGACAAGTTTGCCCAACAGAACGATTGGCGGCAAGCCATCCATGCTCTCTACTGGGCCACGATTGCCGGCTTTGAGTCGCGTCATGTTTGGCGAACCAATCCTACCCGCACTCCTCGCGATTATCTCCGCTTGCTTCAACCCGGCTCGGCCGCGCGTTCCGCTCTGGCAGAGCAGACGCGGCTCTTTGAGCTAACCTGGTACGGCTATCGCAGTGCCATCCCCGGCGACTACGAACGCGCTCTCCAGTTGCAGAGCAGTATGGAGTCGCGATGAGAGCGCTCAGCAGGGAAGGGAAGATCATTGCGGCCTGCCTGGTGGCAGCGGTCTTGCTGATTGTCATCACGGCTGTGGTCACGCCTCCGCCCACCGAGCGCGACGAGCGCCCCACCACCTTCAACACCGGCGAAAAGGGCATCAAGGCGGCCTTTCTGGCGCTGGGCCGCATGGGCTACGAGACCGCGCGCTGGGAGAAGCCGGCCAGCGATCTGGCGCAACTGGACGCGGAACACACCACGCTCGTCATCACCGCCCCGCAAACGAATCTGATTGCTAACGAAGAGCTGGGCATCAAGGAGTTTGTGCGCCGGGGTGGATGGGTGCTGGCCGCGGGCTCCGCAGCCGCCACCATGCTGCTCCCAGACCCATCGCAGCTCGAGTACAGCGACGATGCCTGCGACACCACGCCGGAAGGCTTCTCGGCCATCGCCCGCGTCCAGCATCTGCACTTTGAACACACCATCAAGTGGAAGACCCTGCCCACCGAAGTTGAGTTTGCGCAGAGCTGCGGGGATCGCTCCGCTGTGGTCCTGATTCCCATGGGCAAGGGAACCGTGGTGCTGTGGAGCGTGTCGGCTCCCATGAACAACGCGGGCGTAAAGAAGAACGAGAACCTGGAGCTGCTGCTGGCCAGCCTCCCCGCCTCCCATCACACCGTTCTCTTCGACGAGTATCTGCACGACTACCACGACGATCTGTGGAGCCGGGCCCGTGGCACCCCGGTCCTGGCGCTGAAGCTGCAGCTGGTTCTGCTGGCCGTGGCCATCTTGTTCACTTACACCCGCCGCCATGCCGCGTTGCGCGAGCTGGAGACGGCGCCACGCACCTCGCCGCTGGAGTTTTCGCACTCCATGGGCAGCGTGTACCAGCGTGGCGGCGCGGGTGAGGCAGCCATTGAGCAGGCGCGGCGCAGGTTCTTCGACTTCCTCGAACGCCAGTGCGGCTTCAGCAAGGAGATGCTCGAAGCCGCTCCCGCCGCCATCGTACAGTTACTCCATGAGCGCTTCAATTACACCAACCCGCAGCTGGAAGCGTTGCTCGCGCCGGCTACGGATCGCATCAAGCCGGCGCGTGCGCTTACCCGCGTCAAAGCTCTCTATCGCGCGCAGGCGGAGATAGACCAGATCGTCAACAAACTTCATCCCACAGCGGAGAATCCACGTGTCTGATCAGGAAATGAATTCGGCTCCGGCAGTGCAAGAGCTCTTTGAAAAGGCTCTTGGCGAAGTCGGAAAAGTGGTGGTTGGCCAGCAGGAGCTGGTGGAGCAGGCCATTGTCACCTTGCTGGCCGGCGGCCATGCGTTGGTGGAGGGCGTGCCCGGCGTGGCCAAAACCCTGACCGTAAAAACCCTGGCGCGCTGGCTGGCGCTCAGTTATAGCCGCATCCAGGGAACCCCGGACATGATGCCTGCCGACATTGTGGGCACCAACATCTTTGTGGCCGCGCAGAACGCCTTTGTCTTCCATCGCGGGCCTGCCTTCACGCAGTTTCTGCTGGCCGACGAGATCAACCGCATGCCGCCTCGCACCCAGGCTGCGCTGCTGGAATGCATGGAAGAGCGCCACATCACCAGCGACGGCGTGCGCTACGATCTGGACCCTTACTTCACGGTCTTTGCCACCGAGAATCCCATCGAGTTTGAGGGCACCTATCCGCTGCCGGAGGCGCAACTGGACCGCTTCCTGCTGAAGATTCGCGTCGGTTATCCGAGCCTGGAGGAAGAGCGCGTAGTGCTGGAGCGTCATCACGCGTCGCCCCGGCTGCTGGATGCGGCCGAGCTGGAGCCGCTGGCTCCGGAGCTGTTGGCTGCCGCGCGCCGCGAGGTGCAGGAGACGCTGGTGGAGCCGCAGATTCTGGACTACCTGCTGGACGTGGTGCGCAAAACCCGCGAGTGGCCCACGCTCTCGCTGGGTGCCTCGCCCCGCGCGGCCACTGCGTTGCTCATTGTAGCCAAAGCCTACGCGCGCCACGATGGACGCAACTTTGTCTTGCCAGACGACGTAAAGACGGCAGCCTTCCCTTGCTTGCGTCATCGCCTGCAACTGCGCCCTGAGGCGGAGCTGGAAGGCTACACCACGGACCGCGCCCTGGCCGACATTCTGGCCGCAACCGCCGTGCCGCAATAACCCAGAGAGGCTGCGCGCACCATGGACGATCTGCTCCCCAAATCGGTTCTGGCTCAGGCTGTTTATGCAGGCCGTTGGGCGCGGGCGCTGGGCTTTGTGCTCACGCCCCGCGCGCTATGGCTGCTCGCTGGCGGCATGTTACTGACCTTGCCGGCCTTCTTTCAGCCGCGTCTCTTGTGGCTCATGCCTGCGTGGGATCTGTTGGTGTTGGCGCTCGCCGCATTGGATGCATCCAGGCTGCCCGCGTGCGGCAACATCGTGGTGGAACGCAGCTTCCTCAATCTGCCCGCAGTGGGTGGACGCGCGCAGGTGCGCGTGAGCATCACGCAGGAGGCGCGTGCCCAGTTGCGCATCAGGGTGATGGACAGCCTGCATCCCTCGCTGGTGCAAACGCCCGTCTTTCAACAGGTGCTGGCCTGGCGCAACGATCCGGTCAGCATTCTCGTCGATTGCTGGCCGCGTCTGCGTGGCGACTTGGAGATGGGGCCGGTCTATCTGCGTTACCGCAGCGCGGCAGGTCTTGTGGAGCGGCTGGCTGAGGCCGTGCCCGCACAAAAGGTTCGTGTTACGCCCTCCTCGCTCATCTCCGGTGACGATTCCATCTACATGCTGCGCGCCCGTCAGGCGGAGATGGAGCGCCGCCGCATTCGTCGCATTGGCTTGGGCCGCGAGTTCGAAACCCTGCGCGAGTATCAGCCCGGCGACGAGCTGCGCTTCATCTCTTGGACCGCGACCGCGCGCCGTGGCAAGCCCATCGTGCGCACCTTCACGGCCGAGCGCAGCCAGCAGGTCTGGGCCGTGGTGGATGCCGGCCGCCTTTCGCGCACCAGCTTCCGGCTGCCGATCCGCAACAAGGCCGCGGCTGAGGCGCTGGCCGGCCGTGGCGACCTTGTCTATGGCGCGGAAACCGGGCTCGACTTGATGCAACTCGATCAGGCCACGTCGGCGGCGCTGTTGCTGGCCCAGGTGGCCGACCGCGCCGGTGACCGCTCCGCGATGCTGGCCTATGGACGCCAGATTCAGCAGCAGATTCTTCCCGGCAAGGGCAACATCCATCTGCGCCGCATGGTGGATGCGCTCTCGCTGGTCCGCGCTGAGCGCACCGAGGGCGACCATCGCCGCGCCGCCATGCTCTTGCGTCAGCTGCAATCGCGGCGTGGCGTCATCTTCTGGATCTGCGAAGTAGGGGAGAGCGTGGCATTGCCGGAGGTGGCGCAGGCTCTGGGCGATCTGGCCCGCAACCATCTCTGCGTGCTGCTACTCATCGAGCATCCGGAGCTGAAGGCCTTTGCCCGTTCCACGCCTGAAGATGCGGAGCATATGTTTGCCGTCACCGCGGCCAATCAGGTGCTGGAACGGCGTCGCACAGTTGTGGCGCAACTGCGTCGCCGGGGCGTGATGGTGGTGGAGACCTCGCCTGCCGAGGTGGGCATTGCCGCCATCAATCAGTATCTGGAGATCAAAGCGCGCGGAACGCTTTGACCGCGCGCGCTTCCTCTTCCAGCGTCTCCGCTTTGCGCCAACTGGAGGAGCTGAGCCAGAAGACCAGCGCCGAGAACAGCGCCGCGCCTACGCCAAACTTGATCGGCAGGCCCACGTGCGAGGGCGAGAGAAACGCTTCAATGAATCCGGCAATCAGCAGCAGCGGAACGGTGCCGGAGATCAACCGCAGCGACTCGGCTCCGGCCAGCGACACCGATCCCTTCCAGCGCAGAATCCCTGGAAAGAGCACCCCCCAGCCCAGCCGCAAGCCAGCGCCTCCGGCAATGAAGATGCAGGGCAGCTCCAGCGATCCATGCGCCACCACAAAGCTCCACAAGCTCATGGACATGCTCTGCTGCGCGCAGGCAGCGCCCACCACGCCCATCATTACGCCATTCCGGAAGAGCAGCAGCAAGGTGCCCAGGCAGCCCGCCATGCCGCTGGCAAAGGTCATAAAGCACACGCTGATGTTGTTGGTGGCAATGAAGGCCGAAGCCTGCGGTGAGACGGAGACCAGCGACTCGGTCCACATCTTGTGGTGCTCAATGGTGGCCACCATCTCTGGACCCAAAAAGGCGCGCATGAACTCCGGGCGCACAATCGTCAGCAGCGTGCCCAGCACGCCGCCGGCCGCAAAGATCAGGAACGACGCCAGCGTGAAGGGCAGCAGGCGGCGAAAGATGATGGGGTAGTCGCGCAGAAAGAAGAGAAGCAAGGTGCGCAGGGTCATCTTGCGGCCTGAGTACACAAAATGATGGGCCCGGCTCACCAGCCGGTTCAGGTAATCTTCCACCACGCGGGCAGCGCGCTCGCCGCGCACCGCTGCCAGGTCCGTAGCCGCCTGACGATACAGCAGCCCGAAGCTTTCAAGCTCCGCTGCATCCAGAGACTTCAAACCATGGCGCTCGGCCCGGTATAGTAAGTTCTCAAGCCGATTCCAGTTCGGCCGCCGCTGTTCCATCCAGGAGTTAGAGATCATGGGCGTGGAGAGTTATCAGGACCAGCTTAGCATTGATACCCCGGAGCATGTCGCTTTACGGCTCCCAGTTGCGGGTGTTGGCAGCCGATTTCTGGCCGTTTTCATGGATACCCTGATCCAGATTGTTGCCTACCTGCTCTTTATCGGGTTGGTCGTGCTGCTGGTGTCCAGCGTGCCCAATGCGGAGCAAGCGGCAGAGCCCTCGCAGCGGTTCATGGCCTGGACCATCGCCATTCTCATCTTTCTGCACTTTCTGGCTTTCTGGGGCTATTACACCCTGTTTGAGGGGCTCTGGCGCGGTCAAACGCCAGGCAAGCGCATCTTCAAGCTGCGCGTCATCAAGGACTCCGGCCGCCAGATCACGATGGTGGAGGCCATGGCGCGCAATCTGCTGCGCGTGGTGGATGCGCTTCCCAGCATGTATCTGGTGGGAATCATCGCGGTGCTCTGCAACCGGGAGCGCAAGCGCCTGGGCGACATGGTGGCGGGCACGCTCGTGGTGCACGATGAGGAGTTAGGCGATTTGGGCGGCATGAGCGATGCCTCGCGCACCTTCACCTCTGGCATCTTTGCCGCGGATTCCACGCAGGCGCAGTCGGAACCCCACGCCGCGCTCTTTCCGGCCACCGCCATTGCCCGGCTCAGCGAGGACGATCTGGTCATGCTCGATACTTACTTTGCGCGCATCCCCGATCTTGATGTGATTACCAAGAACGCCATTGCCCAGCGGTTGCTGAAGACGTTATGCGCCAAGATGCAGGTTCCGGAGCCTGGCGATGCCACCCCGCGCGTGGCGCTCGACGCCATCACCTGGGAGCTGCGCAATCATGTAGGCATGGCTTCGCGCAGATAGGTCGGGCTGTGAGACGAGGCGCCTGACCGTTTGATCCTGAATGATTCTTGGGTACCCCATGTCTTGATTCTGTGACATGGGAAGTATGAATCAACGCGGTCGCGCAGCGCGGTCTGCTGCATGCAATACCCGTACCGCAGGTGTCCCGCAGGGACACAACGAAGATAGCCCAGGGTGGACCCTGAGCGAACGCGAAGGGGGAACCCTGGGTAGGACGCCACCTGAAAACCATGCGCCCCGTAGGGTCGCCGCGAACCTCCTGGATGATCAAATATCTCTTAACCTATGCCACTTCTTTGCTCTTCCAGCTTGCCTGGCACCCTCAAAACTCAACACAAGACATCCGTTTTTCCAACGCTGCACTCGCCAAACAATTTCAATAAAAAATAGGGAACGCTCATGCGAGCGTTCCCTTTTCTTGGCGCAAGAAAAATTCTCCCGGCGTCGGAGGCTTACTGACGCCGGGAGAGGAACTGTTAGAAAGTGAGGCGCCCACCAACCTGAATCAGGCGGGGAGTGCCGGCGGCGGTGATCTTGCCAAAGGTCGAAGAGGTTGGAGCGCCACCGACCGTGTTGGCGACACCACTGGCTCCAGGAGCGTTGAGGCTGACCATGTTGAAGGCGTTGGTGGCTTCGCCGCGGAGCTGGAAGACGATGCCGTGCTGGAAACGGAAATCGCGCAACAGACCGAGGTCGATATCGCGATAACCGGGAGCGCGCATGTAGTCGCGCCGTGCGTTGCCGTCGGCTCCGCCCGGTCCGATGCCGCCTGTTACGCCAGGCCCGTTTGCGACAAAGGCCGCGGTGTTGAACCATGCGCTTGCTGCCGTGTTACGGTCCCTGTGCGGGTCCAGGAATGCGCTGGTGCCTGGGACCAGATCCGGCCGGTTGGCGTTGGCGCTGTCGAAGTTCTTGAGGGCGCCGGTGGTGACGGTGAACGGTGTGCCGCTCTGCAAGCTGACGATGGGAGAGATGGTCCAGCCATTGACGGCCTGCTTCAGGATGAAGTTGGAGCCGTGGTAGTAGTCGAGCTTCCACATGCCGGAGAGGCTGGCCACGTTGAGACGATCAGCGTCTGCCGGTCCCTTTTCCTCCTTCAGGTTGTCGAAGTCCTGCGCGGTTCCCTGGCCATCGCCATCCGGGTTGACGCTCTCAATGTTGTGGCTCCAGACGAAGAAACCGTTGATCATGATGTTGTGACTCAGCGGGCGGCTGGCTGAAATCTGCAGGGAGTGGTAAGAGGCGGTCTCCTGCGATTCGAGATAGGTAACCTGTCCGAGGGTCGGTCCCAGGGCAGGGTTGGTGTCATAGTGACGGCGGGAGTTGATGTTGGCCGATGTTGCCGTAGCGGACCACTCGGCATAGTTCGCGTCCATGAAGAACGGCAGATGGCGCGTCAGCGTGCCCACATAAGCAACGGTGGCGCTGATGTTCTGGGGCAACTGGCGCTGAATGGCCACGTTGAACTGGTAGGCGAGAGGCCACTGATAGCTTTGCGAGATGGTCTCAATGGCCGCGTTGGAGAGGAAACGCGGGCTGGCGGTGTTGTAAACGTAGGGGAACGTGTCACCGTTCGGGAAGGAGGACGCTACACCATTGGACAGCGTGGCGGCATAGGGAGTGGCCATCGAGTTGACGATGAGACCGGGCTGGCGCACGGCGAAGGGCTGCGCGTTGCCGGGCTGGTTCATCTCGTTGGCGGCCACCGAGCCGTAGAAGAGGCCGGCGCCGGCGCGAACGGCGGTCTTGCCGTCGCCGAAGGGATCCCACGAAACTCCGAAGCGCGGAGAGATGTGGTGAAGGCGGTTGTCGACAATGCCACGTGGCACACCGGCATCGCCTGGGAACAACATACCCAGAGGCGCGGAGGGGACCTTGGTGGACTGCACCCCGGGGTTGAAGGTAGCGGTCAAGTTCTGAGCCTCGGTAGGCGACAGTTGTAGGTCATAGCGCAAACCCAGATTCAGGGTGACGCGGGGCAGGATGTGGTAGGTGTCCTGCAGGAAAGCAGCATAATACCAGTCACTGGTGAGCGTGTGGTAGGGCGTGTCCTGCTCCATGCTCAACACATTGCCGGCCACGAAGTCAGCGATGGCAGAGGTGGTGGTTGTGGGGGCGGAAGAGGAGTAGTTGAAGATGCCGAAGTTGTAGAGGTTGCCGGCGATCGGATCCTTTTCAACCGAAATCTCGCCGCCGAAGTCCAGGGTGTGTTTGCCCTTGGTCATGCTGACCATGTCGCGGATCGAGATGAACGTGGTATCGCTGGCCGGACCGGCAAGTCCGCCACCGGCATTGAAACCGCCGGAGATGGAGAGCTGCGGCAGGGTCCTGGGTCCTTGGGTTGTGAAAGCGGAACCGAGGTCGTCAAGGCCGATCACCGGGCCATTGACGCGGCCGCCGACTACGCGGGTCAACGTGAACCAGGCCTGGTTGGCGGTGGTGGCGTTGAAGGTGTGGATGTCGCTCATGTTCAGCACCTGCTGCGTGCCGAACGAATTGGTGGTGGTATAGGGGATGTTGCCGCCGCCATAGGCAGCCTGCGTGGTCTTCAGGCGGAAGTAGCTGGCAGCAACGTGATCCTTCTCCGAGAGGTTCTCGTCGAATTTGCCCAGATACTCGTCCTGATTGGTGGGGCCGGTAAAGAAGCCGCTATAGGCTCCGCCGCCAGTGGTTGCAGAGGCACCCGTGGGGGTGGGGATATATTTCGTCATGAGATTGGCCGTAGCCTTGTCCAGCATGGCGGTGGGAATGCACTTGCCTGCCGTCGCCGCGGTGATGGTGGTACAACCGGGACCGGTGTTGGCACCATTGATCTCATTCGCGGGGACATCCCACGCGGCTGCGGTCACGCCGGCTGGTCTAGGCATGTAGAGCGTGACGGCGCTGTCGTTGGTAAAGTCGCCGAGACGTTCGTTGGCCGTGGGAACGACCGCGCCCGTGATCTGCTGGCCAACCACTTGACGGAGGCCGGCATAGCTGAAGAAGAAGAACGCCTTGTCCTTCAGGATGGGCCCGCCAAAGGCGCCGCCGAACTGGTTGCGGTGATAGGGAGCCTTTGTGGCCGCTCTCCAGTTGTAGGCGTTGAAGTCGGTGTTGCGGTTGAACTCAAACAAGGAGCCATGCCACGCGTTGGTTCCGGAGCGGGTCACGGCTGTGACCACAGCGCCGGACATGCGGCCGTACTGGGCAGCAAAGTTGTTGGTCTCCACGCGGAACTCTTCAAGGGCATCTGGATTCGGCAACGGGTTGCCGTAGTTGCGGAGGCCCGTCATATTGATGCCGCCATCCAGGTAGTAGCTGACCATGGGTGTGCCGCCGTCGATGCCGCCGTTGATGATCACCTGCGTGGAAGGAACGCCGACCTGGAAGTTGGGTGTGCCATTGGGGTTGCTCTGGCCGCTGGCGCTGTTGGACATGACGCCGGCAGTCAGCGAGATCTCGGCGTAAGCGTTGCGGTTGACGAGAGGCAGGCCAATGATCTCAGCCGGAGAAACCGAGCGGCCCAGCTCCGCACTGGTGGTCTCAACCAGCGGAGGAGCTTCGGTCACTTCAACCGTCTGCGTCTGTGCGCCAATTGTCAGCGTTACGGACAGCGGCACCGTCTGATCGACGGCCACCGTCAAGTTCTGCTGAACAAACTTCTTGAAGCCCGCGGCTTCGACGGCCACCGTGTAGGGGCCAACCGGAAGATACTGAATCTGGAACGATCCGTCGCCATTGACCGGAGTGGTGCGTGTGAAGCCCGTCTCCGTATTCAATGCCTTGACGGACGCCGTGGTCACCATCGCGCCTTGTGAATCCTTCACCGTGCCTGCGATGCTACCGGTGATCTTCTGTGCTCCTGCTTGTGCTGTTGCCAGCAGGATGACGAGCAGAAGGCCCAGCGCATGACACGCAAAGCGACTCCAGCCTCGTTTGGTCTGATTTGTAGTTTGCATACCGTCTCCTAAGTAGTTGCGGCATCGGTACTTGTGCCGACGCCTGGCCTTGTCTGGCTCAGCCAGTGTGTGAGGTCGTCGCGGGTTGGTGGAAAAGCCCCGATGACGGCTTGTTCTGATCCGTCCTCATGAACTTCCTCCACCCCCAGGTCCAACGCAGCCCTTGAGGCTGGCCGGAAAACTTGCCCCGCTCACTGGCTTGAGAGGTCCTTCGAGTCCTTCGCGCTGTACGTGGACTCTGGATCGGTTGTGACTCTCGACCCTCGAATAAGCCCTGTCAACGTTCGGAACAGTTCCACAGGATACGGGGGGTAAAGTGACTGAAAATAAGTACCTTAATAAAAGGTTACGAGTCAGGTTACGAGTGGTGCTAGAATCATTCGTCAGACCAAACCAGGGAAATATGAGCGTGACTTCCACACATCCGCACAGCGACCAGCTGACTCCGATTCAGGAGGCAGCCGTCCGTGCTGAGCTGGAGGCCGTGCTCAAGAGTCCGCACTTTGCCAGCAGCAAGCGTTGCCACGATCTGCTGGAGTTCGTGGTCAATGGCGCGCTCCAGCGGGATTTTGACAACCTCTCGGAGCGCTTTATCGGCGCCAGTGTCTTTGGGCGACCCATTGAATATGAGACCGCTACCGACGCCATTGTTCGCGTGCGCGCCAACGACGTGCGCCGCCGCCTGGCTCAGTACTACCTGGAGCTGAAGAAGCCTTCCACCGTCCGGATTGGCCTGAACTCCGGCAGCTACATCCCCGAGTTCCACTTTCCCAGCCACAAGGGCAGCCAGGGTGAGAACGGCCTCCACGCGGAGAACCATGCCCATCGGTCGGTTGAAGCCGAGGAGCCGGAAGACGCTCCTCGTCCGGTTTGGCGGCAGAAGAAGTGGTTGCTCCCTGGCGTGGCGGTGGCGTTGTGTCTGCTGGCGGTGGCTGGATTCCTGGTCATTCGTTCTTTCTCCCCCAAAAGTCAGGTTGAGAGATTCTGGAACCCTATTCTTCGTAACAAGGGCGATATTCTTATTTGCGCCGGCGGCAATACCTTCCAGCAGACCCCGGTGCCGGGATTCATTACCGCAGGCAAAGAGATCGATTATCCCTACTTCTCCCTGCAGACCGAAGTCTCGACAACCTTGTTGAGCACATTGATCGAACGCCGGGGGGCCACGCCGCAGTTCCGCTTTGCCGCCACCACGCCCTTGCCGGAGTTCCACGAACATCCCATCATCCTGCTGAACGCCTACAATAATCAGTGGACGTTGCGGCTGACCGAGCCTCTCAGGTTCTACTTTTCTCCCGAGTTGCATGCCTACACGTCTACGGATCTGGTTGTGCCGCACCCCCAGTCGATCCTCGATCACCAGGATGCCAAGGTCGCATGGCATCGCGATGCCACCCGGCCCTACGAGAATACGGACGACTATGCGATTCTGGCCCGCTTCTGGGACAAGACCACCGAGAACTGGGTGATTGTGCTGGCCGGTCTCGGCCGCAACGGAACTGAGGCTGCAACCCGGTTCGCCGTCGATCCCAGCTACCTGCAGGGGCTCCGCGACCGGCTGGGCAGCGACTTCGGTGACCGCAATATCGAGGTGGTGCTGCGGGCCCAGGTCGTCGATGGCAAAACCGGCTCACCCCAGATCATGGCTGTCCATGCCTGGTAGCACTCCTGCGCGGGGCTTTCCGGACTCCCCGTTTTCGCCGCCATCTTGATCCGGCCCTCCAGCAGAAGCACCGTGCCCGATCTGGAGGCACCGTGCCCCGTCCTTTTCGCGGGCTTTATCGCGAAAAGGGTGGGATGCCTCCACACTCTCCAGGGGGCCTAGCCAATAGAACTTGCGCCGAGCCTACGGGGAGGGCATCCTCTGTCGGCGAGCATCCCTGAATCTCCCGCGCACCCGGTCATCCATTCCTCAGCACCAAGAATTTGAGGAGACCGATGACTGCTTCCCCTGACGCAAATCCCGCTCCGACCCCGGCACCGCATACCCCGGCACCGTATGTGGAGCCGTGGCTTAGCGGCTCGCGAACCGAAACTCCTGCCGCAGGCCGTGCCGTTCTGCACGCGCTGGATCTGGCGAAGCACGACATTGAAAAGTGGATTGCGGGGCTCACCGATGAGCAACTCAACGCCCAGCCCTACGGACTGCCGTCGATCGCCTTCCATCTGCGCCACATTGCCCGCTCCACCGACCGCATCCTGACCTACGCCGAGGGAGAGCAGCTTTCGGATGTGCAGTTGGCTGCCCTGAAGGCGGAGAAGGGCGGGGAAGCCGCAACCCGCGCACAGCTGCTGGACGAGATCCGCGCAGCTTTCTCCAGCGCCGAGTCCCGCATCCGCGCGTTGGCCAGCGCCGACTTTGACACCCCGCGCGCTGTGGGCCGCAAGCAGTTGCCCACCTCGGTTGGCGGCGCGTTGATCCACGTGGCCGACCACACCCAGCGCCACGTGGGCCAGGTGGTAACCACCGCCAAGGTGCTCAAGGCGCTGGCAGCCAGTTAGACGGCCCGTATCAGTCGTCCACCTGTGAAGCTGAACCACGGGGTTGAAACCCTCGATGTACGGCTCTGGGATTTGCGCCCCAAAGGGGCGCAGTGCGAATAGCCCAGCAAGCCGCGCGCAGCCCTGGGTTGGCGCGCTCAAGTTTGACGTTGCGCCCTGTAGGGGCGCGGTGAAAAGCAGATCGTCGGCAGTTTGGCGCGTTGGGACCAGAAGAGGGCGGCCCGGAACACCGTTTGTCACATCCGTCATTCTGTCGAACGTGCATTTCATTCTTTTGGATCAAAAGAGCGATGGCTGTGTGGAACTCCAGCGCCCCTTTCATCACCTAGCCACCAAGCCACATAGTCCCTAGTCCCTGAGGTCGATAATGTGTCCCATCTTCTCCTGCTTTACGCGGACGTACTCCGCGAAGGTGTCCAGCGGCTCAACCTCAGCCGACACGCGCTCCACAACCCTGATCGCAGCCGACTCCAGCGCCGCCACCTTTTCCGGATTGTTGGTCATCAGGCGAACGGCCCTGATGCCCATCGCGTTCAGCACCGCGGCGGGCAGCTCGTATTCGCGGCAATCCGGCGCAAAGCCCAGCTTGACGTTGGCTTCCACGGTGTCCAGGCCCTGGTCTTGCAGCTCGTAGGCTTGCAGCTTGGCCATCAGGCCAATGCCACGGCCTTCCTTCTGCTCGTAGAGCAGGATACCCGCGCCGTTCTTGCCAATCTGGTTCAGCGCCAGCTCCAGTTGCAGACGGCAGTCGCAGCGCAGCGAGCCAAAGACGTCGCCGGTCAGGCATTGGGAGTGGATACGCACCAGGGGCGGCGCGGAATGCACGTCGCCCATCACCAGAGCCACCAGGCCCTCCACCTCGGCAGCCTTGCTGCCCTCAGCGGCCGTTGTTCCCTCAAAACCCAGAATGCGGAAGGCGCCCCAGCGGGTGGGGAAATCCGCATCGGCTACTTTCGTTACGCTCGCAAATGCCATGGCTCTATTCTACTTGGCCCCTTTTCGGTGTGCCTGTTCACCCGACACAGTTGGTGAGACGGTGGAGCCCCTTGCAAAATTCCATTGTGCTGGCAAGAAGCGTCAGGGCACGACTTCTGTCGTGCCGAAAGATCAAAGAAGGATTTTGGGCTTTAGCCCCTGTTTCTTTGCATTTCCAGCTCTTTGCAATTCCGCAGCGGCTAAAGCCGGAATCTGAATGGGCCATTTGCGGCACGACAGAAGTCGTGCCCTGACGCATGTCTCAAATTGAAGGCAATTCTGCAAGAGGCATCTGCTTTTCGTTCTTTATTGGATGCGAACCTGCGTCACACGATACAGTGAATGCGTGGTGGACGAGAAACTGATCCTGATTACGCTGCTGGTCAAGCTGGGTGTAGCGGCTGCAACGGCCAGCGCCCTGGCGCGCTCCAGCAACTTCCAGCGGCTGCTGTTCGCGGAGCACCGCCGTCGTCGCCAGACCGCAGTTTTGCTGGCATTTATGCTGGTTCCGCTCACCTTGGGTGTCTGGGTCCGTACCACCGTCTCCAACTTTCTGGCCGCCGACCTTTCCTTTGAAACCATCATTCTGATGGGGCTGTTGGTAGGTCCAGGGTGGGCTGCGCTGGGCGGCGCGGTCTTCTCCATTCCGGCGCTGGTCCACCACGAGTATGCAGCCCTGCCCTTCAACATGGCGCTGGGCCTGGCCGCTGGCTTCTTTGGCAAGTTCATTGAGCGGGAGGAGATCTGGGAGTTCACGCCCCTGATCGACCTGAGCGTCTACCGCTGGATTCGCCGCAATCTGCACAAGCCGCGGATGGATCGCCAGATCCTGATGCTGTTCCTGATTGTGGCCCTGGAGATGGTTCGTGAGCAACTGGCGCGGATCTATCCTGGCAGACTGTTTGCGCTGCGCACCGGCACTCCCTGGTTGCAGATTCTGGTCTGGCTTTGCGCGCCCATGGTGGTGGGCATTGCGCTGAAGGTGTGGAACGCCCTGCGCATGGAGTTGAAGCTCAAGGAGCAGACACGGTTGCTGCTGGAGGCGCGGCTGGATGCGCTGCAACGGCAGATCAATCCCCACTTCCTGTTCAATACACTCAACTCCATTGCCTCTTTGGTGCGCAACCGCCCGGAGATGGCGCGCGAGATGACCGTCAAGCTGGCCAACATTCTGCGCGCGCTGTTGCGCGACCATGACACCTACGTTTCGCTGCGTGAAGAGCTGCGCTTTACCGACGACTATCTGGACATTGAGGTGGTGCGCTTTGGCACGCAGAAGCTGCGCGTCCTCAAGCAGATCGATCCGGCCACGCTGGATGCCATGGTGCCCAGCATCCTGCTGCAGCCGCTGATTGAGAACAGCATCAAGCATGGGCTTGAGCCACGCATCGGCGGGGGCACGATTACCCTGCGCAGCCAGCGGGATGGCGACTGGATCCAGATTGAGGTGGCGGACGACGGCGTAGGGATCGACTACCGGCCGAACTCCACCTTGCGCCCCAAGGGTGCGGGCATCGGCATCAAGAACGTGCGCGAGCGGCTGGAGGTGCTCTACGGGGCGCATGCCCAGTTCCGGGTGGTGAGCAGTCCAGGGCGGGGAACATCGGTGCAGATCGAGATTCCGGCAGCGCTGCCGCTGAACGAGTGAGCGCAGCGAGCTCCGGCGTAGTCTGGAATGCAGGCAAATGTGGGCCAGCCAGCGAGGCTGATTCACGAGGAAGGAACTCCGCAATCTCGCCTTCGGGTTTGCGCCCCGTCGGGGGCGCGGTGCGAGTAGCCCAGGGCAAGCCGCGCGCAGCCCTGGGTTTGAGAGCCCGAAATAGACATCGCGCCCTGGGGGGCGCGACGAAATGCAGATCGCCAGCAATTCGGTAGCGCGGTGATCAGACAAGGGCGGGGGAGGAACGTCGCTTGGCATCCTCTTCTTCTTGTCGTTTAACTTGCATTCCAGTTTCTTATCAAAAGAAACTGGAATGCCCTCAGCGGATTGCCCAGTTGGTTGTGAAGCGGGTTGCCGTTTACCTGCGGTTCTTGGCGGTCACAAAGTAATGAGCTACTGCCTTGACGAAGGGAACGGCAGGGTCGGGAACCGGAACGTCGCCCCGCAGCACGGTCTCAAAGCTGCTCGGTGTGCCGTAGAACAGTTCCGTGTCTTCGCGGTTCTGCGAGACGCTGGTGCCGTCCAGATCGATGCCGGCAAACAGGCCTTTGGCGCGCGAGTAGGTGAGCAACTCGGCGTTCATCTTCCAGTCGGTAGCGGCCTGACCGTCACGGCCCACCGGGCCGGCCGCGGCGGAGGCGTCGCCCCCAATCTTGAACTTGTTCTTGAGCAGATCCTGGAAGCCGCGATCATTGACGGCAATCAGAACCAGGTCCGTGGATTGGCCGCCGATCTGGAAGCCGAAGGAGCCGCCCGCCATGCGGATAAAGACCGGTGCGCTCCAGCCGTGGCCGGTGCGACAGGTGACGACCCCCTGCCCATACTGTCCACCAAAGACAAAAGCGCCCTTGATCATGCCTGGCACAACGGCAACACAAGTGGCCTGCTGCAGAATGTTCATCGGGACGCCGCGGTCGTTGGCGCCCATGATCTGGTCCAGAACAACTTTGGCTGCGTCGAGTCGATCCTGCAGGCTTTCACGCGTGGCGCCCGCGAATGCGCTTGCCGGCAGAACGAAGCAAAGGCAAATGGACAAAATGGCTTTCTTCATTCGCTTGATCCTCTCTATTGTTCACTTCCGCCTCTGGGGCGGAATGGTTGGGAAGCTCAGAATTCGTTCCGGCCTCCGGCGCTCAATCTCGGACGAGTTCGGAGGCGATAAGGGAGGAGCGAACCTCCCACCCGAACAGCCTACAGCACGCACGCCGCCAGGCAATGCACTGTTCAAGGCTTTCCACCATGTTCTGTCCAGGGGTATCTGATCAATCAATTGCCGGCGGTTCCTTCCCTATCGAATTGAATCAGGAGGGATAGACGTATCTGAATATTGAGAACGCAGTCCGCGTTCTCAATATTCAGATACGTTCTTCGTTTCGGGGGAGGGCTGAGGAAGTTAAAACACCGCAGAGCGCGTCTTCGTGTGCCAGAAGGCGCAAGAGGAAAAAAAGAGGAGTTCCCAGGCTTCATGAAGCCATGCTGCCTGGGAACTCCTTTCCCCAGATCTGCGTTGTTTCTGTTAACAAGAATGTGGAAAACCGAGAATACGCACAAGAGTACTTAAGGCCAATGCCTATTAGTAATATGTGTCGAAGTACTCCTTAAAGTCCCAAACCTGCCCGTCCAGCCTCTTGTTCGGCCTCCAACTCCGCGGCCCTCTGCTTCACGGAGTATCCCAAAGCGGACATGGAGAGCTTGACCCGGTTGTTGGCGCCCGCTTTGCGCATCAGTCGGCCCACGTAGGCCTTCACGGTGCGTTCTTCAATACCGAGTTGGGAGGCGATTTCACGATTGGAGCGTGCCAGCAGGATCAGCTCCAGAACCTGTCGTTCGCGCTCGGTCAAGGGTGGAATGGCGGCAAGGAAATTACCGTCCCGACTGCGAAGGAGCCGGTCGATGAGCCGGGAGAGCAGATGTCGGGGAGCCCAGATGGAGCCTGCGATCACCGCCTCAATGGCCATTCGGACAGTCTCCATGGTGGCATTGATGTCAACGTAGGCGCGCGCGCCGGCAATCACGGAGTCCATGATCAGCGCTTCATCGTTGGGAGGCCCGATCACGATGAGCCGTACCTCCGGCCGCTCGCGGCGGATAACCTCCAGGGTTTGCAGGAAGACCGGCATTGAATCCAGATCCAGGACCAGATAACGCAGGCTGGTGCGCAAGAGCAGCGTATGCAGTGCTCCGGTGATGGGAACCAGGATGGAGCGGTTCTCCAGCGGCGGAGCCTCAAACACACTGATCAATCCTTCCAGTCGCATGGGCTCGTCAGCTACCAGGCCAACTTCAATGGGATGCAGCGAGTGCTCGACTACCATCTTTCCTCCCAAAACCTAGATGAGCCACGCCGGTCGTGGGCCTGCTGGCGGAAGCTCCGCCCTGTTCAGGCTTTGGGCCTGATTGTACGGCTGAGCCTCCCCCTCGAAATGCAGGGACGCGCGTGTTTGCAGGGGGTTCTCCCGTGCTCATTGTGGGATGCACCGTTGCAGCCGACAGCCGTTACCTAACGGATTGGCCGGAGTAAATAACCAGAAGGTGGCGCGGAACCGCTATTGATTCGGCGCTGGCTGGCAAGGGTGTGTTGGCGGAGATCTCAGGGCTCCATGCTCTGGTTCTCCGGTTCATGCGGTGTGAGTGTGACGGGGAGCCGCTGTGAGCTTTGATCGAAAAGCCGATGCCGAAGGACCGTGTGGTGCCAGCAGTGCAGGGGAACTCGAACAAACCTGTGGCGGCAGGGGGTAACTAAAAATATGAAACGCGAAGGGCCTGGATGGACCACGAAATACGCAATCTTCCGCGGGAGCCATCAAAAAACAGGGTGCTGACGGTAAATAAATCTTGGAACTTGTCCAGCGGGAGAGCCGCCCGGTGCTTGAGTGGGATCTCCAGAAAGCGGCGCCGTGGCCCATCCGTTCCTGGACGAACCGCCAGGTAGACCGGCACTGCAGGGTACAAGACCCTGGCCAAACGTCGCTATTGGGAAACATGCCACTCTCCGCGGGGTGAGGATCTCCACCGGTAAAGCAGAAACTATGTTCAGAGCAGAAACTTTGATCAAAAAATAGGTAAGCACAGATTACCCAAGCCCCTGCAGATTGGCAACGAGAAAAAATTTAAGTCTGCTCATCTGCGCGGTTTCGACTTCGATTTTGGCGTGTGTTGGCGGGTCAACCCGGAGAAGAACCGCAAAGGAGGCAGAATTGGCTGTTCCCTAAATGAGGGAAAGGCTGTAATATCACGGATGTAGACTCTTTACGAAGAGTCGAAAGCCATCAGGGCAGGGAGGTCTCCCATGATTAAACAGGACATCGTGCATCACGTGATTGAGCGCACTGGACTTCCTCGGACCAAGGTGGAAGCCGCTGTGGATACGGTTTTTGAAGGCCTGAAGCAGGCCCTCACCGCGGGCGAACGGATTGAGCTGCGCGGTTTCGGCGTGTTCAGCGTCCGCGCCCGCAAAACGGGAATTGGCCGCAATCCCCGCACCGGGACTGAGGTCAGCATTGCTCCGGGCAAGGCGGTTCGCTTCAAGCCCGGCAAGGAACTCCACTCGTTGGACAACGCCCCCGCCCCCAAGGCGTAAGCAAGGCGTCAGACAGTTGAGCGGCTCCGTGGAAAGTGTGGCTCCGGTTGCACGCCGGAGCCCGCACCACGCCTAGGCATGGGCAACAGGGACGACGAGGACTTCAGTGCGCAGATCATTCCGGGAGTTTGGCGTGCCTGCGGCCCTTCTCGTGGTTAGCGTGGTCACCACTACGGCAGATGGCGCGCGCTTCATGCAGAACTTCCTGGATGGCATGGCCCCCGTGGTCCGCGACAGCGACCTGTGGCCTTGGCCCTGGCTTCTGGAGCATCCTGAGGCCTGGATGCTGGGCTGGGCCTTTTCCGCATCTCTGTTGGGCATCCTGCTGACCCATGAGTTCGGCCACTATTTTGCCTGCCAGGCACATGACATCAAGGCCACGTTGCCCATGGTGCTTCCCGCGCCAACCCTGAGCGGCACGGCCGGCGCCGTGATCCGCATCAAGTCCAGAATCCCCAGCCGTAATGCGTTGATGGATGTGGGCATCTACGGGCCGCTGGCCGGTTTTGTGGCCTCCGTGATCGCCATTGCCGTGGGCTTTAGCCTGAGCACGGTTCCCGCCGCCAACGCTCCCGATGCACTGGTGCGCTTTGGGGGCGAGCCGCTTACCATCCGTATTCTGCACTGGCTGATGACGCAGTGGGACCCAAGTGTGCCAGCCTTCGACAACATTGCTCCACACCCGATCCTGGTGGCTGGCTGGATTGGCCTCTTCATCACCTCGCTCAACCTGATTCCGGGCGGGCAGCTGGATGGCGGTCATGTGCTCTACGCCATCTCGCCTAAAGTGCATCGTTGGTTGACCAACATTCTGCCCTTTGTCCTGTTCCTTGCCGGAGCCGTATTTTGGGTGGGCTGGATACTGTGGGGCATCTTCCTGATGATTCCGGCCATGCGCCATCCCAGGGTGCCGTTGGAGACGGAGCTGAGCAGGGGCCGTAAACTTCTGGGGCTGGTGGGGTTGATCCTGTTGGTGCTGAGCTTTACGCCGATCCCGTTTGACAACAACTCCCTCATGCACTTTCTTCACGTAGACCCCTTCAGCACCACGCCGCGCTGAAGGTCCTGCGCTTGTCTGGTCGCTACGCGACCGAGGTTCTGGTGATTGGCTTTTCCCCGCGCCCCTACAGGGCGCGATCTCTATTTTGGGGCGCACCAACCCAGGGCTGCGCCTGCGGCTGGCCCTGGGCTATTTGCACTGCGTCCCATTGGGGCGCAAGCCCGAGGGTGGGTGGGGCACCTGAAGGTTCATCTTCCATTGGTGGGAATGCCTGTGGCTGGATACAGCGCTTCGGTACACGGCTTTGCTGCCACTCAGGCTAGGATCGAGCTCCCACGCCATCTCTTCGGCGAGAATCTGGCAAAGTTCCGCATAGGTTGTCATTCACTCAGAACGACGCGAATCTCACCCGACGGTCAATGTCGGAATCATCGTGCTTTGAGGACTACCGATGAATGACAGTCTTCACTGCTTTGGTAGACGAGATAGAAACTCTCCTCGGCTCCGGCGAGAAAGCTCGGATGAGGGATGTCCACATCCGGCAGGTACCAGACAAGGGCACCTGACCGGTCATACTTCGCTATCAAGACCCTTCCCAATTTGGCGTCGGAATCCGTCATAACCACCCAACCGTCCTTGAGCGTCGCAAGATAAAAAGAACCGCCCCATGGGATATCTACCCGCATTTCTACTGACCAGTTATGCTTCAGCGATGAATCAAATGAGACAAGGTGGAAGCGGATGCGATTCTGCTTCGGGCTGCCTGTCGAGTAGAACGCAACGCAAGTGTCAGACGGATCAGACGAAACGACCCCGTTCCAGCCTTGAAACTTGATCTGAGAAAGCACATGACCAGCATCGTCGACTCGCATCAAATGCATCCAAGGCACTCCGTATCCGCTGCTCAAGACGCAAGCGGCTCCATGCCCCAAACTCGCTCCTGACGGTAAGTCCCAACTCGATGGAAAGCGCCTTCGCCAGTCGATCTTGCCCGCCGCATCAAGCCTGACTAGAACCATCGGGTCCTGATCGCCCAATGCAAGAAAATGATTATCGGACAGCGCCAAAAATCTCTGGTATTGAGGACCGCCTCTCGCAACTCTCACAGAAGTCCCGAACTTATCTTTATCGAGCAGAACAAAGTCCGCTCCATCGTTGTAGATGGCCCTGCCGAGGTCATGTGAATAGCCGGCAAGAATCCCAATACTCCCTTCAGTCGATGTCGCCAACGCGAAAGAGCTTCTCTCCGGGAAGAGTGGATGGATTGAATCGGGAAGCTTATCGTTCGTGACAACCCTCCCGTTCAAGTCGATATGCACCAAGCGAGGCTCCGCATCGAACGGATTCGACACAAGCCATAAATCTCCGGCCAGGTCGGTCGTTGCCTGATCGAGACCCGACGCACTTACCCCTTTAATCTCCTGCTTCCAGATGATGTGAGAGCCGAATCCCTCATCGACCGCTTGGGCAAAGAGGCGCGCGCAGAGAATTACCAATACTACTGCCGCCCAACAAGGTCTTTGTTTCACTGTTCGATACCCCAACGACGTGGATTATCTCAGTGTTTTCGGGGCGTTTCAGTGATCCAGAATGGTGTCGCATTGCGTTCTGAGCGAATGGTCGCCAATTGGGGAAGTTTCGAGTGGGCCGGATCAGCAGGACCCAGCCGAACCGGCCGCAGGTTTCCGGAGCCTGTCCACCGCGCTTTCGGTGTGGATGTTGCACAGCGCCGGTTGTCCTCGGCGTGGAGAAAATCAAGCAATCCTACTCACCGCGATGAAGGTGGCAGTTTGCAGTGGAATGGGTTGCAGTGTATGGTAACTATTCCGGAATCAATTGGTTAAAGTAGGTTTGTGCATCTTGAAGTTAAAGGACTTTAGAGAGCAGCGCGGCGGAAAATAATTGTTGCAACGAATAATTTAAGGATGCATCCTATAGACATAAGCATTCTGGAGCTGGTGGATCGAGATTCCGGCTTCGTCGCACAGTACTACGGTGAGAGCTTCGGCTCTTCCCCACCGAACTCGCAAAGGCCACCCGTGGCCCTACACCCCGAAGGAGAATTTTTATGAAGCGTATTGCCACTCTCGCCAGCCTGGTTGTGTTGGCCGCCCCCTTTGCCTTGGCCCAGAGTTCCACCTGGGTTGCAGATCCCATGCACTCCGAGGTCGACTTCAGCGTCTCGCACCTGACCATCTCCAACGTCCACGGCCGCTTTGGCAAGATTCAGGCCACGGTGGTGTACGACGGCACGGACGTGAGCAAGTCCAGCGTGAAGGCCACCATCGACGTCTCCACCGTGGATACCGGCGAAGAAGCTCGCGACAAGCACCTGAAGACGCCCGATTTTTTTGACACCGCGACCTATCCAACGGCCACCTTTGTGAGCAGCAGCGTGGTGAAGAGCGGCGCGAACCTATTGGTGAGCGGCACCTTGACCCTGCACGGCGTCACCAAGCCGGTGACCTTGACCGTCTCTGGCCCGGTGGGCCCTGTAGAAGGCATGGACAAGAAACTGCATGCGGGTTTCAAGGGCACCACCACCATCAGCCGCACGGCCTTCGGCATTGGTGCCAAGTTCCCCTCCGGCGCTGTGGGCGATGAGGTTACCCTGAGCATCGAGCTCGACGTAGCCAAGCAGTAAGCATTGCATGCAGCAGAGGCGGGACTGCGGCCCCGCCTCTGCTCGTTCTTGCTAGCTGCGCTGCAACAGGGCAGGGCTTGCTGCTGATCGCCAGCTCGCTGACCTGCCAACTTGCTGACTTGCTGACTCGCTCATCTAAACTGAACTCAGGAGTGCCGGATGGCTCAATTGAAGCTGGAAATCGTGCAGGAGCCTGCCTTCTTCAGTGTGGAGGAGGAGGCTTTCCTGAACCTTCTGCGGTCGGCCGATTGTCTGCAGCGGGCCTTTCATCGCAAGACGCGCGACTGGGGCCTCACCTCAACCCAGTACAACGTGCTGCGGATCTTGCGTGGCGCGCATCCCGACGGATTGACCTGCTCCGACCTAGGCGCACGCATGATTACGGCTGAGCCGGACATTACCCGGCTGCTGGGCCGTTTGAAGGTGTTGGAACTGGTGGAACAGAGCCGCGACCGGGACGACCGGCGCGTGGTGTGGACGCAGATTACCGCCGCGGGGCTGGAACTGCTGGCGCGCATGGACCCCGTCATCCAGCGGGTACCGGTCGAACTGCTGGGCCACGTGAGCCAGCAGCAGTTGAGAGAGCTGATTCGACTGTTGGAGGCTGCCAGAGGGCCGGCCAAGGACATTGTGCCGGCGGAAGGCTGCCCACTGGCTTTGGAGCCATAGAAACAAGAAAGCCCGCATTCCATCGCGGGCTTTGCTTTATTAACGAGAAAGAAAGATGTGAAGTCTAGACCACCTTCTGGGCCAGATCGTTCTCGTCCACATCGGACCGGATGAGCTTGTTGTGCAGGCAGTAGAGGGCCAGTTCAAGCCGGTCGCTGACGCCCAGCTTGTCGTAGATCTTGCGC
>CAZYDF010000054.1:0-5492 GCA_964645855.1 uncultured Occallatibacter sp.
TAATGTGCACGGTTCATTGAGGATCTGCGCCTAAGGTGCAATTGTGACCGTCTCCGGGCGAGTCGATTATTAGAACCGTACAACCGTCGGGTTCACTTCATAGGGTCTCAATTTACCGATATTTTTGCCACTTTTCTTTCCGAGGAATGACCTGCGGTTCCGGCCTCTAGTGGCTATCAAACCGGTTGGAACGGGGCGATTGTGCGAAGGGCCGATTGAAAGCGGAGATGAACCCATGCAGATGGCTCTGATTCACATTCAACCGTCTGCAGCCAGTTCGCTCTCTGTCCACGTCTTTGGCCAACTTGGTTTTTGTCTCGGTAAATAGCTGTGCCGCCGCGGTTTTGTGTCCGGCGGTGGCAATGCTTGCGGTTCGGTATTGCCTGAATCCCCACGTTCGATGCGCGAGAAATGGATTGCTTGCGCGCAAGGAGTCTTTGTGAAAAAGAAGATTGGTTCTCTATCTTCAATCGTGCTGATGGCAATTTATGTGCTGGCTGGCCTGGTTGCCCCGTCTGCGTTTGCGGTCGTCGCTGCTCCGTCCGCTGGGAGCAATATCATCAAGACCGTCAGTGTACAAAGCCCAAGTCAGCAGTGCGCGGGAAGCCTCCTGAATCAATTCTCCAACCTTAGCGTGAACAGCCTGTGCTGGAGCGGCACAGCGAGCACTAATTATGCCGCCTTCAGCCTGGCTGCCCTGGAAGCTGGCACCGAAGGGTACATCAATCCCCTCAATCAGTCGCCGACGCTGGAGGTCTATAACGACACTGGCAGCACGACTGTGAGCTTTGTGGTTTCAGGCACCATGGGGGCCAACGCCCCGATCACCTGCCAGGGCACGAACGGCAGCACGGGGTGCACCATCTCAGGACCGGCGGGTGTGTTTGGCAACGCAGGCGATGGAATCGGTGGCGCGACCTATCCTGCCCAAAGCACCACCAGCCCCTGGCCCGCAGTGGTTACCATGACCTTCTACGGCGTGGCCCTGAACTCCAACATCGGCTTCCAGTGGTCCTCCTGGAGCAGCACAGATCAGTCGGCAACAACCTTTGGCGGGCCGGTTGCGACCTATGGCAATCCGGCAGCGTCTTGCGGAGGCTCCCCCACAACCACGGTGACCGGAACGGTCTACGTGCCGAATGGCACGGACCCGCTGCCCAACGCGTTGATCTATGTGCCCAGCACCAACCCCGGCCCACTGGCGGGTGGCGTTCAGTGCGTTACGGTTGCCAACCAGGCCCAGGGAAACCCCGTCACTTACACCTATTCCAGCTACGACGGCACATTTACGCTCAAGAACGTTCCTGCCGGTACCAACATTCCGATTGTCATTCAGTCGGGAAAGTGGCGTATTCAGCGCGTTATCTCCACCGTCGCCAGCTGCGCGAACACCGCGGTCCCGAGCACCCTCACGACTCTGGCTTCAAACCAGTATGCGGGCGACATTCCTCAAATTGCCATGGTGACCGGTGATGTGGATGCCCTGGAGTGCGTACTGCGCAAGACGGGCTTGGCCGACAGCGAGTTTACCAACCCGACCAGCAGCGGCTTCAATGGCCGCATCAATATTTATCTGGGCACGGGCGTGGGCAGCGGCAGCGGCGCGCCCGGAGCAGGGTTAGACAGCAGCACACCGAAGGAAGCCCAGCTCTTTTCATCGAATACCTCTGGCGGCCCGACCGGCACCAATCTGGACAAGTACGACATGGTGATGCTCGCCTGCCAGGGCGCCCAGTACGTGCAGCCCGCGACGGACGTTGCCCTGATGACGGCCTGGACCAATGCGGGTGGCCGCCTGTTCACCACCCACTACAGCTATGTGTGGCTGAATAACGCCACGAATGCGGCCCCTTGGGACGCCTCGCAGGGACCGGAAACAGCCTTGAAATGGGAGATTAACCAGGCGAGTCCGACTCCGGACCCAGGGACAGCTACGATCAACACAGGGTTCGCGAGTGGATCTACCCTGGCCAATTGGATGCAGTCGATCGGTGCCAGTACAACGCTTGGTCAGGTTCAGATCAATACGCTCCGCTTGGACCAGATCGGCATCGTCAACCCGACGCAATCGTGGCTGACGCTGAATCAGAACAAGACGTCGAACGAGATCGTGAACCCGGACATGCAGGTGACCTTCAACACGCCGGTTGGCGCTCAAGGTAGCCAGCAATGCGGCCGTGTTCTGTTCAACGACTATCATGTGTACAACGCTAGCGGCCTGGGTGGCCAAACCTTCCCGGCCGAGTGCAATTCCAGCGCCATGACTCCCCAGGAGCATCTGCTGGAGTACTCGCTGTTTGACCTGACGCAGGCCATTGTGCCCGTGACGGCGGCAACGGCATCACAGAGCTACCAAAATACGCCGACGGTGTTCATGCAGGGCGATGGCGCGGATTCAATCGCCATTCTTGTCACAAACACCAGCAGCAGCATTGCTCTGGGCTCCGATTTGACGGTGACCGCTACGCTGCCAACCGGCGTCACGCTAAATACCTCTTCGTTTACGTCGGGGAGCTGGAGCTGCACGGCGGCTTCCGGTGGCAGCACCTTCACCTGCACCCGCACGACAACCCTGGCTGCCAGCGCAAGCGACACCATTGACGTTCCTGTGGAGGTAGCAGCAAATGCTCCTCTTGGAACCGGTGGATCGCTGACCTCGACGGTCTCAGGCGGAGGCTTGTCGGCCTCGGTGAATGGTACAGACCCCCTGAACATCAAGGGTGTGGTCACGCTGGCTTGTGCGGCGACGACCATGGGTGAGGTTGGGGCGCCGTTCAGTGCCCAGATGACCGCTTCCGGTGGCGTTGGACCGTACACCTATGCCGTGGCTACGGGGACACTGCCTGCGGGACTCACGCTGAGCGCCACAACGGGCGTCCTTACCGGCACGCCCACGGCGGCAGGCACGTTCACCCTCAAGGCCACCGACAGCCAGGGCAACGTGGCCACCAGCACCTGCCCGATCACCATCAACGCGGCTCTCTCGGTTACCTGCCCGGCAACGACGGCAGGCACCGTGGGTGTCGCGTTCAGCTCCGGCGCGCTGACGGTTTCAGGAGGCACGGCCCCGTATGCGTACTCTGTTGTGGGTGCGTTGCCTGCTGGTTTGACGCTGAATAGCTCAACAGGCGCGGTTACCGGCACGCCGACCGCGCGCGGCGCCTTCTCGCTCCAGGTTACCGATTCCATGAGCGCGGTTGGCACAACCACCTGCTCAATCAGCATCAGCACGGCCCCGCTTTCGGTCAGCTGCGCGGCAGTGTCTACGGGCACGGTCGGCATGGCGTTCAACTCCGGCGCGCTAACGGTTTCGGGCGGCGCGGTTCCTTATCTCTACTCCATCGTGGGCACGCTGCCTGCTGGCTTAACGCTGAATCCTTTGACGGGCGCAGTTACCGGCACACCAACAGCAAGCGGAACCTTCAGCGTGTTGGTGACGGATGCCAGCGGTGCAACCGCTGCGGCCTGCGCCATCACTATCGCGGCTCAATTGGGTGAGAACTGCAACTGCGCGTTTGGTGTTGCCAGCGCTTATAACCTGGTGGCCCTGACGGGTGACATCAGCGATCAGGCCGACATTACCGGCCGAATTGCAGCCGCGGGCCAGGTGACTCAGGCTACAACCGTCGGCACCGATTTGCGCACTGCCGATCCATATCTCTCGCTCGCCTCGCAGAATGGCGGACCTTTCGCGATTGTGGCCGCAGGTGGAATTCCAACCGGCGACTCCTTCAACGTGAACGCGGGCGGCAGCGTCTATTCGTCCACGCCAACCAGCGCCGGCTTCAACTTTGCGAACGAGAACTACTCCGGTAGCCTCTACACGGGATCGACGCTGGTGACCGGCGGAACTTCCCCCATTGACTTCACCACGCTTGCCGCACAGATGGACACCTTGAGTGGACAGCTTGCCGGCCTTGCGGTGAACGGAGTGGTCTGCTCCGTCGACAATTACGGATCGATTGTGGCCCAGGGCGGATGCCCATCCAACCCGGTCTACTACTCGAATACACAGCACTACAACCCCTCGTGGCTGGTGATGTATGGAACCAGCACCACGGCCAACGTGTTCAACCTCACGCAGGATCAGTTCCAGAACAGCAACAAGAATCTGGATATCGAAGTTCCGACCGGCTCCACGGTGATCATCAACGTTGGAGGCGTAAACGACACCCTGCAAAGCGGCATCTACTTCCAAGGCCAGACAGCCACCGATGCCAACGCGGGCCACATCCTGTTCAACTTTGCCAACGCAACCTCGGTCAACATCAACGGATCGTTCTTCGGCACGCTGCTGGCGCCCTATGCATACCTGAGCGGCAACAGCCAGATGGGCGGCATGTTCCTTGCTGCCAGCATCGGCTCCACTGGCGAAGTGCATTACGACGTGTTCACGGGCACCCTGCCGCTCCCTGGCAACTGCGGAGGCGTTTCGTTGCCTCTCTCCGTGACCTGCGCGGCCACGACGGTTGGTGAAGTGGGCGTGGCCTTTGATTCGGGCGCGATGACCGTCTCCGGTGGCACGGCTCCTTACACGTACTCCATCGTGGGCACGCTGCCTGCAGGGCTCTCGCTGAACGCTTCAACGGGCGCCATCACGGGCACGGCGACGGCCGCTGGCGCATTCAGCGTCCAGGTTACAGACGCGAAGAGCGCCACAGGCACCGCTTGCGGCATTACCATCAACGCGGCACTCTCGATTGCCTGCGCAGCCACGACCACAGGCCAGGTGGGCCTGACCTTTGACTCCGGCCCGATGACCGTGACCGGCGGTATGGCACCTTATGCGTACTCCATCGTGGGCACGCTTCCTGCTGGTCTCACGCTGAACGCGGCGACCGGCGAAATCACCGGCACACCGACAGCCAGCGGCAGCTTCAGCGTGAAGGTGACGGACGCGAAGGGCGCGACCAGCACTTCCTGCATCCTCACCATCAGCGCACCTCTCTCTGCCACCTGCGCGGCCACGACGGTGGGTGAAGTTGGCGTGGCGTTCAACTCGGGTCCGATGACGGTCTCGGGCGGCACGGCGCCTTACACGTACTCCATCGTGGGCACGCTTCCTGCGGGTCTCTCGCTGAGCCCGACGACGGGCGCGATCACGGGCACGGCGACTTCTTCTGGCACGTTCTCTGTGCAGGTAAAGGACGCGAACGGGGCCACCAGCACGGCTTGCGCGATCACCATCAACTCGGTTCTTTCTGCGACTTGCGCGGCCACGACGGTTGGTGAAGTGGGCGTTGCGTTCAACTCGGGCGCGATGACGGTCTCGGGCGGCACGGCGCCTTACACGTACTCGGTTGTGGGCATGCTGCCTGCCGGTTTGAGCCTCAACGTTTCGACGGGCGCGATCACCGGCACGGCCACAGCTTCTGGCACGTTCTCTGTGAAGGTGACGGACGCGAACGGTGCGACCAGCACTGGTTGCGCGATCACCATCAACACGGTTCTTTCAGCCACTTGTGCAGCAACGACGGTGGGTGAAGTGGGTG